>CAZFIV010000095.1:0-29556 GCA_964519665.1 uncultured Myxococcales bacterium
CGGAGCGCCCAAAGTCCGCTTCTTTGTCGCGCTTCGCTCGGAGCAAGTCTCCTAGTGTCCCTCGGTTGTTGACGGTCCAGCTCCGCGTTGAGGCTGGCCCGGAGCGCGCGCTCGGACTAGCGTCAGGGGTCATGAGCGAAGCTCAGATCGTCGAAACCCTCGCCGAGCAGATCCGCGAGCACCGGCGTCTGTATTACCAAGGTGATGCCGCCATCACCGACGCCGAGTTCGACGCCCTCGAAGACAAACTGCGCTCGCTCGCCCCTGATCACCCCGTGCTGGCGGAAGTTGGCACATCGGTGGAAACGGGGACCGAGGTCACCGATGAGGTGGATATTGCGGCGCAACGCGAGGCCGAGCGCCTGCGACGCCGCGAAAATATCGACGACTTGGCGGCTCAACTGGTCTCGGCGGCCACCGCGGCCTACGACGGCGTCACGCCGGACCCGAAATTCTATAAGGGATTATACCTGGCGCTTCAGCGGGCGGCACCCGACCATCCGGCCTTGGTGCAGGTGCCACCGGCCCGCGGTCTCGAATGGCCGAAGGCGTCTCATGAGATTACGATGGGTTCGCTCAACAAGGTCAATACCGCTGATGAACTGGCGGCTTGGTCGACCCGTTGCGACGAGCTCGCGGCCGCGGCCGGTCAGCCGGCGATCCGCGGCGACCTGGCCATGACCGAAAAGCTGGACGGCATCTCGATCGAAGTCGTGTACGACCAGGGCGCGGTGGCGGCGGCGATCACCCGCGGCGACGGGCGGATCGGCGAACGCATCACCCCCAATGTACTGCAGATGCAGGGGGTCCCGGCCTGCATCGGCTTTTCGGGCCGAGTCTCGGTCCGCGGCGAGATCATTCTCAAGAAGAGCGACGCCCCCGCCCTCGAAGAGCTCAAGCAGAAGGCCGACAAGAGCTTCGACCGCATCAAGAGCCTGCGCAATACGGCTTCCGGCGTGGCGCGGACCAAGGAAGCCAAGCTCCTACCGGGATGCCGGCTCCTGACGATCCTGTTCTACGACCTGGAAGGTGTCGAGGGGCTCGCTCGCGAGCAAGACAAGCTAGCCTTCCTCGATCAGCACGGCTTCGAACACCCCGCGGTCAAGTTTGGAGACTTGGAGGCCATCCAGGCCGAGCACGACCGCTACCAAGCCGAGGCCCGCGCCGCGCTCGACTACGACATCGATGGCCTGGTGGTCCGAGCCGCCAACCTCGACACCGCGACTCTCCTCGGCGAGCTCAACCACCGGCCGCGGGCCGCAGTGGCGTTCAAGTTCGGCAACGAGATGCAGGTGTCGACTCTCCGCGCCATTCTGTGGAGCACGGGCGACTCCGGACGCATCACCCCCATTGCCCAGATCGATCCGGTCTTTTTGGCCGGAGCCGAGGTTCGGCAAGCCAGCCTTCACAACCTCGCCAACGTCACCGCCCTCGGGATCGGCGTCGGCGACGAGGTACTCGTCTCCCGGCGCAACGACGTCATTCCTTACGTCGAAAAGGTCGTGGTCGACGGGGGCGCTCGCGAGACGGCCCCCGAACGGTGCGCGGCGTGCGGCACGCCGGTCGAGGTCGATGGTGAATACTTGGTGTGCATCAACCTCGACTGCCCGGCTCGCCGCCTCGGCCGACTCAAGACCTGGGTCAAACATCTCGGGCTCCTCGAGTGGGGCGAAAAGACCTTTCTCCGCTTCATGGACGCGGGCCTGGTCAAAGAGCCGGCGGACTTGTATCGCCTGACCAAAGACCACGTGACCCGCCTCGAAGGCTACGGGGAGGTCTCCGCGGAGCGCCTGCTGAACCCACTGGCCGAGAAAAAACGCCTGCCGATCGACGTCTTCATCGCCGCTCTCGGCGTCCCCGCGGTATCGAAGGAAACCGCCAAGCTCTTGGTCGGCGCCGGGTACGACACCTTCGAATCGATCTTCGAGGCCACCAACGAAAAGCTGGCGGCCATCGAGGGGCTCGGCGCCATCAAGGCCGACAAGATCCTGACCGGCCTGAGAGGCCGGGCCGAGGAGATCCAGCGCCTCGCCGAGGTCGGCGTCGTTCCGACGAAGCCTGCCGATGGCGGCCCGCTGGCCGGCCTCTCGTTCTGCTTCTCGGGCGCCCAGACCCGCCCCCGAAAAGAGCTTCAGAACATCGTCGAAAAGAACGGAGGCACCGTGCGGTCGGCCGTCACCAAGGGTCTGACTTACCTCGTCCTGGCCGACCCGGACTCGACTTCGTCCAAAGCCCAAAAAGCCCGCAAACTCGGCACCGAAATCATCGACGGCACCAGGTTCGAGGCGATCGTCCAACAGAGAGGTGGTCAACTGTAGCGACCACCCATGCGGTGTCTTTGAAGGGGTCGGGCGGCGTGTGCCCCGGGCGTGAGGTCTCGAATCCGTCTCATGCCCAACGTCGCGTCCCGGCATGCTCGGTCGGTGCTCCAGGTATGATGATGTTCCGCTCCGCGAAACACGATACGGCTTTGAATGCCCGCAGTGCGAGCACGAACGGGTCATCGAAGCCAGCGCCCCCCCGGACCCGAGTTGTCCAGCTTGCGGGCAGCGATACGACGGCGCGCGCCGCATGCTGACTCGGCTGTTCCCGGCGGTGGCTTTTTCGCGGGCACTGTCGTCACTGAGACCTAAGCCATCAGGGCCGACGGGACACGCGCTGTAGGATGGCCCTCAAGGTCTCCGGATGAACGTGGTAATCGTCGACGTGATGACCGGCCGCCGCGGTCCCTTCCGCGTTGACCGTATGGGCATAAACGTCGAGTAGCCGGCTACCGTAGCGTTCGCACGCGCCGCGGAGCGATTCGTTGAAGGTCCGGATGACCGACACCAGGAGCTCGCAGTGGTCGGGCCCACATCGGGCGGTCACCTGCGGGCTCGGCGCCGGAACGCCGTAAAACAACGGCGTATGTTGCTTCGCTCGGGCTGCGTCCACCGCAAACTTGACATAGGCATCGACCATGGGGGGCACCGCTTCGCGGTAGTCTTGCCCCTTCGTGTGGTGCGCCTTGATGATGCCTTCGTCGGCGCGAGAATCGATCTCCCCGAAACCGAACACGACCGGATGGCCTTCGGGAATGGCGCGAAGAGCCGCCCGCACGCTGGCCTGGTACTCGTTGCCCTCGGTTCGACCCAGGTGAAAGGCCTTGCACCCCGTCACGAGGATCGTCAAGACCCGCCGGGGCTCGTCATCGAGGCACACCACGGTCTCTGACGGGCCAAAGCCGTGGCTCTCGGAGATGAAGAACAGTGCCTTCGTTGGCTCTCCGCCGTAGGCGTCACCTCGATAGTGCCGACGGAAGCCGAGCAGCCAGCGTAAATACCGATGGAACACCCGGAGGTTGTCGACGTTCGGATAGTCATCGAAGCACGTGAGGATCGACTCGGAGGCGTCGAGGGCCACCTGCAGATCATCGAGACGCCCCTCGATCCACGCGAGCTTCGCCAAGCCCACCTCGAGCTCCGCTGTCTGCGGCGAGGCGGGCGGAAGATCACGGACGCCCGCTTCGGCCACCCGCCGCGCGTCGTCTGTCACTTGGCGGAACATGAGGGTATTGAATAGATTAACGAAAGCCGACGGCACCGGCGGATCCTGGTCCAATGCCCGAAGATGGTGCTGGGTAGCCGCCTCGAGCTGGCCCACCCGCATGAGACAGTAGCCGAGTGCATCGTAAGCTTCGACGAGCGTGGGCGCATAACGAAGCGCCCGCTCGAGCGTTCGCTTCGCGTCTTCGAACCGCCCGAGCCGAATGCGAGCTCGGCCGAGCCCGACATATGCGTCGGCCGTTGTCGGCGCAAGTTCGGTTGCCCTCAGAAACGCGTCGTGCGCTTCCTGAAGGCGGCCCAGGTCCATCAACGCGTTGCCCAGATTGTTGCGGACGCCGGCATGGCGACGGTCCGCATCGACCGCCCTCCTAAACGTCGCAATGGCCTCGGCGGCTCGACCCTGTCGAGCCTGGGCGAGACCGAGAAGCTGCAGCACATCGAAGCTCTGGGGCTTCTTCTTGAGCAGTTGACGACAGGCGTGTTCGGTTTCATCGAATCGCCCGGCTCGCGCCAGGTTCGCGGCTTGATTCAGCTTCTGCTCAAAGCCCATCGGGCCGATATGATCGACGATTCTCCGCAATCCTTGATGACGCTCGCGCCAGAACCGCTCGCCCGGGGGGGGGTCAAACCCTCATCGCGTTCTCCCCACCGCGGGGCTCGGAGCATCGTGGGCACTGGTGGTCGTCATGCAGGTCGGCAACGACTGGCCGGACACCCTTCGTAGAGTCTTAGGCGACCGGTACGTCGATGGCCTTCGGTCTCACCTCGGGGTTCTTGTGCATCGTCAAGAACAACATGCCGTCCTTCGACTCGGCCTGGATCTTGTCTTCGTCGACGTCTTCCGGAAGCGTGAAGGAGCGCATGAACGTACCGTAGCTACGTTCCACTCGATGGAAGCGCTTCCCTTTCTCTTCTTTCTCTTGCGATCGGCGGCCCGAAACCGACAGGGCTCCGTCTTTCACGGTGACCTTGACGTCCTTCTTGTCGATCCCCGGCAGCTCCATGCGAATGACATAAGCTTCGGCATCTTCTTCAACATCGACGGCCGGGATCCAGTCGGTCGCAGTCATGGCGGACGGTACACCGCGGGCCTCGGAGGGACCGAATACACGATTCATGCGATTAACCATTTGCTCCAGCTCACGCCAGGGCTCCCAACGAATCAGATTCATGATCACGACTCCTTTCTGGCACCGATTCTCTAACCGGGCTCCGCCCGTAAAGTGCAACCAGCGGAACGGACGTCAAGGCACTAAACGCCCAACGATCATCCGAACCCATCATCCGAACCGTAGAAATGACCATCTACGCTACGATAATGTATTCAGTGGAATACTCTTCCCCGCTGCCCGCACTCGAAGCAGCCAAGACCGGTGTCTCATGACGGCCTTCGCAACTTCTTCGTGCTCTCGGCCAATGCCCATTGCGCCGAGCGGTCTGAATCACCGGATACGATGCAACTCGGCGTGCCATCGTGCTCGCGTCGCTGTTCGAACGACGCATCGCGAGCTGCTTGGCGTCTCGTCCGCCCCGGTAGGATCATCACTGAGGGCGACCCGTCGGAATGGTGACCGCGGGTGTCGCCTTCCGAAAAAGCCCTAGGCGCGCCTCAGCGGAGGCGTTCATGGAGCCACCTAGACCAGCAAGAATCTCCATAAGCCGGTCCATCCGTCGAATTTCTCGACCTAACGCGGTGCGATTTTCATCAGTAAGAATAGCTGACGAATCCGTGTCGTTCACGCAGGGTTGCGGCATGTCTTTCGCGATTAGCAAAGCTGGCGAGCAGCGCGCCTACCCCTTGCACCTCGAGATGCGGCCGCTCCGTGTGGCACCGGATGCTGACGAGCTGATTCTGGAGCGCGTCACACGCCCAGGCCGGCTTCGCTCTGACGGAACGCTGACCCGCGAGGAGTTGGAGCTGTGCGAGGCATCGCGCATTCCGGTCGCCTACGACCCGATTCAGATCGGGTGGGTGCCGGAGCACGTTATTGACGACATCACCGGTGACGGCGACGGCTCGCTCGCTCCGCGCGGTGTGTCGGTCGCCCACCACGCCGCCATTCAATGGAAACGCCGAGCATCGTCTCTCGAGCTGAGACCGTGGACCCAAGATGACGTCGAGCGGTACGTCGAGCTCCTCGACAATCCGCAAATGTGGCGATATCTGCCCGAAGATTATCCGGCGCCACTGACAGCAAGCGTGGCGGCCGACCTCATCCGCGTCTCCAATGAGATGACGCACCACGATGTGCGGGCCGTCGAGCAAAACGGCGAGGTGGTCGGCCAGGTCCGTCTGCTATTCGGCGCCCAGAATTCGAGCGAAGCGGAGATCAGCTATTGGGTGGGCGAAGCGTACTGGGGGCAAGGCATCGCGGGCGCGATCATCCCTCTGTACACCACGATGGCCTTCGAGCAGCGCCCCGAGCTTCGGTCGATCTTCGCGCGGGTGCACCGCGACAACGCGCCGTCCGCGCGGGCGCTTCGTCGGGCCGGTTACCGGTTGGAAGGCCGGGCCGGAGACACCCAGGTGTTCCGCATCTTCCGCTGAGCACTCCGTCCTCCCCTCGTCGTTTTCCTCGGCTCTGCCTGCCCTCTACCCGGCTGAGCCGAGTGACCAGACTTCCCTCCCGACCCCACGGGACCCCCACACGACCGGTCGACGGACAACGGGTCGCCCGCGAGTCGGTCGGTCGGTCGGTCACCCGTCGGTCGACCGGCCCATCGGCCGGCTCTCACGACCGCTCGAATACATATCGACGATTGCGAACCTCGACGTTGGGGGGGCGCCGGTGGGTCTCGAAGTGATCGTAGCCTTCCTTCAGATTCAGCCAGAACCGATAGTTTGGGGACGCCCGCTGCCGTCGGACCTTCTCGGCGGTCATCCGAAACGGAAAAACGTGGACGCGAAAGAAGGGTTGCCCGCCCCTCAGGGCCGCGTCGGCCAGCGCGAATATCTCTTCGATGCGCTCGTCGGTCATCGCATAGCAGCCGATCGACACGCAGTTTCCGTGCACCATGAGCGCGGATCCGGTCCTTCCGTGCGCCCGGTCGTACCGGTTGGGGTAGCCGAGATTGAAAGATAAATGAAAGGTGCTGGCTGGATTCATCCGGCCTGCGTTCACGAAGTAGAAGCCTTCGGGCGCCTGCTGGTCGCCGGTTCGAAGCTTCGGGCCCAGTCGACCCGAGTACGTGCAAATTCGATACGTCTTGAACAGGACGAATCGTTCGCCTCGCTCAACCCACACCTCCAGCTCTTTGTTCTCCTTGAAGATGCGGATGAAGATCGGCGCGCCGAACCGAAGCCGTCTTTCTTGAAGCGCGCGACTGAGCGCCGGACGAACCCTCCTGATCGCCCGCCGCGAGCGGCGGGTCGAGGGCGGCTCGCTCTGCGCCTCGGCAACGCCCGCGGCAAGGACGAGTAACAAACCGAGCCCCCAACTCAGCACACCACGGCCGATCGAGCCCCGCGCGAACCGACCACCGCCGCGTGAACGGACCTCGAGCCAACCCCGGGCGAGCAGCGACCTCGTCACCATCGAGCCACCGCCGCCCCGGCCTCCGTCCGAATGCCGATCCACCTCGAGCACCATGAGTGGCTCGGAAGCTAGCCTGCTCGAAGCGCCATTCCGACGACCGAGGTCACTCCGACGACCGAGGTCACTCCGACGACCGAGGTCACTCCGACGACCGAGGTCACTCGCTCCGTCGGTATTATTGCGCTCCACGCACAAGTGCCGCCAAAGACTGGGTTATTGTCGGTGCCTGATTCGAGCCCCACTATCAAGTCCAGGAGCTCAACCATGCGTCACTACACGAAAATCGCGTTCACCGGTTCGGTTCAGGCTGCCCAGAGCGAGCACGGAACGAAGCACTCAGCGGATCGAATGGCGGCTGCGGATTTCCCTGATCAGACCCTCACGCCTCGCGAGGCGACGTTCATCACCGCTCGCGATTCATTCTACATCGCCTCTACGGGGGAAAATGGGTGGCCCTATGTCCAGCATCGGGGGGGCCCCACGGGCTTTCTGAAAGTGCTGGACGAACAGACCCTGGCGTTCGCCGACTACCGGGGAAATCGGCAATACATTACGCAAGGGCATGTCTCCCAAGACGACCGGGTCGCCCTCTTCCTCATCGACTATCCACATCAGCGTCGGCTCAAGCTCTACGCCCGAGCCGAGGTGGTGACCGCCGCCGACCGGCCCGACCTCCTTCCGCAGGTCACCGACCCGGAATACGGCGCCCAACTCGACCGAATCGTGGTGCTGCGCGTCGAAGCGTTCGACTGGAACTGCCCCCAACACATCACGCCCCGCTGGACGGCGAGCGAGCTGGCACCGAAAGTGACGGCCTTGACGGACCGCATCGCGGCCCTGGAAGAGGAGAACGCTCGTCTCAAGCACGAGCTGACCCACTTTCAGTCGGACTGCGATTAGTGCGGGCTCGACCGGGGGACCCTCGACGGGCTCGGCTTCGGCGGGGCTTTTCGGCCTCCCATCGGCGTGTTACCTCGCCGGTGGGTCGGCAGTGTTATGCGAACGGCCAACTTTGTCGGCGGAATCGGCAAGGTGCGCCGCAGCACTAGGCGTCGCGGCCCACGAGTTGGCTCGGCAGCACTCTGCCGGAGGAGGAGACCCATGCGATCGATTGCGGCGACGCTGGTCGCGGCCGCGGTAACAATATCCGCGGCCCCGACCAAAGCCCAACAACCCTACACCATGGACGATCTGAGAGCTGCCTCCCAGCAAGAGAGCTGGCAGGAGATCCTAGAGCACGCGCTCGACGTTCGCCCATCCAAACGACGCGGTCCGTGGAAGCAGTATCTCGAAACTGCGGCGATCGGCCACGTGACCGCCGTCCGTGATACCGGTGACCTCGATCGGGCGCTGAAGGAAGCGGAAGAGCTGATCGTCAAGCATCCGCTGCTCAAACGGTCCAAGAAATACATGGACACCCGGGCCCGCGTGGGGCTCGAAGCGTTCGAACAGTGCTATCGCGATCGGTCAGCCGGCTTTTCCTGCAGCGAGCGACTCGAAACCTTTGTGAACGTGGATCCCACCAACGACAACCTCGCTTTCGAAGCCGGCAAGCTGTCGCGCCTGCGGGGCAGCGACTACGTTGCTGCCCGGCTCTTCGCAATCGCGTTCAAGAAGGCATCGCGCCGCTCCGGGTGTGATGACGCGCAGGTCAAGCTCGCGGTCAAATCGGTGCTGAGCAACGCGCGCCACGAGCCGACTCGAGCCGCGGCCCGCAAGGTCGCCTTCGACTACTGCTGGGACCAACTACAAGCCGACCTTCTGGACAATTTCCTGAACGCCGGAACGGGCTATCTCACCGCCACCTGCCCCGACTTGAAGAGCCGAAAGGCGTTGAGCGAGTTCCAGCTGGCTCTGTGTGAGGACACGAAATGAAAGCGCTGAAGTGGGTTTCGATTCTATCGGTCGCGGCGGTGGTCTCCGCAGTGGCAGCCGTTGCGCACGCCGACGATGCCGAGCGTCGCTTTCGAGCGCAAAACCAACTGAACAAACAGGTCAAGAAGATCGAGGAAGAGTGCGGCTTCAAGATGGCGGCCGACATCGACTTCGACAGCTTCGCCCCGGAAGTGCAGACGCGATACAGCCTCGGCGGTTGGTGCGATGAGCCCCTCGAGGCCATCGAGCGCCTGTGCCGGGGCCCGAAGACCAAGGCGTATCTCGCCAAAGTCGTGAAGTCGTACAAATGCGTGCAGGCCAAAGGCGAGCGAAAGATCACGATCGATAAGGGCGTCATCACCTTGCATCTGAACTTCGAAAGCAGCAACTACGGCGAGTTCTCGCGCCGGGAGCTGGTGCGTCAGCTGTGACCCCGACGCCGCGCGCGAAGAGCGCCCTCCTGTGGGTCGGCGCCGTCGCGTTGGTGGTGATCGGGCTGGCCGGGTCCATGACTTCGGCGGGCCCAGCCCAACCGGTCCGCATCCTGGCGGTCTTCGACCTCGAAGTGAAAGACGACCTGCTCGACCCGTCGGCGGCCGACGCCCTCGCCGATACCCTGGCCACGTGGATGGGCGAAGGCGGCCGCTTCCGCGTCGTTCCGCGCGGGGACCTGAGGCGGGCCCTCGCGAAGAAGAAGCGTGCGTCATACAAGGACTGTTTCGCCGAATCTTGCCAGATCGAGATCGGTCAAGCGCTCGCGGCTGACGTGACCCTCGCGACCCGGGTGGTCCACATCGGACGCCGCTGCTTGGTCAATCTGAAGATCTTCGACCTGCGAACCGAGGCGACGCTCACCACTGTCAGCCGGCGGGGCGGATGCAGCGAAGACGACGTCTTCGACAGTCTCGAGCGAGCGGCGCGCGTCCTGACCGGCCGCCCGGAAGCCCCGCCTCGACGCTCGGAGCCGCCGCCCGCGCCGCTGCCGTCGGCGGCTTTGCCGTCGAATGCATCCTTGTTGGCCGGCGGGTGGGTCGAGCTGCCGAGTGGGCGCCTCGCCTCGGAGCCCCTGGTGTCCATCCATCGCACCGAGGTTACGGTTCTGGAGTATCGCCGATGTGTCGAGGCCGGGGCCTGCGACGAGCGGAGGCTCAACACCCTGGCGACCTGCACGTACGGGCGCCCCGGTCGCGATCACCATCCCGTCAACTGCATCACCTGGGCCCAGGCGGACCGGTACTGCCGGTGGTTGGGCGCCCGCCTGCCCACGGACGCCGAGTGGGCTCGCGCGGCCCAGCGCGGCCGCTCAAAGTATCCGTGGGGGCCCCGAGGTTTCAGCCGGGGCCTTCGCCCGGGCAACGTCGCCGACCTGGCCGCCCGCAAACAGTACGATCTGGGGCGCCGGAGCGTGACCTATGACGACGGCTTTAGCGACACCGCGCCGGTCGGCACGTTCGCCGACGGCGCGAGCCCGATCGGGGCGCTCGACCTCGTCGGCAACGTCGCCGAGTGGACGGCCCAGTGGCACGTGGAAGGTCGGTCTCGCATCATCCGGGGCGGATCGTGGCGAACGCCAGTCGACGAGGCCTCCGCGGAGTCACGGGGGTGGCTCGACGCCACCAGCCGGGAAGACGACGTCGGCTTTCGCTGCGTCCGAAACCCATGATGCCGGCCGACGACGGTCGGCCGGGACCTTGACGATTCGGGGAGGCCTGAGGTGGGACCATTCCGTGATCGTCATGAAGTTTGGCGGGTCGAGCCTCGCCGACGCCGCGCAAGTCCAAAAAGTCGGTCGGATCGTCCGTGACCGCCTCGATCGACGCCCGGTCGTGGTGTGCTCGGCCCACAAAGGTATCACCGACGCCCTGATCGACGCGGCCCACCGGGCCGCGGCCGGGCGCGTGGAGCCAGGACCGGTCATCGATCGTCAGCGGGCCATCCTGGCCGACCTCGGCGGCGACTTGGCCCTGCTCCAGCCGTTTTTTCAAGACTTGCAAGACGTTCTGCGGGGCATCTCGCTGGTGCGGGAGGTCAGCCCCCGGGTCCTCGACTTCGTCCAAAGCTTCGGAGAACGGATGTCGGTCCGCACCGTCGCCCACCACCTGAACGCCGAGGGCGTCGCCGCACGGGCCTTCGACGCGTTCGACCTCGGCTTCATCACCGACGCAACATTCAACCACGCCCGACCGGTAGCTGGTTATGAGACGCTGATAAGGACGGCCTTCGACGAGTCGGTCGCGTCGGATCAGGTCGCGGTGATCACCGGTTTCGTCGGTCAAACCACCGACGGACAGATCACCACCGTGGGGCGCAATGGCTCCGACTTCACGGCCAGTTGCTACGCGGCCAGCCTCAACGCCGACGAGTGCCAGATCTGGACCGACACCGACGGGGTCATGACCTGCGATCCCCGGCTGGTCCGCGATGCTCGCAACATCCCCGCGATGAGCTTCGCGGAAGCGGGTGAGCTCGCTCGCTACGGCGGCCGGGTTCTGCATCCAAGCACCCTGATCCCGGCCGTCCGGGCCAATATCCCGGTGCGGGTGCTCAACACCAATCGCCCTGACCATCCGGGTACGGTCATCACCCGGGAGGGCGGTCACCAGCCCACGCCGGTGACGTCGATCGCCTACAAAGAGGGGCAGCGCGTGGTCACCATCGAAAGCCCCGGAATGCTCGGTCAGTACGGCTTTCTCGCCCGAGTATTCGAGGTCGTCGCTCGGCACGAAGTCGATATCGATATGGTGTCGACCTCGGAGATCTCGGTGTCGATGACCACCGAGGAAGCCGGCCGGCTGCAGGCGATGGTCGAGGGCCTAGAGGCGCTGGGTGCCGTCACCGTGGCCGACCACAAGGCGCTGATCTGCGTGGTGGGGCACGGCATCGGTCGGTCCCCGGGGGTCGCCGCCCGGGTGTTTGCCGCGCTCGCCGACGCGGGGGTCAACGTCGAGATGATCTCGCACGGCGCCAACAACATCAATCTCAGCCTCGTGGTCGACGATACCGAGATCAACGCGGCCGTGTTAGCGCTTCACCGAGCCCTCTTCTCCGTCGCCTGATCCGACTTCAGCGACGATCGTCCACTGCTCCGCGTCCTCGTCGAGCGGCTCGCCCTCGAAACCGCCGTGCCAGCGGACCACCGAAAAGCCGGCGGCAGCGAGATGGGACGCCAAGGCCGTCTCGGTCAACGCCCGTTGCTCGATGACCCCGTCGATGTGAGCGGCACCGAGGTCGGAGACGTATCGATACGTGACCGCTGCGACCTCACTGGCCGGATCGAAAGCGAAGGCCTCGTAGACCGTGTAGGCCACGCCTTCGGCCTCGAGCAGGACGAGCGGGTCGAATTGATCGTTGGTCGAGTCCACCCCCTCCGGCGGGCCGTCGTAGGGGTAGACGTCGACTATCAGCCGCCCGCCGGGCGTTAGATGACCGCGGGCCTGGCGCAGGCAAGCCTGCACATCGTCGTCGGTCAGGAGGCAATACAAGCCATTGTACGGTATCAGTACGCGGTCGAAGGCCCGACCGAGCTCGAAGTCCTGCATCGACGCTTCGACGAAGACCGCGTCGGTCGCCGCTCGTGCGAGCGCCAATAGACCGGGATGCGCGTCCAGCCCCCATCGCGCCGGCACGACGTCGGTCAGAGCGGCAAGAACGCGACCGAAGCCACATCCGAGCTCCAAGACGGAGCTGCTTCCGGCGCACTCGCGGCGATAGAACGCGAGGTCGCCGGGGGTGCCGCGATGAAGGGACGCATACAGGGCGGCGGGGTAACTCGATGCGGCCGGACGGATCAACCTGGCAAACCCCAGCCCGATATTCCAGCCACGGCGAGCATCGTCCACACCGCCACGAACAGGAAAGCGCCGACCAGGGCCATTCGTCGGCTCCAGTGCGGCCGCTGAGGTCCGTCGACCAGCCGAACCTTTACGTACAGGTCGCCGGGGTGCCCCGCGCTCGGCGGCAGGCCACCCTGCCCTCGGAGCCGGACGGTCCCCCCGTTTGGAAAGTCGGAGGGCAGTCGCAGCCGCACGGCCTGTTTGGGCTCGTGCGGAGAAACCGCTCGGTGGATCCGGTGACCGTCCTTCACGAGCTGAGCGGGGATCGGAACCACCACTCCGTTTTCCGCCCCTAGTGCCGTTCGGTGAACCTCGACGGTCACGTCGAGGTCGGGACCTCGAGGCCCCTCGATATCATCGAAGATGTTCGCAAGCTCAGCCATCGTCGTCACACAATGATGAGGTCGTCGGCGTCCAGGGCGATACCATCGGCCATGGCCGTCTCGAGTTCCTCCCGCCGGGTACCCGAGAGCTCCTGGAGTACCGCCAAGATCCCAGGATGCGCCTCCGCGAAAGCCTTGAACTTCGTTCGGGGCAGACAGAGCAAGACCGTTTTTTCAACCGCGCGAACATCGGCCATCGCTGGTCGTTCTTCGACCACTCCGATCTCGCCAAAAACGTCGCCGGCCTTCAGATACGCCAGGACTACGCGATCTCCGCCGTCATCGATCTTCGAAACCTCGACTTCACCCTCGACGACCACAAACAACCCCTCAGACCGTTGACCCTCGGTGATTAGGGTTGCTCCGGCGTCCACGACCCGCGGTTCGAATTGCCGCAACACACCGAGCCGCTGTTGGCGACCGAGAGGCCGAAACAGCGGGGAGGCCGCCATCACGTTGAAGAGCAAGCGCTTGCGCGCGAAAGCAACCATGTCGTCCGCGACCCGCGGGTCGTCGACCGCGAGCGCTTCGAGCACCGGCCGCTGAACCTCGAACAGCTCGGATGGTTCCGTAGTGACAACCGTTGCCTGGCGGGCCTTCTCGGTCAGGAGCGCCATCTCCCCGAAGAGCGCGCCGCCCGAGAGACGAGCCAGAACTTGCTTGTCCGGCCCGCTGTCCTGGGTGACCTCGACCTCGCCCTCCAGCAGAATGAATACCGACGTTTCGGTCTGCCCTTGTTTGATGACCTCGTGACCAGCGCCGACCTTCAGGTAACCCATCTCCGTGACCAAGCGTATGAACGCGCTCGGCGATAGCTCTGAGAACAACGGAACCGCCTCCGGAGCGACCGGCTCGCCCTCCACCGGAGAGGCCCGCCCTCGTTCGGCCGCCCGTTTCACCAGCTCGTCCCGGTCGAGGGCCGTCCATGCGGCGACCGCAGCGTCGTCCACATCGGAGGGCAGCATAGGAGGCGGAACCCGGGTTCGCGAGCTCCCTTCGAGACCGTGAATTCCCGAGTGAATGGCCTTGAGAGAATCGATGATCGAGGGCTCCCCGGCTCGCAGCCCCAGCGCATCTCGGCACGCGCCGATTGCGGCCAGCACGAAGCCGTGGTGATGGAGCGTTTCCGCGACCACCTTCAGCGAGGCCACCGCGTCGTCGACCCGCCCGAGCGCGGCCAGGCACAGGCCCAACTTCAGGCGAGCTCGGTGGTCGAGCGGAGCGGTGTGCAGGACTGCGGCAGCCAGGGCGAGCGCGGACTGGAATTCGCCGGTGGCCGCCGCTCGATCGGCGCGTGCATGCAGGGTTGCGGTCGACTGGACGGACATCAGGTCCCAGGTATCGTCTTGTCGAAGCAGTGTGAACCGGACGGTCCAACTTCAGCTGCGTCGCCGTCGCGAGATAAGGCGCGAGCGCGGGCGTGCCGGCGGCGGTCACGACCGGAATACATCGTCGTCCGACCACAGGCATACGCTCGAGCCTCGAATGGGCGCTGGTTGTCGCGGTGAAAGGCGGCGTGCTACCTGTAAGACGTGCTCGCATGGGACGCGACCGGGTCGAATCACCCATCGACCGTGGTGAGGGACGCCGGACCCGCCGACTACGAGGTGTTGCTGTCGATGTGGCGCGAACTGATGGACCTGCACGTGGAGCTCGATCCCCGCTTTGCGCTGGCCGGCCACGCCGACAAGCGCTTCAAGAGCTACGTCGATACCGCGATGTCTCGGAAAGACTACCGAGTTCGGCTCGCCGAGCTCGAGGGTCGACCGGCCGGCTTTTCGGTCGCCTGCGTTCTTCCCAATAGCCCGGTCTATGAAACCCGGTGGATCGGCTACATCAATGACCTCTGTGTCACCCGCTCGATGCGACGGATGGGCGTGGGTCGACTGTTGGTCAACGATGCCGTGAGCTGGCTGCGCAAAAATGGCGCCGAGTCGGTCGAAGTGTACGTCGCCGACCACAACCGAGAGGCGCTGGCCTTCTGGCACGGCATGGGGGGCCAGCCGTACCTGCACCGACTGAGCCTCGACATTCACGGGTCACCCGGACGCGATGAGTAACACCGACGCTACGCTCGCGCAGATCGAGGAGTATGTGGCGCTGGCCGCCTCGCGGCGTCGACACGCTGTGAGCGCCGAAGACAAAGCGCGCATGGCGGCGCTCGAAGAACGGCTCCGAGACGAGATCGCCGGGGCTCGGCCAGGCCCGAAGCACATCGAGAGCCCTGAAGCCGCCGAGGCAAAACCCACGACCGCGGTCGCCCCGGCGCGGATCGACCTGTTTCCCTCGAAAGGCGCTTCTGCCCCCGGCCCCCTCGACCTTGACGGATTTGCCGAGCAGGTACCCCTCAGCGCCAATGACGAGGCCAAGACCAGCGGCGTTTCGATAGAGAAAATCAGCTCTCAGTACACACCGTCGAGAGCACCTGCGTACCTCGAAGACTACTACGACGCCTCGGTGGTGCCCGAGGTGGTCGATACTGAAATCCAGCCCCACAAGGCGGTCACTCCGGACGGTGCTCCCGCTGACCTCTCGGCGGAGGCTCGAATCCTCTTCGGCATCGGCGTTCGGCCGCTCACCGCTCGGTCCGAACGAAGGCCACATATCGACCCGGGCCCCACGACCGAGCCCGCCAACCCACCGCTGAACGCGGCCCCTGCGGCCGAGGCTGCGGCACCGTCGGCGAGCGAGCCCAGCGGCCCTCAAGCCATCCTGTACACGGTGGATGGCAGCTCGAGCCGAGGGACGTTACCGTCCTTCGACCCCGATGCGACCACTGTCGAGCTGGTTACGGAGGATGGCCCGCGCCGCTACCCACTTCGGCAGGTCCTCGCCTTATTTGTGAGGATGCAGAGCGGGAAGCCACCGACGCCCACGGTGGGCGATAGGGTGCTGGTTCGGCTTGTGAACGACCGTGAAGTTTTGGGGGTCACCCCGGACTACAGGCCGGGCGGGATGTCGCTCACAGTAGTGCCGGAGCCTCGGCACGGAAATGTCGACCGCGTTTGGATACCTGCCTGGGCCGTCAAGGCCATCGAGATGGACGACATCGCCGAGTAACGGCCATGTCAGGGCATCACGAGGCCAGTCCGGATCGCCAGCAAGACCGCGTCGGCAACATTCGAGGCGCCGAGCTTCTTGAACAGCCGGGCCCGGTGCGCTTCGACCGTTTTCACGCTGATCGAGAGCTTTTCACCGATCGACTGGTTGCTGTGGCCGTTCGCCATCAACTCGAGCACTTCCCGCTCCCGGGCGGTGATTTGAACCGCGGCCCTCTCACGCTCGGTGGCTTTGCCCGAAACGTAAGTGCGCCCCTCCTGAGCCGCCTGTAGCGCAAACACGAGGTCGGCTACGTAAGGCTGCTTCACCACGACGCCACTGGCGCCCGACTCGCTCAAGCTGCGTACAAAACCTTCGTCGCCCCGGGCCGTGATGGCTAGGATCTTGGTTTCGGGAACTTGGGCCCGAAGATTTCGGATCAGGTCGGCCGAATCGACGGCCAACGCATCGACGTCGATCAGAACGAAGCGAGCATTCATGCCTCGGATTTCGCTTGGGTCGACGGTCATGTTTTCGACGACGTGCATCCGCATCGAACGCTTACGGAGCCAGTGCTCCATCTGAGGCGGAACTTTAGCGGCGTACACCAGCACAAGTTCCTGTGCAGACGCATCATGCATTCCGGGGACAACCCCGGTGTGAACAGTGTTACTCGGATTCATCATAGCAGGACTACCCTCAGTCATTGCAGTCTCCTTCGTGGTCCCCAATTTGGGCTGAGCTCGGAATAACCCCCAAAGAACTCACTCAGCCTACTAATCGTTTCGCCCCCTTCATGCACGCCAAAAAAAAGGGGAAGGACGGTTTTTATGCACGAAACCGTCTTGGCATAATCTCTTGACTAGGGTTTTTTCTCATGCGCGCTGGTCCTGGGCCCTTTTCGGATCGGGCCGGATTCATGCAGCGCAGCACGAGCCGGCTGGCTTCGAAGCCCACCCGGCGCTCAGCGACGGTCGATGGTTGGCCCGGTGAAGGCCGAGGGACGAAAACCACATACACCGGCATCCGGTCGTCCAGATCTCCACATAGCTGCGCCCTTCGAAGTAGACCTAACAAGCGGCTGGCTGAGGATTGTTTTCGGCCCCCGACGGCCAGCACCTCAGGCGCTTCGAGAACGACGCCGAGCTCGTCGGCCTGAGCGATCAACGCGTCGGTGCCGGGTAAAACGAACGCATCGCCATCATCCGCCAAGACCTTCGGCGCAACCGGAGCGGACCCGTTCAAAGCGGCAGAAAACACGGCGGACACGCCTGCGACTCCGCCCTGGATCCAACGTTCGACCAGTGCGACCCGAAGCGCCCTCGGCCCACCGGCGGCGACGAGCGCCGTGGTTTCCGTTCCCGGAGGAATTGCGGAGCGATCGGGCGCCGACAAACGACCCAACTCCACGTACCCAGCTTGGACACCGGCTCGTTCGTCCACGAACATCCCTTGCGTCCGCTCGTTGGCGCGACGCTCCTCGACCAGATCGGACCGCCCCTTCAGTAGGTCAGGGACAACCATCCCTGCGAGATCTTCATCGGGTTCTACCCGCCAAGTATCGACAAGGTCCGGGACCCGAATCTGCTCGGGGTTTTCTACCGCCCATTGCCCCAGCGCCATCATCAGGTCTCTCACGTACGGAGAAAGGAGCTCTAGGGTCTCGGGGCCCGACGAGACGATGAGCCAGGGCCGCTCCACGGGACACCGGGCCCGAAGCTGGTCGGCCCACTCTTGGCCGGCCGCCGCCAGCCAGCCGGGCCTAACATGAGGATGAAGGTGGATCGGTGCCTCGAAGGGCCGCTGAATCATCAGGGCCAGCTCGTCTCGCAGCCCGGGTGCGGTCTCGTCCAGAGCTCGCCACTTTTGGTCGGTTGTTCCTAGCGCCGATACCCATCGAAGAGTTGGGGGGCCGGCGTCGGCGCTCGCCACGGCCCGCCCCAGCTCCGGGTCCTCACCGGCCGCTCGGTACACGAGCATCGATAGAGCAGCGTAGTCCGACAGGTCGCTCAAAAGACCGTCGAGATGAGCCCCCCGGTCGGGGTCAACCACCACCAGGAGATCCCGCTCCACGGCGTACCAAGCACTCCCCGGCGCCAGCGGGGGTCGGGCGGGCGGCTCCGCGTGGACGTGGATCGCCTCCGCGTGCAACAAGCCTCGCGGCAATCGGGCGCTGACCGAAACCAAGGTCTCCAAATGATCTTGCGGAGGCAGGGGGCCTCTGAGGAGTGCCAATCCTTGAGGGTCGAGGCGCGCGAGATCGGCCCACGGTTCGAGACTGGGCCGAGTCCGGCTCACGACGCGCTCAGCGCTTCTTCGATGTCGCGGCGAAGCCGGCCCTCGGAAGCGGGCCCGCGATAGATTCTTCGAACGGCGCCATCCCGTCCGATCAAGAACGAGGTCGGATACCGCGATACGCCCCATCCATCCCGCATGTCTCCGGGGTCGACGAGGCTAGGGAAAGTGAGTCCTCGCATTTCCATGAATCGCCGAACGTGGGCCACCCGTTCAGGCTCTTGATTGACGCCGAGAACAGTAAACCCCTGATCCTCGTACTCGCGCTGCAGCCGTTCGAGGCCCGGCAGGGCGCCTACGCACGGCGGGCACCAGGTCGCCCAGAAATCTACCAGGACAACCTGACCGTGGTACCCATGCAGATCGAGGGAATCACCGCGGGCCACGGTCACTCCGGACAACGCCGGAGCGTGGGTGCCAAGCTTCGGCAGAGCGCCCGAGGACATAATGTCGAACCGTTGGCTGACCAACACCGCAGCTGCGGTCATGAACAGCACCAAGAGGATGTTCGACCACCGGTCCTTTCGGGCCGCCGCGGTCCGGTGCGCTTGATAACCGGCGGTCAACCCGGCGTCTGCTTGCTTCAGGTCCATCATCTACTGTCCCTACGGCGACGACCGAGGACCGTTTCGTCGCCTCCGTCGGCTCCATCGGATCCGTCGGCTTCGTCGCCGCCGTCGGCTTCGTCGCCTCCGTCGGCTCCGTCAGCTTCATCGGACTGGACCCGCGATCCGTCCGTGCGCTCGCCCTCGGTGTCTCGCTCTCTGGCGTCACAGTGTGGGCCGAGGTTAGCCTGTCGGTCCACCCTTCCGCGAGCTGCCATCATGATCCGCCTCACTTACGCGCACCGCTGGACGATGTTGGTCGACGCCCTCGCCGAGCACCTGTCGGACGTCCGGTCGCTGTGGGGACCACTCACGCCGGTCACCGTGGTCGTACCGCACCAGCTGGCGGGCGCCTATCTCAAGATTCAACTGGCGGACCGCCTCGGCATCGCGGCGAATCTGCGGTTTGCACACTTTCGACCCTATATTGCGCACTGCTACGAAGTGACGGGGGAACTGCGCCTTCTGACGCCCCCTCGGCTGAGCCATCTGCTGCTGACCGAACTCGACAACATCGACGGCCAAGAACTGACCCCGGTCGCCCGCTACCTGAACGCGGACGGTCCGGCCGAGCGTCGACGGGCCCAGCTTGCGGCCAACTTGTCTCGGCTCTACGACGAGTATGCCGTCAGCCGGCCCGAAATGCTGAGAGCTTGGGCCGACGGCGAAGCCCGGTCCGGTCCCGCGCTCCGGGATGATGACGGCGAGGGTTGGCAGGCCGCCCTTTGGCGGCGGCTCCGAAGAGCCGCGGCGGCCGTCGATGGTCCTCCGCTGATGACCATCGACGAGGCCCTCGACGCGCCCGTCCAGCTGCCGGAGGCGCTCTTCGTGTTCGACGTGCTCCTCGGGGCGCCCGCCCTGCAAGCTGTTTTGGCCGAGTGGTCCAAGCACTGCCGACTCGAAGTTTACGCGACCAACCCGTGTTTGGAGTTCTGGGAAGACCTGCCAGCCGGAGGTCGGGTGGCTCGGGCCCTCCGGGCCCGCTTGGTGCCGCGACGAGACGGCGCGTGGAGCGCCCCGGTGAGCGAAGACGAGCCCCTCGCGCTTCAACTTTGGGGGCGACCGGGGCGCGAAAACGTACGTCGTCTCAACCAACTCACGGACTGCGACTTCGACGGCCGCTTCGAAATCGACCCCGACCCCACCACCCTGCTGGCCCGATTGCAGGACGACATTCTCCATCGTCGCCCGCCTTCGTCGCTCGACCCCGAAAACGCCCCCTCAGCCCCCGCCGACGACCAAAGCCTCTTGGTGCTGGCCAGCCCCGGAGCCCGGCGGGAGGTCGAGACGATCGTCGAGTCGATCTGGGCGGAGGTCGCGGCCGGGCGATCCGACGAGGACGGTTCACTCCGCGACGGCGCCCTCGCATTCAGCGACATCGGGATCGTGCTGGCCGGCCGCGACGCCGACATCTACCGATCCCATCTGGCCGCGGTGTTCGAAGAGTACCATCAGGTTCCGCACCACTTCCTCGACGTTCCGGTCGCCCCCGGATCTCGGGTGATCGAGGCCGTCGAGCTATTGCTCGGGTTGCCTTCCTCCCGATTCACGCGGCAAGACCTCTTGCGCCTGATGACCCATCCTACGGTTCGCCCCGCCGACGACGCGTCGACCGTCGACGACTGGATCGCCTGGTGTGAAGACCTCGCGATCGTTCACGGCGCCGACCACGACGACCACGCCGGCACGTACATCGAGGCAGACCTGTTGAACTGGGACCAGGGGCTCACGCGCCTCGCATTGGGCCTATTCATGGCCGCCGAGAACGACGCGGGGCCAGTGTTCTTCGCGAAGTCCTCCGAATCGGGCCACCGGTACCTGCCCCATAACGTCGCCTTCGACCAGACCCAGAGCGCAGCACAGCTGGTCACGCTCGCCCGGTCGCTCATTGCGGACGCTCGCTTCATGGCCGGCCGACGCCTATCGCTCGCCGAATGGTCGGAGCTTTGGAGAATCACGGTCACCGCCTACATTCGCCCGCGGGAAGACGGGGATGAGCGCGACCTGCAGCGGGTATTGGGTATCCTGGAGCGCTTCGAGGACGAGGCGCTGACCGATCATCCGCTGCCATTGCCGGTCTTCGTCGAGCACATGCGATCGGCGCTCACCGACCTGTACGAGAACCAAGGTCAGCCCCTCGCCGACGGGGTCACCGTGGCGCCTCTTCGGCTCGCTGCGAACCTGCCGCTCAAGGTGGTCTACCTGCCCGGACTGGCGGAAGGGGCGTTCCCCGTTGTCGACCAGCAGAGCAGCCTCGATGTCCGCCGGCACGATCGCCGCCCCCTCGAAGTCTCCGGACGTGAAAGAGACCAGTATCTGTTCCTCAGTCGCCTCCTCGCCACGGAGCGAAAGGTCGTCCTGTCGTACGTGGCCCGAGACGCCTCATCCGGCGACGAACGCGCACCCGCCGCCACGCTGGTCGAGCTGCTGCGGATCCTTCGGCCCTACGTCGACCGCGATCCCGCGGACCGATTGATCGCGCGACCACCGCTCAGACGATACGACGGCCAGCCGCACCCTTTCGCCTCCGAGTCGGCGCGGCGCGAGATCGAGACCCGCCGCCTTCGACAAGCGTTGGTGGAGCAAACGAGCCCGAGCGGGGGCCTCGACGTCGCCGCGATCGAGACTCGGGTCGGCCCCGCCGTCTGGCGGCAGATCGCTCATCACATCGGCCTGCACAGCCCCCCTGGGGACCAGGTGGCGTCCCTTCCCGACACCGTCACCCTGCGGGCGTTGCGACTGTTCTTGGAAGACCCGTTGCAGGGTTGGGTCCACCACACCTTGGGCCTGCGGACCGACGAGGACGACGACGACCGACTCGACGTCGTCGACGAGGTTTTTCGTACCGACGCCCTGCTGACCCTTCAGCTCCTTCGCGAGGTCCTGCTGGAGAGCGTTCGGGATGGTCGTCCTGTCGACGCCGTCTACTCCGCGCTCGCCGACCAGCTCGAAGTCCGCGGACGCATGCCCACCGGCACCTTCAAACGAGCCGATCGACAGCGACACCTGGCCATTCTCGATGGTTGGTCGCGAGGTCTGCGCAAGGTCTTTGCGAATCGCCCCCGACCTTTCGACCCGATCCGATTCGGCCGGGGTTCAGGTATTCGGGGGGCGGCGAAGGTCTCGAGCGCGGTTACCGTAGTGGTCGACTCCGGCCCCCTGGAGCTTCGAGGAACAACCCAGCCGTGCCTCGACCATCCACCCGCGTCGGTGGTGCTCCGCCCTCGACCCAAGCCCAAAGGTGGCGCCCCCACCCACGAATTGGGCGCGTTCATCGATCAGGTGACCCGCTCCGCGGCCGGAGAAACCGCAAACGCCGCCTACGCGGTGTGGTCGGTATACGGGGACGGCCAGGCGGTTCGAACCCGTTTCGACCCCTTCGGCCAGGACGAAGCCCAGAGCTACCTATCCGGGCTGATCACCGAGCTGAGGACCGAACCCCATCACTATCTGCTGCCCTTCGACATCGTCTACCGAGCCCACGCCCGGGGCGACACGACGGCGGACGGGTGGACGACACTTCTGGCCGCCGCCCGCCCGGCGAGATTCGGGCCGGTGGCGGGCCTCGCCGCACCGCCGCCCCCGCCGGCTCGAGCGCAGCAGATCCTCGACACTCGATTCGGCCCCTTCTTTCGGCGGCGCCACGAAGAGGGAACGCCGTGAGCGGGTTTTGGCCGCGTCCCGAGGTCCTGGACCGACTGACGGGGGTCGGTGATGCGGTGATCGAGGCTTCCGCGGGCACCGGAAAGACGTACACCCTCGAACACCTGGTGATCGAGTTGGTGCTGAAGGACGGACTCGGGCTCGATCAGATCTTGGTCGTCACGTTCACCGAAAAAGCTGCCGCTGAGCTGGCACTGCGCCTTCGGTCGGCCATGAGCCGAATCCTGGCTGGTCCGTGGCCGGCGACCGAGGGCTGGCGGATCGACGAGACGGCCAAGCAGCGCCTGCGCCAAGCGCTTACGTCGTTCGATGCCGCGTCGATCTCGACCATTCACGCATTCTGTAAACGTATGTTGACGGAGCATGCGTTCATGAACGGCCGGCTCTTTCAGGAGGAGCTGATCGACGGGCGCGCGGCCTTTCAGGACGCCTTCTACGACGTCGTCCGCCGGGTGCTGGCGACCGACGCTCGTCTTCACCCCTACCTGACCGCTTGGCTCCAGACCGATTCGCTCGATGCGCTGACCGACCGCTTGTTCGAGGCCCACACTCGGGGCGGCTCTATCTATCCGCCCTACGACCCAGAAGCACTGACGGAGGCGCTGCGAGACCTGAGCCGCCGCGAGCTGACGCCGGCCGTTCTCAAGCCGACCCTCCAGCGGGCGGGTATTCGAGGCTCCCCGGTTCAGGCTTTCCTCAACCGGATCAAGGCCCTCCGTACCATCCTCGAGACCTTCGCACGGGATTCCGACCCCGCGGGGGCGCTGGCCGCCCTCGGCCAGGAGGAAGACAAGCGGCAGGCCGACGGCGGCCTGGTGCCGTACCTCCGGTCCACGATCGCGCCCGCGGCCGATGACATTCCCCGCCTGGCTCAGCTCAATGACGCGCTGGGCGCTCTCGCTCGATCGACGATCCCTCTCGATTCGGCAATTGTGCAAGTAGCATTGCCGTTGGTCCGCGCCGCAGTAGTGCGAGAAAAGCGCGCCCAAGGGCGTTTCGACTTCGACGACATGCTCCGACTGGTTGACGAGGCCCTCCAGGGGCCGGCGCAGGATGCCCTGCTCGCGACCCTCCGCCGCCGTTTTCGCGTCGCCCTGATCGACGAGTTCCAAGATACCGACGAGGTGCAGTGGTCGATCTTTCGCCGGATTTTCGCGGATAGTCAGGATCATCGCTTGGTGGTCATCGGCGACCCAAAACAGGCGATCTACGGCTTTCGGGGGGCCGACGTCGAAACCTATCTGGATGCCCGGGCGTACCTGACCAGCGATCGCGGGGCCCTCCGCGCGAGCCCGGTCGTTCATTTGACCAACTCCTACCGCTCCACCGAGGCGCTCGCCGACGCCATCAATCAGCTCCTCGACCAGCGCCGCCCGACCCCGTTCTTCACCGGCCCGATTCAATACGACCACCCCGTGACGGCCGCGGGTCGACCGCCAGTCCTCGAGATCGCCGGACGCCCAGCGTCGCCGGTCGTGGTGTGGGCGATCGAGCCGAAACGGGCTACGCTGTCGCCGAGCGCCGCCGCCCGAGCGCTGAACGAGCGCATCGCCCGGGAGATCCAGCGCCTGCTCACCGACGGCCGGTGGGTGGACGACGACGGCGTCCAGCGCCCGGTCGAAGCGTCGGATATCTTCGTGCTCACCCGCACCGCCAAGGAAGGGCTCGAGACCGCGCGGGCGCTGCGGAGCTCTGGATTGCCTCACGCTTTCTATCGGCAGGACGGGCTGTTCCAAACCCAGGAGGCCGAAGACGTGCGACACCTCCTGGCCGCGATCGCCAACCCCCATGACCGGGGCCGACGTCTACGTACGTGGATCGGCCCGTTTTTCGCGGTCCCCCTCGAGCGCGCCCGCAACGGCCTCGCGTTGAGCGGCAGCCACCCCCTCGTCGCATCGCTGTTCCGCTTTCGGGGCCTCGCCGACGACAAGCGATGGGCCCGCCTGTTCAACGAGATCTTGAGCCAGACCGGAATCATCCAGCGGGAACTCCTGCTCGCCGATTCCGAACGGGAGCTCACGAACTATCTTCACATCTTCGAGATCCTGCTCGACGAAGCGCTGCGCCACCGGGGCACGCTGACCGACCTGCTTCACACGCTGGGCGCGTTCATCGGCGGCCGGAGGCTCCCGGAGGGCGAAGACGGCAACATTCAGCGCCTCGAGTCCGAGCGATCGTCGGTACAGATCATGACCCAGCACAAGGCGAAGGGGCTGGAAGCGCCGGTGGTCTTCCTGACCGGGGGTCTCGATCGCAACCCCGGCTTCGCGCACGTCTACCACGACGATGGGCAGCGCCGGCTCCACCTCGGCGAGGGACCGCCCTTGGCCGCGATCAAAGAACGCGAAGAGGAAGACCAGCGGCTGGCGTACGTCGCGCTCACCCGCGCCAAGAACCGACTCTACCTTCCGTTCTACGGCGGCCGGACCCGTCCCGTTCTTCAACGACTGGTCGGCACCTATGCGGTCATCGACCGAGCGCTCGAATCGGTTTTGGCGGATCCCGAGCACGCAGGCTTCGAGGTCGAGCGTCTGCCCGAAAAAAGTCCGTCGCACCGGCAACGGCGGTCGATGCCGCCCGGACGGGTGAGCGGCACCGTCTCGGTGCGTTGGCCCGAACGGCTTCCGGTCCCCGATCTCGGTGCCCTCAAGACCGAGCAACGCGGCGCGATCATGACCTCGTACTCCCGGATCAAGGAGACGCAAGGCGGCTACCTGAAGATGCCGGTCGAGGAGGAGCTCGGCGAGGAGCACCGACTCAGCCGGGCCGAGACGCCCTCCGACCAGCTCCCGGGAGGAACCGCATCGGGTCGGTTCATTCACGAGATGCTCGAGCTGGTCGACCTCGACGTCATCCGGCGGCAGGCCGGGTGGTCGTTCTGGTCGGCCCGCGACGATGTCCAAGAACTCTTTCGCCGGGGCATTCGGCGGTACGATCGACGGGTCGAGCACCTGTCACATAGCTATCAGCTCGTATACACGGCCCTGACGACCCCCATTCGTTTGGGTGACGTAGACTTGACCGAGGGCATCGCCGGCGCTCAGCGGATCCTTCGAGAAATGGAGTTCTTGTACGCGGTACCCGAGAGCACAAAAGCCACCGCCAACCGGGGTTACGTGAAGGGCTTCATAGACGTCGTCATCGAGCACGACGAGCGAGTCATGGTGCTCGACTGGAAAACCGACCTTCTGCCGGACTACGACCCCAAAACGTTGACCGCGCACGTAGAGGCCAACTACGCCCTGCAGGCCAGTCTCTACACCGTGGCGATGGTCCGGTTGCTGGGCATCGAGGATGCGGAGGCCTACCGAGCCCGCTTTGGCGGCACCGCCTATGTTTTTGTACGCGGGTTCGACCCGACCGGGCGCGGGGTCTTCTTCACTCGACCTGAGTGGTCAGCGATCACAGCGACATTCGAGCGGTTGACGAGCGGGGATATCGCGGGGGTCCGTTCGTGACCGGTGCTCGGCTCGACCGGCTCGACCGGCAGACCGGACGTCTCGGCATCGACCTCGGACCGCGGCTCGAACCGGAAGGTACCGCCCGTCAGCGGTTCCTGCGAGCGCGCGGTCAGTGCCCCGACGATCTGCACGCCGCTCTGTACGCTCGGGCGGCGGCCCTCGACGTTCCGCCCGCGCTCGTGGACGCCGCCCGAAGACTCGTAGAGCTCGCGTTCGAAGATCGAGGTCTTCGGGAGCCGGCCACCGAGGCGACCGTGCTGGTGCCGCTCCTGATCGTGGTGATCGTCGACGCGACCCTCGGCAGCACCCGGACCCCGGTGGTGGGCGACGTCGGTCGTCGGCACCTCGAGGCCCGGCTCACCCCCCTCGTGGGAGCCGAGCGGGCGTCGACGACCGCCGCCGAGGCCGCCGAACTGGTTCGAGGCGGGCTTCCAGGCATCGTCGCCCCTCCGAGCGCACCTGCCGAGGCGCCCGCCCTCCCGTTGATCTTCGACGGTGAGAGCCTGGCCACTCACCGCCTTTGGACCCTCGAGCAGCGCGTGGTGCGGGGCCTGGCCGAGCGCCGCTCCACCGAGGACGTGCGCTCCTTAGCAGAGGTATCGGTCGCCCTCGACGACGTCCAGAGCCGGCCAGCCCTGCGCGCGGGCCGGCCGGCCCCGCTCAGCGACGAACAGGCCCGCGCGGTGACCCTCGCCGCGCAACGAAGGTTGACCGTGATCTCTGGGGGGCCCGGGACGGGCAAGACTTCGGTCGCCGCCGGGCTCGTGCGGACATTGGGCCGGTTGGGCGTATCGCCCGACCGGATGTTCTTGGCCGCCCCCACCGGCAAGGCCGCGCACCGCCTGACCGAATCATTGAGGATGGGTCTGTCCACCGTCGCCGAACCCACCGACCACGACGAGCGCTTGGCGAGCCGGCTGCCGGCCGCCGAAACCCTTCATCGCCTGCTCGGGTACAGTCCGCGGCTCGATCGGTTCGCTCGCGACCGGATGGACCCGTTGGCCGCCGACGTGGTCATCGTCGACGAGGCATCCATGGTCGACCTGCGGCTGATGGATGCGCTCCTCGACGGCCTGATTGCCGAAGCGCAACTGGTCCTGCTTGGCGACGCCGATCAGCTCCCATCGGTCGACGCGGGCGCAGTTCTTCGCGACCTCCGGCACCTAGACCGCGAGATGACCTCCGGCCCCGCGGCTTTGGCTCAGTTGACCCATAGCTATCGAATGGACGCGGCCGACCCGCGCGGGGCGGACATCCTGACCGCGGCCCGAGCCCTGCAACACGGGGTCGTCGCCTCCGAATCGATACGTCGTGGCGTCCGGCGCCTGGCGTACGCCGGGTTCGAGCAGCTGCCGGCCGAAACGCCTGAAGTCCGGCGGCGCTTCCTCGATGCGTGGGTCGCGCGCCACCTGAGCGCCAAGAGCTACGAGCGCTCGGCGCGGCGTATTCTCTCCCATCGCGAGGGTGCCTTTCGTGCGGCTGATATCGAGCACCTCGACAGCTTGATGAGCCGGCTCAACCGCTTTCGCCTGCTGACCGTCACCCGCGGCTCGGCTTTGCCCACGGGCGCCGACGCGCTCAACCGAGCCATTCACGATCGCCTGGCCACCCGCACGCCGGGCGCGGGCGCTTTTCTGCCCGGCGAGCCGGTCATGATGCTCCGAAACGACTACGACCGAGGCCTGTTCAATGGGGACATCGGCGTCTTGATGTCGGTCGCGGTCGACCAACAGGCAGCCACCTCGATGGCCGTCTTCCCGACCGTCCGGGGGTACGAGCCGTTTCCGTTGGCGGCTTTGCAGCAGGACCTCTCCCTGGCCCACGCGATGACCGTCCACAAGGCCCAGGGCTCGGAGTTCGACGAAGTCGCCCTGATCCTCCCCGACATCGACGTCCCACTCCTGACCCGCGAGGTGCTCTACACCGGCCTGACCCGAGCCCGGCAGAGCATCATCGTCGTGGGCCCTCCCTCTTTGACCGCCCGCGCAGCGGCGCGACCCGTCGTGAGGTACTCCGGGCTCGCGGCCGGGATCGCCTCGGCGATACGTCAGGCCGCTTCGGCAGCCGGCGCGACGAGTGACGGGCCTCTTTCTTCCTAGTCCCGTGAACCTTCTGCTGCTCACCGACGACGACCGCGTCGAGCCCGGGACGTCCCGGTACATCGTGCGCGACCGCCGGCACGAGCATCTGACCACCGTCCTGAATGCGGAGATCGGTCGCAGTCTCCGGGTGGGGCTATGGGATGGCCCGAAGGGCTCGGGCCGGGTTGTTCGCATCGAATCGGACCGCTCGGAGCTGGATGTCACCTGGACGGAGCCGGTGCCACCCCGGCCTCCGGTGCATCTGATTGTGGCCATCCCGCGGCCGAAGTCGTTGAAGAAGCTCCTGCCGGAGGTCGTCGCGCTGGGACTCGGGCGGTTGACCCTTCTCAGGAGCTGGCGGGTTGCGTTGCCCTATCTGTCGAGCCCGCTCCTTCAACCACTGGCGCAACGTCCACTGATCATGGACGGCCTCATGCAAGCGGGGTGCACCCGGCCGCCCCTGGTCGAAGTCGTGGACCGATTCCGCCCTTTCATCGACGACGTCGCCCGACATCTGCCCGCTCCGCACAAGTGGGTCTGTCATCCGAGCGCCTCGCACCGCCTGTCTGGCGAGCGTCCGGGCCAGGGCCCGGTCGTGGTGGCGATCGGACCCGAGGGCGGATGGTTGCCTTACGAGGTCGACGCCTTTCAGGAAGCCGGCTTTCGGGGCATCAGCTTCGGTGACCGGATCCTCCGGGTGGAAACGGCCTGCGTCGCAGTGCTCGCCAACCTCTCGTTGCTGCGTTCGATGTAACGCCGCCGAAGCAGAGCGCCGTCAAAGTTTGACCAGCCCACGTGCAGTTCGACCGTTACGGGGACCACCAGTGCGTCATTTCCGCCGAGTATCCCCACGGAGCTTCGCACACGGACGTGTCCCCAGGACAGACGGAATGCCAGGCCCCCTCCAACCCAACCTCCGCGGTAGGATCCGTCGAGAAAGTCTCCGGCAAAGCCGTCGAAAACGGAATCGACGCTCCGCACGTAGGTGCGGATCAGACCACCGGCGTTTATGAACCAGTACCTCGGCTCTTCGGGCATCCCAACTAGCAACCGCAAGCCTGCCGCCGCTCCAGCTTCGCCGGAAGGGCTCTCGCTGCTCGGCTTCGTGCCGAATACTTCTGCAATATAGCCGGCATCCCCCCGCAAGAGACCGGTCAATCCCAGCCCGTTGGGCAACCGACCTCCCAGCTCTAGGAGACTTGCTCCGAGCGAAGCGTGACAAAGAAGCGGACTTTGGGCG
>CAZFIV010000096.1:0-22819 GCA_964519665.1 uncultured Myxococcales bacterium
GAACGTCGGCGGAGAGGGCCGGCGAAAATGACCCGTACTTCCCAACCGGGACACTGGGTTCAGTAATCGTTCCCGCTGACTGTTACCTGCCAGTTTAACCCGAACACGCCTGCCGGAGGATATTAATTGTGCTCATTCATGGGCAGGCTCGCGCGTACTTGCGCCCCTGACCGGCCAGCTTGCCTGGCTGCACGTGGCCGAAGCTGACCGAAGGTGCAGAATCGATGTTGTGCCTGGCTCCCCAATGATGAAAGCGCGTATCTGGAGGGTAGGCGAAGGTAGGCTGCGCCAACGTGTCGCGGGCGAAGACCAGGGTGCGCGCTTCACTCCCGCCCGGAACTGCGGCACCATGCCCGGTTGGATGTCGGGCGGGGCACTAGGTCGCGCCGAGCCGACTTACTTGCTGAACTCGCAAGCTCGGTACGAAGACTCGGCTGTGAATGCGAAGAAGCTGGCTTCGAATGGCCGTTTCTTGATCGCCTCGAGATCGTCGCGGCCGACCGCTCCTGGCCGCCCTCGCTTCGAACCACCCGCGGGTGCTTTCCTGAGCCGGGCGTACGTCACCGTGCCCGTCCCGACCATGACCGCTCCCACATAACCACTTCGACACGATACCGTAGGTTTTCGATCGGCGCAGCACTGCGATCGCTTGTTGTATTTGATGTCTCGAACGACGTGCACCTGTTCGACCCGAGCGTCTACGATTACGTGGGTCACGTCGTTCGTTCCGGCGGCCAAACGAATCTGGTCAAGGCCCCCCGCAATGCGGAGGCCGTCCGCAGCTTCGACCACCTCGGAAATATCGGCACTCGATTGTCGTGTGGTCACCGTTCCCTTCACGATCGGTGCGGCGTAGTCCACGGCAGAGTCCGCTTTGACCACGTAGGCCAGCGGGCTGTGGTTGGACGATGACTGAACGGGAATCGGAAGGAAGACGGTTCGTCCGGGCGGGAAAAGTCTCGACGGGTCGATCTTTTGCTCGCCGGCGCAGGCATTGATACTAAGCCCGAGGCTGGCTACGTACCCGATCGCTCGAATGGTCACACTTTACTGTCACCACTGGCTCGATGGGCGGCAAGCCATCACCTCGCGGCGATCGGCTCGTCGTTTCAATCCAGCACTCGCTGATATCGGGTTCGCCGCTCGTCTCAGTTTTTCTTCTGCCGGTACATTGAATCGAAGGTGATGGCCTTCTTGTGCCACACCCACTCTCGCGACAGCTTTGGCTGGCGAGATGACTTCGAGGCCCGGGTCGACCTCGGCGTTGCCGCCTTGGCCAATCGGGCCGCGGATGCCTTGATCTTCGACGAAGGCGTCTTTGGCTTGTCGTCCGCATATGCCGGCGAAGTGACGGCCATGGTAGCCATCACCATGGCCGAGGTTATGCAAAGGCGGAAGAACGTAGAGGGCTTGGTCAGGAGCGTGTTCATTCCTGGTTCCATTCCAAGGCGCGTGCCAATCTATCGAGCCGAAAAGGCCAGTGTTTTCGGTGACTGCAGACCCCATTCTGCAGGCTCGCGCGTGCAGTAGACGCAGCCTTTGGAGCGCAGTGTTCGAACGCACGGATCTTCGACGAACCCCAGCGACGGTCGTCAATGTCTGCTAGGTTGCCGACCGGCAATGAGCGTTCGCGTCAAGCTGGCCACTGCGCCCGAAGAAATCCGCGCCCTCATGGGGGTTCGTCACCACGTATACGTCGAAGAGTACAAGGATCTGCCGGCCCTGACGCCGGCCCTGACTAGCGGCGCGATCGTCGACCTGTACGACGCATTACCCACCACCGAGCACCTGATCGCCGTCGGGCCCGGGGGCATTTTGGGCGGGGTCCGGGTGACCCGCGACAGCGCGGGCGGAATGCCGGGCGACGGCTACTTTGACTTTCGCGCACTCTTGCCGGCCGGCGCCCACCTCGCTGCCTGCAGCATGCTCTGCCTCCGGAGCTCGAATCGATCGGGGGCTCGAATTCTCCGGGGGCTGATTCGCATGTGCGTTCATTGGGCCGCCGCCAAGAGCATGACTTATCTCTGTGCTCCCATGAGCCCGCGATTCGCGCCTATTCTGCGCCAGATCGGATTCGGTGCGGTCGGCGAGACCTTCGTGGATAGGAAGGGGCTCGCGACGGTCCCGATGGTCCTCGACCTATCCAGCCACAGCGACGAGTACGCGCTTCTGGTACGCCGACCGGATGCAAAGCTGTGGCTCGACGGCTTCGAGCGCGCGATCTTCGAAGAGGGCGACCTCATCACTCAGCGGGGCGAAGCTGGTGACGAAGCCTTCATCGTGATGGAGGGCAGCGCCGATGTCGTGGCGTACGGGGCGGAACCGGGCGGGCCCATTGTCCGAACGTTCGGACCGGGCGATCTCTTTGGCGAGCTCTCTCTACTCTCGGATCGGCCACGGTCGGCCACGGTCGTCGCCGCCGAGCCGATGGACGTGATGGTGCTGAGCCGGCGCGAGTACGAGCGCCAGATGGTGGAGAATCCGGCGCTGACCATCGGTTTGATGCGGACGATCGGCAATCGATTCCACGAGACCATCGTCCTGCTCAACGAGACCGAGGACGAAACCAAGGCCCGTCAAGAAGAGCTCAGCATCGCGGTCGCGTCCACGAATCCGCCTGAGTCTCCGCCCAACGGGGGTGATGCGCCGTCCGCCCAGGCCGCAAACGAGGCGGCGGCGGCAAGCACTGCCGACGGCCACGAGCCCGAGCACCCGCTCGCCGCGCACGCAGGCACCGAAGACACGTCAGCCGAGGACGCCCCGGCCGAAGACGCATCAGCTGAAGACACAGCCACCCCGGGGCAAGACGAAGCGGACGACTCGGAGCAGAGATCAGCCGACCAAGCGTTACCCGGAACTTCCGCCGAAATAGAGCCGGAGAGTGCGACGGCAATACCGGCCGATGCGGATTCGCCCCAAGAGGAGCCAGATCCCCGAGCGTAGTCAGTATTGAGCTCTTCCGCGAGGCCGCCTCCGGCGAGCGATCGCGGTAGAACGGGGCGTTTACCTCGCCGCCCACCGAACATTGCCGAGTTCAGGCGGGTCTTCCGCTACTCGTCGTTTGGCGATCTTACCGATCAGGTTGCGACGAAGGATGGCCGAGGCCGTGAGCACCCCGCCGAATAGCGCCCCACCGACGCCGGCGGAAACGATGTCGGCCCCCGTGAGGTACAGGTTGCCGATCGGTGTTCGTGGCCGCAGCCATTTCTGCTCGAATCGGTCAGGCGAATGTGCAAGACCGTAGATCTCACCGTGTGCGAAGTCGGTAAATCGCCTTGTCGATAGCGGGGTCGACAGTTCGACGTGATCGAGAGCCGCTTCGAGATGTGGATGCTCCGCGTACAGAGCGGCCAGCAGTTTCTCGGTCAGCCGCTGCTTGACCGCGTCGTAGTCTTGGCCTCGGCTCTTCCAGGGGCGGTCCTCGAAGGCCTGAAACCACTCGTAAGGCGCGAGGGTCACAACCTCCACCGTTGAATGGCCGGGATGCCGCCGGTCGAAGTCGGGGTCCTTCGCTGACGGAAACGACAAATAGGCCACCGGAAGCGGCTTGTGGATGTCGGCCGTGAACTCGGCCACGGCGCGGTCGTGGTCTTCATGTGGATAGCGCCAGATGTTGGATTTGCCCAGGCCTAGGTCTGCCGTCGAATCCTTGAAACCTAGGTAGAGTGACGCGTGCGCGACCGACGGGCGGACCTGGTCGAGTTGACGCCGAATCGTTTGCCACTCCGACAGCTCGCCAGGAAGCAGCCGGCCGAACGTATTCGCTACCCCCGCATCACTGATGACGGTGTGGGCGCGCACCTCGACCCCGTCAGCCAAGCGTACGCCTACCGCCCGACGTCCCTCCACGATGACTTGCGATACCTCCGCCGAGGTGAGCACGGCGCCCCCTTCGCGTTCGATCAACGGCAGGATGGATGCTGCAATCCGAGACGACCCGCCTACCGGATAAGCGCCGCCGCCGAAATAATGGTTCGCAACCGTGGCGTGCATAAAAAAGCTCGACGACGAAGGCGGCAGACCGTAATCGCCGTACTGTCCACACAGCACGGCGATCAACCGCTTGTTCTGGGTCAGCTCCGACAACACGTCCATCGTCGTACGTTTCATATGGCGGAGGGCCGAATAGCGCATTGCCCCGCCGATGACCGCCGACAAGGCGCCCGGTAGAATCTTCTCTCCGAAGTAGGTCATCGACGACCGGGCAGCAGCTCGGACGCGCTCGATGTACGCGTCGATGCCCGCTCGCTCTTCTGGAAAGTAATCATGCATGCGTTGGCGCCACGCCTCGCGGCCCGCGACGAACTCGTATCGATCCTCGCCGATCACGATCGTGTCGTAGACGTCACCCATGTCCGCCCACAGCAGGGCGCCGTCGGTAATCTCGTCGAACGCGCGCCGAAGGATCGACTTGGGCTGCATCTGACCGATGTAGTGAACACCTACATCCCATTCGTACCCAGGACGATGAAACACATGGGTGTAGCCGCCGGCGGTGTAATGTCGCTCAAGCACGAGCACCCGTTTGTGCCCATGCTTCGCCAGCAAGGCAGCACACGATAGGCCCCCGATACCGGAACCGATAACGACGACATCATAGACGTCCCGAACGCCATGTTGCTTGTAAGACCGTCCGACCCTCACTCCCATAGCCTTGGGGCTCGACGACCCCGCGGTCAAAGAAATGCGGCGTCTTCGGTGCCCAACCGCCCACCAATCGATCGACGCACTGCGGCACAAGCCGAATTCGACCGCCGATGACCGCACACAATAGTGAAGGTGAACGTGCCGTGAAGTCCGTGGTCCGGGCCACCAACCCATGTCGCGACGGCCCGCACCGACTTGCGTCCACGCGGAGAAGCAGGCATCTGCGGGGCGATGTCTTTGCGTGAATTCATCTCGAGCTCCGTTCTTATTCTCTGTTTGTCGCCCGCCGTCTCCATCGCCGGTCCTTCGTCGGACGACTCGGACAGCGCCGACACCGGTTTCCTGGCCAAGGCTGAACTCGGCATCTTCTCCGGCACCGTGGACACCGTGGCGGCGGACGTCGATGTCACCGTGCTGACTCCACGGTTCGAACTCGGCTATACCAGCGGCAAGCTCGGCGTGGTGGCCGTTCTGCCGCTCACCAACGCGAGTCTTTCGGTTGACCCGGCGGACGCGAGCAGCTTCCGAGTCGGTAACCCGATGCTCAAGGGCGTCTTCGACCTCGATTTGGGTCTACTCGAGGTCGAAGCCAGCGCCGGCTTTACCATTCCGGTGGCGAGCATTCCCGATCTCGAAGGCAACCTCTCGAACGCCGACGACGTGCTCGCAGCGCAGACTGCGTTGACCTACGCCCAGGCGATGTCGGGCTACAACGAGTTCTGGTTGTACCAGCGCGACACCGTGTCGGTGGTGGGGGAGCTGAAGGCAGAGGTCGACCTCATCTTCATCCAGGTGCGAGGCGACGCTGCGATCGCTGCGATGTTTTCGACCTCGGATAACGCCAACGAGAGCATCCCGGTCCGGCTCGGCGGGGATGTACTATTCACGTTGATTCCGTTCACGAGCGTGGGCGTCCGCCTGCAGACCGTATTCTTCCCCCTGGAAGACGGCGCTCCCGACGCGGATCAATTCCAGTTCACCGTGGCGCCGCTGGTCGAACTACGGCTCCGACCGATCACCATCGAGGGCAAGTTCTTCATCAACGTCGACGACCCAGCCGGATTCTCGTTCGACGACAACCGCGTCTGGGGCGCTTTCGTGTCGGTGGGCATCGAGATCTGAGCTCCCTTTATCCCTGTTATGCAGACCGAAACGCCGAGCTCGTCCGCCTGCCCCAAAGCCGCATCCACAAGGCGACGAGCCATCGCGTCGGTGAGCGAGGACGCCGCAAGAGCGGAGGTCTCGCGCAGCGCCGGGGTCGGCTGGGTATGATGGGCGGCGGTCTATGAAGGCGGTGGAGGCGGCGCTTCACGACCGGGAAACGGCTGGCTGGCCGGCTCGCGCTCCGGCAGCTCGGCGCACCTCCTCAACTGCCGCTCATAGGCACGAACACAGTCGGTGCGATCCAATGGGGGAGGATCGCGAAACGTGCCCGGATCGATCTGTCCGTCATAATCCAGGTTCGTGTTCGACCGGCCCGGTAGGACGGAGGTCGCTGCCCCCGTGCAATGCTCGAAGGCCCTCCGTGCGTCTCGCTTGCAATCCTCTCGGTCAGTGAACGTCGTCGTCGCGCACCCCGTGAAGGTCGCCAGTACGGCAGCCACCGAACTCCACGGTCCGTATCGTAAGAACGAGCCGCGGGGCCGACGCGTTGCATCTCTCCGTCGCACGAAATCAATAAATGCGTCCGCTAAGCCGAAAGCAAGGGTGACCGAGTCTGCTCCAAGCGCTACTGTGCCCCGCGGGAAGTACGGGTCGGAATTCGTCGAGTCATCTTCGCCGGTGGTCACTGCGCTCCGCGCGGGAGCAGGGCGCCCCCTTGTGACCGAAGAGCCCGAAAAGGGCGGCCGACGGCTGCTCGGCGAGACCGTCGAAGAAGGCCGGCGAAGACGAGCTGAACTTCCCCTTCGGGACAGTAGAGCCACTCTAATGCACATCACGCTGTTGAGCCTCGTCGCAAGCGTTGCCCTCATGGCGGCCTGCGCCGGATCCTCCCCGAAACCGTCGGTCGTGCCCGCTCACCAAGCGAACGACCTGACCGCCGCCCGTGCGTTGTTCAAGCGAAACATCGATGCCATTCAGCAAAAGGACCGAGCGGCCTACCTCGCCACCTATCGCTCCGATGACGGGCTGGTCGGAGCGCCTGTTCATCAAAGATGCGGATGGGTGGCGGATCGCGGTGACAACGGCCTATCCAACCCTCCCCGTCGAGAACTGAACGCGCCCCCCTCCTTCCCCCTAGAGGAATGCGCGGACCAATTAATGTACGACCTAGTCGGGCAAAGTAAGCCTCATACGATGGACGCGCTCGCATTTCACGGTGATGGCGGCGCGTGGCGTGGACCTCACTTTCATCGCTCCGCCCTTCTTTGGGTCGAAATCGGTGCGGCGTTCCCGCGTTGAAGGAGTCTATCCAACTCATCTTTGCCGCGGCGACGAAGACCAGGTCGTGCTATCGCTGCTTGAACTTTCAGTCGGCACTCGGCCGTCGCATGACCGGCTACCCATCCGCCTATTGTCTATCGATCGTCGGTCCTTCATGATCAGTCGGCGTAGTTGCCGAGACAGATTCTCTGCCAAATCGAACCGTAAGTAGGCCAGCTCGGCCAACATCCTGCATGATTTCGCTATGTCGGACCAAGCAGACAAGCCCTCCAAGGGGACCGGCCCAACGATCCGTGAGGTAGCCAAGAAGGCTGGCGTGTCGATCAAGACCGTTTCGCGGATGCTTAGCGGGGCTGAAGGGGTTCGCGACGAAACACGGCGCCGCATTCAGAAAGTGATGGACGGTCTTGAGTACTACCCCTCGGCTGCTGCCCGCTCGCTGCGCGGACAGAAAACCGGCCTCATCGCCTTCATCACGGACAGCCTCACGACGACACCCGACTCCTTCGAGATCGTGAAGGGCGTGCAGACAACCTGCGCTCGTGAAGGGCGGCTCTTAATGATTGGCGAAACGAACGGCGACGCGGAGGCGCTCAACCGCCTCGTTGTTGAATTTCGACGCCAGCGCCCCGACGCAGTGCTCATGGCGTCTATGTCGCATACAAGAATCGTAGTCGAGCACTCGTTCGCTACCTGTCCCTTAGTATTGGTCAACTGTTTCGAAGCCGACAATAGGTTCCTGGCGGTCGTTCCTGACGACTACGGCGGAGCTTTGGATGCGACCCGCCGGATGTTGGAACTGGGTCACCGCCGAATTGGCCACCTTGGCCTTGACCCGGAAACGATCGCGACCAAGCTCCGCTTGGATGGGTACGTTCAGGCCCACCGCGAAAAGGGCATGCCCGTCGACGAAGCCCTCGTTTGCGTCGACGCGAGCCAAGCCGAAGGCTCCGAATTCGTCCAATTGCCAGCTATCATCGATAGAATGCTCAACTTGCCAGATCCCCCCACGGTCCTTATGTGTGGCAATGATAAGATGGCGCTTCGAACACTCTTGTTGCTCCATGCCAAAGGTCTGCATGTGCCCGACGATATTTCCCTCGTGGGCTTTGATGACTATAAAGTCATCTCCGAAAATCTTCTTCCCCAATTGACGACCGTCGCTCTGCCCTACTTTGAAATGGGCGTTCGAGCCGCCGAACTTGCCATGAAACCAGCTCATCCAAAGCGAATTCTCTCCCCCTGCCGAGTGGTAGAGAGAGATTCGACCCGCGCGGTCGGGGCGTGAAGAAATGCTGAGCGGGTTCCGGCCAACCGTCAGTGGTCCGAGCCAAGTACCCCGATGGTACGCTTCCTTCGTCTTCGCCGTCGTTTGCGGGTCGAACATATCGTCATGTGTCCCCATGGGCGGAGCCGGGGCGCCGCCCGGGAAGACCGCGATTTCGCTGTGGCGTCACGAAACAAGAGACGAGGAGCTGAAGGCCAGCCTCGATGCCATATCCCGCTTCAACGCTAGTCAATCAACTTGGCACGTCGATTATGAGACCCTCCCTCAGGCCGGATATACCGAGGCGGTGACCGCGGCCGCGCTCGCCCATCAGCTACCGTGCATCCTCGAGGTCGATCAACCCGTGGTACCGAGCCTCGCCTGGACCGGCCAGCTTCGCGATCTGTCGGAGCTCCTGCCGCCCGACAACCTGACGGAAATCAATGACGGTGCCAGAGGGGTATTCCGGGATCGGATATACAGCATCGGGCAATTTGACGTGAGTCTAGCTATCTTCGCGCGTAAGTCGGTTCTTGAGGAGAATGGTTTCCGGACCGCGACCGTGGATGAACCATACACGCCGGATGAGTTCTTGGAGATGCTTCGTATACTTAAGCGCAAAGACCCGTCTCGCTTCCCGTTCGATATCAACTCATGGATGCTCGGCGAGTGGCTCTCGTACGGCTTCGGGCCCTGGCTACAGAGCGCGGGGGCGGATCTCATCGACCGTTCCGATTATGTCCGGGCCGACGGCATTCTCAACGGTCCGGCCGCGATCAGGGTTGCTAAATGGTATGCTCGCCTCCATGAGGAAGGTCTGGTCCAGAAGCGTTCCCTTGACGACCAAAGCTTCTATCGAGGCAAATCGGACTTTCACTATAGTGGTTCATGGGTTGCGAAACGATACGACCGCCGGTTCGGAGACGACCTTTTGATCCTTCCTCCCGTCGACTTCGGCCAAGGGCCGAAAGTAGGTGCCGGGTCGTGGCAGTGGAGCATCACCCAGAGCTGCCGCCATCCGGCGGGCGCAGCCGCATTCATCGAGTTCTTACTCAAGCCCCAAGAGGTCGCAGCCCTGTCAGAGGCTGCAGGATTCGTTCCGGTCTCCGACGCTGCGGCCGAGCTCACCGACAAATACCGGACCGGCGGAGAGTGGCGGCTGTTCTACGAGTTCAGCAAGCGTTTCTCGGTTCGTCGGCCCGAGACGCCCGCGTACCCCAAGATCTCCTCGGCCTTTGAAAAGGCGATGCTGGACATCCGATTTGGCAAGAGGGTCTCGGAGGCGCTCGACGACGCGGTTGATAGTATTGAGTACGACATAATCAGGAACGACGGCTACGGGTTACCGCTCTCTTCGCGCAGGACCGAACCGGAAGAACCCTCCGGATTCCAGATCCGACATCGGATGTCTCCTTGATGCGGTCGAACGATCGGTGGCTTGGTCCGATCTTTTGCAGTCCCGCACTGCTGCTCCTGACATTTTCGGTCGCACTTCCTTTCATGATCGCAGTCGGGATTACTTTCACCGATCAGCGTCTTCTCAGTCCAAATGATACTCGCTTCGTCGGGTTCGATAACTACCAACGTTTGCTAGCCCTAGACATCCTCGCGATACCGAAAGTTCAAGACGATGTGCCGGCAACCGATGGTTCTGCGGCCGACGACGGCGGTGTCGTTGCTCTTCGGAAAGTCTTGCGGTCTCGTGCAGGGTACGAGGGATACCGTCGCCTCACGAGCATCGACGTCGGCACCACGAGCTACGCGATCGTTGCGACCGACCCGATCTTCTATCGTTCGCTCGTCAATACATTTCGCTTCGTTGCAATGGTCATTCCGCTCCAGTGCGGCTTGGCTCTGTTGCTCGCGCTATTGGTCAATCAGCGGTTCCCGGGTCGCACGATCTTTAGAACGATCTACTTCGCGCCCGTCGTCACCTCGATGGTCGTCGTCGCCGTTATGTGGACCCTGTTGTACAACACCGACGAAGGCCTCGTGAACCAGGGAATCCAGTGGTTCGCCGGCGGCTCCGTGAACGGGCCTGCATGGCTGAACGACGAACGGTACGCGATGCCCGCCGTGGCTATCATGTCCGCTTGGCAGGGCGCCGGTTTTCAGATGCTGATCTTTCTAGCCGGTTTACAGTCGATCGATCCGGTCTTGTATGAAGCCGCCCGAATGGACGGTGCAAATACTTGGCAAAGGTTTCGCCATGTTACTTTGCCGGGGCTCCGTAACACGATGGTGTTCATCATCATCTCGACGACGATTTATGCGTTTGGGCTTTTCACTCAGATCGATGTCATGACCCAGGGCGGCCCAAATGATAGTACATCGACCCTTGTCTTCCATGCCGTTCGAACGGGCTATAGAGAGCAGGACGTCGCATACGGGTCGACGGTCGCGGTCATCTTTTTCATCGTGGTTCTCAGCATCACTTTATTTCAACGAGTGATTTCGGAACGAAAGGATGAGTCGTGAAGCTAGCTCTTTTGATCTTCAGACGTGCCTTAGCATACCTATTTTTTGCTTTGGCAAGTTTTCTGTTTGCAGGTCCTCTGATGTTCATGGTGAGCTCGTCTTTCAAGGCGGACCCCCAAATTTCGGCAGACCTTGAATCTTGGCGCGCCTTCTTTCCGGTAGGGGACGTCAGCCTCGATAATTATAAGAAGATATTCCAAGAAAGCCGACTCGGTCTCTATTTCTTTAATTCTCTTCTGATCTCGGTGATCACCGTGAGCCTTGGGATTTTCGTCAATAGTCTTGCTGCCTACGGATTGCAGCGATTCAACTGGAGAGGCCAGGCGTGGGTTCTTTCCGCCGTCCTCGCCCTGCTCGTCATCCCATTTGAGGTCACTGCGCTTCCTTTGATGTTGATCGTTTCGCAACTGCCGAGCATCGGTGTCGGACCAGGATCGATCGAGATCCTTCCGACGTGGTTCAACACATGGCATGTACAGATCATCCCCTTCCTCGGTCACGCCTTTACGATCTTTCTGTTCTATCAGTCGTTCAAAGATATTCCGAAGGAGCTCGATGAAGCGGCGATGATGGATGGAGCAAGTCGATGGACGATCTACCGCTTCATCTTGATGCCTAATTCCGGACCGGTCATCGCGACCGCGGCGATCGTTCTGTTCCTCGCGATGTGGAATCAATACTTGTGGCCGATTCTGGTCGTTCCGGGCCAGCAGTATCGACCGGTCATGCTCGGAATCCAGCAGTTCTTCGGACAGAATCGCCTATGGGGCGCAATTATGGCCTACGCAACGGTCATCACGCTACCAGTACTGGTCGTCTTCCTCGGTTTTCAGCGCCGGTTCGTACAATCGGTCGTCGCGTCGGGTATCAAAGGATAGACGAGGTCAACTGAACTAAAAGACTCGTTCGACGACGCGGTCTCGGTCAGCGAACTCGAATGTATCACCAGCCTGAAGCCCCTCGATCGCTCGATAGAGGGGCGCTTCGACTGAAATCCCGAGGTAGTCGACGCCTTCGCACACGAACGCGGCGGTTGGAACGGCAACCACCAGGTAGCGATTCGACTCCGACAGTTTGACGACCGCCCCCGGCTCCACAGTAGTCTTCGCATCGAACGGTATCGCTTCGAGCTGGGCTACGTGGTCTTCGTGCTCGTGCACTCTTTCCTCGACTTGGTCAGCAAGGTTGCGGTTCGCTACGGCCTGCGCTTGGTCGTCGAACTCTACCGTCTGCTCTCGGTCGTAGAAGACCCCTTCAACGAAGGCTTGATAGGCCTGCTCGGCCTGGTTGATCACGTCGTGTTCCAACGAGACCATGGTGGCTTTGAGGATCTGCTTGTCTATGTTCATGGGTACCCTGTTTAGACGAGTTTTCTGCAGTGTTGACCGTCAGCGGACGACGGTCACGCGAAACTCGGACGTCAATACATCTTGCCATGGTTCACCGACCGCCAATGCCCACTCGAGCTAAGACACAGCCCTGGTTCCCTTTTCGCAACACATACCCGATCGTGTGCGGCTCCGTACACACCCTCAGACAACATCGCCTGACGTCCGTATACAGCAAATCGCTGTGTTCGATGACGATGCCCGATGACTCGAAGCTCCGCCGCTCTTCATTCTGGGAGGGCTCAAAGGGAAGGCTCGGCTGTACTTGCCCCTGAGCAGTTCGTCCACCAGCGGTGGTGTCATCAACGCTGATCTCCGGGCTGGATCGAACGGCTGAAAACCAGTATTCGGCGTTTCCGCATCTTGATCGGTAGGGCACTTCGGGGGATATTCCGTAAGTGTCGGCCCCTCAGGCATCGGAAGCTCCGGAAGACTTGTTTTTGGCCCCGGAGAACCAATTCGAGCAGGTGGTCCGTCACTTTGCGCCGCGTCTGCTGGGTGTTGCTCGACGGATCCTCGGGGACGATGCCGACGCGCAGGACGCGCTCCAGGACGCATTGCTGTCGGCTCATCGAAGTCTCGGCTGTTTCCGGGGTGAGGCTCAACTCGGGTCTTGGCTGTTCAAGATCACCGTCAACGCCGCTTTGATGCGTCTGAGGCGAAAAAAGAGGCTGGCTGAGGAACCGATCGACGCTTTGGAACCTCGATTCCTGCCCGACGGGCATCGCAAGAATCCGGACCCTCCGTGGTGCTCGAATCCGGAAACGACGGTCGGAAGAAAACAGCTGTGCGCCTTGGTTTTTCAAGAAATGGCGCGACTGCCCGATAACTATCGAGATGTGCTGTTGCTGCGAGACGTTCAGGGGATGAGCACGGAGGAGGCTGCCGAAACCCTCAACATTCGCCCTGGAGCGCTCAAGGTTCGCCTACACCGGGCGCGCTGCGCCCTACGGGAGCTGATGCGGCAACACTTAGCCGAGGATCGATCGTGAAGTGTTCCGAATTCATTGCGTTCGTAGCTCGATACGTCGAATCCGAGCTGAGCCCCGAGGAAGAAGCCATTTTCAATGCGCACATAAAGGTATGCACTGACTGCCTCGCTTTCTTGGACAGCTACTGCACCACCATTCGACTCGAGTCGCTGGTCTTCTCGGTACCGGACGACGCTCCTGTTCCTCAAGAGGTGCCCGAAGAGCTCATCCAAGCTGTTCTGGCCGCCACTACGGCGTCGAAGTAGGCCAATCGCGGAGCGGCCGACCGACCTTTGTAGACACCCATTTCTCGACGGTCGCCCACAGCTCGTCCTGCGATCGGGTCGCGAGCCACGAGGTGCCCGTCCAATCGAAGTGCCAGGCGGTGGTTTCTGCCGCCATCCAAATCTGCCGGGCCGCACGATGGCTATTGATGACGTACTTGGCGCCATCGGCGAATTCGATCGTCAAGACACCGCTCTCGAGATCCACCTCGAAGTCCTCATCCTCGTGTTCAGCTAGGGCTTCCAGCATGCGATTCAGCGTCTCGTCCGCCAGCATTTCGAACTTGCTCTCGCTTAGGGCCGTCATCATCGTGGCTGTACCCTGCCTGAGCCTCGAAGACCAGCATGACGAGAGCATGGAGCTGCGCTCCCCAGCTCGCTCTCGCGTTCCGCCCGGCGCGAATCCCGCTTCGCTCCGGCTTGCTGGTTTAGTGCAGAGTATCGAGACCAAACTGCGAACGCTCGACTCGGATCGCCTCGTGAAAGTTCTTCCGCATCCACTCCCCGATGATCTCCGCCCGATGACCACAGGCATCACGATCGAAGCGACGAAGGGCGAGATGGGCCGACTCCACATCGGTGACGTCTTCGATCACCTCTCGGAGGTTGGTCCGAGTCGCGCGACCCACGACGGTGGCGAGCCTACGCAACGACGCCAAGTCATGGCCCACCGGATCCAAATCAGCATCGAGTCGAAGTCTTCTTGTCCCGTGACCAGTGATCCAAACGCCTCCGTCGAACCCGACCCAAATGTCTCGAAGGTCAAAGCCACCCACCGCGCACGCTCCGGGGCTCGGCCCGGCTTGCGCGAGGAATGCGAGCGCCTCGGAGACAGGGTACATGAGAGCCACTGCGTGCTGACGATGGAGACGCCCGATGTCGAGGACATCCGCCATCGGACGACCGAGGCGGAAGGTGCGAACGACGTACGGCACGCCGGTATCGATGCCTGCCCCCAGAATTCGCATCACGTGCCGATGTTCGAGGCCCAGTACATGCCGAAGGTCGGCGAGCACTTCGGCCGCGTCGACCTCTGGATGATTGCGGAGCGACGTCATCCGGTCGACGACCACGATTTCGTCGTGAGCATCACCCAGAGCCAAATGGGCCTGACCCACAGTGCTCCGCCACCGCGGCGGCCCCAAAGAAAGCGGGCCCAGGCGTAGATGATTGTAGTCCTGGGCCGCCGCCGCGCTTCGCAGCGGTGACCAATAGCGATCTTCGACCGCGACCGCTTCCACTCTTTGACTATAGCGCAGTTCAGCCCGTTCGACGAAGTCGGCGCTTGGCCAGCGCGGCGGGAAGGGCGGAATCTGCAGGCGTGGACAAGTTCGCGCGACGCCCACTTCGTCCGACGACAAGCAGTTCGTTGATGCGACCCCGTTTACCGCCCACTGAATTGATGGCCCGCGATGCGAGCACGGTCACCACATCCTGGCGAGCGTACAACGCGCGCGTGATCCGGCAGTCGGAGTTCGACAACAAGGCTTTCACCGACCTCCGCCCGCACTCCTCGAACACTTGCAGGAGTCTCTCCTGCTCGGGAGGACCGAAACCGGACCGGTGATAGCTCGTGAAGCTCGAGCTGTCCGAGATCGGGACGTACGGCGGGTCGAAATACACCGCATCTCCGGCGGTCGCCAACTTCGTAGTCTGCTCGAAGTCTCCCTGCCTGATGTCGACATCATGAAGAGCGATGGACGCGGCCCTCAGGAGCGCCTCATTGAGTATTCTGGGCCTCGCATAGCGACCGAACGGGACGTTGAACTGTCCTCGACGATTGACCCGATACAGGCCGTTGAAGCAGGTCTTATTGAGAAAGATGAGGCGGGCGGCCCGTTCGACCGGGCCGCAAGACGTCACGTCGCGAGCCCGCACTTCATAGAAATAGTCGGCATCAGTGCCGTGAGCGGCGTGCAGCCGAAGCGCTTCGACGAGATCGTCGACGTGGTCACGGACGACTTGGTAAGCCTCAACCAACTCGCCATTCGCGTCGGCCAGCACCGCGTGCTTGAACCGACCCTCGTTCGCGAGGGCGAAGAAAACAGCCCCTCCGCCCATGAACGGCTCGTAGTACGTTTTGATCCGCTTCGGCAGGCGAGGCAGGATTTCCCCGAGGAGCTGGCCCTTGCCGCCCGCCCACTTGAGGAACGGAGCAGCAATTGGTCTTGCATCGAGTGAAGCCGTCGTCACCACGATGCGAGCCTAGTCGGCTCTACCTCCTGGGTCGAAAAACGGGCCGCCTCGAAGGAACCGGTCGATTTCTTGACAATCGGCTCCCTGTGCGGCGCCCACTGCTCATTGGTCTAGCCGGGCCTCTTCCTTGTCGGAGAACGTCGGAAACTGGCTACCTTCCCAGGCCAGCAACCCCTTCTCGAGCGATACGGCCGACATCCCCTTGTCCTGCAGATCTTTCGCGATGGCCTCGGTTTGCTCGCCGGTGCGATCGACCAACACAATCAGCACCCCCGGCGGAACCTGCGCGGCTTCGGTCGCGACGTCCTCCGCGGCCACACATCGCGCATGGCGAAGATGACTGCGGGCGAAATGCTGAGGCTCCCGAATGTCGAACACCACGGTGGGTTGGCCACCGTCCATGAGCTGCTTGAGGTCTTCGGGGGCGATCTTGGGGCTCGCCGGGCCCGGGGACGGCGCGCCGATATGTCGGCTCAAGAAGCGCTTCAAAGCGTCTTTCGGAAGAGCGCCTTGCACCGCTTCGACCGGCTGCCCCCGATCAAAAAGGATCATCGTAGGGATCGATTGGATACGCAACGCTCCCGAGATTGCGGGGTTGGCGTCTACGTCGAGCTTCGCGATGGTCAGCTTCCCGGCGTACTCGTCGGCCAGCTCCTCGAGCACGGGAGCGACCGCCTTACAGGGACCACACCAGGTCGCCCAAAAATCGACCAGGACGGGAATCTCGGAAGCGAGGACGTCGCGCTCAAAAGACGCGTCAGTGACCTTGATTGTCGGCATGTCTTCAGTCGATCAAAGCCCGCAAGACGTATAGATTCAAGCCGCTTGGCGAGTGTACGGCCGGGTAGTGGTTCGGAACCGGTGTGGTCGGACAGACTTGGGCTCAGGTTCGGCAACGTGGCTCCGTTCACATCGTGAGCGGGCTGGACGACTAACCTGCGATGGCGCGGTCGAGAACGAGCAAGACCAAGAGTGCCGGGAGGTACGCGATCGAGGCAAGGAACGCGCGACGGGCTGATTTCCCCGTAGTCTGGGCGGCACACCGCCAGCACGCCTGCAAGAACCACAGCCCGGCGGTCACCACGCCCACCACATACACCCAGCCGGCCAAACCCAGCATCGACGGGACGAGCGCCGCCCCAAACAGCGCTATGCATCCCCACAGGATCTGCTGCCCCGCCCGCCGCCCCGCGCGGGCGTCCCCCGGCAGAAACCGGAAACCCGCTCGTCGATAGTCCTCGCGGTACATGTAAGCGAGCGCGATGAAATGCGGGAACTGCCAGCAGAACAGGATGGCGAACAGAGAGACGCCGCCCCAGTCGACGCCGTCGGTCGCTGCCGCCCAGCCCATCAAAGGGGGAACCGCACCGGGGATGGCACCGATCCAGATGCTGACGGGACCCCGCCGCTTCAGGGGCGTATAAACGAACGCGTAGATCCCCGCCGTCACAAGAGAGAGAGAAGCGGGGATCGGTCCACAGAAAGCGGCCAGAGCGCCAAAGCCCCACGAAAGGGTCATGAGGGCGAAGAAGAGGGCACTTTCAGGGCTCACCCGCCCTGACGGGATGGGCCGCTTGCGGGTTCGGGGCATCAGCGCGTCGATATCGCGCTCGATGAACATGTTCAGGGCACACGCACCCGCGGAGGTTAGGCCCGTCCCGACGATCAAGGCGAGCAGTCGGTCCCACCGGAGCGGAGCGCCCTCAGAGAGGCCCAAGAAGAAGCCCAGGACCGCCGTCACGATGACCAGGAGAGTAAGATTGGGCTTTCCGAGCGCATAAAGCATCCGGAAGCTGGTCGGCTCCGTCGCCAGGTCGCACGCGGCCGGAGATGCGGATGTGTGACGCACTTTTAAGTGCAATATTGCTGTCCGGAACCATACGTCAAGCGTTGCGAATCCGGTTGATCTTGATGAAGACCCGCGGTTCACGTCGACGGGTGTCGACGGACATCAAGCGCAGTTCTCGGGCCGAAACGTTCGCCGAAGTGCCGGAGCGCTTGACGTGGCTCGAACGCGCCAACGTGGCCTTTATCCGACGGACTTTCGACTGGTGGTGGCTGGACCGGTTCTGCGCATGGGGTTGTCGAGTGCCGGGAGCCGGTTGGGTATACTTCTGCACTCGGCGCCTGCTGCAGGTACACGGGCTCGACCGCCTGCCTCCCGTGAATACGCTCGAGCGGGTTATCCTGGTCTCGAACCACCGAAGCATGTTCGACATGTATGTCATCAACGCGGTCTTGTACCGCCGAGGATTTCGGCCGCGCCTGCTGTTCCCGGTCCGGGCCAACTTTTTTTATGATCATTGGGCCGGTTTCTTCGTCAACGCGGTCATGAGTTTCTGGTCGATGTACCCGCCGATTTTTCGAGACCGCCACCGCCTGAGCCTCAATCACACCGCGATGTCGGAGCTCGCCACCGCGGTGGCCAATGGGAGGAGCGCCGGAATCCATCCCGAGGGCACTCGCAACCTGAGTGATGATCCGTACACTCTTCTGCCGGCGCAGAACGGGATTGGCCGGCTCATTCATCAGGCGGAGGGCGCCACGGTCATTCCAGCCTTCATCAACGGTCTGTCCAACAACTTGCTAAAACAGATCGCCGGCAACTTCAACGGTTCCGGAACACCGATCCACGTGGTGTTCGGCGCACCCCTCGACCTCGATGACCTCCGCCAATCCACCGCCAGCACCAAGACCTACCGAGACATCGCGCAGCGAACGATGACCGCTATCTCGGACTTAGGCCAGCAGGAGCGTAAGATCAGAGCACAGGAGTCATGATGCATCCGAGTCATGATGGATCTGGTAGGCAGGCGGTGACTCATCCGCCCGAGCCGAGTTCCGCCGGGCGGTCGCCCCCCTTACAGCGCAACTGTGCACGCAGCTCGGTCACCGTGGCCCGCCGCAACCGAACCCTTCGGGTCGCCGGCGCGCAACCCTCTTTGCGAAGCCGGACCGTTAGAGGTCCTGCCGATAAGTTCTCGAGCGTCGTCGGGGTCATCCCGCGCCGCTCACCTTCGACGATGATCTCCGCGCCCGGAGGGTCTGTCACGACATCGAGCCGAACCGGAAGACTGCGAATCTCGATGCTTTCGACCTTGGCGGCGCCGGGCGTCAGACTCACCCCGAAGCGGTGAGCAAGGCTTCCGTCATCTCGCCGAAGGAGAATGATCTGCTCACCTTCGTACAAGCCGCTGACCGTGGCCGGCGTGACCAATCCTGTGTCTTCGCCGTTGACCCACACTCGAAGGCCCGCGGGCCTGGTCTGGATAATCACGCTCGCGGTCCCCGGTCGTCGGACCAGCTCCATCGTCACCGTCTGGTGGTCGCCCGCCGCGACCTGAAGGGCCCGCACCTTGGTTTCGTACCCGTCCGCCTCGGCCTGTAGGACGTGGGTCCCCACTCTGAGGTCGTCGAAAGTGAATGGCGTTCGATTCGTGATCAACTGCCCATTCAGCGACAAGCGGACTTCGGCCGGCTGGGTGGTCACGACCACCACGCCGGTTCCGGACGACCGGCCGGCCATCGTCTGATAGATCATCAGGCCGGCAGACAGCAGAACCAGCACTGTCAGCGCGCCGATCAGTACCGCCGCCCAGGCTGGGAGGCTCTGGCGAGGCGGTGGGGACGAGGGCGGCGGCAGAATGGTACCCGTCGTCGGATTCGACATCGCATCCGACCCCGCCCCCGGTCCGTACCCAAAGGTGCTCATCTCGCGGACCGCCATCGGGTGCTCGAACGCCGACGGGAAGCGGGGCGGGGCGGGCATCGGTTCATTTTGAAGTGCAAGCGCGGGCATCGTACCGGTGGGCATCTGAAGCCCTGGCAGCATGGCGTGCTCTTGGGTCGGCGGCTCATCCTCGAATTGAGGCATCGAGACTTGCTTGTACCCTTCGATGCGCTCCGCCTCCTGGGCGATTTCGCTCCGGAAGTGCTGCTGCATGTATCGCTGCAGATCGGTCCGCGCGAACGGCTGGTTCGTCGCGAATAGGTACCGTTGGAGGTCTTCCGCCATTTCGTTGGCCCACCGATAGCGATCCTCACGATTCCGCGCCAACGCCTTCATCACGATTCGCTCCAGGTGGGGCGAGAGATTCTTGTTGAGGCGAGTCGGTGGCACCATCTCGACGTTTCTAACCTTCTCTAGGGTCGAAAAATCCGACTCGCCGAGAAACAGCCGATCTCCGACCAGGAGCTCGTACAGGACGACGCCGCAGGCGAATATGTCCGAACGGTTATCGAGTTCGATGCCCCGCACTTGTTCGGGACTCATGTACCCAAACTTGCCTTTGAGCACGCCGGCCTGAGTCTTGGACACTCGATTGGCCGCCCGCGCGATACCGAAATCGATCAGTTTGACCTCGCCCTCGTACGAAATCAGAATATTTTGAGGCGATACGTCTCGGTGGACCAGGCTGATGTCATGCCCTTCGTTGTCTTTCTTTCGGTGCGCAGCGTCGAGACCCTCGCAAACACGCTGCATGATGTAGCAGCTCATCGCGATGGGAAGGAGACGATTGCGACCTCGCGCACGATCCCACATCGATCGCAGATCGGTCCCCGAGACGTACTCCATCGCGATGTAGTACGTGCCTTCGGCTTTGCCGAGGTCGTAAACCTGCGCGATGTTGGCGTGCTGGAGCTGAACGACCAGCTTCGCTTCCTCCACGAACATCTGTACGAAGTCGGGGTCGGCTGCGATATTGGGAAGGATTCGCTTCAGGGCGACGATGCGTTCAAAACCTTCGACCCCCGCCGACTTGCCCCGAAATACTTCGGCCATCCCGCCCACGTTGATCCGGTCGAGCAGAAGGTACCGGCCATAACGAACGGGATTCGATCCAACGTCCACAGTGGCGTCAGTATAGCCTCAACCCGCTGAAGCGCGTACTACGCATCTGCCCAAAGCTGCTGGAGATACGCGAGGATCGTAGCGGCCCCCGCGAAGTCCCCCTGAGCCGCTAGCCCCTCACAGTGCCGGTAGATCTGGTAAACGCCCCACGCCATGGTCGGGCTCGAATGCTCGAAATCGATGAACGCTCTGAGCAGATCGAGACAACGGCTCAGCTCTCCGATATCGACGTCTTCGCAGGCGAGGATAGCGGCATCAAAGACCTGGACCAGCAGATCGACATCGTGGGCGGACGGCTCTTGGTAGGACTGCATCGACATGACTTCTCCGAATGAATGCGAGCGGACTCGCGTCGCTGGTCCGTTCCCTCTGCACAGTGCGGGCCAACGCTGTTGACGGTGGCTCGCACTTCGAACCGCCCAAGAAGCAACCCTTTGCGCGCGTTGATCTGCGTTCCGGGCGACGGATTGCGTTAGGCCCGCGTACGCTGGTCATCGACCAACTGCGTGGATGGTGTCACCGATAGCCGGCTACCCTCCTCCAGCTTGGCCAACCCCGTTCGAGAGAGGGGCATAAGGCGGACCCGACCCGTCTGGTGGATATGGCAACCTGGCTTTCGGAGCGACCCGAATCCGCACCAACACCTGCCTCGTCGGGATACAGGACCGGATCGAGTAATCCCCTCAATCGTCCTCGTCGTCATCGCTCAGCCAGTCGTCGTCCTCGTCGTCGCTCCAGTCCACTCCGTCTGGATTGTCGAAGTCGAGCTCCTGCTCGCCGAGGTCGTCGAAGTCTTCGTCGTCGTCGTCGAGCTCGGCGCCTCCGAACAGACGAGGCGACCGGCTACTACTATCATCATCGGCGTCGTTCGATTCTTCGTCGTCGGTGCTGAAGCCTTCCTCTTCGAGCTCGTCTTCTTCGTCGAGCTCGCCATCTTCCCACGCCCCGTCTTGCGCCCGGTCACCCCCTTCGAACCCGTAGGCTTCGGGGTCGACCTCACGCTGACTGTAGAAGCCTTCGCCGCCCATGACGAGACGCTCGAAGCTGCTGTCGTCCGCTTCGTCGGGGCGCTCTAGCGAAAGCTCGAGTGCGGGAAAGACGAAGGTGAAGGGCATCTCGGGGGCGTCGGGGTCGTAAGGTCCGTCCTTTTCGAGCGCGGCCACCGCTTTTTTCGTCGGCACGTCGAATAGGTCGATGTCCCGATAGAGGACCTTGATCTCTCCCCCGGCCGACAATTCCAGGGATGAAACGCGGTCTTCGGCGTCGTAGCTCACTCGAAGAGCGCCGTCGTAATATGACTCACCCGACTCGTCATCGTCGTCTGAGGCTTCGTCCCGCGGCGCATCGGTCAGGACTTCGCGGACGGCGTCACGGGACATGCCGAGCTTGAGCGGGCCCGCGCCTTCCAGGGGCTCAATGACGTACTCCACGGAGGCTGGCGGTAGCACGGCTGCCCATTCTACCGCAAGGTGAATTGCCGGCCTTCTGAGCACCAGGGGCCTTTGAGGTCGTCAACGGGCTCGCCGAAATCGGTCGGTTTCGGTATTCCGGGGGTCGTGACGAGTCTGGTCATACCGAGCCGGTTCAACGGCCCCCCTCAATCCGCCAACGGCGGCTACGCGTGCGGTTGTGTGGCTGACTTCGTGCGCAGCCCCCCGCAGATTCGATTGCGGTCGCCGCCCCCTCTCGACCAGCCGATCGAGGTCCGGGTCCCCGACAAGGGCGACAGGGAAGTCTCGGCGGCTTTCGGTACCACTACGATTGCGACCGGGCGGCCCGGCTCGATCGAGTGGACAGCCCCCGACGCCCCCTCGACGACCCAAGCCCGAGACGGTCGCCATCGGTTCCGGGGACTGGAAGAACACTTCTTTCCCACGTGCTTCGTGTGTGGACCGGCGCGGACCGACGGCCTCCGACTCTTCCCGGGGCCCATCGATGGTCGCGACCTGGTCGCCTGCGACTGGTCGCCAGATCCCGAGTTCGTCCGTGAGAATCGGATTGATTCCAAGATTCTGTGGGCCGCGCTGGATTGCCCCAGCTTCTTCGGCACCGGCTACGCCTTCGACTCTTTGTACCTGCTCGGGCAGATGACGGCCGACGTTCCCGTCGACGTCCCGGGCGACCGAGCCTACATCGTCTACGGCTGGAGCCGAGGTCGGAAAGGAAGAAAGCACCTCGCAGCGTCCGCCCTCGCCGACGATTCTGGCCAGGTGTGGGCCCGTGCGGAACACATCTGGATCAAGGTCGAGCGGCCCTGAACCTGCGAACCGCTCGCCCGGAACCGCCCGCCCGGAACCCGCTCGCCCGGAACCGCTCGCCCGGAACCGCTCGCCCGGAACCGCTCGCCCGGA
>CAZFIV010000096.1:22919-29437 GCA_964519665.1 uncultured Myxococcales bacterium
CCGCTCGCCCGGAACCGCTCGCCCGGAACCGCTCGCCCGGAACCGCTCGCCCGGAGCGGTCGACCGGACGTGGTCGGGCGGCGTCATCGAGCTCCGCCACCGTCAGGTCACTGCCGAAGCGCGGTCGCCGGGTCGGCCGACGCAGCCCGATTGGCTGGCCACCACGCGCCGAGCACTGATGCCACAACCCCGAGCAGCACCCCTAGGCCGACCATACCGATCGGCGTAACCACGATACGGGCGGGCTCGAAGGGCAACTCGGGCAGATTGGTGTCGACAGCCCACGCCAACAGGTGAGCGACCGAGGACCCCACCAGCGTTCCGGCCAAGCCTCCGATGAATCCGACCACCGCCGCCTCCACTAACACCAGATGGCGCAGGTCGCGGCGGCGAGCCCCCAGCGCTCTGAGAATGGTCAGTTCCAGACGACGCTCGGCGACAAGTCGGAAGAAGGTCTGCGCGATGCTGAACGCAGCGAGGGAGAGCAGAATGAGCGAGAAAAGGCCAAACAGCCCCCCACCGATGGCGAGGGCAGTGCCGATGATCTTGGGAGCGTCGTCGACGGCCAGGCCGATCCGCTCGACCTGGCGGGCGACCGATGCGACGTCCTGGGGCGACCGCGTCTTGATGAAGGCCCCGGTTAGCGGAGAAGCCCGGCCGAATTCCTGGTTCCACCGGCGAAGCGTCGCTTCAGGCACCGTGAGGCCGACGATATTGGCTTGGTCGGAGAGACCGACGATCGTGGCCGTATATCGCCGCACCCGGCTTGGGTCGGGCGTGCCTCGAGCCAGGCTCGACCCGATGACGATCTGAAACTGAAAGCCGATCACGGCTTCCGGGGACAGCCGCCGCTGTTCGATCGCCGGAGCGACGGTCGTGTTGTAGAGTTCGAGCAGGCGACGGGCGACCAGAACCGGAACCTCACCCGACGGGTCGTCAACGAATCGGTAGCCCCGCGCCACGTCGCCGGCGACGAGCTCTTCGGCGAGACCCGTCGCGAAGACGTCGGTCCGGACTTCCCGACCCAGAAACGACCGGCCGCCGGTGGCCCGCATTGGAAACGACATGCCGACGATCGGGTAGACCGCACTCACTCCGTCGATTCTCCGGAGGGTCGCCAGCGTTCGCTCGTCGAGGCCCCCCGTCAACTCCGTCGCCTCGAAGGCCAGCGGCCCCAGATTGATCGCCCGTGGCTCGACCTTGAGGACATTGATCGGCAGCCGAGGCAGCAGCGGTCTGACCACACCTTCGTACAGCCCGAGCCCGACGGACGCGAGCACGACCAAGACCGCGACCGAAGCCGCGACCGCGACCGCGACGCCGGCCAAGCGCCCCCCGCTGCGGACCAGGTCGTGCCGAAGGAGAGTCATCGTTCGCATCAGGGCACTTCCTCGAGGCGACCATCGGTCAAACGAAGCACTCGGTCGGCACGAGCGGCGACATCGGGATCATGGGTCGCCACGACCACGGCGCACCCGGGCTCCGCTTGGCGTCGGATGTCATTGAAGATGTCGAGCACGACGCCCGTCGTCCCCGCGTCGAGGTTCCCGGTCGGCTCGTCCGCAAGAAGGAGCCGCGGGCTGTTGACCACCGCCCGCGCGATGGCGACCCGCTGTCGCTCCCCGCCCGACAACCGCCCGACCCGCTCGTCGCCGCGACCGCCAAGACCGACCAGCACCAACGCTTCGCTGGCGCGCTCGCGAGAGACTCGGGTCGATAATGGCTTCGGCAGCAGCCACAGGGCCATCTCGACGTTCTCGACGACCGACAGATGTTCCAGCAGGTGAAAGGCCTGAAACACGAAGCCGATCGATGCATTGCGCAGCGACGATCGCTCATCATCGCTCAGCGGACCGAGCGAGCGGCCGAGCAGGGCGACTTCCCCTTCGTACGATGCGTCGAGCGCCCCCAAGATGCTGAGCAGAGTGGTCTTTCCGCATCCGCTGGGGCCCACGATCGCGACCAACTCTTGGGCGTGGACCGATAGGTCGACCGACGTAAGGACCGTCCGAGGGGGATCACTGAACCGACGGGTAACGCCCACCAGCTGGGCGATCGCGGTGGTTTCGCTCACGGTTTTCGCCGACGGCCTTCGCTCACGGGTTCCGGGCGGCCAGCGGCGAGAACTGCAACTCGGTCTGCATGCGCAGACCGTCGTCTACCGGCTCGACGTCCACGGTCAGCTGCTTGATCAAGGATAGATAATTCAACGTGGTCATGAACATGAAGCGTTCGGCGAGGTCGAGCTGTTGGGCACGAAAGCGGCGAAGCTCTGCGATCAGGCGGTCTACCCGAAGCTCGGCGTGCAGCCCGGGCCGCCCGTTCAGCGCGTCGGTACCTCGATCGTTGGTGACGATCGCGTTGGCAACGGTCGGCTCGATGCTGAATCCCCACGCCCCCTCGTGTTGAAAAGTCGACACGAGCGGGGCCGTATTGAGCGCACCTTCCCTGGGAAGGATGTCCCGTATCTGCGAGTTGCCCACCTTTCGCTCCTTGACCCGAAGCCCCTGGGCCCGCATCTGCGCACTGATCGTGCCCTCGACCTTGCTCACGGCCGCCGAATCAGAGACGGACGTGCTGAACCCTACCCATAGCCGCTCGAGCGGACCGCGCTGCAGCTCTCGAAGCTCGACCGTGCTGAGGTCGGCGGTCCCCACCGAGACCACCGCATGCCCGGACAACAACGGAACAAGCTCTTGCAGAGGGTCGATGTCGATCTCGGCCTTCGCCCGACGAGCCCCCTGTTCGAGCTCCCGACGAAGTGCACTACCCGGCCGAGCGACCGCATTTAACAACGCCTGCGGATCACCGGACGCCTGGGCGACGAATACCGCCGACGGGAGATTGACGGCCCGCACCCCGCCGGGCGCCGAGCCCTTCGTCGCGAACACCCGCCGTACGTCTTGTAACCCGGCGTCGTTGAGGCGCGCTCGGCCCGCGACTCGGACCGTCTCGCCATCGTACTGGAGCGTCCACCCGGCGCTCGTTACGCGCTGTAGAAGAGGCGCGAGCTCTTGTGGGTCTCCACCGGCCCGGCGAGCCGCGGTCAACGCCGCCGCGCCCCCTTGGTGCGAGATCATGCGGATGTCGTAGTCGTTCCCCAGATTGGAGGCGATGGCGCGGAACTCGGGATGGTTCCGGACCGACCGCTTTGGGTCGAGCTTCGACGCGCGGGCCACTGAATCGGCGGCATCGGGGCCCGTTGCGAAGAGCAAGTGACCTTTGGACATCGCGTGAGCACCCCGAACCACCGTTCGGGGTCCGAACTCGGTCGAGTAGGTGGTGACCGAAACTCCTTCCCTTTTCTCGGTCTGCACCTCATCCACGCCGAACCGCGCCTTCATCACGTCTTCGATGACCGGAAGCAGCAGCTTGGGGTCGGCGACGGGGACCACCCATAAGGCGCGGAGGCCGTCGGTCGACAGCTCACCCGCCACCGGGCCCTTGGAGGCCAACCCCACGCTCTTGAGCCCCTCTGGCTTGGTGGGGTCAAAACCGAAGGTCAGGGCCAGGTTGTCGCCGAGCTGCTCGATCTGCGCCTCGCTGACCACCCCACTGAAGTTCTTGGTAACGGTTGCCCGCAAGTCGATGAGCAGTCCGATATCCCTGAGCTCCACCACCACCGCGGCGTCCGTGCCCACGAATTCGAGCGGGTGGGCCGAAGCGCCGGTTTTGAAGAAGCTGCAGCCCTGGAGGGTGATGGTCAGAAGCGACACCACCCATACAACGCGACGCATATGCAGCGGAGGTACCGGCGTCCCGTCCCGACGTCAACGGACGCGAAGTCAACAGACGGATCGACGAGCCCCTCTTGCCTGCATGCACGAACGCTGCCATTTTTCTGATGCGTGAGCTCGGACACCGGAGATCCGATCACTCAAATTATCGGTCGTCCGAATCCCACCGAGCAAGGGGTCCTGATCCTGCGCATTCTGTCCGGTGAGTTGAAGGGCAACGAGGCGATCATCCTCGGCCACGAACCGTTCATCATCGGCACTGACTTCAGCGCTACGCTGCGACTGCCCGACCCATCGGTCTCGAGACGCCACATCGAGCTGGTCAACCGCGGGGGCTTCGTCCACGCGACCGACCTCGATTCGACGAATGGCTGCTATTACGAAGGCAATCGCTTCGAGAGCCTCGACCTAGGGCCAGGTTCGGTCTTTCGGATCGGCGAGACCGAACTCCAGATCGTCGCGCCCGAAAAGAACGACCCGATTCCCCCCGCGGAGGAGACGAGTTTCGGACGCCTCCTCGGCAAGAGCCGAAAGATGCGGGAAGTCTTCTCGGTGCTGCAGCGAGCCGCCCGTACCGACGCGACGGTCCTGATTTCGGGGGAGACGGGCACCGGAAAAGAGATCGTAGCCGAGGCCGTCCACGAGACATCCGACCGCAAAGATGCCCCGTTGGTGGTCGTCGATTGCGCTTCGATCCCCTCGAACCTGATCGAGTCCGAGCTGTTTGGCCACGTTAAAGGGGCCTATACGAACGCGATGACCGACCGTACGGGCGCATTCGAACAAGCCGACGGCGGGACGATCTTTCTCGATGAGCTCGGCGAGCTCCCCCCGGCTCTCCAGCCGCGCCTGCTTAGGGTCCTGGAAACCCGCCGCATCAAGCGAGTCGGCGCCAACGACTTCGTCCCCGTCGATGTCCGGGTCATCGCGGCGACCAATCGTTCGCTGGAGGATGAGGTTCGGGCCAAACGCTTTCGGTCCGACCTCTATTTTCGCCTGGCCGTTCTCAGGGTGAATCTGCCGCCTCTGCGCGACCGTCGGGAAGACATCCCGGTTCTCGCGCGGGCATTTCTACAGCGGCACAATGAACGAAATGATGGTTCGCTCGAACTGACCCCCGAGATCATCGCCGCCCTCACGTCGTACGACTGGCCGGGCAATGTGCGCGAGCTCCGCAACGTGATCGACCAGGCAGCGTCGCTGTCCAGCGAAGGCTTGTCGCTCGCACTCCAGCTCAAAGCGAAGCGCAAGGCGACGACGCTCCGCCACCGAAACGACAACGCCAGCGGCATCATCGTGGGCGGGTTTTTCGGCCTTCCGTACAAAGAAGCTCGCAAGCAAGCCCTCGAAGCTTTTGAAGAAGCCTACGCCAACCATGTGGTCGAGCTCGCGGGCGGCAATATCACCAAAGCCGCCGAGCACGCGCAGGTGCACCGCAATGTCCTGCATCGAATCCTCGCCCGCGCCAAGGAAGAGCACAGTACCGACTAGAAGGCCGATCCGGTCAACGTGCCCGCAGCGTCCCGGCCAGCGGTCGGCGCCATGAGGGGCGGGCCGAAGGCCAAGCCACAGGTTGACCCATCGAACGTCGGCGGCGGCCGAAGCGGGGCGGTTCGACGCTTCGGCTGTAGTGATGTGCACGGTGACGGCGGCGATCGGTGATACAGTGAGGCGTTGAGCTCTCCCATGATCATCGCTCTGTTGCTCGCGAGCGTCGGCGTCGAGTCGACGGACACCAGCTCGGTCGTCGTGCCATCGATCGTTCCCGCGCCCGTGCCTGACCTCACCGATGACTCCATCGATGACCTGGCTCGACGCGACGGCGGCGCCCGGCCAGACCCCCTTGCCCCCGGCGCTTGGCTTCCCCAGGTCGGAGACGGGCTCGACGCCGTGGTGGGGATCCGCTTCGGGATCGGGACCGATGCCACCGATCTGGTCCGAAGCGATCCTCCCTACGGAGCGGTCGTCGATCTCCACGGTTCGGTCGCCCACCGCGGCTGGTTCGCCTCAGTCGGGTGGGGTTTTCAGATCGCGGGTCCGGACACCCAAGAGCCGGCCCGGCAGACGTTCCAGGCCTGGGAGATCGCGATCGATGCGGGGTACGACTACGCCCCTCGACCGGGGTGGCGGTTGGTGCCCCGAATTGGCTTTCGCGCCCAACCAGAGCGGATCGGCCCCACTCTCGACACGGAGGTCGGAGCCATGGCCGACGTGTCGGCGGTCCATACCGCACGCTTCAGCGCGACCACTCGGCTCGAGAGCACGCTCCAGGTCGTGGGCCGCTACAGCCCGGGGGAGTTCGACCCGGCATCGGACCTGCGTCTGCGGCGCAGCACGTGTTTTTTGTGGGGTGAGCGATTCCTCGACTGCGCCCTTGCTTTCAGCGTGGGCCCGGGCACCGCGGCCGTGCAAGGTACGTTGCGGGCGACCCACGAACGATGGTCGGCTGCTCTATGGGGAGGCTGGTTCGTCGCCGGTGGCGAGACCGTCAACCAATCTGACGTCATCATCGAACCTGAAGCATCCGAAGACGGCGATTGGATGTGGCTGGGCTTGCAGGTCTCCATCGCCGCCACTGATGACTTGCGAGTGGGCGTCTCGGGCCTTACGGGCGGTCGGTTCCGCGATTCGTTCTCGCAGAGTCGCGTTCCATTGTTCAGCTCGGATCTGGCCCGCACTACCGTCGTCTTTCACGCCGTGGCCCGCATGTAACGGCGTTTCTCTAGACCGTATGGAGCGACCGGCCCGCGGTCGTAAGCTCGGTCCACGAGGAGCCTTCGA
>CAZFIV010000097.1:0-29185 GCA_964519665.1 uncultured Myxococcales bacterium
GCGCCAGCACGGAATCGCGAATGAACTCGAGCGTTTGAGGCGCAGCCTCGCTAAGCGTCTTCGAAGCATAGGTTGCTCCCCGCGTACGGACGGGGTTTGATCGGAGTGTGGACGGGCAGCAACACGGAGAACGTCTCCTCGAGACAATACGGCAGTCGATCATCGGCGACGGAGAGGTGCTCGACGGGCCTTTTGGTCCGCGCCGAGTGACTTACGCCGATTACACCGCCTCCGGGCGATCGCTCACGTTCATCGAAGACTTCATCCGCAGTGAAGTGATGCCTCTGTACGCTAACACCCACACGGAGACGTCCGGAACCGGCCTCCAAACGACCCGGTTTCGCGAGGACGCGCGGACCCTCATCAAACAGGCGGTCGGGGCCGATGAAAGCGACGTGGTCGTGTTCTGCGGCTCGGGCGCCACGGGCGCCATCAATCACCTGATCGAGGTGCTCAACCTCCGTATCCCCAAGAACCTCGACCTCCGCTACGGCCTATCCGACCACATCCCCGAGCACGACCGGCCCGTGGTGTTCATTGGCCCTTATGAGCACCACAGCAACGAGCTGCCGTGGCGGGAGTCGATCTGCAAGGTGGTGACCATCCCCGAGACTTGTGACGGTCTGATCGACCTTCACGCGCTCGAAGGGGAGCTCGAACGCCATGCCCATCGACCTCTTAAGATCGGAAGCTTCTCCGCCGCCTCCAACGTCACGGGTATCGGAAGTCGAACCCGCGACACCGCGGCGTTGCTCCATAAGTACGGAGCGCTCTCTTTTTGGGACTTCGCCGCCGCTGCCCCCTACGTCAAGATCGAGATGAACATGGCCGATGACCTCGAAGATGGCCACCTCATCTACAAAGACGCTCTCTTCATCTCACCCCATAAATTCATCGGCGGTCCCGGGACACCGGGCATTCTGGTGGCGAAGAAGCACCTGTTCAAGAACGAGGTGCCGGCGGTTCCCGGCGGCGGTACCGTCGCCTATGTGAACCCGCGAGAACACCGCTACCTCGACCACATCGAGCATCGCGAAGAAGGCGGAACGCCGGCGATCATCGAGTCGATTCGGGCCGGGCTGGTCTTTCAGCTCAAAGAAGCGGTCGGCTACGAGACGATTTACGGTAAAGAGCACGACTTCATCAAGCGCGCCATCGCGCAGTGGCGTACGAACGAAAACATCAGAATCTTGGGCAACGCAGACACATGGCGGCTCTCGATCGTCTCATTCGTGGTTGCTCACCGGAACAAGTACCTTCACCACAACTTCGTGGTCGCTCTGCTCAACGATCTCATGGGGATTCAGGCGCGCGGTGGTTGCTCGTGCGCCGGCCCGTACGGACATCGACTGCTCGGCATCGATCTCACGACATCGAAGCGGTTCGAACGCGAAATCCTGCGCGGCTGCGAAGGCATCAAGCCCGGTTGGGTTCGCGTCAACTTCAATTACTTCATCTCGGAGACGGTCTTCGAGTTCATCGTGGACGCGGTAGACCTCGTTGCGCGGGAAGGCTGGAAGCTATTGCCGCTGTACGAGTTCAACCGAACCACCGGGGAGTGGCGCCATCGTCTGGGTCGACCGGAACCGCCCATGCGCCTCACCGACATCATCTACCACTTTGGCCACCCCCAGTACCGAGCGCGCCACGCCACGGAGCCCGAATGGGTTCTGAAGACGTACCTGGAAGAAGCCCGGAAAGTCTTCGCCGATGCCCCTCATCAAGCCGCCACGCTCGATGTCTCCGATCCGCCCTTCAGCGAAGACTTCGAGCACCTCCGCTGGTTCCCGTTGAGCACCGAGATCGCCGACGAGATGCGAAGCCTCGCTCCTCTCTAGCGCCTCGAACGCCGTTCTCGGAAGCTCCCTTCAGAACACTCACGTCACGTCGAGCGAACGAGCTCCGACGGCAGGGCGAGCTGCGCCCGAGACAGGAAGTCGTCGGGTACAACGAAATAGCGCATCCCTAGCTGCCCTTCCACCGTCTGTGCAATCTGGGTTGGTCGATACACAACCCGTTCGACCAGAACATCCATCAGGGCGCCAAAGTCGAGCGGGGCGGCGTCCGGCGCGGGCCCGGAGAGCCACTGCAGCCTTTCCAGTACCCGCCACTCGGCGCCAGTATCGAGCAGGGGCATGGCGCTCAGCGGCAACCAATACCCTCGCAATCGCTCCGCTTCGACGCCCGCGACATCGGGAAGCTCGAACGCGAGAGGGAGCAAGGGCTCGTACAGCACACCCTTCAAATGGACCTGCGCCCGACGTACCGTGAGGCCCTCGACCTCGAGCGCGCTCCGGGTCGCCGGCAACTCGATTCGGCGAGACTGGTGGTGGACCAATTTGTGCAGTTTGATATCGAACCGGTCCCGCAGGGATGGGCCGATGTACGCCCCCACCACGGCATCGGCCGCCACCCGCACGTAATACTTGACCGCAACCTCGAGGTGGATGGGCCCGTTCCCGTCGTCGAACACAAAGTCGAGCTCACCGATGGTCGCCGAGCCATCCCGGACCGGGAGGTTGCTGGCGAGAAGCGCGTGCCCTGGCGCCTCCGCCAGCCAGAATTGGTGCAACAGCTCGAAGTACCGCCCGAGCCGGTGCGCTTGCGTACGCTGGATGAGTTCGATCAGGCCCTCCGGCGCCGCATCGAGCGCCTTTAGCCACGACTCGAGCGCCCGGAGCGTCGCTCGGCAAGTCGACGCCGTCGGCCACCTCGCCATCGTCTGATTCCGAGGTCGAAAAAGAGGTGGCGACCCGATAACCCAGGCGAGGTCTCGGACGCAGGGAACGGTCAAATCTCGGAGGGCCTCCGACTCCCAAGTCGCGTTCATCGATCCCCTGGCCCGGGCGCGAACGCTCGGGCGACCGACCTTCGCACGAGTGAAGCCGGGAGCGAAGGTCAGTGTGATCGCGGCCTCCCAGCCGAGCGCCAAAGCTCGGAGCAACGCTTCATGATATGCCGTCCGGCGTGAGGAACCGTCTGCTCCTGGTCCTGCTCATCGGAGCCTGCCGCACACCGTCGGACACGACCGCCGCGCCCGCAGCCACCTCTCTGTCGGACCCGGATTCTACGGAGCCCCGGTCAATGAAGCCTGCATCTCGCCCTGCGCCGGGGCCCAACGCCGGCCAATCACTGATCGGTCGCGAACTGGGAACGAAAGGCGCGATCATCGTGGAAGGGGTCGCCGCCGACGGGTCGTGGGCGCTGGTTTGTCAGGCCCGCGAAGACACCAACGGCGACGGTCGGATTGAGGTCAACTTGGGTTATCACGGCGATACGTACGGAGACACGATGCGTCCTTATTTGATCCGAGGCGACGGGCCCGGCGAAGAGATCGCCACGCTCGTCGACTTCGACCCCGAAGGCGGACACATCGCGTACCTTCAAAACGGCAAGTTGCTGGTTGAACATCCACGGACCGGCCGAATCATCGACCTGAGTGCTCGCGGGGCGGTGGCCTCCGACGACGATTCGCCGCTGTACGCCCATCGAGCCGCTCAGTTCGACCGGTCAGGGTCTTCGGTCCTATATCTTCGCTCGATCGATGCACGCTTGCACGCGGTCGTTCATCGACTGGAAGACGGACAAGAGACGATATTCGACCCCGGGCCTGGTCAACTCTGGCGAGCGTTCATCGGCCCTCGAGGAGCCTGGGTCACACTTTGGGTGTTGACCGCGGATACCGACCTCGACGGCAAGATCGCGCCCCCGCAGGTTCGGACCTCTCTCGGTCCACGCCGGTGTCGGGGGCGCATCGCCTCCTACAGCACTTTTGGAGGCTCCGGAGATCAGCCGACGACCCGCTTTGCCTTCCGCGGCGGGGTGGCCCGAGAGATCGACGGCGTCGTCGGCTACCTGGGTGGAGACCTGATGCTGCGGGCCGAAGACGGCGCGATACAGCTCGACGACGGTCGCTCCACGAAAGAGATCATTCCGGCCGCCTGTGGTGCCCAAATCGTGGGAATCGACCGGCATCGCGGGCGCATCATCGCCATCTGCCGAGCCGAAGCGCGAACCCCTCTGAGGTGGTACGATCGGTCAGGGGCTGTCAAAGACCTCGGCCAGATCTCCCGCTACGCAAAGGACGACCATCTCTTTCCGGCCAGCCGGCACTTCCTGGCCCAGGCGAAAGATGCCCATGGCCTCATCATCGACCTCGAGACGGGTCGGCGTCGTTCGATCGATGGGCGGCAGCAGGTCGTGGCCACGACGTCCGCGTTCACGCTCGTCAACCGTGCCGGCACCATCGTGCTGCTGACCCCTGAGGGTGAGCGCGTCCTCGCCTCCATCAACACGGACTATCCGACCACGCTTGTTCGCGGTGACTACGCGGCCGTCGACCGCTACGTCTTCCATCTCAAATCGGGGCGCCTCGTGGGACGGGTCGAGGGCCCCCCCGTCGGCTTGTCCGAAAATGGAGAGATCCTCGTGAGCCGAGACTTGCCGATGCTCGCCCGATCACTCGACGCCGGACCACTCAAATGGGTACAACCCATGCCCGTCGATGACCCACCCCGCCGATCTGAGCCCAGCTTCGAGCCAAGAAAGCCGTGACCTCAGCCCCAGCGCTGACGCAGTGCGCCGCATTTCGTCACCGATAGCCCGTCACGGTATAGTGAACCATGTCGATCGTTCTCTACCACCACCCCATGTCGCGCGCGGCCTCCGTCGTGTGGATGCTCGAAGAGGTTGGCCAGCCCTATGAGCTTCGGTTTGTTGACCTAAAGGCCGGCGAGCAACGCTCCGACGACCATCGCGCTCGAAACCGAATGACCAAGATTCCGGTGCTCGAAGACGGCGAGACCGTCGTCTCCGAGACCGGAGCCATCGGAGTCTATCTGGCCGACCGATACGCGGCCGGCCGTCTCGCTCCGGCGCTCGACGCACCGGCGCGGGGGCCGTACCTGCGCTGGTGCTTCTTTCCTTCATCCGTCATTGAGCCCGTCAGCATGGCGAAAGTATCCGGGTGGGAGTACAACTCCGGATCGGCTGGCTTCGGAGCCTACGACGACATGGTCGCAACTCTCGACGAGGCTCTCGCCTCCGGGCCTTGGCTGCTGGGTGATCAATTCACAATGGCCGACGTCATCGTCGGGGCCACCATCCGATTCATGCTCATGTTCAAGATGATGGAGCCGACCGAGGCCATCGGCGCCTACTCGGAGCGGCTGGCCGCCCGACCCGCGTTGCTCGCAGCGAACGCGAAGAACGCGAAGGTCATCGCGGAACGCGGCTTGTCATCCGGCTAGCTAGAATTCGTTCGATCGAAACGGGAATTGCAACGCGCCGGATGGGTCGGCCGTCATCAGCGACAGGCGGACGCTCGTTTCTTCCCCCCGGTGCTCGACCTCGATGATTCCAAGGTTTTGGCCGGTGAAGGGATTTTGCTGGTGCCCCGAAACGCCGATCAGCCGACGGGAACGCGTGAACACCCCCGGTGCGGGCGAGTTGCTCAAGCACCGAAGGCCACCCGCCACCAGGGTCTGAACGACTTTCGACTCCTGATTGGTCACCGCGCTCGAGACGAACTGACAGATCGACGCACGGCCATCGGCCCGAACGAACTCCGACGCGTAGCCCATGTGGATATCACCGGAAACGATGATGATCTTCTGATGCGGGTACCGGTCGGCGTGAGCGTTCAGTGTTTCGAGCAGCCACTGGCGCTCCTTGCGGCCATCTCCGTACGACCAGCGATCCTGTATGTTGTTGCCATCAGGTAAGATGCCTCCCGCGAGATCAATCGCGAATCCCGGCAATGGAAGGCACGGCACGCTCAGACCGATCAACAAGACCGCGGCGTCACTCATGGCCTCCAGTTGGGTCGGTAGCCATTCGCGCTGGTCGCTTGAAAAGACCCGGTACACACCATCGTAGTAGCCCCGGTGATCGCGGATATCGACGACGATCGTCGCCACCCGACCGTATCGGAAGGCAAAGTCGGAACCGGTGGAAGGCTCCGACCGCCCGAGGCGCTGGTACCTATGGTAGGCGCGCCGGGCCGCATCGACGAGAGGGCGGCGAGCCTCCGTCCGATCCTTGCGCCCCGAGCCATAGTTGTCCCACACCTCGTGGTCGTCCCACACCATATAGGTCGGAGCGACCGCCATCATGGCTCGCCACCCCGGTACGTTCCAATAGGAGCGGTATCGTTGTGTAAACCATGCATCGAGTTGTTCGGCCGAGACGTCGGCGGCCTCCTTGACGTGGCCATCGGTGAGCGCCGCGACGACGTCACGACGATAGAGCGACAGCGAGGTCGGTTGATCGGCATACATTTGGTCGCCGAGCAACAGGATCCGTCGCACTCCGAGGGCGTCAGCGGATGAAGCAAACACCCGCAGCGTCGTCAGCTGGGGCGGGTTGAGCGAGCCGTCTTCGTTGAACGGCTGGTGACAACTTCCGATGGCCAGTGCGTACCGAGCATCGGGCGTATCCTCCGCGAAGTCCGTATGGAAGATGAGCGGTTCGCTCTCGCCGATGGTCAGTTGATAGCGAGTGTTGGGCTGGAGCTGGCAGCCCCAGGCCTCGACCAGAGGTACCGCCACCGGCCCCGCCGGCGCCGCGAACTGACCACTTTGGACCGTACCTCCGTCAAGACGCCACTCGAGGTCCCGAGGCTCCGGCGAATCGATCCAGACCGTGCCCCTTCGAGCTTCGACGTGCCCCATCCCCAATAAGACCCGGCTCGGGTCGCCTCGCATTCGTTCGAGGCCGGCGCTGATCGTCATAGCGGGTACTCTACCGCGAGCCCGACCGCGGCTGAAGCGCTCGCCCGACGTTGACGACGCCCGACACGACGTGAACGCTCGGGCCGTGTCGTCGATCGAACTCAAGGCCGCCAAGTCAAGATTCGCTGCCTGACGGGTCACCCTGATTTCGGGTCACCCTGATTTCGGGTCACCCTCATTTGGGGTACGCCTGATTTGAGGTCAGCCTGATTTGGCGCAGCGAAAGCCTACCGTCGTGATTCGACTCTCGGTGCGATTCCAGTATTTGAACGACACCCGAGTTAGTTTTGGAACCTCCCCCCAAGACCCGCCCAGAATTATCGGGAACTCACCTCCCCGGTAGCGATCGGAGGTCCACTCGAGTACGTTCCCGGCCATATCAAGGACGCCGTAGGGGGACGCTCCAGCTGGGAATTGACCTACCGGCGCCGTCCCGGCAAAGCGGTCGTCGTAACCTACGACGATATCCAAGTTCGAGAACTTCCTTCGGAGAGCTTCGTCGGCGATGTTCGCGTACCGAGGTCCGCTCGGCGTATATGTCGCGTTTCCCCACGGGAAAATTCGCCCATCGGTCCCTCGAGCCGCCTTTTCCCACTCTTTTTCGGTCGGTAGCCGTTTTCCAACCCACTTGCAGTAGGCGACGGCTTGGTCCCACGTGACGCAGTTGATCGGGTGATCCTCTCGATTCGGTTGGCTCCAATTGCAGTACGACACCCAGTCGACCTGGTCTTTGCCGTCGTAATACGGCATCGACAAACCGTCCGCGGAACACGCGCCCCCGTTGACGCAGGTTCTGAACTCGCCGACCGTGACCTCCGTCTTGTCAATGCTGAACTTTCGAACATAGGGCCGGCGGCTGGGTTTTTCGTTCTCTTCGCAATCCGAATCGATCTGCTCGTTGCAGCCCATGAGGAACTTACCCGCGGCGATGGTCACCATTTCATCTCTTCGGACCGGTTCTCTTCCCGCCCGGAGCGCGGCCAGGTACTCGCGCGCGGTCTTGAGGTGAGGGTTGTCGGTCGGAAAGTCGGCAATGAATCCTCGGATGGCCGAGATCCGACGATCCTTCGGAAGAGCCTGGGTCTGCGCGACCTCCGACACCGCTGCCCACGCCTTTTCGAGTCGCTCCTGTCGCTTCCGGCGCGCCCGCTCGACTTCGTCTTTGGCCGCTTGCGCGCGGCGAGAAGCCTCCTTTGCCTCTCGCAGGAGAGCTTCGTAATCCGTGCCGGTGCCTGAATCCCCGTCCGAAGCGACCGATTCGGGGCGCCGGTCACGACCGGTTCGGCCGGCCCGGCGCGACCAAGGAAACTGGGTCGGCGAGAAACGAAGGCTCTGCAGGAGCTCGGCCACGGCCTCTCGCGCGCTCGAGGTGGGTCGGTTCTTGCGCCACCGCACGGTGGCCGACGCGACCAAACATCCCCGCTCCGCCGACAGCAAGCGAAGCTGCAAGCGCTTCGTTCGTCGACCCGTGACGCTCGCCCGCACCAGAGAATTGGCGGTGATCTCAGCGCCGATTTTGCATTGGAGCGCTTCGTCCGCGGCCTCCGTCAACGAGCGACGCAAGATGCGCCGAAGGCGCTCGCGCTCGGCGGCCGTGGCCACCACGACCAGCTTGTCGGCCCCCCGAAGCTCTCCGCGAACCGTCGTAAAAAGATCGTCCTTGTCGATGCCGGCGCCCGATGTCAGCCGCCCCACTTCGACCTCGACGCGGGGGGCACGCCGCATGTACTTCTCGATCTTGGCCTCGACTTCGTCGACGTGCACCTGCTGCCCGAGCAACTGGCCTTGCCAGCTCCAAAGGAACGCCGCCGGGAGCTTCTTCGCACCGAATCGTTCCGCCAAGAAGCCGTCGTCGTCACATACGACCAGGTCCGGCGACCATCCCGGATTCGTACACGCGCCGTCGGCGTCTTGGGTCGACACGACGATGAGCCGAAGCCCCCGGTCTTGGTACTTCTCGTGCAGCGCCCGCCACCGGGGGACGGCCTCCATGCACGGTTTGCACCAGGTGGCGAAAAACTCGACCGCCACCAGCTTGACGCCCGGACGTCTCAACCAGTCGTCCACGTTCAGGTCCTGAGCCTCCGCTGAGGCGCTCCCAACCCCGAGCGTCGCCACGCCGAGCGCCATCCCCAGCCCCGCGTGCGTCAAACCCCGTCGCAACATAAACACGATATACACCAGGGATGGACGCGCGCCCACCGCCGGTTGAAGACCGACCGCTGCTGTCGGCGGGGTCCCCGGGGTGCGCGAGCTGGTGGTGAGGAGGGTTCGCGACCCCGGTCCGCCGAAGCGGCCGAGGTCGCGGGTCAAGCCGGTTGTACCAGGCGTTGAATCAGGGAGCGGGAGCAGGCAGAACGGTGTCCAAACGAACGCTGAGGTTCTGGATCCGTTCGTCTTGCTCGATCGTGGTGTCCTCGTCGCTGAATTGCGGCGGATCCATGTTTTGCATGTTTGGAAGCGGGAAGAAGGTCGCCAGATACTCGGCCAGGGCATCCTGCTCCGAGCCCGGGGCCGCGAAGCTTGCGAACTCGTCCAGGATCGCCTGGTTGTCCTCGATCTCGATGGCCTGGTCCTGGAAGAACAGACCGCGGATGACAACCGGGTTGCCGTCGTCGTCCAAGACAGGATTGCCGTCGTCGTCGAGGACTTCCTCGAAGACAAACTCGTAGCCGTCCGCGTTGTTGAAGAACAGGAAGTCGAGGGTCACACCTTTGAAGGTACGGGCCGGGTCGCCGACGATAGCACCGTTCTCGACGATGGTGTCGAAGACGCTACCGTCGTCGTTCACGAGAGCCATCGATCGAATCCGACCACCGGTGTTCGTCGCCGGATCATAGGGGTCGAGAGACGGATCGAAGCTGAAGCGAACGCCACCAACCTGCGGGAAGCGGCCCTGCGCATTCACGCCATCCCAGTTGGAAATGCCACTCTCGAAGAGCGCCCGCGCCTCGGTAGCGGTCACGGTGAAAATAACGAGGCCGTTGTTGAAGGCCAGAGCCTTGGCGATGTCGTTCTGGGAGATATCGCCGCTGTTCTTGCCTGCCGAAGGAATGGCGGCCGTCGGCAAGAACTGCAGGTCATCCGGGTCGCTCGAGCCGGGCGGGAATTGGCGGAAGCCGATCTCGTCGCGAATCCCGCCGCCGTTCTTGAGCGAGAAGCGGACTTCCGAATCGACCTGCCGCGCCTGCCAAAGATTGGCGTCGGCGGTCAGGTTGCCGAGATTGGTTTCTTGGAGGCGGACCCCCCCGAACTGAGTTCCCGAGCGAAGGCCGTTGAGCCAGACGGTGGTGCGGCCGAAGGTGTTGCCTTCGAGCCGGATCAGCTCATCGTTGATGACATCCGCGATGCCTTGAACCGTCTCGTTGGGGGTGCCATTGACGGCGGCGACACCCTGGGCGTCGGTCGCGTACGCGCCGTTGATCGTGTCGTTCAACTGATCGGCGCGGATGACGCCGCCTTCGGTGAACTGAACGACCAGGCGGCCGACGTAGCGCCAGCTACCATCGGTGTTGACGACCAGGATCGGCTCGGCCGAGGCGGACATGAACATCTCTGGATAGCTCGTATTCGCGCGAGCCATGTCGCCGTCGCGGAGACGGTCGTTGCTGTCGGCCAGGATGGTGTTCGACCCGCCCGCGATCAGGACGTCGACGTCGCTGAGGAGCGGAGCGAGCCCGAACTCGACGTCGATGGTTTGCATGTGGGCCAGCACGATGACCTTGTTGATTCCGGTGGAGGTGAGGTTGTCGACCTCGGCCTGGATCTCCGCCGCGAGGGCCGCGATATCGGCCGCGTCGGTAGGATCGAAGCCGGTGGGGGTCACCGACACGCCGCCGATCGAGGCGATGTCGTCGAGGGTCGGAGTGGTCGCGCCGACCACACCAATGCGCTGGCCGTTCACGAACAGGACGGTGCTCTTCGCGATCCGGCCCGGGATGTTCGAGGCTTCCTGACCGTCGGCGGTCACCAGGCCGGCGAGCGCCGGCTCGTTGGTGAAGTCGAGGTTCACGGAAAGGTAGGGGAAGCTGGCGCCGGGGAAGAATCCGGACTCGGTGATGGTCGCCGTGATCGCATTATCGAAACCGGCCGGGCCGGAGTCGAACTCGTGGTTGCCGATGCAGGATGCCTGGAAGCCCATCGCGTTCATCATGACGATGTCGGGGCGGAACCGATCGGAGTCGCCCACGAATGCGTCGAGCGCAGTGGTGCTAGATGCGCTCGCCCACGGGCCGGCGATGAAGTTGTCACCCGACGAGAGGGTGACGGTGTTCGGAAACTCGCGACGGAGCGCGTCGAGCACCGCCGAGAAGTTGGGCGCGTTTTCGACTGCGTCCGCTCGCGCCTCGGGGTCGCCGACGTGCAGAATCTGCAGCTCGAAGTCGGTCGTGGAACCGGGATTGTTGATCGTGACCTGGGTGGTGCCACAATCGATGGTGCTGGTGCCGTCGCCGTTGTCGGTCACCGTGCAGTTCGTGCCGTCGACGCCATCAACGCCGTCCATGCCGTCGACGCCGTCCGTGCCGTTGGTGCCGTCGACGCCATTGGTGCCGTCGACGCCATTGGTGCCATCGACGCCATCGGTGCCGTCGGTGCCGTCGGTGCCGGCCGCGATCGTGGCCGTGGTGCCGTCAGGGCAGGTGATGACCGCGCCGCCGCTGCCGTCTTCGGCAACCGTACAGGGGTTATCTTCGTCGCTACACGCAGCCAGCGAGAGCGCCGTCAGAGAAATGAAGATAAACGCTGGTTTGAGCTTCATGTTTTTTGGGGCCTCCAGAAGTGGCGACCTGCGTCTGATCGATTCCGCCCGACTTCGTGTCCGGCAAATGAGGCAAACGTCGCCGCGGCATGAGTAGCACGAAGGATGATTAAAACAACTGTAAGTTGGGCGCGACCGAGAGCGTATGTGTGGTTCTGCACCTACGTCGAGGCCGCTTTGGTAACGCCCCGATGGCTTCACCGGTCCGAAGTTCAAGCGGCTGGGCTCCCATCTTCGACCAGCACAAGCCACCATCGCGAGCCACTGAAACGATGCAAGCTACCCGTCGTCACGAATCCGTCACCGGACAGTCATCAGCGGCCACGCGATTGTCGACTAACAGCCCATTTCATCTGTATTGTTGGTCTAATACGCGTTAACTCGACTCCACTTCGTCTGCGGAAACACCGGTAGACAGTCGCGGCGCAGCAAGTGCGGGTCGTCCTCCGCGTTGCCCTGCCGAAGAACTACTCTTGCATCCGAGCCAAAATCTGTTCGGGTGAGAGCTGCTCGATGATTTTCGTGACTATCCACAGGTGGCCGAACGGGTCCCGAAAACGCCCTTCCCGATGTCCGTAAAACCGGTCCTCGATCGGAAAAATCGTCTCAGCGCCCGCGGCGACCAATCGTTCCCCCAATGCGTCCGCATCGTCCACGACCAGGTTCATGATGACCGCCGAGCCACCGAGGGTCGCCGGACTTTCATTGTTCCACTCTCGCCGCTCATCGGTCAGCGCGAGGACCGCGTCGCCGATCTGCAGGGCCGCATGAACCACATGGCCATCGTCGTCAGCGTACCTCTGCACTATTTGCGCGTCGAAAACGTCTTGATAGAACGCGATCGCCGCGTCGGCACCGTCCACGATCAGCCGAGGGGTCAGGGAAGAAAGCTTGTTCATGCGCCGGCCGTCGCACGCCGATCGCCCCTTCGTATTGTAAGAATCGTTCACTCTCGAGGCATGACCACGTGATTGGGTTCATCGACGGACCTCGGCGTGTAATGCCCGGGTGACATACCCGCGTACCGCACGAATTCATGATGAAAGTGGGCCTGATCGTAATAGCCACTGGCGACGGCCACCTCGGCGAGGTCGCGGTGGCTGGTCGCCAGGTACGCCACCGCCCGCTGAAATCGTTGGAGACTAGCATACCGCTTGGGTGATACGCCGACCGCGCCCCGAAAGCGGCGCACCACCGTCGCTCGCGACCATCCCGTCGCTTCGACCACCTCCCGAACCCGCCAACCCGCGGCGAGCTGCTGAGCGACCGCCGCGACCCATCCATGGCCCAGCGATGATGGTGACGACCACTGCGAAGCTCGGTTCGTCAGCCGCTCGGTCAACACTCGCGCCAGCTCGTTCGGGGCGCCGGCACCCGCATCCGCCAGACGGTCGGGCAACACGTCTCCCTCGCGACTCCATAGCTCGCCTAGGGGCACCGCGTGGTCCACCAGCGTTGATACCGGCGACTCCAAGAACGGGGCCGCGCCGCCCGGCTGAAATACGACCCCCACCAAGCGTCGCATCGCCGCGGTCTCGATCTGGACGGGCCGGGTGGCCGGCCCGGTCATCACCGCTGGGGGCGTCTTCGAGCCGCGGTCATCGAGGTCGACCAGCAGCTGCATTCGTCCGCTCGGAAGAACCCATTCCGTTGGATGAGAATGTCGACTCTCGTACATCCACACGGACTCGACGAAAGGCGCCAACCACCGGGGCGGGGCCAGGACCGAAAACTTCACCCGCCCACCTTACCAAGCCGGGCGGTCCCCGGGGGCATCCGAAAAGGTCCGCGCCAAAACCGCTGAATTTTCCAGGCGCACCGGCTTGGCGGCCGGAGCGCTGCAGCGCCGATCGGGTCGGGTCATTCACCCGTGAAGATCGCTTGGAGCTGGTCGGGATCCAGGCGGTCGATGCCCTGGGCGTAGTTCCTTCCGTTGCCGACATAGAACTTGGCGTTGATGATGTTGGCTCGCGAGCTGTCCCGGGTCCCGACCTGCTTGCCCGGCACCCCGGCGATCAGCGCGTTGTCCGGAAACTTGGACCCTTCGGTCAGGATGGCGTGCCCGGCCACGATGCTGTTGGCGCCAACCTGCACGCCGTCCATCAGGGTCGCGTTGATCCCGATCAGCGTTCGATCACCGATCTGACAGCCGTGCAGGGTCGCGTGGTGCGTGATGGAGCAGTCCTCTCCCACGATGGTGGGCGTCGCGGTGCCCACGTGGATCATGACAAAGTCTTGAATATTGGTACGAGCGCCGATCCGAATCTCGTACAGCTCGGCCCTCATGACGACGTAGGGCCACACCGAGCTATCCGGCCCCAGATGGACCTTACCGTACAGGAGCGCGGTATCGTGGATGAAGGCGGGATTGTCGAGGACAACATGAGAACCAATGTGCGCCATGGGGCCTATTGGCATGGACCGCCGAACGGGTCGAGGTCTTCCTCGCGCCCCTCATGCCCATTTCCAACCAGCGTCGTGTGACGCGGCCTGGGCGTCGCGATCAGTTCCCCAACTGCGCCCGCCAAGCGGCCATCGCTCACCGACTCGAAGGCAAGCTCGGCGTTCCCCGGGTGCGTGATCAAGCCGCGACGCTAGCCGGCCAAGCGCAATTCCGCGTACGATGCCCGACCGAGAAAGGTCGTGGATGTGCTTCGAGACTACGAACATTTGGACGAGCGCTTCGAGCTCCTGCGTCAGAGCCCAGAGTTTCAACACGTCGATGCGGCGGCCCTGTACGCCCTGGGAGCCGTCATGCGGACCAGCGCCTATCCGTCACGCCCGCAAACGTTTCTCGCGCCGGTGTTTAGGGCGCTCCGGGTCGATCACAGGACGCCGCCGCCGCCACACCGCCGGCGGCGCCGACTGATCGATTGGATCCGAAGCGGCTTGCGAACCACACCTCTGAGCATCGAGCCGCAAGACCACCCCGTCGAAGACGACCGTTCTACACCGATTCATCCTCCCGACGACCTCTCCGCGGACTCGGTTCCTTCCACGGAACGTATTCTCCGGCTCGCTCGATCGCGAACGCTGGCGGTGGTCGCGTCCGGGGAGGTTCGCCTGCTCCAGCGATGGCGGGGCCTGCCTTACGAGCGGACCGTCGGCCCCGGCCGCTTGTTCGGAGAAGGCAGCGTCGTCGCGACGGCTATCGACGCCGCCGAGGCCGCCGCGAAGTGGTTCGACCTCGAGACTTTCGAAGTTCTCCCCGAACCGCCATCGCATCATCGGTCGATGCTCCTCGATACCACCAGGCTCGACATCTCGTCGGCCGCGATCGGCCCGGTGGTGGTCCTGGAGGCGGATCCTTACGATGTTCGCGCCCTCTTCGGGGAGCACCCGACGCTGGCCCACGCGATCGCCCATTCGTTCGAGTCGGTCACTCGAGCGCCGGAGGTCGTCGAAGTGATGACCCACGATCGTACCCTCGAGGACGCTCGCCGAGAAGATCTCTTCGCTCTGATCGAGGGCCTCCCGATCCAAGACGTTCCTTCCGGCACGGAGATCGCCGCCCTCCCGTCGGACGTCACCCACCGCAGGTTGCACGTCATCCTCCAAGGCGACGTGGAGCGAGTCGGTGAGGGCTTGGTTTTGGACCGTCGGGTCCTCGGGCTCGATGTGGCAGGTCACCGAACCTGGGCGGATGGCGAGCGATACCGAGCCTTGACCGACCTGACGTATCTGACGATTCCCGAGCTCCGGCTTCACCAGATCAGCCGGTCCCGGCCTATGCTCGGCCGGGTCATACGCCACGCGGTCGCTTCGTCCCCTCCGAACGGCGTCTCCCAGGGCCTCGAGCCCACCAAAGACATCACAAAACAAGACGTCGTATTGGTCGTCGGCCACTACGAGTACGCGCTGCTGTGGGGCGATCTGACCGGCCTGGTCGGCGAAGCCCTGGCTGAGCATCTGGGCGATCGGACCTGCGTCCTTTATCTCGTGGGCGACCCAAGCCTCGCGCACGACGACCGCGTGACGATGCTGGCGCCCGCCCGCCCCGACTGCTCATCGCCGAAGACGCTGCTGCACGCCCGGTGGCTGGTGGTCGGCGAGGATCCCACCAACGTCAGTGCCATCGTAGACCATCAGATTGAGCGTCTGCTCGCCGAAATCGAAGAGGACGACCAAAACAAGTTCGACGTGGTCCTCCTTCACACGGCGAACCTCACGATCGAACAGCGCCGAGCCCTGCCGCAGCTTACGACGATCACGACGGTAGCCTACGTGACGGGCGACCCGGCGGATCCAGAACTCGCAGAGCTAAGCCGGCGGGCCACCGAGCTCGTCCCGGTCGGCCTGCTGGGTTCGAAGGCTCCGAGCGATGAAGAAAACCCGAAGGCCTTCGTAGCCCGGGCCGCCACCTCGTTGGCCGAAAGGCTCCTGCGCCGGCTCCGCCCAGCGTTTCCGATGCCCTCCGGCAAGACCCCGTGGCCGGCGGGTACAGTGCGGGCGCGCTTGCTCGACGGCGACCCCTCCAGGCCGCCCCCGAAGCGCAGGCCGGCCTTCGCTGCGGCGACCCGACCCGGCGCCGTCTGGGCGGCCCAGCTCGAGACCGCCGACGATCGGACTCGACCTGAGAACATCGACGACACCGATCGTCGAGAACGGCAAGAACTGCGCGAGACCATCTATCGGATCGCGCGGGCGGTCACCGGCCGCAGGGTCGGGGTCGCCCTCGGCGCCGACGACGGCGCGCTCGGGTACGCGCACGCTGTCTTGCTCATGGAGCTACACGGCCCAACGCGGCAGATTCCCGTCGATATCGTGAGTGGATCCGACCTGGGAGCGGTCGTCGCAACCTATTTCGTGGCCGGTGACCCGAAATTCGACCGGCTACGCGGGCACCCCGAATTCGCGAGGTTGGCCTCGTCGCCCCTGCCCGTCGGCCAGCGGACGATCATGAGTCTGGCCGTCGACCTCGAGCTGGGCCGCATCGACCTCAACGACCTCGAAGTGACCCTGCTCCCGGTTGTGCCGACCGCTTCGACCGGGCTCGAAGTCGCGATCCGTGAGGGAACCATCGGAGAAGGGATCCGCCTTAGCAGCTCGCCGCCGACGGAGCTCGCCCTCCGCATCGGGCACGCCGTCGGACCCCGCGATATCGAGCCCATCGACCGGTCGCCGGTCGAAGTTCTTCACGACGAAGGTGCTGGCTTGGTGATCCCATCGTGTCCAATCCTCGGACCGACCAAACACCAAAGGCTCGATTTCGAACGACAAGAAGACTTGATGAACGCGGCCCGCGTCGAACCCGAACAGCGACTCAAAGTCGCCGCCGAGCGCGCTGAAATCGGCTGGCGCTCCCTCCTCCGTCACCCACCGCGCAGGGTCTCCTTGCGCGAAGAGACAACCAACGACGGCGAAGTCGGAAAGGTCGGTGTTCTCGTGGCACCGGAGGTCGTCTTTCAGGCCTTCGGACCAGAGCTGCGGCTGACGCGGACCGACGTTCTGAGTGAGATCGTTCGCTTCACCCTCGGAACGCCAACCATTCGGAAGGTGTCCTTTCGGGTCGCCCCCAACGCCATCTCTGGATTCGAACCCGAGGACTTTGTCAGCGTGCTGGCCACCCGCATGATTCGTCTGGAGCCAGAGATGGCATCGCTCGTCAGCGAAAAGAACCTATCGAAGACGCTGCCCACCGTGCCCGCAGCCGTGCAGTTCGAGGTTCAGCTCTTCGAAACACCTTCTGCCCTTCAATTCGAGAGGGTCCGCGCTCGGCTGGCCCGCGGCGGCCACGAGGCCCTTCAGTCCGTGCCGCAACCCGACCTTCGACTCGCACGCCTGCTGGGCCTGGAGAGCGCGCGAATGCTGCTGAGCGACGGCCTCCGAAACGAGCCGCGCCCTGCCAACCTAGGAGGTCTGAGCTATGAAGATGCCCGTCGCATCGATGATCCGGAAGTTCTGAATCTGCTGCGCGACATTCTGGAGGTCAAGGTCCGTTTGCGCCGCAAGTGGAACGCCAAGAACGATGCGGTAGGACCGGCGGAGTACAGCCCCGCCGGTGATCGCGTCGCGATCGGCAACGTGGTTCCCGGCGCGGTCACCATCGCTCACGATCACGGAGATGAAGAACACTGGCGGTTCGAAGAGCTCGACCCCAGCCACGGCCCGCCACCGCGGGTCGTCGATCTGGCCTGGTCGGCCGAAGGAAGGCTGGCCGCCGCCCTCCAGAGCCCGCGGGGCGAAGACCATGACGGCTTTGTCGTCTGGCCGACACCCTCCGTCAACGGCCCGGTCGACCCCGCTTTTACGACTGCTCCGAACGCAACCCGAATTGCCTTTCATCCGGACGGTCTCCTGGTAACCCGGAGGTCCGGCGTCTGGCTGTACCCATGGCGGGACGAGGCACCGGTGGAAGTGCATCGCGACGCCCGAGGGGTTCGAGTCGCCCCCGACGGCGTGCGGCTCGTAACGTTGGGTGCCGACGGAGCGGTCCACTACCGGCTGCGCGCCTCGGACCCCAAACGATACGAGATCCATGCCGCACGGCCCCTGGCAGAAGGAACCGGATCTGCCCAGTCGGCCGACGACGACCTGTGCATGACCGACGCCGCCTGGTCTCCGCACGGAGAACATCTCGCGGTGGCCGTCGGGTCCGTTCTCACGGTCTGGTGGTTCGACGACAACGCGATGGCCCAGCATCACCGTATCCTTCGCGGGTCCGGGCGGAGCGTAGGAGGGTTGGTCTGGTCGAACGACGGAAGAATGCTCGCCGCCAGCGGCGACGATGGGAAGATCCGGTTGTGGAACGTCGAGGACGGGCTTCTGCAAGACGTCCTGCCATTCAGCGGTCGACCGCAGCCCGCCTGCTTGTCGTTCAGTCCTACTCGACCGATCGTGGGGCTGATAACCAACAAGCGGTTTTACGCGTGGTCGTCGGAGACCGGCCGGCTTCAGGCCGAAGTCGACGGCTTCGGGTGCACGAACACCGAAGCGCCCCGGTTTTCGTGGCACCCGTCGGGCCACCGGGTCCTCGTGTGCGATGGCCAGGTGCGCGAATCCGGATTTGCGGAGGAGCTTCAGCTCGACCTGCGCGGCGAGCCCGTTTACGCGGCCGAATGGCAACCAGACCTGTCAGCGAGTGAAGCCCCGACCATGGCCTATGCGACGTTCGATGGGCGGGTCGGACTATGGCGACCGACCTCTCCCGTTTCCTCGCGAACGATCCTCGAGGCCAACGGTGCTCTCGCCATGGTTCAGTGGCATCCGGCAGGCCGGCGCCTGGCCATCGCCCGCGAGCACGACCTATTTGTCTACGACCTCGATCGACGGCGCGTCACTCATCTCGAAACGGCGATACCCGACCGGGAACCGGGAACCCTCGATACCTACCGGGGGCTCGACTGGTTGCAAGGTGATTTACTCTTTCTTCGAACCACGGCCGGGTGGAGGGTCGTCAAACCCAACGCCCGGGGCCGATTCGATGCCGTGTATGACAGACTCGACGTCCACTCCATGAACCAGATGTGGCGCAACGGGCGAGGCTCAGCATTCTGTGTCTCGTACGAGCTGGCGCCCGCCGGCACGAACCGAGCCACCAGCTACTACGCGCTGTGCGATGTCGAAGCCGAAGGGGCTCGGGTTCGAGTATCGCCGCCCGTTCAGGGGGAGTGCATCGCAGCCGCGGTCGCCAATGACGGCACCTCTATCGTCGCCAAGCCCCACGGATACGCGGTGGCCAAACGAGGTTCGCAGCACCTCGACGTCGACCACCCCAATATCAAGAGCGTTTCGTTCCGGCCCCGAGCACCGGGGCATTTCGCGATGATTCGCGACCAGGCGCTGGTCTTGGCGGCGCTGCCCGAAGCCGGTGCGCCACCGCCTGCTGAGCGGGTGCTGCTGACTTCCGAGCACCGACTGCAGACCTTCGCCTGGAGCCCACAGGGTGACGCCTTGGCCGTCGGTGACGCGACCGGCCGGGTTCACCTGTGGCTCGGTGAGTCGTTGCAGCCGATGGGATTCATCCATCAGCTACACCGGCATCCGATCTTGGGCCTTCGTTGGCGACCCGACGCGCAGCAGGTGGCGAGCTGGTCGACGGACGGCCTGCGGATCGACCATGTCGAGCCGAAACACCTCATCGACGGCGTCGGTGCCTTCGGCGTCGAGTCGCACCTCACCACCGACCAGTGGGATGAATGGATGGCGTGGACCGGCTCCGCGGTCGAAGACTGGCCCACCTGGCCCAAGCGAACGGCAGACTGAGCCCCTGGGCCAGCGCCGCCCCCTCCTGCGGGGCCGCGCCGACAATCCGGCGGCGGAGCGGCGAGTGCAGGAACTCGGCTGCGCTGCGAAGTCTTATCAGTTGTAGTAGCTGGTTCTGGTGGACCCTCGCTATATCGTGACCAACACGGCATTTCGAGTCAGCCCAGACCTCCTCGGTGCCGACCTTGCAACGCCTTGGCTCCGTCTTGCGGCCATCCTCATCGATCTCCTCATCGCTTCGATCATCTGGAAGGTCGGCGGCCCGCTGTTCGCGGCCGCCGTGGTCGCTGTGTTCACGTTTCAACGAATGACCCGACCCAAGCGTGGGCCGGCAGGTTGCTTTCGATCCATTGGGGCCGCCAACACCGCCTTGGTCGCGCTATTCATCACCTACGGCATCATGTCGGATGACGATGACGATGATTCGGCGCCCATCCGAGTCGTCGTCGACACCGAGGGATCCTCCACCGTCGCCGCAGAAAGGGCGGTCGCCCTCGGAGGCGCCTTTCGTAACGTGGCCACAAGTATTGGAAAGACGGGCACCGCGACCAACACCGAGCCGTTCGTGACCGCGTTAGAAGATTTCGCGGCATCTCTGGAGTCGCTTCAACCAGACCAGGCTCTTCAGCGTCAGGTCCGAAGACTCGAGGAAGAGAACCGCGAACTCCGCGAACAGATTCAGAATCCGAGCCTGGTGCGTCCTGTGGCCGGCGCGGCGGCGGACCTCGGCCTCACGCTCGGTTGGTTGGGCTTTTACTTCACGTTTTTCGTCGCCGTCTGGAATGGACGAACGCCTGGTAAGAGGATGCTCGGCCTGCGGATCTATCGGCTCGATGGGCATCCGATCAGCCTCTGGATAGCTCTGGAGCGATTCGGCGGGTACGCGGCCGGCTTCGCGACCGGACTCCTCGGCTTCGCCCAGATCTTTTGGGACGCGAACCGCCAAGCCATTCATGACCGAATCGCGAGCACCGTGGTCGTCCGGATGGCCGGCCCCGACCTGCCGGCCCGAGAGTGGATGACTCGAGCCGAAGCCGTCGCATCGTCGTCTGGCTCGATGCCCGCATATCTGGTCGAGGCCATCTCGAACCCGAGCCTACCCGCCACCAGCCCTTCGGGGCCCCATCCCCCGACCGAGTCGGAGCCCCACCGAGTACCCTACGGCCCCCAAGAGGCCGATAGCCCCGACGATAACGACCCGCCGTCAGGTCAGGGGAACTAACAGGGCGCCCAAGATGCTCATGACCAACGTAATGGTGCCGATCAGCGCGGTGGTCGTCGTCAGCGTCTTGAGGGCCTGCGTCTCGGTCAATCCGCCCATCCGCGAGACGATCCAAAATCCACTATCGTTCATCCACGTGGCCACCAAACCCCCGCCCCCGATGGCCGTGCCCAAGTACACGGGATGAAAGCCGAGCGCTCGGGTCGAAATCTCGGGAAGGAGTGATGCCATGATGCCCGAAGTGACGATCAGCGCGGTGGTCGTCGATCCCTGCGCGCTCTTGATGATCGCGCAGATACCGAACGCCAAGCACAGGATGCCGATACCTGCGGCCGTAATGTCACCGAACAAAACCTGAATGGCCGATGCGATGCCCGCCTCTCGGAGCATGGCGCCGAACGCACCACCGGCGGACGTGATCAGGATGATCAGACCACCGCTCGAAAGGGCCTCCTCGACTGTTTGGGTGATCTCGGCCCGTCTCGGGCGCTGGGTCTTCCAGTAAACCAGGACCGACACTACCATCGCCAGCAACAAGGCCAGATTCGCATCGCCCCACACCTTGGCGTATGGCAGGAGCGCCTCGGCGCTGTCTTTTGTCATCGGGAGCTCGGTGATGATCGTCTTCGACCCAATCAAGAGTACGGGCAGAACGACCGGAGTCAGCGAAGCCAGGAGCGACGGAAGACGGGGTTCGGCGACCGCTGCGCCTTCGTCGGACGTCGCATCGGTCGTGGCATCGGGGATCAACACCGGTACCCTCGCGTCGAGAAACCGCGCGAACGACAATCCGACGATGGCCGGCACAATGCCGATCAAGACGCCCGCTACCATCATCACGCCGACGTCGATGCCGAGACGGTCCGCGACCATCAGCGGACCCGGAGTCGGCGGCACGAGGGTATGGGTGAGCGACCCACCTGCGCAGATCGCGAGCAGGCACAGCAAGTAGTTCTTTTTCGTTCGCTGGTAGTAAGACCGAGCGAGCGGAACCAGCAGATAGAAGACGGTGTCGAAGAATACCGGAATCGAGAGCGTGTACCCACTGCCCAGTAAGACCCACGGCGCCCTCTTCTCGCCCAGCGCAGAAGTGAACGCCCGCACGATACGGTCGGCGGCTCCGCTCTTCATCATCATCGCGCCGATGACCGCCGCGAAGGCGATCACGACGCCCACGACGCCGGCCGTCTCACCGAACGCCTCGGCCACTCGCACCGCTTTCGTCTCGAATGGTCCCGGCGCCATGAAGCTGACGATCAGCGCCGCCGACAGGAGCGCGATGAACGCATTCACCCGGAGAGCCAGGATGAGCGTCAGCACCGCGCCGATGCCCACCAAGAGAATCACCAGCGGGTACAGCTGCGCCGCCGCCACGGCATCGGGGGCGTGAACCACGCCAGCGGTCATCGGGTCGAACACATCAGGTTGCATATTGGGCCTCGGACGGGGCATCCCCCGTCACCGTCACGTATAGGCCGACCACGAGGACGGATACATACGATCACTGGCTGGTGACGGAATGGTTCTGTCGAGCCGATTCCCATCGGGTCGTTTACACGCCTTGTAAAAGGAAGATTTGCTGGCCATCGTGGTTCGTGCATGAAGGTGCTCTTCTGCCACCCCACCGAGTTCCATCCTCTTACGCATCACTTCGAAGACGAAGCGGAGGCGACCGAAGAGCTGGGTATCGTGTCGTATTTCGCCTCGGCCGAGCTCGCCACGATGGGCGACTGGGACGCCGCGCTCGACGGCATTCCGGAGGGTGACGGCGACCGGATCCTCTACCGGGGCGCCAGCGTCGCGCCAGAGGGGTACGAGCAGTGCTACGAACGGCTTGAAGACCGGGGATGGCGCCCGGTCGTCACCCCGGAATCGTACGCCGAGACCTTGTATGTTCCGAACTACTTGCCCAAGGTCCGCGACCTCCTGCCGCCGACGGCGTGGGTGCGCGGGCCGAACATCGACGGACTGTGGCGCCTCGCTCAGCGCCTGGGACCACCACCCTACATCATCAAGGACTTCGTCAAATCGGCCAAAGAGTCCTGGGCGGACGCCTGCTGGGTGAAACCGGAGGCGGATGAACACGAGTTCCGCCGCGTGGCGCGCAACCTGGTCGACCTCCGGGGCCGGGACCTCGCAGGCGGCTTGGTCGTGAAGAAAGCTGCCCGCCTCCGTCGCATGGAAAACCTCGGCGCCTCGATGCCATTCTATGACGAGCACCGCCTGTTCTTTTGGGAGGGTGAGCTCGTTCTATACGGTCCGTATCACGACGCGGCTGACGACCAAGCCGATCTATCCTTTCTGTCATTCATCGGCGAACGCCTCGATTCGCCCTTCTTCTGCGCCGATGTGGCCCGAAGTGAAGACGGACAGTGGATCCTGGTCGAGTTGAACGACGGCGGAATATCGACCGTCCCAGCGCCCATGGACCCCAGAATGCTGTTCAGCGCGATCCTCGACCGGTCTGGTTAGCCGCCGCGGACGATCTTTCGTTGCTGATACGACGCAACGCGGCTAGACCACCGGCTATGAGCACGGATGCCGACCTCATCCTGGTCGAGACAAAGAACCGGGTACGTACGCTGAGAATGAACCATCCGCGCCGGCTGAACGGCTGGACGCTCGCGATGCAGAACGCCCTGGCCAGTGCACTCGCCGAAGCCCGAAGCGCGGACGATGTCGGCGCAGTCATCCTGACCGGCACCGGAGACTACTACTCCGCGGGCGCCGACCTCAGCGGGACCCTCCGCCTCTCCGTACCTCGCAAGCTCCATCGGCAAATCGAAAAGGGCAACTACGACCTCTTCGATCAGTTCATCCAGTTTCCAAAGCCGATTCTCGCCGCCGTCAACGGCAACGCCATCGGCGCCCCAGTGACTTCGGCGACCCTTTGCGACGAGATCGTCGCTTCCGACAAGGCGACTTTTCGAACCCCGTTCGCTCGCTTCGGTCTGCCCCCCGAGGGCTGTTCCAGTATTCTCTTTCCGCGCTTGTTAGGAGAAGAGACCGCGCAACGAATTCTCGGCCCCGAGGGCTGGCGACCGAACGCCCAAGAGGCACTCGAGATCGGGCTGGTCAACGCGGTCGTCCCCCCGCACGAGCTCTTACCGGAAGCACAACGGCGCGCCGAGGCTTGGGTTGCCGAGAACAAGCCGCGGAGCTTCCGCGGAGGCTCCACCCGAGAAGATCTGATGGAGGCGAACGCGAGGGAGTCGAGAGGCATCGCCGATGCCTTTCTGTCCGCCCGTTTCTTGATGAGTCAATACCGCTTCCTCCGCGACAAGAAGAAGACCGGTCCGGCTCTGACCTTCCTGGCCCTACGGATCACCCGGCCCGCCTGGTCATTCTTCCTGTAGCCCGTTCCATTCAGTGCACGTACCCACCCTCCGTGCGAGCAACGACAAGGCTTCTGACGTCAGCGTCCTCGACCCGGTTGTCGGGGTAATGGTCTAGATGGAGAACGATGCGCGACGAGACGTAGTCCGTCATCGTATAGAACGACACCGTCGTTGCCGTCTCGTGCCGGATCACCCGGGGCGCCAGGTCGGCGCGAGCGTCGAGGCGAAGCGTTCGGTCGCCCAGCTGAAGGGTCTGCCACTGCCAATCACGATCGTCGGGCGCGTCGACGTACTCGTGTGCCCACCACGAAACGCCGTGCCACATAGCCCCATATTGGGTGCATTCCCGCAAAAATATCGAAGCCTCGACGCAAGCTTCGACACTCCCGTCTCCGACGATCGATTCGACCAAGGGAAGCGGTCCACCCCGCGGGGATGCGAGCCCAAAGATGCTTCCGTGACCGTTATCGCCCGATCGATAGACACTTCCTCCCAACCGATAGCCGGGGCGGACGTGTAGATGCGGGGTCGATGAAAGGAGCGCATCGGCCTCGACGACCGCTTCCGAATAGCCTTCCGGAGCTCGCGGTCCAGGGGTCCATACCTCGGCTCCGACCTCTTCCAGCTCTCCCAACAGAAGGTGTTCGCCCCGGGGGAGATCGAAAGGAAGGTTCCTGGTCAATCGGCGAATCTCCTGAAGACTGAGCTCGAGGTTGCGACGCAGAACCGCCATCACCAGGATCGGGTTGTCGCCGAGCCCGCGCAGCTGGGGTGGCAGCAGATCGGTGGGATCCGGTTCCAGCCTCGGCCGAAGCCCCTCGCGGATCCCCTGAAAGCGAGCGATATCGAGTCGACGAGACACTGCGGGGGCGGGCTCGTCAAACAGCGGTCCGTACTGGGCAACGACGTGGGCCGGCAGGGTTGTTCCATCCGGGTCCCGTTCCTTGCCTCCCGCCAGCTCTCTTGCGCTCGCCAAGTGGCCCCGGTACCAAATCCCCCGAATGCGAAGACTCGACGGCAAGCTTCGGGAGCGGCTAGGTATCGAGGCGATCAACGAACCCTGCTCGAGGACTCGGTACACCCGAGAGAGCAGGACTTGGCGCGGCCGCCGGGCGAGCAACAGCGCGCACGGCCCCTTGAACCAGGCCTCCGGCGGGCGGCTTCGGAACAGCCAGCGCCCCGTGGCGTTGCGGACGACGCGAACGTGACCACCAACCTCTTGGAGCTGGAGCCGAAGCAGGTCGAACTCCGGTGCCGAGACTCCGTCGAAGTTGAACACGACCACCAAGTCTGCAGCGTCGACGAGTGGCTGAAGCCTCTCGACCACCGACAGGTTGACCTCACGCTCGGTCCTCTTCATGCCTTCGCGCCCGACCCCGGATATTCCGGCGACGTTCAACGTACGCCGCCCCTCGCCGGGTCGCTTCTCTCACTATATCGCAGGCCCCCTCACTGATGCGACCGCGCGATCAAAGGGTCCCGACCCGTGTTCATCGCACTCACCCGGCGTCGCTCGCTGCGCGCACTGCCATGAACCGCTGTCGGCGCCCGGTTGACGGACGCCGCCGCGAGAGCGAGGAATGCCAATTGTGAAGCCCCAGGGCCATGACGGCATCCCTCCCGACCGGTTCCAGCTCACGATCCGATTCATCACCGGCTTTGTCGCGGGAGCGGTGGTGGGCAGCTGCAACACGATGCTGTTCTTGGATATCGAGACGGTCGAAGCCCTCGTCACCTTCACCGCGGTGACCGCCGTGGTGGGTGGACTGCTGGCGATGTTCATCGGAGACCGCTTCTGGCGGTGGATCACCTGCCTGTTCTGACCAGCGAGGCTTCCGAATCAGCGCTGCGTCTTCGTCGGGTCATACAGGCCGCGGGCTCGGCACGGCTCGGCCACGAATCGATTGACGTTGCCTTGGACCTGCTCGATGCGTGCCGCCCGAGCGCATTCTCCGGCGTCAACCGGGTCGGCCCGCGCCCACTCGGTCAAGGTTCGCTTCAAACTCGCGCGAAGAAAGTCCGCGTCCGGGTAGGCTTCGGCCATGTAGAAGTAAGTGCGCGCGAAGTCGCCGCGAACGGTCGGCGCGGGCTCGACCCGGCGGCCTTCGACCTCGAAGTCGCAGCGGCCAAAGCGTCGGAGCTCGCCCCGGACCTCGCCCGGTCGATAGCTCCCCCGAGCTTGGTTTAAGTCCATCAAGCTAGGATAGAGATTGTACAAGTCGGCCTCCCGGAGATTGAAGTCGGGGTCGATCTTGCGCGCGCAGTCACGTCCTCGGATCGAGCGTGGCCGGTGGTTGCGACAACGCGGGTCGTCTCCGGACCACGACGGCCGATGATTGCCGAGGTGGCTGGCGGGCACGACGTGCTCCCAGTTGACTCGCGTCCCCGAAACGTAGCCGCACTCGCGCCGGTCCGCTTGCATCCGCCGCGGATCGTAGGGACAGTCGCAGTACAGCGTGCGAGGCCGGCCCTGATAGACCTTTCGCAACGCTTCCTTCGCCCCACGGTAGTCCGGAATCCGGCGATTGGCGCTGTGCGTGGCGGAGACCGGCGCCCGCCCGGTTTCGGCGCCGGTCTCGCCGACTGACGAAGGCACCTCCGAAGCGGGGGGCCCTTCGGAGGCGGCGAGGCTGCGCTCCCGACCCTCGGGACCGGGCGATTCATCTTCGGTGGGAACCTCGGGCCAAAGGCACCCTGGACCGCAGAGCAGACCCAACACCAAGAAGACCGAGGCGATCCCACCGAACCGATGCGGCGATCCCGTCGAGACCCAATGGCTGGACGGAAGTCCAGGTCGCGACGTCGACGGAGCCGATGCTGAGGGCTGACCGAGCTCGGTCGCTCGGACACTGAGGGTACTCATGCGCCCGCCACTATACCGAAAACGGTCTCAGTCGTCGTCTGGGCCTCGTGTACGCCCCACGGTCCGAAAACCGCCGTCGACGATCGCGAACCAGTGACCGTCGTCGTCAACGATCACGCCGTCCCCTTTCTGGGCCACGTACCGAGCGACTTCGTTGGCGATGACCAAGCCCATGTCGGAAAGCTGCGACACCCCAAGCTCGATTCCGACAACCTCCGTCGCCGCGGCAACTGCGTCTCGTTGGTCCTCGGGAACGTCACGAACCCCGAAGGCTTCCGCGATCTCCTCCTGCACCCGAGACGGCTCTCGCCAGTGGTGCACCACGATCGGTCGCATCCGAGCGTCCGGTCGATATCGAACTTCGACGTCGAGGGGACCGTCCCCGTCCGACAAAACGCTCAGGTTGCCGAGCGCCGCGCTGACCGCGCCTTCATCTTCGATGTCGTACTCCTCGGCCAGCGAATAGTAGTCCGTCCCTGCCAGCGCCGTACCGTCTCCCCCGGTGATCCCGTCGATCAGCCGCGCCGGTGTCATGTCCGCGATCGGCCGCCGATTGTAGATCGTCACCCACCAAGGCATAGGCTCGAAGCGTACGAAAATCGGACTCGGTCGGCGACCCACAAGATCAGGGACGCGTGGGTCCCACGACGCCGAGAACACTCACCGTGCGTCTCACACCCAACGACCGTCGGACCTCCGAGCGCTGCGACGACGCCAACGGTGGTGACCACGAACTTCGTCTACGGTAGGATCTGCGACATGAGACTGTTCCACGGCGGCGCCCTGGCCCTCCTGCTGGTTCTCGGCGCCTGCCTGCCCGTCGAGGAAATCGTGATTCCGGAAGGTGTCGATTGGTTCGCGTACATCGGTCCCACGCAGCCGGGCATTGAAACGGGCCGCCTCTACAGACCTGGTGAAACGACCCTCCCCGCTTCCACGGCGGCTGCTACCGGTTGGCTCCTGGGGTACGCAGAGCAAGACCTCGTTCAATCCGGTATCCCGCAAACTATTCTGCGGCGACTCATTCTCCGCCCCGCACGCGATGCTGAGATTCTCGTCCCATCACCGGTGTGGAGCTACGCGCTCAGTGGGGCCGGCGACGTCCCCGGAATAACGATAGACGAGTACGCAAATGCCCGACCACTGCTTGGTTCCGTGGGTTTTCCATTGAACTTTACAACGATAGACCTCGAATCAGACAACGTCAACGGCGACACCCCATCGACGGTGGTCGGCCGGTCGGATTCCGGGTCGCTCTTATTGGCAGATCAAACCCACGTTTACCGGATTACAGAATCGCAAGTAGGCGAAATCGGTGTACACAATTGTTCCCGTCCAACTTCGATTGCCGAGGTGGAAGGCACATTTTGGTTGGTCAGCAGCCACGAGGTTTGTCGGGGGGCAGAGATCTCATCTCTTTCGGTGCATCTCACCGCTGACGAGCGCTATTGCTTCGACGGAACCCTGTACTCCGATTCGATTTTAGGGTTGTTGTATTTTAGTTACAGAGGAATTTCGCGCACGAGCATTAAGGCATCAGGCACATATTTCGCGGAATGTCCGCACCCGGATCTTTTGGTCAAACGGATGTCGGACCACCTCATCGCGGCTTGGCCATTCCGTGGAACGCGCACTGGACCGTTCGGTGAGTTCGAATATCTGTCGATCAGACGCCCATTCGGAATTTCTGGGGAGAGCATTCTTTTTGATGGTGCCGACGGCACACTCCGCGAATTCAATGAGAACTCAACCCCTCTGACCACAGTTCTGACTAGCGGACCCGCCGGCCGACCATTTGATCAGATGACCGACATCCTCGGTTTCAGAGGTGGGGCATTTGTTCTGCAGAAACACGGCCGGTTGTCGTGGGTGAACTCGGAGGGCATCGCGGTCGATTTCATGCAACTGGAGCACGATGCGTACGACCTGCGCCGAGTCGGCGACGGCTTCGTCATGTTCGCTCAACCGCCGGGAGAGCGTCGGACCGTCGTGTATCTCTTCTCCCCGAGCAACTAGAGCGCCGATTCACTTGGAGCGTGCTGTTGTCGCGCCGCAATCGGCCCGTCG
>CAZFIV010000098.1:0-29070 GCA_964519665.1 uncultured Myxococcales bacterium
CAGCACGGAATCGCGAATGAACTCGAGCGTTTGAGGCGCAGCCTCGCTAAATCTGGTCAGTAGCACTCATCGATGGATACTGCGGTCGGAATTTCGCCGGTCACGAAGTATCGATGGAGATTGGTCTTCACCACCGCACATGCGGTTTCGTGAAGGGTCGGGGCAGCGATGTGAGGCAGCACGGTCACTCTCGAATGTGACCAAAACGGGTGGCCCGATGGCAGCGGTTCCGTCGCGAAGACGTCGAGTACGGCGTGATCGAGACGCCGTTCGTCAAGCGCGCGCAGGAGGGCGTCGTCGTCTACAATCGAGCCGCGGGCGAAGTTGATCACCGAAGCCCCGGTCGGAAGCTCGGCCAGTCGCTGTTCATTCAGCAGATGGCGCGTCTTGGGGGTAAGCGGGAGCAGCACGGCCAGTATGTCGGATGTGGCCAGGATCGAGCTCAGCCCACTCGGCCCGTGCGCGGTCCTGACGCCGAGGATGCTCTTCGGACGCCGACTCCAGCCGGACACCGTGAACCCATTGTCGCGGAGGCGGGTCGCGGCCGCCTGCCCCAGGTGGCCGAGTCCCAGGATTCCTATGCGGCGGCGATGAGCGGTCGTCATCGGCCGCTGGATCCACTGCTGGGCGGCCTGTTGTCGCCGGTATGCGGGCATCTCCCGGTGGATATACAGAGTCCATGCCAGCACCGCTTCCGACATGGTCTCGGCGAGTTGAGGATCCACCATGCGGACGATCGCGACTTCGGGCCGGTCGAACTCGGACACGAGGCGCTCGACGCCGGCCCATAGGCTCTGGACCCATCGAAGTCGCGGGAGTCGGCCCAGTTCGGTGGGGTCCGGATTCCCGACGACCGCGACCGTGACCTCATCGAGCTGCTGTTCGTTGATATCCGACAGTCGAGCGAACCGGAACGAGGGCATCGCCGTTTGAAGTGCGGTCAGCCATTCGGTGGCCATCGCGTCGTCGAATCGGGCGACGAATGCGACGAGCGGCTTCAAGGCGTGAACACTCCGGTTGGGGTGGTGAAGGCTTTGATCTCGATCGCGTTGCCGGCCGGGTCGCGGAAAAACATCGTGTACTGCTCGCCCGGTGTGCCGGCGAACCGGACGCCGGGGGTCAACACAAAGGCGAGGTCGGCCTTGATGAGTCGGTCCGCTAGGCTTCGGAATGTCGCGACGTCCACGATGACCCCGAAATGGGGCATCGGCACGAGATGCTCGCCGACCTTTCCCGTATTGGAGGTCATGGTCGGGACACCCAGATGCACGGACAGTTGATGGCCGAAGAAGTCGAAGTCGACCCATGTTTCCGCGCTACGACCTTCCCGACACCCTAAGACTTGGCCGTAGAACGAGCGGGCTGCATCGAGGTCCGTCACGTGAAACGAGATGTGAAACGGGACGGGCATGGCGTTGGAAGGGAGCTTAGCGGACGACGGGAGGGTTCGAAACCCAATCGCGATCGCCTTCTCCGCTGGGCCGAGCTCAAACGGAGACACCCGACGATTCGCGAAGGCAGCGAAGTCGCGCCGCCCCCATCGCTACGATCCTTCGGGTCGACCGCTCTCGTAAGGCATCGTCGACGGTCGGGGTTCGGTTCGAGAAGCAGCTCGGGTGGGCTGCAATCCGCGGCGGTCCGAGGGTAGGCTGCCCGGGTGATCCTCATTCCGATCGGACATGAAGAGCTGAGCATCCGACGGCTACCATGGGTGACGATCGGCATCGCCATCATCTGCGGGCTCATCCAGATCTACGCGACCGTGATCGAGTTTCAGCTGGAGCCCGCCCGAGCGCCGGTTAGGGACCGGCTCGTCGACTTGTACGAGCAACTGGCGCGAGACTGTGAGCGGCGTTCGGATTGTTACTTGGGATCGGATCCGGGCGCGTCGATCCGAGAGGCGGTCAAGGAAGAGCGCGTTGGGACACCCGCTCAGCGCTACGCGTTTCAAACCGTGCTGAATGAGTACGAAGGCGTAATGAGCATTCATCCGGTACACCGGTGGGGCTTTCGGCCGGCGGCTCCATCGATCCCGGCCTTATTCACCAGTCTCTTCGTACACGGCGGTTTCGCTCACCTCATCGGAAACATGCTCTTCTTGTATATCGTCGGCATCAGTCTCGAAGACCGGTGGGGACGTCTGCCTTTCTTGATCATGTACATCGTGGGCGGGGTGGTCGCGACATCGAGCTACGCCGCCCTTCACGCGGGTAGCTCGATGCCCCTGGTCGGCGCTTCGGGCGCCATTTCTGCGGTCATGGGCGCATTTCTGGTGCTGTTCACTTTCACCCAGATTCGTTTCTTTTACTTTTTCATCATTTTCTTCATTTTTCGAACGGGTACATTTGGGGCTCCGGCCTGGGTCGTCATCCCGCTATGGTTCCTCGAGCAGCTCCTGTCCCTATCGCTCGAGATGAGTGGCGAAGACAACGTTGCCTATTCGGCGCACGCGGGGGGATTCGTGTTCGGCTTAGCCGTCGCCATCGGCTTCAAATTGTCCGGTTTGGAGGCGCAGTTCACAAGAGCCGCTGATGTCGCAGCCGGCGATTGGTATGAGGAGCCGGCCCTTACCACCGCTCGGGATGCGCTCGCGCAACACATCCCGAGAGCGGCGCTTCGCGCGCTCGGCCCATTCTTGGAGAAAGAGCCTGACCACCTCGAGGCCCACGTACTGATGGTGGATACCGCGGAGCAGCTGAGTAACTATCGGTTGATGCAGCGGCACGCGCTCGCCGCGATCAAGCGGTGGATGCAGAGCGACCAGCCGGCCGCGGTGGTCGATGCCTATCAGCGGTTGGACCGTCTCTCGCCGGATCCGATGATGACCGATATTCTGACCTACGGACTCGATGCGGCGCTCTACACCAACAATCTCGAGGCTGCGACGTCGATGGCGCGTCGGCTCGCCCTTCACAGTCCGCGCGACCCGTCCCTTCCCAAGTCGATGTTCGTGATCGGGGCCCTGTACATGCGCATGGGCCTGAGAGAACAGGCGCAAGGTATCTTTCAACGGCTCCAGCGTCAGCATCCAAACGGTCCCTGGGCCGCCCGGTCGTACGAGCTGCTCCGCCGAGCCTGACCGCTGGGGTCGCGTCGTCGAGTCGGCCGGGTCGGGGAAGAATTCCAGTCCACCGAATCGACGCGGACTTGGTCCTCGGGCTCAAATGGGTTTAGCAAGGAGTCGTTCGTATCGATGGCGGTCCCGGCCGACTTCGGCTGGGTTGGGGCGGAGCTGGAGGACGGTCCCGAGGGCCGCGAAGTAGATTTCGTCGGCCTCGCCGGCGAGTTGTTGATGTGCGCGACCGGCAACATCCCGAAATGTACGACCGAGCGCCGAGGTGGGCACGATGCCCATGCCAACTTCATTGGTGACGATCAGGCTATGGAAGCGACGTGACGCGATGGCTTTGACGAGGTCCGTAACGGAATTTTCGATCTGGTCTTCGGAGTCGCCGCGCAGCAGCAAGTTGGAAAGCCACAGGGTCAGACAGTCGACCAGCACCACCTCGATGTTATCGGGCAGCGCTGCGATGGCGTGGGGAACGTCCATGGGCACTTCGAGGGTCTGGAACTGGTCTGCGCGCTCGGCTCGGTGTTTTTCGATTCGAACCCGCATTTCGTCGTCGAAGGCTTGGGCGGTGGCGATGAAGACCCGCTCCCGCCCGCGATCGAGGGCCAGATCGACGGCGAACCGACTCTTGCCGGATCGAACGCCGCCCCCGATGAGAGCGAAGCGGGCGGGAAGCCGATTTGAGGACAGGCTGCTCACGGCCAACGACCTCGCGCCTCGAACTCGAGTTCGCGTAGATTTCGAGGCTCGTTCGGTCGCGGAACGCCCACTATGAGGACTCCGGATTTGTGACTGCGGCGTCGTGGAATGCGGCTCGTCGCCACACGCCATCCTCTTCGGTCCACAGTTGGGTAAAACGAATGTCTGACGACCACGGTCGCCCGTCTCGCGCGCCTTTGGCGGCGACTCGACCGGTCACTACGGCTACGGTTCCGAGCAGCGAGACTTGGAGCTCCGAGACTTCGTACTTATCCAATCGCCAACGACCTTGGCGTAGGCGCTCGGCTCGGGTTCGGTTCCAGGCAAGATAACTTGCCCGGCTGCCGGGCGGATTTCCTCCGTTGGTGTGGACGTAGTCTTTTGCGATGAGGGCGTCGACCGCATCGACGTCGCTATCGCGGTAGGCTTGCCCGAGGATTCGGACCTGGTTACGAATGTGCTCGGCGACGTCGCGTGTTACGCCTTGGCGCGGGGTGTTGGCGGTGCAAGCCACCACTCCGAATGCCGCGAGGCCGGTGACGAAGCGGTTCGGTCTTCTCATGTCGCGACGATCGAAATAACATGATGACGAACCGGTGCGCCAACCCGTCCTTTCGGCTGATCCGGACCGCATGAAACGTCAGTATGGTAAGGGCATGATGACGACGGAGCCCGCCGAAGGGTCGCCGGGCCGGGGCCTCCGCCCGGGGTTATGGTTGAATCGTGTCCTGGTCACGGTCCTCTTGGCGGTTGCGGTGATCGAGGCGAAGGCCCGACCCGACCTCGTTTGGTGGCATCTCGCGGTGGTCGTGGCCTTGGGGCTGGTCGTATCGTTGCTGTGGAGGCGGTCGCACGCGTTCTCGCTGGTGCTGGCCGCGTTCGCCGTTCTGTACGGGATCAAGGCCGTGTCGGTGATGTTCGATGTGCGATGGTCCGGGCTTTACACCAACCTGTGCACGCTGCTCCTCATCTACTCCCTGGCCCGGCGCGATCCTTGGCTGCGGGTCGTCGTCGGGCTCGTTTTCGTGGAAGGCGGGGCGCTCCTGATTATTCTACGTCGGGGGAGTGTGCCCGAAGCGGTGGCGGCCAGCGTCCTGCTCTTGTCGCCGGCGGTGGTCGGTCTTGCAGTTCGACTGCGTGCCGAGTCGCGCGCTCGAGAGATTGAAGGGGCAAAACTGGCTGAGCGGGCTCAGTTGGCGCGGGAGCTGCACGATACGGTTGCGCACCATGTATCGGCGATCATCCTTCAGGCTCAGGCCGGTCGGACGGTGGCGGCCAAGCAACCGGAGGCCGCAGCTGGCATTCTGGAAGTCATCGAAGAGGAGGCCGGACGAACGCTAGCGGAAATGCGCAACATGGTACGGGTGCTGCGTCATCAAGATGAGGCCGCGGCCCTCGCGCCCGTCCCGAGCCTGGGTGATCTCGCCGACCTGGCTCGGGGCGACGTCGAAGTGCCGGTCGACGTTCAGTTGTCAGGGAACCTCGACGGGGTCACGCCGGCGGTCGGTGCCGCCCTCTATCGGATCGCGCAGGAGTCGATGACCAACGCCGTTCGGCACGCTCGGGGAGCCACTCAGATCGCGATCAAAGTGGAGGACGAGGGCGAACACGTTCGCTTGACGGTCAACGACGATGGCGGATCCCCGTCGCTTCGTGAGAGTCGAGGCAGGCCGGGTTTCGGACTCATCGGCATGGCGGAGCGGGCGCAGCTGCTCGGTGGTACCTTTGAGGCAGGCCCAGGCCAGTCGGGTGGCTGGTCGGTGCAGGCCGTATTGCCTCGTCGAGGTCGAGCCAAATGACGATCCGGGTCTTGATCGCCGATGACCAAGATCTCGTGCGAACGGGGCTCCGAATGATCATCGGGGCTCACGACGACTTCGAGGTGATCGCGGAGGCCGCCGACGGCGTCCGAGCCGTCGAGCTTGCCCGGCAGCTTCGGCCCGACGTTTGCCTATGCGACATCCGGATGCCCCGCCTGAACGGCATCGAAGTGACGCGGCGCTTAGCGGGCCCCGACGTCCCCGATCCATTGGCGGTGGTGGTCATCACGACCTTCGACCTCGATGAGTACGTCCACGGGGCTCTCCAGGCCGGAGCGCGGGGATTCTTGCTGAAGGACGCCGGGCCGGAGCTGCTTTACCAGGCGATTCGAGCCGCGGCCGATGGCGATGCGTTGATCGCGCCCAGCGTCACTGCTCGGCTCCTACAGGCGTTCGCCGGACTTTCTTCGGGTCCGGTGGCACCTCCGCAGGAGGCACTGACCGACCGCGAAGAAGAAGTGCTGATCAAAGTGGCGCGCGGTCGCACCAACGCCGAGATTTCGGACGATCTCGGCATTAGCCTCAGCACCGTGAAGACCCACATCGCGAGCCTGATGGGCAAGCTGCAGGCCCGCAACCGGGTCGAAATCGCGATGTGGGCCTACGAGACGGGACGGCTGGTGCGTTCGGCCCCGCGTTAGAGCGGCGGCTAGCTCTTTTGGAGCGGCCGCATCCGCCGAAAGTACGACTCGGTCGGGTCCGGTGTGCCGATGCGCGGGGCGGGTGGTTCGCGGCATGACCGACCCATGACGTCTGCGAGTGATACTGCTTCGTTCTCATCTCCATCTTCGGCTGACTCGACGCTCCGAGCGGCCCGAACCTTTTGGTTTGTGGTCACCGCCCTCGGCCAATGGACGTTCGTCTACTTCATCGTCGGATTCTATTTCGGACCCGTCTTCGGGGGGCGCTTCGCGGCCTGGAACAAGAAGCCGCTGATCGATGGGTACATCGCGGGCGACACCTCCGGGAACCTGATGTTTGCGGCCCACGTGCTGTTGGCGGCTGTCATGACGGCCGGAGGCGTCCTGCAGCTGGTGCCATCGCTGCGCCAGCGGTGGCCGGCCCTTCATCGATGGAACGGACGGATGTTCCTCGCGACCGGCGTGATGCTGGCCGTCGGCGGGCTGTATCTTGTCTGGGGCCGGGGCACGTACTTCAACCTGGTGGCGGCAGCGGGGATCACCTTGAATGCGGCGCTGATCCTGTGGTTCTCGGCGCTCACCATCGACCGGGCACGGCGCGGCAACTTCGACAGTCACCGCCGATGGGCCCTACGCACGTTCATGGTCGTCAATGGCGTCTGGATGCTGCGGGTCGGGTACATGTTCTGGGGGCTCGCCACGCGAGGGGCGGGTATCGGCTCCAGGATGGACGGACCTTTTGACTTCTTCTGGATCTTCGCCTGCTACCTGCTGCCCCTCGCCGGACTCGAAATTTACCTTGCGGCGGGTGACCGAGGGACCCGGCGGCTCAAGGTCGCCGTCGCGGTGGGGCTGACGGTTCTGACGCTTGCCGAGGCTGTCGGGGTCGTAGGCGCCTACGCATTCATGTGGCGTCCGTATCTTTGAGCGCCAGCGGCGCGAGGGGCGGGAAGCGCGGAAGCGCTAGTGAGCACCGCGGAGCGAGTTTGAGGACGAGCCCGGCTCAAAAAGCTGATATTACAGTCATGTGCTGAACGACGAACGCCTTCTTCGATCGGAGTCCTTTGTCGGGGGACAGTGGGTCTCGTCCCCCCGAACGTTCGCGGTATTGAATCCGGCGACGGGTGAGACGGTCGCCACCGTAGCGGACGCAGACGAATCCGTGGCTCGAAGAGCGATCGAGTCGGCGGCCGAAGCCTTTTCGAGTTGGAGGCAGACGACCGCCAAGCAGCGCGCCACCAAGTTGCGCCGGTGGTACGAGCTCATCCTGGACGCTGAGGACGACCTTGCCCGGTTGATGACCCTCGAGCAGGGCAAGCCCCTGAACGAATCGCGGGGCGAGGTCAAGTACGCGGCATCATTTATCGAGTGGTTCGCCGAAGAAGCGAAGCGGGTGTACGGCGATACGATCCCAGCTCCCCTGGATGACCGGCGGATCGTGGTCCTCAAAGAACCGGTCGGGGTCGTGGCTGCGGTGACCCCGTGGAACTTCCCCATCGCCATGATCACCCGGAAGGCGGGCGCCGCGTTGGCGGCTGGTTGCTCATTTGTCGTCAAGCCGGCTGAAGACACCCCACTGTGCGCGCTGGCGCTCGCCGAACTGGCCCACCGCGCCGACCTTCCAGATGGAGTGTTCAACGTCGTACCGACGTCGGATCCGGCGCCGGTGGGGCGCGAATTGACCACGCACCCCCTCGTGCGCAAGTTCACCTTCACTGGGTCGACCGAGGTTGGCCGCCGGTTGTTGGCCCAGTGCGCTTCTACCGTCAAGAAGGTGTCGATGGAGCTGGGTGGCAACGCACCCTTCATCGTGTTCGACGACGCCGACCTCGACGCAGCGGTCAAGGGGGCGATCGCTTCAAAGTATCGCAACGCTGGTCAGACCTGCGTCTGCGCCAACCGCATTCTCGTTCAGGCGTCGGTCTACGATGCTTTCGTCGAGAAGTTGGTGACGGAAGTTCGCCGGCTACGCGTCGGCAATGGTCTCGACGAAGGCGCAACCATCGGGCCCCTGATTCATCGCCAAGCAGCGGACGACGTCAATGCGATGGTTGGCGATGCGCTGGCCCGAGGTGCGATTGCAGCCGTCGGGGGTGGTATGGCTAGCTTGGGGGTCCCGTTCTTCGAGCCCACGGTGCTCACCGATGTCACGACGTCGATGCGAGTGTTCTCCGAAGAGATCTTCGGGCCCGTCGCGCCAGTCTTTCGATTCAACGACGAGTCGGAAGCGATCTCGATGGCGAACGATACGCCGTACGGGCTCGCCGCCTATTTCTACGCCCGCGACGTCGGGCGCGTATGGAGGGTGATGGAGGGCCTGGAGTACGGAATGGTGGCGGCCAATGAGGGAATGCTATCGACTGAAGTCGCGCCGTTCGGGGGCATGAAACAGTCGGGCCTGGGCCGCGAGGGGTCCCGGTACGGAATCGACGACTACGTCGAGCTCAAGTACGGACTATTCGGCGGGCTGTGAACGAGAACCTGAGTCACCTGACTACGACTTCTCCATATTCATCATCCGGTCGCAGATATGCCCCCGCCTGGCCGCGAACGAGAAGCTTGGCGGTAGGGTAGTGCTGGCGAAGGATGCGTCGATCGACGTCGGCCAGCCGGTTGTACGATAGGTCGAGGCGCTCGAGCCGATGCAGGCGCGCATCGGACACGAGGCGGGCGACGATATCCTCGTCGAGATTCGTATCGGTAATGGCCAGTTCGGTCGCCCGCCCGAGAAACGAAGACTCCAGGATCGCGTCGAGCACCGGGCCGATGGGGTGCATGGCCTCGAGGGCCAACGCGGTTAGGGCGGGTGCGCGGGGGTTGTCGAGCAAGCGCCGAACGGCACGCTCGATCCGGTGGGCGTCCGTCGCGTCGTTCGGTTGGCCGCCGAGGGTCAGTCGACGCAAGGCCGGCCACCGGCCATCAGCGATCGTTTCGACCGCTATCCCCGACAGGGACTGAGCGCGCACCGACAGTTCACGTAGGAGTGGGTGCTGCGCCTCCTCGATCGGCACTATGCCGTTCAACAATAACTTCTCGAGCCGCGGTTGTCGGGCCAGAAAAGCGTTGAATCGAACGAACGCGGTCGAGAAGCCGATGAGACTCCGTCCGTAGTCGTCCTGGATGCCGCCGATGCTCAGTTCGCGAAGCGATGGGGGCAGCGGAATCGACTCGAGGGCCTCGACCGCGTCGAAGCGGTCCGAATCGAGAAGGGGCGAAATCTCCAGCCGGCGCAGGAATCGGGCCGAGGGGCTGTCGGCCAGCAGCTTGAGGAGTTCCGAGATCGACGAAAGCGCGTCCTGCCCATTGGCATGCGCAAAGTAATCCCGGCGGATGCGGACCTCTTCGAAGAAACCGAGAACCCAGGAGACCTCGAGCTCGTCGATGGCGTAGCGCTGCCGATCTTCATCCAGCAGCCGGGTTCCGAGGTGACCGAGGAGGTGATGCCGATGCCGGAACAACAGCTCGGTCTCCCGGTGATAGAGACGCTTCTTCTCGTCGCTCGGCGGGTTTCCGGCTCTCCGGTGCTGAAGAAGGATCAGCTCGCCGCGAGGATCGTCGTTTTCCTGTAGAAAGTCTGCATAAACCAACGCGCTGTCGACGTCGATGCGCGGGCCTTCATCGAGGAGTTCCTCGAGCTCGGTTCCGTCAACGGAAGGCCCCGAGGCCTCCCCGAGCGCCCGTTGAAAGCCATCATCGAGCAGGTGTTTGACCGTTCGGTCATGTTCCCAACGGGCCCGGATAGGGCTCAGAAAAGACTTCTCGTCGATGACGGGTGCATCGGTGCCGGTCCGGCGCTCGATGCGAAGGACCCGCCCCTGTTGCTCGAGCGATAGGACGACGTGAAGGGGCCCTTTTTCGAAGATCGTCATCCGGCATCAGCATACTATGAGCCAGCCCTGTGGAAACCAGGTGGCAGCAGGGCGGTGTCCGAATGATGCGACGAGACATCCGACGGCAAGCCAGCTGTCATTATCGTGCCCTCGATGCGATTGTCCTGTACACTGGTCGGGTGTCGCGCGAAACTCTCCAGTTGAGAACGACGGCCGTCCGAATCACGCAGCCTCTCCTGCTCGAAGTCGTCGACGGACCGGATGCCGGCCGAAGGTATGGCCCCCTCGAGCTTCCCATCCGGATCGGGTCTGCCCCGGGCAACGAGGTGGTTCTGTCCGACCCGACGGTTTCCCGCCATCATTGCACGCTCGAGGAAGCCTCCGAGGGCATCTTGCTCCGGGATACAGGAAGCACGAACGGAGTGCGGCTCGGCGGCCACCGGGTGCTCATCGGCGTGTTGATCCATGGTAGCAGCATGACCCTCGGGCAAACGGTGCTTGCGGTCTCGTTCGGAGAGGCACGCCCGATATCGCCCGAAACGACGCCCGCTTCTTTCGGTCAACTCCACACCCGCAGTCCGGCGATGCAAGTTTTCCTGCGGACGCTGGAGCAGGTCGCCAAGACTAAAGTGCCGGTCCTGATCGAGGGTGAAACGGGAACCGGCACGGAGCAAGTGGTGGAGGCTCTTCACGCGCAGGGCCCTCGGCCGGAGGGGCCGTTGGTCGTGGTCGACCTTGGCGCGGCTAGCCCTACGTTTATCGACCGCGCGCTGTTCGGGCACGAACCGGGCGAGCTCACGGGGGTCGAACCGCCCCGCGCCGGGGCCTTGCTGGCGGCCAACGGAGGGACGGTCTTTCTCGATGGCATAGGTGACCTCCCGCTCGAGCTACAGCCGAAGCTGTTGCGAGCGCTCGAGAGCGAGACCGTCACCCCGGCCGGGGCCGCCGCCGCGGTTCCGTTCGAAGCTCGAATCGTGGCCGCGACGCACCGAAACCTCCGGCAGATGGTCAACCAGGGCACCTTTCGCGAGGATCTGTACTTCAGGCTGGCAGTGTGCCCGGTTCGAGCGCCCGCGCTCCGCGAGCGGCGGGAAGACATTTCGATGCTCGCCCACGAGATCTTTGTCGACTCGCTCAAGCTGCTGGAAGAATCTCCGGATCCGGTACCGGAGCTCGAGCCGGCCGCGGTCGCATGGCTCGAACGGCAGCCGTGGCCGGGCAATGTGCGGGAGCTTCGGAATGTCATCCAAAGGGCCGTCATTTTGGGGGCCCACGAAGATGTCCAGGCTGGACGGCTGATGTCGTCCTTGGAGCAGATCGCGAGTGAGCATCTCAACGACAGCCCAAGAATGACCCTCGAGACCGCGAAGCAAATCTTCGTACGGAGTTATCTGCTCGACCTGCTGCATCGTCATCACGGCGACCGCGCGGCCGCCGCGTTCGAGGCCGATATTCATATCAAGTCGTTGCAGCGCTTGGTGCGGCGTCACGGGCTCAAGGGCGAGGTTCCTTGAGTCGCTCCGCCCGTTTTAGGTCGCGGGCGATGCGCTGAAGGCGTTGAAAGACCTCTTCGCGCCGTTCGGGGCGACGGATCGCGTCGGCGATCGCGATATCGAGATACCGGCGGTGCAGCTCGCCGAGGCTCTTCTCCGCACCGAGCGCTTCGAGGCGGAGTCCGACATCCTTGTATCTCCGCACCAGGTGTTCCGCGCTTACTTGTTTTGGAGCTGAGCGAGAGCTCTTCGTGAACGACCTTCGGTCTGAACGTCGCCGCGCCTTTGGCGGCGGCGACGATACGCCGTCAGAGGCGGGTCGACGCGCGCGCGAACGCTTCGACTTCGGCGGCTTGCGCTCTCGAGCGGGTGGCGCAAGCGCATCCGCAGACCCAAGGCGCTCCGCGACCGGAATGGTGGTCGAAGCGAGCGTGGGTTCATCGGGCTCGACCAAGTCCGAGTCCGGCTCAAGCGAGCGAATACGGGTCGGAGTCTGAACAGCCGTCGCGCCGAGACGGAGGCCGACGTCGCTCGCCGGTTCTGCAGAGGGTCTTTCCCAGACAGAGGCTGGGTGAGGGGTCGAACTCGACGGGGTCACAACGGCGGTGGAGCTCGGCAGTATGAGTGTCCCGAGGGTGATGGCTCCAAACACGGCGACGAGCGCCGCGCGGGGCTCGATGTCGAAACGCGGGCCGCTAGGTTCCGGCCCAGGGTGGAGGTTGGCGACCGACTCGTCGACCGTGTCACCGTGCTGGTCTTTCAAGCCAGCCGGAACCGACAGGAGCGCAGGAGCGGGCCTCGGCAGGGCTTGGTGCGCGGTCGCCGCATCTTGTGGCCGGTCTTCCGGCGCCAACTCGAGCAAGCTGCGCACCCACGCCTGCAGATCGGGAGGGATTCGGTCGTCGAGTTTGGTCAGTTCGAGGCCGGCCAGCGTCTTGGAGATCGCCTGGTCGATACCCGCCTCGAAGGGCAGGTCGCCGGTCAGGGTGAAATAGGCCGTTACGCCGAGGCCGTAAAGATCTGACCGGAAGTCTGGGCTCTGTCCGCGGAGAACCTCGGGAGCGATGAAGCCAGGCGTTCCCACGACCCGTCCGTAGGACGTCAATGGAGCCTGTGCTTCAGCGTGCAGGACCCTGCTGACTCCAAAATCAACGAGGCGCGGCTGGTCGTCGGGCTCGGACAGGATGATATTCGATGGCTTGAGGTCGCGGTGCAGGACACCGTGGTCGTGGGCGTGGGCCAATCCCGCGGTGACGCCCCTTAGAATCGCCCGGGCTCGCTCGATGTCGAGTCGCCCGTGGGTGTGGACGCGGGCCCTCAGCGTCGCGCCGGCCACATAGTCCATGACGAGGAATAGGGGCTCACCGACCTCCTCGAAGCCGGCGTCGTAAACCGACACGACGTTCGGGTGATCCAAGAGCCGGGCGGCATCGGCCTCCCGCCGAAACCGCTGCATGACATCGGGCATCGCTGCGAGCTCCCCGAACAGCACCTTGATGGCGCAGGCCCGATCGTCGTGAAGATCATCGGCAAGGTATACGCGTCCCGCGCTGCCCTCTCCGGCGACGGCGCGAATACGGTACCGGCCTCCTCGTAGAACCCGGTTCACCAAAGGGTCTCGGTCGGCCTCCAACAGGCTCGCGCCGTCGCGCGGACAATGACCGACCGAACCCCGGAACGTTGCGCAGCATCGAGGACAGATGCGGCGGATCGGGTCGTGTGCGCTCATTTCAAAACCGGGCCGTGACGCTGATGCTCTGGGCGTCTGCTCCGACGCTTAGCACAACGTCGGGCTCGTCGAGTACGAAGTACGTGATAACGGCTGCCAGCGCGGTGGCCCCGCTGACGGCATACAGGACATCAGCCGCAAGGGCTCGATCCGAGACGCGGTCGATGTCTACCGCAGGGCACGCCGTTGAGGTGCATCCCTGCTGCTCTAGGGTGTCGGCACTCTCTTTCGCGCTGACCCCGAATCCGATCCCGACGCCGAGGCTGATCAGGCTGACGCCGCCGAGCGCCCACACGGGCCATAACGAGGGTGCGTCCGTCTCGGTGACGGTCGTTGGTGACCTAGGAACCCAGTTTCCGACGTCCGGCCAGCCGTCGGGCCGCCTCAGCTGGGCCCTCCGCGCGCGGACGGGAGCTCGGGCTTCGGCTCGATCATTGAACACCACCGTTGGGTCGATCTGGACGTGCTCGCCGAGCCGGGTCATCACCAGGAAGACCAAGAAGTCTGCCTCGAGCAAGCGGCGAACTCGCGCCACGCAGTCGTCGAGGATCGGGCATTCGGCGGGCAATCCAGCTTCCGGCAGAAGACGGCGAACCTGCAGACCCCCGCGGACCGATGTGCCGGTACTTTGGCGCAAGGCGTTGGCGAGCGCGTTTGTGAGCACATCCAGCTCCTCCGGCTCGAGATTGACCGAGACCAGCGGGATGATCGCGCCGTCGCCGGGTGCCGGCGGCGCAATGGGATCCGTCATGACCGCATCGCTCTCTTCGGCGAACGCAACGGCGGTCGGCGTGCCGAAGTGGCCGGCGAAGACCCCGGCCGCGATCAACGCTCCGGCAAGACGGCGATGGTGCGGCACGCGGCGTCCTCCTCGGTCCCTGAGGCTAACATGATGCAAACGGTATGAAGGCCCACCTCACTTGGCCCGGTGGTTTCGGAGACGCCATCACCCACCACGGTGCCCACGTCTCGGCCGTCGAAGGTCAGCCGCAGCGCTTCATTGGGTGGTCCATAGAAGGGAAGAGGGGCATCGAGCCCCACAATCGGGTCCTCGAATGCCCATGACGGGCCCCAGTATACGCCTTCGCCGGTCATTTCGCTGGTCTGCCGGGTCGGATTGCCGGCAAAGTCATCGGCCACTCCATCGGTCAAGTCACCCGTAAGAAGGGATGCGTCGACTCGAACCCAGCCGGGGGCTCCGTCGCCGCCCCCCCGGCGATTCCAGGAGAATCCACCTCTTCCCCCCGAGACGTCGAGGACAGGCGAGCCGGAGAGGACGTGGTCGGCTTTCAGATAGATGGCGCCGCCGGCACCACCGCCGCCGGCGCCCGGGGCGTTGGCACCGCACCCCGGTGCGAAGGAATCATCTCCATCGCCGCCGGTGGCATCGATGCGCGCCCCGGAAACAAACTGGATCACGGGAGCTTCGAAGGTGATGATTCCGCCGCCGCTCCCGCCCGCTCGCCCCGTCGATTCTTTGCTCGCGCCGCCACCGCCGCCACCGTGGCCGCCTCGCGTCAAGATGTCGTACGGCGGCGTCGAATCGGCGATACCGCCCTGTGCGTCTCGTTGGCCGTCTTCGCCGGGTTGAATGCCGCCGCCACCGCCGCCACCACCGGGGCATCCGTTGTCGCCCGAGGCGCCCGGCGCACCCCCTCGGACTCCAGCTCCGGGCATTCCGCTCTGCCCACCAAGCTCCCCGCCCGGACCCGGGGTGCTCTCGTCGGCGCTGGCCGAGATCGGGTGCTGGATTCGAACCGCGTGTACCGCCAAGAACCGGGCGGCAACGGTGCCCACGACCACCGTCGGGGCGGTCGTGACGATGACCGAGTATGGTCCGCCAATACCGTCCGCCGTAACGATGTCGGCGAGCTCGAGTTCATCGAGGCCATCGAGGGCGATGGTGACCGGAATTCGTTGGCCGGCGCCGACCACCGAAATGGTCACCAACGCGGATTCGCCCGCGGCGAGCCCTTCATCGGCGCGAATCCAGCACACGACGGCCATCAGCCGGCCACGGGCCCCGACTTGAGGTCGTCCGCAGGTGAGTCGGTCGTCGTCGGATTCGAGCCGAACGAAGCTCTTCGGGAACCGCCCTTCGAAGACCAGGACCTCACCGAACCCGATTTGCGCCGGTCCACCTGCGCCTTCGAGCAGCCGCGCCGGACGCACCTGATCGATACGCAGGGTGCCGTCGTTCGAAGGTACGGGCTCGCGAAAGCGATCCGCGTCGACCACGAGGCCGCACGCACAACTGAACAGGCCGGCGAGCGCGCAAGAACGCCCCAATCGCCCAAAGAGAGGCCGTGATGGGTCGATCCCGGCCTCTGTGGGCTGAAGATTGCTCGTACGCATCCTGAACCGCTGCCGGGGCTTTCGCCTTACTCCGCCCCGTAAGATACCATCTCGACGGACCCAGTCCGAACATCTCGAACCGATAGAACGCAGATGCGATGCTCGGGACAGCATGAGCGCCCAACTCACCCAAGATGATATCGACACCTCGCGACGGAGCGCTGCTGCTGCCGAACTTCATTCCTCACGCGGCGGCAGCGAGGGCGGCGGCCGACTTCGAGCTTCTGTTCGAGCGACCTCCTACGCCGGAACCCGTGACCGAGGCGAAACCGCCGCAGCGGAGTGCTTTCGGGACGGACCAGTTTCGACACTTGCAGGCCGTCCCGCTCGATTGCTCACCGGCGCTCAACTTGATCGGCGTCCATCCGTTGGTCATCACGCTCGCTCGTCGCGCTCTGGGAACGGAACGGGTGCACCTATATCAATGCCAAGCGTGGGCGAAGTTCACGGGGGCGACCGACTATGCGCAGCCCTTTCACTGCGACTTTGGCAACCACACGCTGACGGTTCCTTCGGAAGACTTCGCGCTGAATTCGATCACCTGCGTTCTGTATTTGAGTGACGTGAGCGAGGCTCATGGACCGATGCACTACGTCACCAAGACGGACTCGGCGCTCGTGGCCCGGCCGGAAGAGACCCTGTCGGGTGGTTCGGCTCTGCAAGAGAAACTTCAGCCCCTGGCGCGCTCGACGGCATCGCCGGCTGGTTCCGTGTTCGCGTACGGGATCGATGTCTATCACCGGGCCACCAGCTTGACGGCCCCGGGGGGCCACCGCTACGTGGTGACCGCCTGTTACAAGGTCTCCAGCAACGACTCGATCGGGTATCATGCGTGGCCGTTTCACAACCGGCAGCCATGGGCCAATATCTTCAACCATGCTTCCCCGGACCAACTGAGTTGCTTCGGGGTACCACCCCCGGGTGACCGGTTCTGGACCCCGCGCACATTGGCGGGGGCGCAGCTGCGGTATCCGGCCTGGGATCTGCAGCCCTACCGGAACGCGATGACCGACGGGACCGCCTCCCGGACGTGAGCTGAAGGTTGGTCGTTCGATTTCGGCCCGGCGAAGGCGGGGGTGGCCAGTGACCTGGCCGCGGACGCGTCTCATCTTGTTCCGAAGTAAGCGCTCGCGCGAATTCTCCGCGCCGTCCGCTTAGGTTGCTCGCCGTACGCTCGAAGAGCGGAGTGTGGCGGTCTACACCTGGATCCGGCGAGCGCTGCTCGGGGCCTGGCTCGCATTGACGTCGGTGGTGATGGCGACGTTGATGGCGGGGCATTGGTACACTTTGCCGGCTCCGATCTCCGATGACCCCACCGTGCGGAGGGCGTTACACGCCCTCCGAGCGTCCGCTGCCCCTTCGTCCGAAACCTCGTCGCAGGACTGGCTGGCCGTCCACGTTCTCTACGGACGTTGCTCTTGTTCGATTCGGGTCATCAAGCATCTGCTGACGTCAAAACGACCAACCGGAGTAGACGAAGTCGTCTTGTTCGTAGGGGACGATCCGGCGTTGACCGCCAAGCTCGAAGAGCGCGGCTTTCGGGTGATTTCGGTGACTCGTGCCGAGCTCGCGCGTGAGTACCGAATCGAGGCAGCGCCACTGTTGGCCATTCTTTCTCCCGATGGAGATATTCAATATCTGGGGGGCTACACCTCCCGCAAACAGGGGCCGGACTTCAAGGACCGGGCAGTCATGGCTGACTTGATGGAGCGCCGGCGTCCACGGTCGCTGCCCCTATTTGGCTGCGGCGTAAGCAAGCAGCTTCAGTCGATGTTGGACCCTCTGGGTATCAAGTATCGCGAGTGACCGAGGATCGCTATGAATTGGTTGGCTTCCATACTGCGGCTCATTGTACTCCCGCGAGAGATCACCTGCTTTGAGAATAAGTATATTCGAAAGATAAACCGAATCGGCTTGATCTTTTTCTGGGCGCATCTGCCGGTATTCATGGCTATCGCTTACTTCAACGAGACCGGGCCTCTCGAAGCTCTCGGGTTGAGTCTCTTGGTATTGGCGGGGCCGACGTTGGCGTATTTCGGAATCCCCAACCCGCGGAGCGTGGCCATCATCTACGGGATGACGGCCATGCTCATGGGAGGGATCCTCGTTCACGTGGGGCAGGGACCCGTCCAGATCGAAATGCACTTCTATTTCTTCGCCCAGCTGGCGATGCTCGCCGTTTACGGCAATCCGATGGTGATCGTCGCCGCCGCCGCTACCGTGGCGACCCACCACCTCTTGCTTTGGGTGTATCTGCCGAAATCGGTCTTCAACTACGACGCTCCGCTGTGGGTCGTTGGGGTACATGCGGCGTTCGTCGTGCTCGAGTCGGTGGCCACCTGCTCGATCGCCCGGAGCTTCTTCGACAACGTGATCGGCCTCGACAAGATCGTGAAGGCCCGTACCGAGGCGCTCGCGGCTCGCAACCGCGACATGCGGCTGGTCATGGACCATGTAGATCAGGCCTTGCTGACCGTCGATGAAGCCGGCCGCGTCTCTCCAGAGTATTCTCGAGTGACCGAAGAGTGGCTCGCGGTGCCTCAGCGTGACGACCGATTCATCGACCTTCTCGACAAGGTCGCTCCGGAGGCCGCGGAGTCCTTTGAATTGGGCTGGGAGCAGCTGCAAGACGGCCTGTTGCCGCTGCATGTCTGCCTCGACCAGCTACCGAAACAAGCGCAAACAGCAAAGCGTGCGCTTTCCTTTCAGTATATACCAATTTCGAATGAAGATGGCGACGCAACAAGGCTGTTGGTCGTGGCTACGGACATCACGGCGCGGGTCGAACGGGAGCGCCTCGAGGCCGCACAATCGGAGATCCTTCGGGTGTTTCAGCAAATCCTTCGGGACAAGCACGGCTTCCTGGAATTCTTCGATGAGGCTCAGTATCTCGTATCAGCCATCGAGGGACAGGAACTCGAAGACCTGACCGTTCTGAAGCGGATGCTCCACACGCTCAAGGGCAATGCGGCGCTGTTCAGCATCCAGTCGGTCGCCGACGTATGCCACGACCTTGAATCGGCCGTGGCGGAGTCGGGCCACTGGCCTACTTCGGCAGAACTAGAGCGGCTTCAGGTCGCCTGGAACCACCTGAAGGCGAGCCTCGAAGCGCTCCTTGGAGATCGGAACGTGCGCCGGATCGAGATCGATGACCGGGAGTTCGAAGACCTGCTGAGGGCGGTTCTCGCGGGCGAAGAGCGCACTCGCCTGGCCGAGCGGATCGCGGCCTGGCGGTTCGAACCAACCTCTCTTCGCCTCCAGCGTCTCGCTCGGCAAGCCGAAGGCATCGCGCACCGCCTCGATAAGACCCACGTCAAGATCCAAATTGCCGCCGGGGAAGAGCAGTTCCTCGAACCGCAGCGCTGGTCGCGATTCTGGCAGGCCTTCGTGCACGCGATTCGCAACGCGCTGGACCATGGCGTCGAGTCTGAACAAGAACGGAGAGAGAACGGCAAGGATCCACGGGCCACAGTCTTGATTCAGACGAAGGTGAGCGATGACGCGTTTTCGGTCGAGATCGCGGACGACGGCCGGGGGGTCGACTGGGAGAACGTCCGGACGAAGGCCCGAGCCTGCGGTCTACCGGTGGACGAGACGTCCGACCTCAAGGCGGCCCTGTTCGAAGACGGCTTCACAACGCGGCCCTCGGTCTCGCAATACTCCGGACGCGGCATCGGCATGGCGGCTCTGCGGCAGGCGTCGGAAGCTCTGGGCGGCCGAGTGGAGGTCGAGAGCCGACGCGGTGAGGGAACGTCGGTGAGATTCATCTTTCCCCGCACGGTCATGGCGCCGTCGCCCGAAGAGCTCATTCAGGGCACCGAGGCGGCGTAAGTCATCGACGATCAGAATCGGAGTCCGACGTGACAGTCTGACTTGCGGCGCTGAAACTCGACGATCGATTCGCGGATCAACTTACGGATGAGAGCACCTCATCACCGATTCGTGTGAGGTGCATTCTGGTCGGGTGAACGGCGGTTCACACAAATCGTGATGTTCCGCCGCCGACACTAATGCAATGCGCTAGTGTTCCGCCTTGGAAACGGGGATCGACGGAGTCTGCGTCGGTCCCCCCCGCATTCTGGGCGCGTATCGGGCCTAGAGAGGCCGATTCCGACAGACTGGTCAGCGTGGCGGAGATCGGCCGCAGGATGCACCGTATCTTGCACGGGTCTTCCGACGTGGCTTCACTGGATAAAGAAACCCTCGACCTCACGTTAAGCTCGCTGGAAGGATTCGTTGCAGATCACCTTCCAGATTCGACCCTACTGCGGCTCGACCACGACGACACGTTTCCCGAGGCCACCGTTCGGGCCCTCGGACACTCGGAGCTGGGTATTCAACTCTTGTTCTTGCCCGAGTCCGTAGGCGGCATGGGCGGTGGCGCGTTCGACGTCTATCGCATCTGCGAAGCGATGGCCCGGGTCGACGTAGGCGTGGCCACCGGGGTGCTGGCCACCTTCCTGGGCAGCGACCCGATTCTCTACGGCGGTACCGACGCTCAAAAGAAACGCTGGCTGGGTCGCATCGCCGAAGAAGGTATTCTCATGGCCTACGGCGCCACCGAGCCGGGGGCGGGCAGCGACCTCGCATCGCTCAAGACCACCGCAGTGCCGGTGGTCGAGAACGATAAGACCGTCGGTTACCGCATCAACGGGAATAAACAGTGGATCTCGAACGGCGGCTTTGCCGACCTGTATACCATCCTCGCCGCTACGCCCGCCGGTCCGTCCTGGTTCGTCGTCGAGCGGGGGACGGAAGGCTTCTCGTGGGGGTCGCCCGAAGACAAGCACGGTATCCGAGCCTCGAACACCTCCACCCTCACTCTCGAGGATGTCTACGTCGACGCGTCGGCACTCGTCGGAGAGGTCGAAGGCGAGGGCCTTCAACAGGCGCAGAAGGTCTTCGGCTTCACCCGCCTCATGGTCGCGGCGTTCGGCCTCGGCGCTGGTTGGGCGGCCGTCGACCGCGCCATCGCGTATTCTGTCGATCGTATCCAGGCGGGGACTCCGCTTTCGGAGAAGAAAGGCTTCACTCACAAGCTCATCGTTCCCCACATTGTGCATTTGGAAGCGGGGCGCGCTTACATCGAGCAGACCGCACTTCGTCTGGACGCCGGCGAACACTTCCTCAATACCGAAGGCGCCATCGCGAAATATCTCTCGACCGAGGCCGGCAACCGCGCCGCAGACGCCGCCATTCAGGCTCATGGCGGGTATGGCTATACGCGCGAATACATGGTGGAAAAGATCAAGCGAGACGTTCGCATTACCACCATCTACGAAGGTACATCTGAGATCATGGAGATGACGATCGCTCGCGACCGGTGGCAGGCGCATCTGCGCACGCGCGGTGGTCACTACACCGAGATGGGTCAGTCGATGACCGACGTTCATCGCCGAGCCCCGACGAGTGGGGCTGACATCGCCGGGCTCGCGTGCTTCGCGCTCTCCGAAGTCATGGAGCGGATGCGAGTCGGACGATTGACGCGCAACCAGCATGTCCTGTTTCGGCTCGGAGAGTTGGTCGCTTACGCCGAAGGGGCGGTCGCCCTCGCCCAACGAGCCATTGCCGCTGCCGACGGAAGCATCGAACCCAAGGCCGACGCACGTTTCGAGCCCGATGTCTTGGCCGCCATCAGCCGGGTGTATGCGCGCGAGGCGGCGGTCCGGATCGTCACCGAAGGACTTCGGTGGATTCACGGCGCCGACGACGGCGGCGGCGCGTTCGATCCGCAGCGGATCAGCCAGATCTTCCAGGCCCAAGCCGGCAATCTGAGCGACATGGATATCATCACTACGGCCCTTTATCGGCCGGCCTGAATTCGTAGAAGCTGAATAGCGAAGTGAGACTCCCATGAAAGACATGAACGACAGCGGTGCGGTAGCCATCGTCGGCGTCGGTGCAGTCCTACCCGGCGCCCGCGACGTCCCCACTCTCTGGCAGAACCTGCAGCAAGGGCGGTCATCCATCGTGGAGACGCCGGTCGAACGGTGGAACCCCGCCAAGTACTACGACCCCGACCCGAAGGCGCCCGACAAGAGCTATTCGAAGATCGGTGGTTGGGTGCTCGATGACGTATGGGACCCCTTCGGCTGGAAGCTACCGATCCCCCCCAAGGTCGGTGACCGCATGGATCTGACCCAGAAATGGGCGATCGCGGCGGCGCGCGAAGCTCTGATGGACTTCGGCTTCCCAGATCGCGAGCTCGACCGAGACCGGACCGCGGTCATCGTCGGCAACGCGATGGGCGGCGACTTTCACTACTATACGGCGATGCGCATCTTCGCGCCCGAGGTGCTGGAGGCGCTCGGGTCGAGCGAGGCTTTCGAGCGGCTCGACCCAGCGTCCCGCGAAGCCCTGTCGCAGCAGCTCTTGCAGGCCATCCGGCATCGGGTCCCCGACATCACCGAAGACACGATGCCCGGCGAGCTGGCCAACATCATCGCCGGGCGAATCGCGGCTCTGTTCGATCTGCACGGCCCGAACTACGTGACCGACGCCGCGTGTGCTTCCGCAATGGCCGCGATGTCCGCGGCCGTCGAAGGTCTCGCCGAGCACCACTACGACACGGTGCTCGTCGGCGGGGTCGATGCGAACATGTCCCCGTCGACCTTCGTCAAGTTCTGCAAGATCGGCGCGCTGTCGGCGACCGGGACGCGGCCCTACGACGCGGGCGCAGACGGTTTCGTCATGGGCGAAGGCGCGGCGATGTTCATCCTCAGGCGCCTCGAGGACGCCGAGCGTTTGGGCGACCGCATCTACGCGGTCATCCGGGGCATCGGTGGCGCGAGCGACGGCAAAGGCAAGGGCATCACGGCGCCGAATCCCGTCGGGCAGGTTCTGGCCGTCCGACGCGCCTGGGAAATGGCTGCCGAGCGCCCCGACCTCAACACTCTGATGGAAGGCCACGGGACCTCGACCCGAGTCGGGGACGTGGTCGAGGTTCAGAGCCTGATCGAGGCGGTCGGCGAGGGGCTGCCGCCTCAGTCCATTCCGCTCGGCTCGATCAAGTCGAACATCGGTCACCTCAAAGGCGCGGCCGGTGCGGCCGGCCTGCTCAAAGCGGCCTTGGCACTGCACCACAAGGTGCTACCGCCGAGCATCAACTTCGTCATGCCCAACCCCAAGATCGACTTCGCGCGGTCTCCGTACTTCGTGAACGCCGAGCTGCGACCGTGGGACCGCAGCCGGGCCGGGGTCCGGAGAGTCGGCGTGAGCGCATTCGGCTTCGGCGGTACCAACTTCCACGCGGTGCTCGAAGAGCACGAGCCAGGTCGGCTGACCCGAGCTCGGAAGTCGCAGGTTGCGGTCGGCCAGCCGGTGGTCGCCGCAGGCGCATCGGTCAGCTCCGCTGCCGCGAAAGCACCGTTGCGAGGCGCTGCGGTCATCGGTGGTGCCTCACCCGAAGCGGTGCGGTCGGCCGCTGCCGCTCTTTTGAAGGATGCCGAGGCCGGCCGGGCCCCTCCACCGCAACCGCCTGAGCGGTCGGCGCTCGAAGCCCCGTTTCGATTGGGCATCGACTACGGCGACGCCGCCGAGCTCGCCGAGCGGCTGAGCTTGGTCGACAAAGCCTTGGCCACCGGCAACCCGATGGCGCTGGTGCCCCTTCGCGCGAGAGGCATCCACGTCGGGATGGGGCCGACTCCGCCGATCGCGTTTTTGTACACCGGCCAGGGCTCCCAGTACGTCAACATGCTGGCCTCGCTCCGAGAGGTGGAGCCGGTGGTCAAAGAGACGTTCGAAGAGGCCGATCGCGTCATGACGCCCATCCTGGGCCGCCCCTTGACTTCGATCATCTTCGCGGACCCGAAGGACGAAGCGAGGATGAAGACTGCCGAGCACGAGCTGCGGCAGACGGCCATCACGCAGCCGGCGGTCCTGACGGTCGACGCGGCCATGACCCGGCTGCTCGGCGAGTACGGCATCCGGCCCGATATGGTGATGGGCCACAGTCTCGGCGAATACGGGGCGTTGGTCGCTGCGGGGGGCATGCCGTTCGCGCACGCGCTCGAGGCGGTCGCCGCTCGAGGGGCGGAGATGACCAAGGTGTCGATGGACGACAACGGCAAGATGGCCGCGGTCATGGGCCCCGTCGATGAAGTGCAGGCGATCATCGATGAGATCGATGGCTATGTCGTCATCGCGAACCTAAACAGTCGGCGCCAGGCGGTGATCGGCGGCGCCAGCGACGCGGTGGAGCGCGCCGTCGCGCTGTGCGAAGCGAAGGGGATGCGGGCGCAGCTGATCCCGGTGAGCCACGCCTTCCACACCTCGATCGTCGAGCCGGCCAGTGGGCCGCTGATGGAGGTCCTCAAGCGGCTTGACCTGCAGAGCGTGAAGATTCCACTCGTCGGTAACGTTACCGGCGACTTCTACCCGACGGGCCCTGACGCCCCGGCGAAGATGGTGGAGATCCTCGGTCAGCAGATCGCGTCGGCGGTCCAGTTCGTGAAGGGCCTCGAAACCCTGTACGACGCCGGGGCTCGAGTCTTCGTCGAGGTGGGCCCCAAAAAGGCGTTGCACGGCATGGCCGAAGAGGTCCTGGGCACTCGCGAGGGCGTCCTGTCGCTGTTCACCAATCACCCCAAATTCCCGGATGCAGTGGCGTTCAACCAGGCGCTGGTCGCCTTGTACTGTCGAGGGGCCGGCCAGGCGCGCCCCGACCCCATCCCCGAGGTGAGGTCAGCGGCCCCGGTCGCGCAATCGACGTCCGCCAACGGTGCCTCCAACGGCCGTATCGCCCCCGCGGCGGCGCTGACGGGGGCCTCCGGGCCGGCACCGGTGGCTGGGGGACTCGGTGAAGTGGGCCGCCTGTTTGCTCAGTTCGTCGAGACGGCGCAATCCATGTTGGGCGGCGGAGGCGGCGTCGAGTCACCATCCGTGGTGGTGACCGGCGCGAGCGTCGGCCTTCCCGGCGGCTCGAACATCTTCCGGGACGATAACTTCGTTCGGTTGCTTCGCGGCGACCAGTACATCGATACCATCCCGGTTCGCACCCGGCAGGACATGGTCGACCGTCAGGTCACCCGTCTCGTCAAGTCTGCCGACGGAACCGGGAGCTTCGAAACGATTCGCTCGACGGCCGACGGCATCAAGCTGGCGGGCCAGCCGGGCGAGATCCGGTTGGTCGAAGACTTCGGCTACCCCAGCGATCGCGCCGAAGCCCTGGATTCCACGACTGCGCTGGCGATCGCGGCCGGCCTCGAGGCACTCCGCGACGCGGGCATCCCGCTGGTCATGCACTACAAGAAGACCACGCGAGGCACCTACCTTCCAGAGCGGTGGCTGCTCCCCGAGGCGCTTCGGGATGAGACCGGCGTCGTCTTCGGCTCGGCGTTCCCCGGCCTCGACAAGTTCGCTAGCGAGGCCGAAGGTTTTCAGCGTCAGCGGGAATTGGAGTCCCGCCTGAACGAGCTTCAGTCGCTCCGCGACCGGTTCGGGACCGACCTCACCAACGCCATGCGGACCGAGCTCGACCGCCGTATCGAAGCGGTGCAAGCCGATCTGCGCCAGCACAAGTACGTACTCGATCGCCGCTTCGTCTTCCGAATCTTGGCGATGGGGCACTCCCAGTTCGCGGAGCTCATCGGAGCGCGCGGGCCCAACACTCAAGTCAATGCCGCCTGCGCCAGTGGCACCCAGGCCATCGGCATCGCCGAAGACTGGATTCGCACCGGCCGCTGTCGGCGAGTGATCGTTCTATCTGCGGACAACGTAACCAGCGAGTCGCTGCTGCCCTGGATCGGCTCTGGCTTCCTCGCCTCCGGTGCGGCGGCTACCGATGAGCGGGTGGAAGACGCGGCTCTGCCATTCGACCGCCGGCGCCACGGGTTGCTCCTCGGCATGGGTGCCGCAGGGGTCGTTGTCGAGCGGGCCGACGACGCGGCACAGCGCGGTCTGCGACCGATCGCGGAAGTCCTCGGAACCCGATACGTCAACAGCGCCTTTCATGGGACCCGACTCGACCCGGCGCACATCACCTCGCAGGTGGAGCAGCTGGTGGCCGACGTCGAGCGACGGCACCAGGTGCGACGCGATGCGATGGCCCAGCAGATGGTGTTCATCTCGCATGAGACGTTCACCCCCGCCCGCGGCGGCTCGGCGCAAACCGAGGTCCGGGCGCTTCGGACGGTCTTCGGCGAAGGCGCCGACCAGATCGTCGTTGCCAACACCAAGGGCATGACCGGTCACGCAATGGGCACGGGCATCGAGGACGTCCTGGGGATCAAGGCCCTGGAGACCGGCGAAGTGCCTCCGGTACCCAACCATAAGGAGGTCGACCCGGAGCTCGGGATGCTGAACCTGTCGCGAGGCGGCAGCTACCCGGTGGAGTACGCGCTCCGGCTCGGGGCGGGCTTCGGTTCGCAGCTCGCGCTGTCGCTCATCCGTCGGACGCCGGGGCCTCGCCGAAGCTCGCACGAGCTCGGCTATGCCGGACGCATCGACGATGGCGCACGCTGGCGAGCGTGGCTGAGTTCCATGAGCGGGCAAGACACGCCCGACGTCGAGGTCGTCAACCGCACCCTGCGAGTCGTCGACCAAGGACCACCGGACGGAGCGGTTCGAGAACTGCCTCCGGCGGAGCGAAAGGCTCCGCCCGTTGCGCCGCCGGCCACGGTGGTCGCCGCTGAGGCGATGGCCCGACCAGCTCCGGTCGCGACGGAGGTCGTCGCGCGGCCGCCTACGATAACCGTGCGCGCGCCTGCGCCATCTCCGGCCACACCGCCTCCGTCGGCCCCGGCCGAGGATGCAGTGCTGAAGCAGATCATGAACATCGTGGCCGAACAGACCGGCTATCCGTCGGACATGCTCGACCCCGAGCTCGACCTCGAAGCCGACCTGGGTATCGACACGGTGAAGCAAGCCGAGATGTTCGCGGCGGTACGCGAGGCCTACGGCATCGAGCGCGACCCGAATCTGCAGCTTCGAACCTTCAATACGCTGAACAAGGTGGCGAGCTTCGTGCACGAGCGGGTGCCGAACTTGGCGCCGAGTCCCGCCCCCGTCACGCCTGCGCCGGCGATGCCGCCGGCCCCCGCCGGCGCCGAGCCCGCGGCAGCGCCAGCTCCGGCTCAAGACTCCGTGTTGGCCCGGATTTCGGAGATCGTCGCCGAGCAGACCGGCTATCCGCCGGACATGCTCGACCCCGAGCTCGACCTCGAAGCCGACTTGGGTATCGACACGGTGAAGCAGGCCGAGATGTTTGCGGCCGTCCGCGAGGCCTACAAGATCGAGCGCGACCCGAACCTTCAACTGCGTGAGTTCAACACCTTGAACAAGGTTGTGGGCTTCGTTCGCGACCGCGCGCCGGAAGCGATGTTGCCGACCAACGTCGCCCCGGTCCCCGCGGCGGCGGCGGTTGCCCCAGCGCCTTCGGTGGCCCCGAGCACCGCCGCGCCGATGTCGGCCGCGGCCGGCGACGACGCGGTCTTGGCTCGGATCACGGAGATCGTGGCTGAGCAGACCGGCTATCCACCGGATATGCTCGACCCCGAGCTCGACCTCGAGGCTGACTTGGGTATCGACACGGTGAAGCAGGCCGAGATGTTCGCGGCTGTCCGCGAGGCCTACGGCATCGAGCGCGACGCGAACCTTCAGCTGCGCGAGTTCAACACGTTGACCAAGGTCGTCGGCTTCGTGCGCGACCGCAGCCCGGCCGCGGCACCCGCCGCCGCGCCGGCGTCGGCCGGCCCGGCTGCTGCCGGGGCGCCCGCAGGTGAAACCGACGAGCGCAGCGCCATTCGGGATCGCATCACGAGCATCGTGGCCGAGCAGACCGGCTACCCATCGGACATGCTCGACCCCGAGCTCGACCTCGAGGCCGACCTGGGCATCGACACGGTGAAGCAAGCCGAGATGTTCGCGGCCATCCGCGAGACCTACGGCATCGAGCGCGACCCGAACCTCCAGCTGCGCGAGTTCAATACTCTCGAGAAGGTCGTAGGCTTCGTCATCGACCGGCAGCCGGCCGCCCCGGCCGCCGCCTCGACGGCCGCTCCGACCGCCGAGGTCGCCCCCGCCGCACCCCGGATTGAAGGGTCACTGGAGGCGGCGGCGACGATTCCGCGACGGGTCCCCGGGCCGGCGCTTCTGCCGCGCATCGAGCTCGGCCAGCCGACGGGGGTCGCTCTCGAGGCGGGAACCAAGGTCGCCGTGATGCCGGACACCCAGGGCGTCGCCGGTGCGCTCGCTGACCAGCTCCGCGCGCGGGGGGTCGAAGTGTACATGCTCGACCCCGCCGGGGGTGAAACCGCTTTGGACGACGTGGACGGGCTCTACTGGCTGCCCGCGCTCGACGACGAAGGGCCGATCACTTCACTGTCGCTGGACGCATTCCAGGCGGCCGTCGCGCTTCGCGCGAAGCGTCTGCATCAGGTGGCTCAAGCCCTTTACCCGCGTCTCGACACCCGAGGCCGGTTCCTGGTCTCGGCCACCCGCATGGGCGGGCAACACGGTGTCGGCGCCGGCGGCGCGAGCGCGCCGTTTGGCGGAGCGGTCACCGGCTTCACCAAGACCATCGCTCGGGAACGCCCGGAGGCGCTGGTCAAGGCGGTCGATTTCAACGGCGCCGACCCGGCGACGGTGGCCGGCGCGCTCATCCAAGAGACCCTCCGGCATCCCGGGGTGGTCGAAATCGGACGGCGCGGCCCCGATCGATGGGGCGTCCTGCTGTCCGAGGTGCCCGCCGAGGACGGCGGACCGCCGACCGAGCTCGGGTCCGAGGCGGTCATCGCAGTGACGGGAGCGGCGGGGAGCATCACCTCGGCGATCATTCGGGACTTGGTCCATATCGCCGCCGGCGCGACCTTCTATCTGATCGACCTGGCGCCCGAGCCGGACCGAACAGACCCGGATATCCTCGCCTTTATCACCGACCGAGATGGCCTCAAGCGAACGTTGGCCAGCCGCATGACCGCGGCCGGCGAAAAGCCGACTCCGGTGAAGATCGAAGCTCAGCTCTCCAAGCTCGAGCGCAAGGTCGCCGCGCTGGATGGGATTCGCGCGGTCGAGGACGCGGGCGGAACCGTTCGTTACCATGCGCTCGACCTGCGGGATCACGATGCGATGAGTGGTCTGTTCCGAAGCATCGTCGCCGAGCACGGCCGACTCGACTTGCTGGTGCACGCCGGTGGGCTCGAGATCAGCCGGATGCTGCCCGACAAGTCGGCTGACGAGTTCGCGCTGGTGTTCGACGTGAAAGTCCAAGGATGGTGGTCGGCCCTGGTCGGCTGCGGCGAGACTCTGCCGCGCGCCACCGTGTGCTTCTCGTCGATCGCGGGTCGGTTCGGCAACGGCGGCCAGGCCGACTACGCCGCCGCCAACGACTTGCTCGCGAAGACCTCGGCCGCCCTGCGGGCCCGGGGGGTGCGCGCGATGGTCATGGACTGGACGGCGTGGGGCGGCATCGGAATGGCCACCCGCGGCTCCATCCC
>CAZFIV010000099.1:0-28948 GCA_964519665.1 uncultured Myxococcales bacterium
GACGGGGTGAGAACCAGCGACAATAGTGCGATCCAAGTGAATCGGCGCTCTAGGTACACCAAAACCAAGCAGCTCGACTCGACCGCCGTCTTCTTTGTCATTCAAATTGGGTTTGTAGTGTCAACAGGAGCACACTGCCGTCGCAAGGCAGAAGTTCGGGTGCAACTCCCGGCGGATCCATCGCGCGCCCCCTGCGGGTAACCTCACATGCGATTTGAAGGTTCGAGTCCTTCCTCCCCCGATGCGTGGGGGAGTGGCCAAACAGGTAAAGGCAACTGACTTCACTCAGATATTCGTCGAGAGAATCAGGTTCTCATCTCGGGCGCGCGAATCTACGGAACCCTGGGTCTACGAAGCCAGGGATCAGCGGTCGCGACGAACTTACGCGCCGCTGACCGACACGTCTTCGAACACGAGGCTGGGCATCCGAAAGCGGGAGTACACGTAGGGGTCGTCGCCCGTATAGCGGAGCTTGCTCCACAGGGTGGTGTGGCTGCCGGTGATGTTCATCTCACCCACCGGGCCCCCGAGTTTGCCGTTCTTGATCTCGAAGCCCTTGAACCCGTGCGAAAAGTCGCCGGTGGTGAGGTCGGCGTTGCCCCCGAGGAAGCCCGTGATCAGCACCCCGTTGCCGATGCGCGCGTACAGGCGGTCCAGCGACTCGGCGCCCGGCGGAATGATCAGATTGCTTGTCGAGTACCCCGTGGGTTCGACCGCCATCTTGCGGGCGTAATAGTTGTCGATGAGATAATCCTGGAGCGTCCCCTCGTCGACCAAGACCCGCTTTCGCTTGCTCATACCATCGCTATCGAACCGCGCACTCCCCATGCCCCGCGGCAGAAAGGGGTCATCGATCAGCGTGAAGGTGGCGCCCCCGATCTTCTGCCCCTTCTTCTCGAGCAAAAAGGAGCGCTTCTGCTGAAGCGAGGACCCCTGCAGAGCCGACAGCAAGTATCCGAGCACCCGCGCCACGGTGCGGTTCTCGACCACCACGGTCATGGCGCCGCTGGGCAGGGTGGTCTGCCCCATGCGCGCGAGGGCCCGACGGGAAGCCTGGAGACCGACCGCCTCCGGGTCTTGCATATCGGCCAGGTAGCGCCCGCCGATGAAGTGATAGTCTTCGGGCTTGCGGCCGTCGTCATCGACCGTGGCCATCGCGCCGATCCAAAACGCCGTAGAAGCATCGCTGTCTTCGAAGCCGTTGGAATGAACGCGCACCCAGTCGGACTTTTCGTCTCGGTACTCCGCCCGCACCGAGATGATCGGCCCCTTGGCCTGCTTGGCGCCCCGTTCGACGGCCACCGCCAAGTCGGTGCGCTGTTTGGTGTCGATGCGGTCGTAGGCCGGGTCGCGAATGTCGAGCGGCTCCGTGCGCCGACCTTCGTAATACTTGGGGTCGAGCAGGTGGCGGTGCTCATCCGGTGCCAGCACCTTGGTCATCTCGATGGCCCGCCCCACGAACTGCTCGAGGGCCGTAGGCCGCAGGTCCGAGGTGGAGTGCTGGGAGTAGCGCCCGCCTGCATACACGCTGAGGCTGAGCGAAGACGACAGCGACTCCCGCACCCGCTCCAACTTGCCGTCGCGCTGGACGACCTGAATGTAACGGGTGCGCTGGATGCTCGCCCCCGCCTGCTGGGCGCCCTGCTTGAGGGTCAGATGAACGGTGTGCTTCGCGAGATCATGCAGCTTCGTCACGCCTTACCTCCGACCACGATGCCGTCCACCAGCACGGTGGGCATGCCCAACGACACCGGGACCGTCTGCCCGTCTTTGCCGCACGTCCAGCCCGACTCGTCCATCGCGTAGTCGTTGGCGACCATCGAGATGCGGGCCAGCGACTCGGGCCCGTTGCCAATGATGTTGACGTCTTTGATCGGCTGGGTGCGCTTGCCGTCTTCGATCAGGTAACCGTTCTTGACGTAGAACGAATAATCGCCCGCCCCAATGTTGACCTCGCCGTTGGTGAACGACTCACAGTAGATGCCCTTTTTGACCTTGCCGATGACCTCTTCGGGCGTGTGGGGGCCCGGCTCCATGTAGGTCGCGCGCATGCGGGGCAATGGAAGGTGCTTGAAGGACTGTCGTCGACCGCTGCCCGTGGGCTCGACCCCGTACTGCTTGGCGCTGATGCGGTCGTGCATGTAGCTGCGCAGGATGCCCTTCTCGACCAGCAAAGTGCGCTGAGACGGATGGCCCTCGTCGTCGAAGTTGATAGCGCCGCGGGTGTTCGGCTGGGTTCCGTCGTCGATGATCGTCACGTCGTCGATCGCGACCCGCTTGTCGATGCGGTCGGAGAAGATCGAGATGCCCTTGCGGTTGAAGTCGGCTTCCATGCCGTGACCGATGGCCTCGTGCAACAGGATGCCGGAAGACCCGGCGGCCAGCACCACCGGCAGCTCCCCGGCCGGCGGGCGGCCGGCGGCGAACAGGATGCGGGTGCGGTCCAAGGCGGTCTGCACCAGGCGCTCCCGCCGCTCGGGCGTGTAATACGACATCCCGTCGCGCGCGGCCACGTTGTAGCCGTTCGACTGGGTCTGACCGTCCTTCTCCATCACGACGGTGAAGTACACTCGGGTCATGGGTTGGCTGTCGAAGGAGACCCGACCGGTGGAATCCACCACCATGATGTACTTCTGCCCACTGAGGAAAGTCTGCTTGACGCGGCTGACCGCGGGCTCGAGCGCGTGCGCTCGGCTCGCCAAGCCCTCGAGCATCGGTTTGACGTCGCCGACCCCGACTTCGCGCCAGTCGTAGTCCACGTCGTAGTAACGCGCGTGACGGGCGGGGGTGAGGTCGACCGGGGCCGCCCCGGGGGCCATCGATGCGATCCCGGCCGCGGTCTGGGCGGCGGCGCTCATCGACGCCAAGGTGAGCTCTTCGGTGAAGGCGTAACCGGTCTGGTCGCCCACCACCACTCGAATGCCCACGCCGAGCCCCACCGAGGTGTTGGCCCGGTTGACCGCGCCGTCTTCGTAGCCCACCGACAGAGAGCTCGAGTGCTCGAAGTACAGGTCGGCGAAGTCACCGCCCCGCGACAGAGCCGCGGCCATCACCTTGCGGATGTGCTCGGGCGTCACTCCGAAGTTCTTTTCGAAGTAGTCGGGGGTGAGCGGAGCCGTGGCCATCGTCTTCGAGCCTACCGCCCCCTTGGTGTTCGCGCAGGCCGACAGAAACCCCGGCACCGCCAAGGTCACCGCACCCGCCTTGAGAAAGTCTCTGCGTTCAATACGACCGTTCTTCGGCATAAGGCGCAGGCTAGGCAGGTAGCCGGGGGAAGGCAACGCAGGCGGGGGACTGCGGCCCCAAGGGTATAACCTGATCAGAATCCTACTTCACCTCGCGTTGAAAGATTACAGCGAACGCGCAAGTCGGATGAGGTGCCGTTCGGCTTGCTCCGCGAAATCTTGGGGCGTTGAGTAGGTGCCGAGGAGGCCGCGCTTCTCGAGCATGTCGCGGGCCTTGAGCACTTCGCGGCGGTCGTCGAGCTCGGCTTCGGTGCGCAAGACGGATGGCATCTCCGAAAAGGCACCGGGGGCTCGCGCGGCGGATCGATCCGAAGACGCTCGAGAATCTGCGCTCCGGCCGGCACAAGGGGGGCGTCGAGGCCGAGTACGGGCGGATGCTGCGCGAGACCGGGGTGGTGGCGCTGGTGTTGAATCCGCAGGACCGCCACCACCAGGTCCGCCCTGGCGATCTGCTCATGGAGGAGCGCCTGGGGCCCGTCGGTGTGCAGGCCGGGCTGAAGGTCTTTGCGCCAGTGCCACCGCTCAAAGGCCACCGCTTGCGGGCGCAGCACCTCGTTGGCGTCAGCGAGGGCCCGCGCAAAGAGCGCCCGCTCTTCGACCACGTCGTCCGGCGCCACCAGAAAGACGGTCAAGTGCCGAAAGCTCTCCGACATCGTTGCGGATCGTGCAGGAGTTCCGACCGAACGACACCCGTGCTCTGTTGAAGCGGTCAGCCCCTCAGGCGGATGGAGGCCCTCGCCTTCGGCCACCCGACCCGTCGGCTCTGTCGCCGGACCGCCTCGAGGTCTTCCCCGAAGACGTTGAGCTCAGCGTCCCCGGCCTTCATCGCCGCGTTCTTTTCGGTGGAGTTGCCTCGGGGCCCCCCACACTCGCACCGGGATGCCGTCCTGACCGGGCCGCGAACGGGATCGACTGGCTTATCGGTATGTACAGCGGCTTGCGCACCGGTCGACGTCGTGGTCGCAACCTCGCGCCCTCGGCGCATCCGCGCTAGGGTGGTCGTCCGGCATGGCGGACCGCACCCTCGTCGTCTCGGCGGGTCACCGGTTGGCCCGGGGATACCGCGTGATCCCGACGGACCGGCGATCGCCCGCGGGCAACGTCGTCAACGCGCTGTATTGCGTCGCCCGGGCGCTCGAGCGCGCCGTAGCGCTGAAACGACCACGACGTGCGGTGGCGGTGCTCGGACCATCTTCCGAAGATACCCCCGCCCTCGATTCCCAATATGCCCGGCTCCCCGCCCTGTTCGCGGCTCACGGCATCCCGGTGGTGCCGGCGCAAGACGAAGCGGCGCTCACCGCTACGTATGTTCACGCCGCCGTCGACGCGGGCGATGACGTCGTCGTGCTCGGTAGCGACAAGCGGCTACATCGAGACGATCTCCGGCCGCCGGTGGCCGATCGGAGGCCTCGAGTCCCTCGACCCGCAGGAGCGCTCCTACGCCGAACGGTTGGCGCGGCGGGCCACCCACGAGGGCTCGGTCGCTGACGTGTCGCGTCGTGGCCTCCTGAGAGCCGACCAGGCGCTCCGCGCCGCCGGCCTGCCCGCCGTCCCGCTCCTGCAGATCCACGACGAGGTCCTGTTCGAGGTGGCCGAAGACCAGGTCGAGGCTTGCGCCCAGGTCGCCGCGCGCGCGATGGCCGACGCCTACCCGCTCGAGGTGCCGCTTCTGGTCGGTCGCAAAGCGGGACCGAACTGGTCGGCGCTGGAGCCGATCGGCGCCTCGGAAAGCTGAGGCCCGGTCATCGACCCCCGCCGCCCGCACGTTATAGTGGGCCTCGTGACTCGAGGCTCCAAGAGCGCGCCCGGTACCCCGGACCGCGCCCCCGGCGCCGCCGACGCGGTCGACGGCGTCGATGCCGTTGACGGCGTCGATGCCGGATCGGCTCGCCTCGAGCTCGTGGATGGGCAGGTGCTCTTTCGGCAGGGCGACCCTTCCGACCGCCTCTACTTCGTCACCAGCGGCCAGGTCGAGGTCACCCGTCGCGACGGCGACGAGGAATGGACGGTGACCGTTCTCGGGCCCGGCGACGTAGTGGGTGAGATCGGCGTCTTGCACGACGTGCCGAGAACCGCATCGGTGACCGCTCGCGGGCCGGTGTCGCTGTTCGTGGTCGAGAGCGAATCGCTGACCGACGGCATCGCGCACACCGAGTTCACGATTCCCGAGGTCAGCCGGCTCGCTCTGCGGCGCCACATCGCTACCCTCCTGGGCACTTTGGAGCTCGACGCCTTCGACCCGCCGCTCGAGCGCCGCCGTTATCGGCCCGGGCAGGTGATCGTTCAGCAAGGCGACCTCGCCGAGTCCTTCTTCATCCTCATCGACGGGTCGGTCGAAGTTTGGCTCGACCAAGAACAGGGCACGACCCAGGTCGCGGTGCTGCGCGCGCCCAACTGCTTCGGCGAAGTGGGGCTGATGAACGACCGGCCGCGCACGGCGACCGTCGAGGCCGGCGTCGACGGCGCTCAGGTCTACGAGCTGAGCAAGGCGACCTTCGCACAGCTCCTGAGCGCCGACGGCTCGACGGCCGGGTTCGAAACGATCGCCGCCGCCCGCTTGGTCGCCTTGCTGCAGAAGACGTCATCCCCCGCCGGCTCCCGGTAAAGAAGCCGACGAGCAGCGCGATGTGGTTCAGCCGCGCATGTGGCGAGTCACGTTCATGTCGAACCAGACGTCGACCATGTCGCCCTGGGTACCGTCGTCCAGCTTGAAGCCGGCGCCTTGCCGGGTGCTGACCGCGTTGGTCGAGCCTTCGATGTTGTACTCGGTCTTGACCGGGCCCTCACCGACGTCGAGCTCGGTCAGCCCGGCTTGCGCGAACGTAAGATCGATACCGTTCAGGCCGCCCTTGCGAAGGGCGAAGCCGAACTTCTCTTGCAAAAGCGCGAGGTCTTTCTCCGACAGCTGGTTGTCGCGGTCACCGATGAGCCCTTCTCGGCGCGCGAGCGCGATGAGCGCCTCGAAGCCGTCGCGGAACCGGTCGACCTTGCCATCGCCGTCCACGTCGATCGCCGAGTTGTCGCCGAACAGCTCTTTGCCGTTCTCACCCGCTTTGCCGTCGCCGTCGGCGTCCCACACCAACAGGAGGTCTCCATCGTCGACGTCGTTGATGCGGTCGAGCTTGCCGTCGCCGTCCAGGTCGAAGTCGACGACGCGCTTCGAAGTGTACTGGCCGTCGCCGTCGGTATCGAGGGTCAGCGGCGAGCCGAGTCGGGCGACTTCGGAGGTCTTGCGAGGCAGGTCGTCTTCGTCGAACTCCATCGTCACCGAGTCGTCGAAGACCGGGCTGTCGTCTTCTTCAACGATCACGTCATCGATGATGAAATCGTTCTCTTCGAGCAGCTCCATCTCGAGCTCCTGCCGGGCCGCGAGCTCGTCGGGGTCCGCCTTGGCGGTCGCGCTTCGGATGCCCGCGACACCCATCTGGAGGATCGCGTCGAACAACTTGCCCGACTCGCGGTTCTTGTTGCGGCCGCTGCGAATGTTGGATCCCATGATCGCGTTCACGAGCTCGCGGGGCTCGTTGGCGCCGTTCTGACCCTCGAGCCAGCGTCGCAGGATCCGCTTCGCTTCGGCTTCCGAAGGCGCGTTGAAGATCTGATGGGCGACGTCGGGGGGCACCGTGATCCGCCGCCCGCCGATGCCGGGCGCGGCGTGGTCCATGCTCATGTTCGCGCTGGGGCCGACGATTCCGTTTCGACTGAACTCGATGGTGCGCTTCACGGGCGCGCCGAGGAGGCGCGCGGCTTGGCTATCGGGAGCGCCGGTCTCGCCGGCGACCGAAGCGCCGGCGTCCGCGACCACCGGCGCGTCGGCGGCCGCCGTCCCGGGCTGAGCGAGCGATGCCGGAACATCCATGCCCAGCGCCCGCATCACCTCCATGATGACGGTCACGATCGCGAGTTGAAGGGCCGCCCGTTGGTTCGCATCGAGCTGAAGGGGCGTGCCGGGCACCGCGTTGGTGGAGGCTATCGCGGCCGTCTCGGGGGCGCCCGCGCTGTTGATGGTGGTGCTGGGCCCGTACCCGGTCGCGTTCCCCGGTGCGCCCCGAAGCACGTTCAGGATCTCTTGGAGCAGCCGCATGGACTGGTCCAGTTGGTTGGGGGTGTCCGTGGTGTCGAGCGGGCCCTGCCCGGTGTCGACGGTCGCGCCCTTCGCTGCCTGCGCGGAGCCCGAATTCTGGTCTTGCGGCGTAAGGGCCGCGTCCGGTGGAAGATAAGAAACTTGGCCGGGAAAAAAACCCGATAAATCGGAAGCCATAGAGCCGCAATGGTAGCCGAAAAGAGGGAACCGAAGGCTTACCGGGTCGTGTACGAGTTCTCGCCAAGTCCTTGAAGTCTGGAGTTTTTCGATGACTGACGCACCGCATCGAGCGGAAGGCTCGGGGGCGATCTGGCTACGCCGGCTTCGGCACCTCTTCGAAGTCGAAGCGTACGGCCCGCGTTCTTCGAAGTCTCCCTCGATGATCGCCCAACCCGGCAATGATCGCCCAACCCGGCAAGCAAGTTAGGCGGACGCGTCGTCGACCATCTGCATCAAGCGGTCGACATTGCCCGCGATCGTCTCGATGGGGTGGCCACGCTGCCAGGCGAGCTCCGACAGCCGTTCGATGACTTCATACAGGGCCGCCCGAGGATTCTGATGTCGCTCGAACGCCTGCGCGACCACCTCATCGACGACCGCCTTCGGATTGAAGGCTTCGGCGTCGAGTCCTTGGCGCAGGGCGTTCTCGACCGATTCCGCGACGAAGCACGCGATGATCTGTCGATTGAGCGCCTCGACGGACATCGGACGCGATGGGCCGGATTCCGGCGCTCGAAGCTGGCATACCGGCAGCGCGGCCGACCACGCCAACAGGCCTCCCTTCAGAATCCGGACGTCGCCGTAACCCAAAGCCGTGACCACCGGCAACAGCTCCACACTGCGGCGACCGGTCAAACAGGCCAGGACCAGCCCTCGATCCTGGGGCAGCTCGTCGGTCAGCTGAAAGGGGTCGCCGGTGAGCACCTCTTCAGGAAACCACCGAGAGCCCGGGATGAAGCCGAGGTCGCCGAATCGTTCGGCCTCGGGACGAGTGTCGATGAGGGTCAGCTCGCGATGAGCCAACAACTCTAATGGTTCGATCTCCATTGTGATCTCCGTTCGTCAACGCTGGTCAGTCGCGCGTCTCTTCTCGGGCGTGAGCCGCAATCCATCCGCGCTCCGCCCGAACCTGCTGGCGAAGCCGGTCGAAGCGTAACCGGCGGGCACGCACCAGCGTCAGGACGTCGGTCACCCGCTCCAGGAGCGCGTCGGGGTCGACGGGGGCGCAGACATGGCCGTCGAGGCCACAAACATTGATCGAGCTCTCCAGCAGCTCATAGTTCGGGTGCGTCGACACCAACAGACGACCCACCTCCATCGTGGGCATCAGGTACGTGAGCACCGGCTCGTTCACCAGGACGTGCAGGTCGCCGAAGATGATCATCCAGGGCAGCCGGGTTGCGCCGGACGTCAACCCGTTGAGCGCCCCTTCACGCTCGCCGGGAGGCAGCCGAACCACCTCGTAGGTGCTCGCGAGGAGCGACCACGCCGGTTCGAGCTCGGGTGACGACAGACCAGGACCATCGGCGAGCACCCAAACGGTCGCCGACTGGTCCGCGAGCATCTCGAACCGGCTCGTAGCCAGCAGCCGCAGCGGCCGCAAGTTGCTGGTGCTGGTGCTGGTGTTGGTCGGGGTTTTGGTCGCCTCTCGGAGCAACGTCAACCATCCCTCACCGGTCGTCACTTCTCCCGCCAGCGCGCGCTCGGTCGGGCCTTGGAGTCTCCGGGCGGGGCGAGGCAACGCAGCCCACTGCCGGGCCTGCCATACATCGACGGTCCAGGAACCGCCGAGCATCACATAGAGCATCAGCGCCGCGCCCTGGACGTCGGCCTCGGTCGTAGCCACCGCGCCCGGCGCCGCGAAGGACGCGGCCGCGGGCGGACGCGGCAACCCCAACGTCAATCCTTCGTAGTCGATCACGGTCGCCCGACACCGGCCGTGGCTGCGGTGAACGATGACGTGCTCTGGGCACAGCCGACCGTGGACGACGCCCAACCCGTGGGCTTCGGCCAAGGATCCGGCGATCTGCATCGCGATGCTGCACGCGTCGTCAAGCGCGAGCGGTCCCGTGCGCAAGACTTCGGCCAGCGTCCGCCCTTCGACGAACGCGCGCACGATGAACACGTTGGGCTGCGGTGTGTTGATCGCGCCGGCATCGAGAATCTGAGCCGTGTTCGGGCTCAACAGCCGAGTGACGCCCTCGAGCCGGCGGCGGAGCTCGACTTGCTCGAACTGGAGCGCGAACCTCTTGAGGACCACGCTGATGTCGAGGCGCTGGTCATGCCCCGAAAAGACGGCCGCCGACCCTTGATGAAACAGAGCGTCGATCGCGTATCTCGGCTCGTCGTTCGACCCCGTCGACATACGATGCGCCCGATCGGGGTGGGTGTCGTCGTCGGTCTTCTTCAGCTCTTCTTCGACCTGCCGCCGGTGACCCTCCAGGGTATCCGCAAACAGATCGGCGACATAGCCGGCGATCGTCGGGCCCGTTTCGGCCTTGCCGGTCGAACGAAGCGCGTCGACCAGTTCGGTGCGGAAAGCTTGCGCGGTCGGGTATCGGTCGGCTCGTTCGGGCGCGAGGGCGCGCGTGACCACCGGAACCAACATCGTCGCCTCCGGGGGCACGAATGGTTCGATCGACGGGATATGGTGGTGGCTCAGCCGATACATGATGGAGACGTCGGACTCCCCGGCCCATATCCGTCGCTGGGCCAAGGCTTCCCACAGCATGATGCCCACCGAAAAGACGTCGGTCCGCTGGTCGAGCTTCTCCCCCCGAACCTGCTCCGGCGACATGTAAGCGATCTTGCCTTTGACCTGGTCGACACCCGTGCGCGTCGACGAGGTCTTGGCCTTGGCGATCCCGAAGTCGAGGATCTTGGTCGCTCCGTGGGCCGAGATGAACACGTTGTCGGGGCTCATGTCTCGGTGAATGATCCCGAGGGGTGAGCTGTCGAAGTCGCAGAGGTCGTGGGCGTACTGAAGGCCAGCCAGCACGTCGGTCAGCGCCCGCACCTCCATCAGCGGGGGGGCCGGCTGACGCTCCCTTACCGCCTGCAGCGACGCCCCCTCGAGATACTCCATGGCCAGAAAGTACGAGCCGTGGTCTTCGCCGACCTCCAGCACCTGGACGACGTTCGGATGATTGAGCCGAGCCGCCAGGCGCGCTTCGTCGAGGAACATGGCGCGGGACTCACTCGAACCGACCAACTCGGACCGCAGCTCTTTGACGACCACCAACTTGCGAAACCCGAACGGCCCGGGCTGAAGCGCAAGCCAGACGTCGCCCGCGGCCCCCTGCCCGAGCGGAAGCAGCAATCGGTACCGGCCGAGGCGCCGGTGCCCGGATGTCGAAGAATTGAGCGGTGCGTTCACGCGAAGACCGATTGGCTAGAACACCAGGCTCATTCGAGAGTCGCGAGCGGCCTCCACGAACGCCGTGACCCCGCCGTACTCCATGTTGGGCAGATCCATCAGGTCACGCTTTTCGATCCCCATGATGCCCATGCTCATGGTGCAGACGATGAACCGAACTTCGCTCTCGACCGCCTCGTCGATGAGCTCGGCCAGGCCCATGACGTTGTTCCGGCGCATGAAGTACTCCATCATCCCCTTGCCGGCGCCGCCCATGTGCATCTTGCTCATCTTCTGCCGGCGGGGCCCTCGGGGCATCATCCACTTCATCAGGCGCTGAAGGAAGCTCACCCGCTGGGCGACCAGGTCGCGGCGGGGCCGCTCGCCCCGCAGCAGGTTGACCCCCCAGAACGAGAAGTAGATGACGACCTCCATGTTCTGAGCCCGCGCGCCGTTGGCCGTGAGCATGGCCGCCATGAGCGACTCGAAGTCATTGCGCAAGATCAACAGCGTGCACCGGTTCGCGACCGGGGCGACCACGGGGTTCGGGGCTTCGCTCGCCACCGGTACCGCCACCGCCGCGGCACCATTGGTGTCGGCGAGCGCTCCCCGGGTGCTGACGGGCGCGACCAGCGGGATCGGCTCCTGGACCGTCTCCGGATCTTCGTCGTCGGTCCGGGCGGCGACCGGCGCCGATGGCGCGGTCGACGGCAGCGGACCGGCGTCACCAGCGGCCGGAAGCTGAAGCCGAGCCCGGGTATCTTTTTCGCGCTGTTCGAGGGCGACGACCCGCACGCGGGCGCTGTTCGCCCACACCGCGAGGTCGATCATGAACGCCGGGTCATCACAGCGAACGATGACCGTGCTCCCGGGGCTCTGCAACATGGCCTGCGATAGGCGCTTGATGGGCTGCGGGGCTCGCAGCCCGTTGAGGTCGAGGGTCAGCGGTGGTTGGCTCGAAGTCGGCCCCGCCGACCCATTGGCCGCTCGGCTGCCCCCGCGCGGACCGGGGTGCCGAGTGCTCGCGGCCTGAGGACCGGGACGGGCGGCCGCGCCTGGCGATGGGGGCGATCCGGGTGATCCAGGTGATCGAGGCGATGGGGGCGATCCGAGCGACCCTAGTGATCCGGGTGATCGAGGCGATGGGGGCGCGGTCGCCGCTGGCGCGCGCGGCCCTGGAGATACCGAAGGTTCGGCGGCGGCCGGAGCGGATGCGGCGTGGACCGAAGCCCCGCGAGCCGCCGTGACTCGGGTGGGGATCGGACCGGCGCCGTTGAGGGCGACCCAAGCGCGATAGTAGTTCTCGGCCCGGCCCATCGTCCGGAGCTCGGCTTGAGCAGACCGACACCACGCCTCGAGGTCGGTGGGAAAATCGTCGTCGTCGGCCAGGATCTCGAGCAACGCAGGCTGCGAAGCCGCACGTCGAGCGGTCTTGGCGATCTCGAGAATCGGGGCCGGGCACTGCATGCCTCGGCAGTCAACAACGATATGTTCAGTCATGAGTCGATCTCCCGACGGCGTTCGATGCGCGAGCGGTCTTCGCGGGCATCCCGCAGTGCGAGCCGTAAGCAGTCATAGTGCTGATGGAGGTGGCGGCGGCGGTCAATAAGGGATTCGAACCCTCCCAGGAGCGCCTCTTCCGTCGACGGCAAGGAAGCGACGTGGTCGAGTCCGCACCAGTCGACGGTCGCCCGCACGAGGTCGAGGTCGGGTCCGGACATCACCAGAGCTCGCGCGGCGTCCGAGTCGTCTCGAAGCAACGCCAGCAACGGGTCCTCGGTCGCCACGTGATGCCCCCCGAACACGACCACCCAAGGCGGCTCGAACGCGGCGCGCCCGGCCTGCGGGCCTCGCCATCGGCGAAGAAATCGCTCGTCTTCGTCGAGCACCTCGACCTCGTACCGGGATGCCAGTACCCGAATCAGGCCCCGGAGCGCCGGTTGGTCGAGCGCCGGGTCGCCCGCCAGAAACCACAGGCTGGGTCGCTGACTCGACCGCAGCGGGACCGCGACCGCGTGAGTCGTCTCGACGGGGCCGGAGACGGTCTCGGCGGCCAGCTCCGGCACGAATTCGAGGGTCGGCAAGTGTTCCTGGGATTGCCGGCACGCGAAGGCACCGAGGTCGTAGGCGTCGAGGTGCTCCGGCGCGATGGCGTCGAGCGCCGCCAGCATCTCAATGGCCGACGCATATCGCTCGTCGGGGTGCGGCCGCATCGCGCGGTGGACGACCTCCGCCACCGCCGGGCTGGTCGGCACGAGGTCGGTCAACGTGAGCGAACCGTGGCCGTTCGCCCGGCATCCGGCCAGACATTCGTACAAGGTGGCGCCGACCGCGTACAAATCCGTCGTCGCCGACCGCGGCTGGCCGGACCGAAGCTCGGGCGCCATGTACTGCGGCGTACCCATCCGCTCGGTGACGCCGTAGTCGATGACCTTCACGTGCCCGACCGTCGCCCCCTGGCGAGCGACCAGGATGTTCTCGGGCTTCACGTCTCCGTGGGTGAGCCCGTGCCGATGGGCCTCGTCGAGCGCTTGCAACACCTGGCGAGCAACCTCGACGGCGTCTAGCGGCGCCAGTCGGCGGAACTCGGTCAGGATGCTGCGGAGGGTGGGCGCCTCGAAATGCTCGAGGACGATGTAGGCGAGGACACCACCGGACACCGGCGCCTCGCCGTAGTCGAGCAGGCGGATGTTGTTGGGATGCTGCAAGCGGAGCAGCGCCGACGCCTCGGCCGCGATGGCCGAAGGTCCACCGCCGTTCGGAATCTTCACTACGACCTCCCGACCCAGACGATCGTCCCGGGCCGCGAACAGGCGGCTGCCCCCGCCCTCGGTGAGGGAACGGGTGACCACGTATCGGTCGCTCAATGCCTTGTTCAGCATCACCATACATCCTTCGCTCGCCGAAGGACGTCGAGCGCGGCCACGACGCCTCTCGGGTCCGGATAGCGGCGCTCCGGCTCGGGGAGAAGACAGCGCTGAATGATCATCTCCAGGGTCGTCGGAACATCCGCGTCGGGCGCGACCACGTGAAAGGGCGCTGCGCCTCCCGGACCGGGCCGCGGAGGCTGCCCGCACGCGAGCTCGTACAGCACGGCCCCGAGGGCGTAGACATCGCGTCGGCCGTCCGGCGCGATATCGAGCGGCGGACCGGTCTCGATGATCTCGAGTCCCCGGTTCCTTTGTTCGAAGCTGGCCGCCGACAGCGCGACCGGAAGAGCGCGCTTTTGCCGTAGATCGAGCACCGCCTTCGAAACCCTGTAGCTCAGCTCGATGAGCGCTTTCGACGGAAGCGGGCCGCGGCTCGAGCGCCACCGGCCAAGATTGATACCGCGCTCGCTCGAGGTTTTGGAGGAGGTTTGGGTGGAGGGTCCGACGCCCGCCTTCGAAGGGCCCGGGCCGCCCTCGGTCGGGCGGGCGGCCGGGGGCTTATGCCCACCCGTTGGATCCGAGCCGTTGACCGCCCGGATGACGTTCGAGGGTGAGGCCGGGAAGCGATCCATCTGCTCGGCCAACTTCTGCCACGTCCCCGAGCTGGTGCCTTGTTCGACGGCGACCCGCAGATCGCCTTCCTGCAGAAGTCGAACCACGCTTCGCCGCAGCGTATAGGTATCGACCAACGAACGCTCGAGGAGTCGAGCGTACTCGATGCCATCACCGATCTGGGCGGAGACCGAGCGCTCCTCGTCGGACATCGCGTCGAGTCGCTCGGGCGACAGCCCGGGCCGCAGGGACAGGTGCGCAGACACCGACGGCTCGGCCTCCAGGATGCGCGGCCAGTCGTTGCGCAGGTTGATGCCCTCCAGCAGCAGCGAGATCAATCCACTCGGGCGGGGGGTCAAGGCGGGTAGCTCGACCGGACACTCGTCAAATCGAAGGCGTCCCGCTTCGATGAGGAACAACGAAAACACCGTCTCTCTGAGTTGGCACTCGAGCGCGGCCAAGACGTCGCCCGCCGGGACCCAGCCCTGCTCGACGATCATCTGTCCGATCAGCGCGCGACCATCGCGCTGCTGGAGCATCAGCGCATCCGCCAGACGCTGTTCCGATAGACGCCCGGCCCTCACCAGTCGTTCGAGCAGCCGCTCGCCGGCCCGCGGTGGCGAGACGAGGGCGGCGGCGGCGGCGCCGTCTCGGATGAAGACGGTGAACGTTCGACTCTCGGCGAACACGCGAAGGGCGCCGGTCTTGGACCGGTCGATGAGCTGGAAAAAATCCAGCAGGCCGGTGCCCTCAAGGCGGCCCTCCAACCCCATGCTTGGTTTCTACCAAAATGTTAACATCGAGGGGGCATATGCGTTCAATAATGTGTTGTTCAGCGACTAATGTAGGCCCATATCATCCCACGTCCGTCGGCGACGGCGCCACCGGCCGGACTTCAGACATCCATTCAAGATAATGCCAGGCTGAGCCCAGGACCTCGCGAACGCGCGCGAGCACCCTCCCCCGTCCGCGGGACCCGAGCCGCAGATGTTCTTTGCCCGGACCCCAGTCCAACAACGGGTGTCGGACTGGGGATGGCTCGACACCTTCGAGGGTCGGGTGCCCCCCCGCTCCGGCCGCATCGCGACCCTTTAACCGGCCACCGCCCGGACCTCGTCATCGTGTATGATACACCGACGAGAAGGAACTCGATGATGTGCCGCCACCTGGCGCCTCGATGACCTCGTCGAGCTCCTAGGAACGTACATGGCATACGTAGTCATTTCATACAGCCGAACCGACAGTGAACGCGTGCGCCTCCTGCGAAAGATGCTCGAGAGCGAAGGAATCCGGGTCTGGCAAGATCAGAATCTCGAAGCTGGCGAGTTTCAGATCGCCATTGAGAACGAGATCCACCGAGCCGACGCGGTGGTCATCGTCTGGTCGCAGTCGGCCCGCGAGTCTCGATGGGTCCGCGCCGAAGCCGACCTCGCGATCGACCTCGGTAAAGCGATCTCGGTCCGGATCGACGATATCCAGGCGGACAGCCTGCCGCTTTTGTACAAGTTCGAGAACCTGATCGACCTGTTGTACTGGAACGGCAACGCGTCCGACGACCGCTTTCGAAAGGTCGTCAACGCCATCAACTCGTTCGCCGAGTTGGGAGACTACGGCGACGCCTACGATGATGACGAAGACCTCGACGACATCATCGATGACCCGCTGTTCAAACGGGCAGCCCAGATCGCGTTGGCCCGGACCAACTTTACGATCATCCGCCCCCTGGCGACCGGCGAGGTCTCGACCGTCTACCTCGGCCGTCTGAGCCGCCGCAAAGTGACTGTCAAGGTGCTTCGAAACACGATCCTGGCCTTGGGCACGGAATCCGGCGCGGTGGCCCGCAATCACGTGTGGAGGGAGATCGAGCTGACCTCCCAGCTTCGTGACCCTTGCTTCCTTCGGGTCGTCGACGCCTTCTACGGGGAGGGCGACTACTTCGTGGTCACCGATTACGCCCCCGGCCGAACCATCGCCGAGGTCATCGAAGACCGAGCCGCCAAGAGCGACGACGGCAAAGGTCGCTTTACGGTGACCGAGACGGTCTCGATCCTTCACCAGATCTCGGTCGCGCTGAAGGAGAGCATCGGGGTCGGCGTCCGGTACCTCGCCATCAACCCCAGCGAGGTGTTCCTCAGCCCCGAGCGCGGCAACGACGACCTGATCGTGTACACCACCCCGCTCAACCTCGCCTACTTCCTCGAGCAGCTGAAGTTCAACGAGAGCATCGAGTTCATGCCCGACAAGGGCCCCTTCACCGCCCCTGAGCGCCTGGAGGCGTCCCCTCATCGCCCCGACGACGAGATGACCGAAGAGTCGACCCGAGCCATCGACGCCGCTCTGCAGTTTTCGCTCGGAATGCTCGGGTGGACGATGCTCGAAGGGGTCATTCCCTTCCAACCGATCCCCGACGAGAGCGCATTCGCCCGAATGTCGCGGTTCTCTCGCGAGGCTCAGGACTTCTCCCAGCGGATTCTCAAGGCCTCCTGGCGCAGTCAGGGCCGCGCCCTGTCGCGGATTCTCGAGCAGATGGTCCGCGCCGATCCCACGGAGCGTTGGTATTCGATGGATCTAGTCGAGGATCTCTTCGCCGCGTTGCGGGGCAGCCTGTTGGACGCGGAAGTCGAACGGCGGGCCAAGAACGCCTATCGAGAGGTCTCCCGAGGCGGGCAGGCGTTTTACGATACCTTCTATCGAAAGCTCTTCGAGCGAGCGCCCCGCCTGCGGGCGCAGTTTCCGCAGAATGACCCGCCGGAGCGCCAGAAGCATCGAATCGATCTCGGCCTGCAGCAGCTGCTCAACTACCGGCAAGGGCAGGTCGAGCCCACGACCCTCAGCACCCTTCGAGAGCTGCACCGGAGTTTCAACCCGACGACCGAAGAGTGGAAGATCTTCGGCAACTGCTTGATCGACGCGTTCGAAGCCCACCTGCCGCACGACGAAAAGCGCGCCGCTCGCCTGGCCGCCCTCGAGGTCATCATCTGGCCCGGCATCTATTACTTCATCGACTGAACATCGCAGGCTATGGTCGCCGGGTGACCAGCGCTCGCGCTTGGATGACCCATCTGCTCGTCGTCGTCGCGTGCTCACCGGCCGCCCCGGCGATCGATGGCCCTTCGAACCCGTCCGGACTTGGCGACCCGGTCATGCCGGCTGCGGTCGTCCGAGTCCGGTTGGTAAAGACCGAGGTGAAGACCGAGGTGAAGCCCAGGCCCGGCTGGCGCCTGGAGCGAGGCGGCAAGCCGTACGAGGTCCGAGGGGCGGGCTACCAGGCGGGGTTGGATGCTCTGGTCGAGGCCGGCGGCAACGCCATCCGGACTTGGGGCACCGACGAAGACACTCGGGCCCTGCTCGACGAAGCGTGGTCGAAGGGGGTCAGTGTTACCCTCGGAATCTGGCTGGAGCACGTCGAGGACGGGTTCGACTACGGTGATCCCGCGGCGGTCGAGCAGCAGCTGGAGCGGGCCCGCCGCCAGGTCGAGCGATACAAAGACCATCCCGCCCTCCTCATGTGGGGCGTGGGCAACGAGGTCGAGCTCAAGGGCGGCGACGATCCTCGCATCTGGCGGGCCATCGAAGACGTCGCCCGCATGATCCACGAAGTGGATCCGAACCACCCCACGATGGTGGTCACGGCAGAGATCGGTGAAACCTACCATCGGCGCTTGAAAGAGAACTGTCCCTCGATCGACGTCTGGGGCATCAACGCGTACGGTAGCGGGCCCTCGATACCCGCTCGGCTCACCGAACGGGGCTGGACGGGCCCCATCGCGCTGACCGAGTTCGGCGGCTTCGGCGACTGGGAGCGCACCAAGCTGCCCTGGGGCGCGACCATCGAAGATACCAGCACTGAAAAGGCCGCGATGTATCGCAAGAGCCTTCAGGCGCTGCGCGACGACCCCCGGACGGTGGCGTCCTTCGCCTTTCTATGGGGGCGGAGCGAGCGGCCCACCGATACGTGGTACGCGCTCTTGGGACCCGGTCCAATCCGGTACGAGGCCACCGACGTGCTGGCTGATCTATGGGGGGCGCCCCCCACCAATCGAGCACCGTCGATCGAGGGTTGGTCGCGCGATCTCGACGGGGCGATCTTCGCGCCGGGGGCCCCGATCAAAACGAGTTTATCGGTTCGCGATCCCGAGGGGGACCCGATCGTCTTCGACTGGATTCTGCACCGTGACACGATCTCCGCCGCGGGCGCCGGACCGGCGGTCCTGTGCTCGTCGACCTCGAATCCAACGTTCGAGGCGCCGGCGCCGACCCTCCCGGGGCCCTATCGGCTCCTCGCCGTGGCTCGGGACCCGACCGCTGGGGCGGCGTTCGCGACGGCCCGCTTTCACGTTGGCCCCCCGACGGATCAACGGCAAATCAACTTGCCGATGTGGGGCGACGGCCCGTTCGCACCGAGCGGCTGGATGGGCGATGCTTCCAACGGCGGCGTGATCGTGGGCGACTGCCCGCCCACGCTGGGCTACTGCACCGGTCTCTGTCGAAGCTTCGAGGTCCGGCGGGGCGACCACGGATGGTCGAGCATCGCCTGGCACTATCCGGACGGCAACTGGGATGGCTCGAAGACCGGCGTGCTCGTCCCCAAAGACGCTCGGAGCGTTCGGGTCACGATTTGGGGCGAAAAGGGCGGCGAGCGGGTGACCATCGGGGTGGGCAACCGGGACGTCGATGGCTTCGAGATGAATCGGAGGCTCGTCCTCACGTCGACCCCGACCGTCTATCGATTGAACGTCGCCGGCCATGAATGGACCGACGTGGTCTACGGCTTCTATTGGGCCTCGAGTCCCGACCCCGATGAAGTCGTTCGGTTCTATTTGGCCGACCTCACTTGGTCGACCGAACTCTGAGACGTCACTCTACGACCCGACCGAACGGCCAGAGCGCGAGCATCCCGAGCTTCAGGTGCTGAATCGCGAAGGGGATGCCGATGATGGTGACCGCGAGCCCCAAGCCGAGGCCGATGTGGCTGATGAAGATCCACAACCCGGCGCAGATGAACCACAGGACGTTTCCGACGAGACCCAGGGCCGCCCCGGCCGACGAGCGATCCTTCACCTCTTCAAGGTCGGCGCCGAACGGAAACAGGGAAAGCTGGGCGAGCTTGAACGCCTGCAGGCCGAACGGAATGCCGATGATCGTGATGCACAGCAGGAGACCGGCCAGGAAGTACTCTAAAGCGATCACGATACCGCCGCCCAGAATCATCCACAGGATATTGAGCACGAGATTCATCGCTCGCCTCTTACCCTGCGAACCGCGGTCGATCGAGAAAGAAGCACGCCGTCCGAAGCCCTGAGCGGCATCTGCCAGTCCGTATACCGGCACGTACCGACGACCTCGGACCGTGCAGCCGTGAACCGCCCTGCGGATCGTTACGACTCGACGCGTGTCAGTCATGTGACCAATCGGCTACTCGAGGTATACCCGCCGGTTGATGGCAGGGGTTTGTTGGTACACAGCCGACCATGGCTAAAGTCCCGTCTCACCTCTTCGTTGTCTTCGGCGCGACCGGGGATCTCGCGCGGCGCAAGCTGATGCCCGCCATCCACCGACTCGCCGAGCAGGGAAGTCTCGAGGGTAGAATCCAGGTGCTGGGAGTGGCTCGAGAGAGCGACTACGACGACGCCAAGTGGCGCCGCTGGGTCCGCGAAGAGCTGGAGACCGTCCTCGGTCGCGACCTGACCCAGTGGTGCGATCGCACCCTTCACTTCTATTCCATGGATGCGATCAACGACGACTTCGCCGACCTCCGTCATCGCATCGAGCAGCTCGAGAAAGACCAGGACCTTCCGGGCAATCGTGTATTCTACCTGTCGATTCCGCCTTTCCTGTTCGGTCCGACGGTGACCGGACTCGGCAAAGCGGGCCTCAACCAGAGCGCCGGTTTCACTCGGCTGGTCGTCGAAAAGCCCTTTGGCCACGATGAAGACAGCAGCCGCGCTTTGAACACCTTGGTTCACCAGTGGTTCGACGAAGAGCAGATCTATCGAATCGACCACTTCTTGGGCAAAGAGACGGTTCAAAACCTGTTGGTGTTCCGCTTCGCCAACGCGGTGTTCGAGTCGCTGTGGAGCCGAAGCCACGTCGACAGCGTCCAGATCACCGCCGCCGAAACCGCGGGCATCGGGGGCCGGGCCGGTTACTATGACGGCGTCGGCGCGACCCGCGACATGCTCCAGAACCACCTCATCCAGCTCGTGACCCTCGTGGGCATGGATGTCCCGGTCAGCTACACCGCCAAGGCCATCCGGCACGAAAAAGCCAAGGTGTTGCAGGCGATCGCCCCGATCAACCCGGCCGACGTCGTCTTCGGGCAATACACGTCCGGGATGATCAACGGTCAGGAAGTGACCGGTTACACGGAGGAGGCCGGCGTCCCCAAGACGTCGACGACCGAAACCTACGTTGCTCTTCGAATGTTCATCAACTCATGGCGCTGGCAGGGGGTACCGTTTTACCTTCGAACCGGAAAACGGATGACCACGCGCCTTACCGAGATTTCGATCACGTTTCGACGTCCTCCGGTCAACCTCTTCTCCAACCTCAACGTGCACGACCTAGACTCCGACGTTCTCTATCTGACCCTGCAGCCCGACGAAGGCTTCGCGTTGCAGTTCGACGTCAAGCGGCCAGGCACGCCACCATCGCTTGAGAAGACGGCCCTAGATTTCCGGTACTCCTCCCGCTTCGGCGACCTGCCCGACGCCTATGTCACCCTGCTGCTCGACATTCTCGCCGGCGACCAGACCCTGTTCGTCGAAGACCGCGAAACCGAGCTGTCTTGGCAGCTGTTCGACCCGCTCCTCGAGCGCGCCATCCGTCCGTTCGACTATGAAGCCGGAACGTGGGGTCCCGACCGGGCGAGCGCCCTGCCCGCCCAAAGCGGCCACGTGTGGCGCACCAAGCCCCGGCGCTGAGGGCCCGGCGCTGAGGGGCCCGGCGGTGAGCTCACCGCGGTGAGCCCTTTCTCGGCCGACATCGCCTCGCTATAAGTCGGATGATGAACGTGTACCCGCGCGGCCGCATCCTTCTTCGCTTCGATGACGACACTTCGGCCCGGCCTGACGACTTTCGAAGACAGCTGTCGGCGTGCGCCATCGACGACGACGGTCATCTGTGGCTCGGCACCGATGAACTCAACGGTCTGTCGCGGTTGAAGCCGAAATCGTCGGGCGCGTTTCTGAAACACGCCTATCAAGACCTCGAGAGCCGCCTCGACCTCCCCGACAAGGGTGAGGAAATCGACATCGAGGGGCTGGATATCCAAGAAAATCAGATCTGGGTGGTCGGCTCGCACACCAGCACGCGCAAGAAGGTCAAGGCCGGCAAGGGGGTCGCCGAGAATCTGGAGCGGCTCGGCGAGGTCAAGGTCAACCCGAACCGGTCCCTCGTCGCGTGTCTGCGCATCAAGGACGGAAGAATCGACGACGACAACCCCCGCCAGCTTCCGATCGTCGGCTCGGGCAACGCTCTGACCGAGGCCCTGCGGACCGACCCTCATCTCGGCCCGTTCATGCAGACCTCGGCGGGGCGACGTTCGTCGGGCCCGGTTCCGCTCGCGTCGAAGGAGAACGGATTCGATATCGAGGGAGCCGCGATTCGGGGTCGGCGGTTGTTCCTCGGGCTCCGGGGGCCGGTGCTGCGGGGATGGTCGCTCGTCCTCGAAGTCGAGATCGCCGACGCCAAGGGTGCGCTGTCGCTGGCGCCCCTGGGCGACGACGGCCGGCCGTACCGCAAGCATTTCGTCGATCTGGGCGGCATGGGGGTGCGGGACCTCATTTGGCAAGGCGACGACCTATTCATCCTGGCCGGCCCGACGATGGACATCACCGGGCTTCAGAGCGTGCATCACCTCCGCGACGCGGCCGCGCTGACCGATGACAGCATCACCGACCTCACGACGGGTCGCCTCACCTGCCGATTCCACCTGCCCCACATCAACGATGGTGACAAAGCGGAAGGCCTCTGTCGATTCGACGACAGCCCGGCTCTCGAAGGCAAACCGGGCTTGCTGGTCGTGTACGATTCGCCTCGCGCCGACCGTCTGGTCGCCGAAGACGCGGTTCTGGCCGATGTCTTCGCCCTGTAGGGTCAGTCGCGCAGCTCGACCGCCCATCCCACTTCCGAAGCTTTCGCGGCCGCGTACACCACTCGGGCGAGGGCGAGGTCTTGAATGGCCAGGCCCGTACTGTCGAAGACCGTGATTTCTTCGTCATCGATGCGACCGGTCCGAAGCCCCGCCACCACTTCGCACACGCTCCCCTGCACGTCGGCGGGCTGAAGCTCGCCGGAGGCCAGCGGTACGTTGATCTCGCCGGAGTGACTCGCTTGCGCCCAGTCGTCGACGAACACGCGTGCCGCCTTCAAAATGGCCGGGTCGAGCTCTTGCTTGCCCTCCGCGTCGGCGCCCAACGCGTTGATGTGGGCCCCGGGCCGAACGTGCGCCGCCGACACCACCGGCGTTCGGCTCGGCGTCGCCGTGCAGACGATGTCACCGCCCGATGCTTCGCTGACCTCGACCGCGCGCCCTCCCCACGACTCGGCGACCCGTCGAGCCGCATCTGGGTTCAGGTCGGCGGCCAGAACCTCGATCTCGGGAAAACAAACGCGGTGAGCCTCGATCAGGAAATCGGCCTGGGCGCCGCACCCGATGACGCCCAACGTGCGGTGTCGGGTCGATAGGTATTTTGAAGCGACCGCGGCTGCGGCCCCGGTTCGGACGGCCGTCAACAGCGTGGCGTCCATCAACGCCAGCGGCAGCGCGGTCGCCGGATCGGACAGAACGTACAGCCCCATCACGCTCGGCAGGTTGTGTCGGTGTGGATTGCTCGGGTGGCTGTTTACCCACTTGAGCCCCGCCGAGCCGTCCATCGCCGCCGGCATCGCGCGGAGGTCGCCATCGTGCTCAGGAAACTCGAGGTATACCTTCGGAGGCATTTGAGCCTCCTTGCGCCCGTACGACGCGAACGCGGCTTCCACCGCGGTCACCGCGTCGTTCATCCGAAGAAGGGCGCGAACTTGGGATTCGGTCAATATCCGCATGCTGACTTGCACGGTCACGGCCCACCGGCCGCCCGCCGACAGACGTAGCGCTTGATCCGGGCCGGGTCCACACCAGCGCGGGGGCGGCCACCGAAACCGCCCCCAAAAGCGACGCCTTAGTCGGTTCCCTGGCGCCGGTATCCGTCACTCTGGGGTTTGGGTACACTCGACGCGCTGGAGCCAGCCCTCGACCGCCCATGGATATCACCGTGTACATCGACCCCGGCATTCAGCCCCTCGAACGGGGGGCCATCGAAGACGAGTTGTGTGAAGCCATCTCGGAAGCCACCGGCGGTGAAGCCGAATCGGTCGGTGGTGGCACCCTGCTCGGCGACCACCCGGTCTCGGATTTTCAGCTCGAGGTGACCGGTTCGCCGGACCCTCAGGTCGTCGAAGAGGTCTGCCGCAAGGTGCTGTCGGCCATCGAGTTCAGTCTGCCGACGCTGTTCACGGTGCGTGTGGATGATCACGAGTTCACGATACGCGGCCAACACAGCGACCCACCCTCGTAGTCCACGATCGCTCGAAGCGCACCCCGCTCTCGCGGTGCGAAGGGGTTCGGATTGGCATTGTCGTTCGACCCGAGCGGTCCCTGCCATCGTCGGAGCTGCGCCCGACGATAGGGCCGGTACTGCGGAACGCACTTACGCACCCAGCGCGAACCTGAATACGCAGTTTGGGGTGTATCACCCGCCCTTTGAGCAAAAATCCAGATTGGCATTGTTCGTGCGTGAGCAAGGGGTCGCATGCAGAAGAGCTCCGCACTTCCCTCTAAGGGGATGCGCCTGCCGTGGCGGCCGCCGCTCCCCAACCCGTTTCAGCGCCGACTCGAGAGTTCCGAAGACCGCTACATGACGCTGTACGGGAAGAAAGAGTGGCAGGCGTCCAACATGGACCTGACCATTCACGTCGACCCCGCTCAAAAAGAGGCGTTGATCGGACACTTCGTCGATCGCCTCGACCGTGGGCTGGTCGCGGGCGAGCCGGGCCTCGACCTGTACCGCGAAGAAGCGGACTTCAGCGGAGACACGATCGCCTTCCGAAAGCTCGACGGTGTGCGCGCCACCGACGTCCTCAAGCCGCGCCGCGGGCTCTACGTCGACCTCGACCTGCCGGGTCGAATCCGTTTGGTCTGGAACCACATGCAGACCGACGGGGTGGGCATGTGGAACGCGCTCCGGCCGCTCTTTGACCCGAATCCTCCGCTGATTCCCTATAGAGACATTCCGGCGCCGTTGGCCGCGGTCCCCGAGCTCCTGGCCATTCCGTCCTTGGCTCACCGACTCACCTGGCGAGGCCGGCTCCGCAAGGGCCTTCCGCCGAGCGGTGACCTGACCCGGGGCATCGTCCGCTGGGACGCCGCCCAGGTGCGCGCCACTCGAGATTCCCTGAGCGCTTCATTCAACTTGGTCACGAGCGGATTGGCCGTTTCCGAGGTCTTTCGTCGCCATTACGACCGAAAAGACCTGACGGTGGGACTCACCGCCTACTTCCCGTTCTTGCAGGGCCGCAACAAGTACGGCGTCCTGTTGTGCAAGGTGAAGCGGGGCGACCTCGGCAGCATCGTCCAACAGCTGACCAAGCAGACCCGCCACCAGATCCTGAACTGGGGCCGTTCGTCTGCGCAATCGTTCGCCCTTCGTCAGCTCCCCGACGGTGCCTTCGCGAAGGTCGTGAACTACTACCGCCAGCAGATCGACGTTCTGGTCAGCAATCTCCCGGTGGGTACCCAGCCCATCACGCTCGGCGGGATCTCCACCATTCTGTCGTGCCACCCTTGGGAGCTGACGCTGCCGTACTACTTCCTGCTGGTCGGCACCAAGCACGAGATTCACGCCTCGTTCACGTCTCGGTACCGACAGGACAGCCAATTCATGAATGTCGCGCCGATCGCGCCGGACCCCGCCGAGCACGCCAGCGCGGCCTGACCTCGGCGGGCGATCCTCCGACAGTCCGACCCAATCGCCTCCGGTCCGCGTAATTTGGCGGTCGGCGGCCGCGATGGTCGGCGGCCTCGGAGGCGATCATCGATCGATCACTACGAGCCCCGGTACCCTCTTCCCCCACCGGTTCCGGCGCGGAAGACCTGGCGCGCGACTTCGAGCCCCGAGTCTCCATCGTCGGCGACAAGGCCAACCGTCGGGCGCACTTCAAAGCTCATGAGTGCATTTGCCAACCCGTGGAGCAGCTCACTCAGGCGATGTGTCCGAAGGTTCAGCGGTACCAGGAGTCTCGCCGCCGCCAACGATCGGCGCTCCCTCGATTGAACCCGCGACGGCCCCTGGGTACTTTGGGGCCGTGGGTAGGACCAACCGAAAAAGGGGCTTTCACCGGTGAACCAGTATGAACAGAGAGGTCCGTTGACCTACTTCGCCGTGGGCGTCGGCGTGATCCTCTTCGGCGTGATTCTGTTTCTCACCTTCAGGGTCGCGGTGCTCTACAACCAGCTCCAGAAGGCCGAAACGCGGGCCGAGTCGGCGGAAACCAGCCTGCAAGAGAAGACGACCGCGCTCGACGACGCCCTGCTCAGAGCCGACCGCGCCGAGTTCGGGGTCGCCGTTCTCAACCAGAATCCGTTGCCGAGCTTCCAAATCCTGAAGATCGTGAACGACTGTCGGGAGCAGGTCAGCGTCGCGCTTTCGTATACTTCGCCGCTGAACGGCCAGACGGTGACCGAAGGTTGGTGGGTCGTAGAGCCCAATAAAGAGATGCTGACCGACGCCCGGTCAGCTGAGAACGACTTCTACGCCTTCGGAACCAGCAAGAATTTTCGCTGGTCTGACGCCTCCGGGCCCGCCATCAAGATCACCGAGAAGAAGCGCTTTTTCGCTCGGGGCACCGATACGTTTTATCCCGCGGCCGCGGTGACCCAAGTTCAGCGCTTTACGAAGCAATCGGGCTCGATCGTTCGCTTCACGTGCGACTAAACATTCAGTTTAGTTCGTGAGCTCGCACACCACGCCGTTGTGACCGCACCGCTCGGTGCCGGGCGTTGAGGCGACATCGACCGGGAGGTCGACCGGCAGAAGCTGCGGTTCGATCTTCACCTCGACATCCGGCGCCGCGACCTCGACCGGAATCCGCAACGTCGGTTGCGGATCGACGACCGGTCCGAGGAGGACCTTGGTTTGCTTCATGAGTCGAGCCCGCTCCGCGGCACGGGTGAGGTGTGCATCTCGATCCTCCTCGAGCGCCACCTCGGGGAGCTTGAGCGTGCCCGCATCTTCGAAGCTGACTTCGATCACCGGGACCGGCGACTTGGCCTCCGGCTGCGACTTGCCCGCCGGTGCATCGGCGCACGCGGTGATCGCGGCGACGGTCATCATCAGAGCAGCGAGGACCGGACGAGCGACCTCTTGGACGTGTGGACCGAAGGCTAGCTTCGAATCAGGATGGGTGTTCATCACATACTCCTCATCTACAGATGCGTAAGGGGTCGCCGCCGTCACGACTTCGCGACGAAGAAAGCGGGCGATTCGTTTCATGCCCTATCAGTGTGCCGCCCCTGAACCATGTGACGCGTTCGCTGGGACACCGTCGTCGACATCCTCCGATCGGGTGGGAGTAGACAGGCGCCGAATCGAGTGCGACCTTGCTCACGTGCCACGGACTCGACCTCCCGAACGTCCCCGAGCACCTCACCACCCACCGCACGGAGTCGATACTCCGGGCCGAAACTTCGGCCGGATGGCGGTCGCGCTCCTCGGCGGACTGACGCTCGGATTCGCCGAACCGGAGCCTCCGTCCGCGGCGAACGGCCAGGAAGGTGCCGCGCGACCGGTGGTGCGGGTCGGGGTCGAAATCGCCCCCCCGTTCGTCCTGCAGACCGATGACGGAAGATGGGCGGGCATCAGCATCGCCCTTTGGGAGCGCATCGCCGACGACCTCGGCGTCGAATACGTCCTATACGAAGACGGGGAAGTCGACCTCGTCGACCTCGTAGAGGCCGGCCGGGTCGATATCGGCATCGGTGCCCTCGTCGCCACCGCTCAGGCCGAAGACCGCGTAGACTTCACCCATCCTTACCTGACCGCCGGCCTGGCGATCGCCACCCGCCGGCAGGCCGAGCCCGCCTCTGAAGTGTGGCGAGCGCTGGTGTTGTTCTTTAGCCCCAAGGTTCTTCAAGCCACCTTCACGATTTTGGCGGTGGTGGCTTTCGTCGGGTTCGGAATCTGGCTCCTCGAACGGCGGCGGCGACCGAGTGAACGATCGATCGTGAGCCTGGAAGACGGATTCTGGTGGTCGGTGGTCACCATGACGACCGTAGGCTACGGCGACAAGACTCCGGATACGCGGATCGGCCGCATGGTGGCGGCGGGCTGGATGCTCCTCAGTTTGGCCATGCTTTCGATGTTCACGGCGGTTTTGGCCTCCGCGTTCACCGCCGCCGAGCTCAAGAAGGTTCGCGGGCCGGAAGACCTCCGATACGTCGAAGTGGGCACCGTCCGGGCTTCGACGGCGTCCGGATACCTGCAGCGGCACGCGATCGACTACCGGCCGTATCCGTTCTTGCTTCACACGCTTCGAGCGCTTCGGCGCGGAGAAGTCGACGCCGTCGTGTTCGAGGCCGCCACCTTGCGTTACATGATCGACGACCATCACTGGCGGGACATCTCGGTCGAAGGCCAAGGGCTCGAACCGCTCCTATACTGTTTCGCGCTGCCCGACGGCAGCAACCTCCGGGAACCGGTCAACCAGGCGATCCTTCGGCTGGCTCCGAGCTGGCGGCAGGAGGTTGGCCTTCGGATGCTCCTAGAACCGTCGGAACGAAGCCCGTCGCCGTGACGCGCGCTTGCCCCTTTGCGCTTCGAACGTACTCGATAAACTGCGCTACTTCTCCGGTCGGTCGAACCGCCGTATACAGGTACAACGCGCGTGAGAGCGGGTACTCTCCGGAGGCGACCGACGCTGGCGACGGCAAGCTGGCCGGCGCTTCGCCGTGATGCAGAGGCACGATGCGAACATCCGTTCGAGCGTGCTCTGCAAAGCCCAAGCCGACGTACCCGACCGCACCCGGGTCGGCGGCCACCGCGCTGACGACCGCCGCGTTCGAGGGGACGATCCGAGCCTGGCCGCTGAAGTCTTGGCCCGGAAGAACGTGCCCTTTGAAGAAGTGATGGGTTCCCGACCTCGCCTCTCGGGACAACACCGAGATCGGACGGTCGGGGCCTCCGACCCGCGACCACGTCGTCGCGGTACCCGTGAAGACCGCTGCCAGCTGAGCCATCGACAGGCGAGGCACGGGGTTGCTCGGATGAACCACGACCGCGATGCCATCCAGCGCAACCCGGAACTCGTAGACCTCCAGCGACTTGCGGTCGGCCACCCGCCGCTCTTTCGGAGTGATCGGCCGAGACGACGCACCGATGTCGACCAGCCCGTTGAGCAAGGCGTACATGCCGACCCCGGAACCCCCACCTCCGAAAGCCACTTCGGTACTCGATACCGCCGCAAACTGCTCCCCCCAATCTTCGATGAGCGGCCGCATGGTATCGGAGCCTCTAACGAAAAGGACCTCGTCGGGCGCTTTGGACAAGCACCCGGCCATCGCAACGGGGCCCGCCACCAACCCGGCAACCGTCACGAGCGACATGCGAAGGTTGCCCGGGAACTTCACGGGCGAGACGTTACGCCAAGACGCCGGCTTCGACCACGGAGCCGGGTGATACGAACGTAAAAACTTAGCGAGGCTGCGCCTCAAACGCTCGAGTTCATTCGCGATTCCGTGCTGGCG
>CAZFIV010000100.1:0-28880 GCA_964519665.1 uncultured Myxococcales bacterium
GACGGGGTGAGAACCAGCGACAATAGTGCGATCCAAGTGAATCGGCGCTCTAGACCAGGAAGAAGGCCCCGAGGAAGCCGATTCCGATGAAGAGGCCCATCAGGACGAGGACGCCCATCGAGATCCAGAAACCGTTGTCGTTGCTCTTGGTCACTCCGCTCTGGTTGGTCATCATGATCTCCTTCGGTCGACCCTTGATAGGTCATTGCATCGTACCCTGAAGATCAGCTCTAGAAAACCCCCATCGAGCCGCATCCAAACGTTCACCGGGGAGCGTTCGGACCGCCCGAACGCAGCCCGTCCGCTTTCAGCGTGACCCGCTCCTGCCGCCCCGCGCTCACGGCCGGGGCAACCAGGGACTCCGTCGTCGGACGAGGTCGATCAACCACCGGGGTGCAAGGGCCATTGACGTTGCAAAGACCTTGGCCATCGGGCTGGGCACGACCAACGCCCGCCCCTCGAACATGGCCTGAACGCCGGCCCGCGCCACCGACTCGGCGTCGAGCATCGCGCCCCACCGCATCAGTCTCGCCGTTTCAGCCTCCGGTTGCCGATTCAACGCCGTGGCCGTGGCCCCCGGAGCGAGGATGGTGACGTTGACACCCCACACTCCGAGCTCGCTGCGCAAGGCGATCGCGAACCCCTTGAGGTAGCGCTTGGTCGCGCCGTACAGGGCGATGCCAGGAAAGTCGTTCCACGCCGAGATGCTCGAGACGAACAGCAAATGACCACGGCGCCGTTGCCGCATCCGGGCGCCGAGATGGCGCGCGAGCAGGGTCGGCGTCACGATGTGCAGCTGCAAGATGGCCGCCACCTTCGCCGGGTCAGCCTCCGACACCTCCCCGAAGAAGTACATGCCGGCGTTGTTGACCAGAATGTCGACCTCGAGCCCCCGCCGGTCGAGCTCGGCCACCAGCTGATCGGCCGCTTCGGCGCGGGCGAGGTCCATCGAAACCGCGTGGGTGGGCACGCCGAAGCGTTCGGCGATCTCGGTGGCGGTGTGCCCCAGCTCGACCGGGCGTTGGCTGACCAACACCATCGTGTAACCGAGGGCGGCCAGCTCTCGCGCGATCGCGAGCCCGATCCCCGAACAGGCCCCGGTGACCAGTGCGGTGCTCATCGTCTCGTCGGCGCGGGCCATCGCGGGTTCGGTTTATCGGGCCGACCGCTGCCGGCCCAGCATTCTTTTTCGGCCCCACCCCCTGCGGCGTCGGAGGACCACCTGTTATGGAGATTCCCGTGACCCGACCGCTGCGAATGCCCCGAACGCGACCGACACTCGTCATTGGATTCGCCCTGGTGATGACCTCGTGCGTATCCGGCGCGCTGTGGTCCGAATATACCGACCACGCGTACGAAACGGACCGCAGCACGGCCGAGGGCTTCGTCGGATATCTCAAGTCCACTCGCTTCAAGAACGGGGAGCTCGATGCGTTTCCCCGTTTCGCGATCATCTTGTACGACGGCCAACCCGAGCGGGTCCTCGACGGATTGGGGCTGATCGCCGAGCGGGACTATCGCGCCTACGAGCTCGGGTCGAGCGTGCCGAATCGGGTGCACGTCGTGACCGCGGCCGAGGGCCGGCCCGCGTTCGCTGTCAATCGAGGTTTACCGGGCGCCGGCGGCGTTTCGACTCAAGCCGCCGAGCTGGCCGCGCTCGGCGTCGAGTACATCGTGCACATCGGCATCTGCGGTCTCATCGGCCCGACTCTGCCCGAGGGACGACCGATCGTCGCCCGAGGCGCCTACAAAGACGGCGCGGCGGTGATGCTCAGCCGAGGCCACCGCGTCGGGGCGCCGGTCGCGCGACCGGACGAGGACCTCGCCGCCCGCCTGGCCACGGAGATGGGGGCCGACGCGGTGGGCGGCCTGGGGTACACGATGCCCATCTTCTATCTTCAGCCGAAGGGCCTTCAGCGCCGACTGCTCACGGCGTCGAACCTTCGGGGCGGGCCAGCCCCCACCTACGTCGAGATGGAACAGGCGCCGTTTTTCGAGACCTGTCATTGGTTGAACGTCCGTTGCGCCAGCCTCGTATCCGGCTCCGACCGCATGACCCTCGACGGCGATCGTGTCGCGTGGACGTTTCACGACCTCGAGCAAGGCCTCCCGAAGCTCGCCATGGTTCGGGCCGCGGTCGAGGTCTTTCGCGCGCTCGACGCCCAACCCGCGCCGCGCTGACGCCCGCGATGAACTCGCCGATCGAAGTCTGGTCGATCCGCGTGTGTCGCGATGACGCGCCGACCGAACCATCCGCGCTGGTGGTCGAAGAGGAAGACCGGTACCTGGTGTTGAGTCCTCCGGCGGTCGTGCCCGACGGAGCCGAGCATCCCATCCGCGTGATGAGCGACGTCTGGACGTTCGAGCCCCGGCCTCTGGGCCTGATCATCGAGAAGACGCATCAGCGCTGGTTGGCGGTCGTTCACGACCTCGACCAGACTCCCAGCCTCTCGCCGGGGATCGCGACGGACACCCTGCGCAGGGTCATCGACCAGGCCGCCGCGGCCGGCTTCCGTCGCCTCGCCCTGCATCCGTGGGGCGTACGATTCGGCCCGTGGTCTCTCGAAGAGAGCCTACGGCGATTGACGGCCACCTTGCGTGAACGGTGGCGGCCGCCGCTTCACAAAATCGATCTGCGCGTCGACCCCAGTCAGCAAGCGGCCGCCACCGCCCTCGTCGACCGCTTGATGGTGGTCTAGCCGACCAGCGAAGCAGTCGTCGGTCTTCTTGCTACTCAGCGGCGCAAGTGGCCATCCGCGAGGTCCTATGCTCGATGCGCTCGGCCCGCATCGACAACGGCGCGGAGCTCGGGCGTGAGGTCGGGCTCCATCTCGAGGGCACCGAGGATCTCGGGGACCAGGTCTGGGTGGGCGCTCATCTCGTGGAGCAGGAGATCTCGCGCTCGTTGTCGAACGTGGTCGAAGTCGGTCAATGCCTGAAACCACAGCTGGCGAAGGGCCGTCGAACTCCGCTCGTTGCGCGCCTGCCGCAGCTGCCCCCAGACGATCGCCGCCATGACCGCTGCCTTCTGCGTCGGTTCGTCGACCGTGGGGCCGGCCCGCGCTACGCAAGCCTCGAGCTGCGGCTCCGCGTTTCGGATGTCGCGACCATCCTCGGACAGCCGCCGGAGCGCCCAGCCGGCGTGCCAGCTCACGACCCCATCCGCGTCCATCACCAGCGCGGTCAGCGCCTCGACTTCGGCGTCCCGAACAGCGCCGGGGAAGGCGCCCAACGTCACCGCGGCCTCCGCCCGAACCTTGGTGTCCGGATTCGACAGGCATTCGCCGACGACCTCCGAGAAGCCTTCCGGCGGCGGGCGCCCGAACCGGTGAAGGGATGCTAGAGCCCCCACCAGCGCCCTCTGGTCGTCGGCGGACCGAACGGCGCTCAGCAGGTCGGATGCGGTCACCCCCACGGCATCGGCCCGGTCCATCAACGCCAACGCGACAGCCGCCTCCCCGCGGTCTTCGGAGCCCGGTCCGGAGGAGCCGGACCACCCGTCTTCGCGCGCTGTGCGCGCGGCGCGCTCCGCTTGCACCTGTTCGGGTCCCGGTCCGGAGGTTTTGGGGAAGTAGCTTTCGAGGAGCGCGGCGAGGCTGTCGGTGCGGACGCCGTTTTCGACCAACGCGCGCGCCCCTCGGGCGGCCCCCTCCGGCGACTGTCGCAGCGCCGCCAGCATAGGCTCGAGATGCGGCGACGGCGCGAGATCCCCGGCCATGAAGTGCAGTTCGAGTGATGACGAGCCCTTCCAGAGATCCACGGCCTCGGCCAGTTCACCGTCGTCCAGATAGAGCTTGAGCAACAAGCGGGTCGTCTGCTGGATCCTTCCTCGAACCAGCGGCCTCAGGGCCGCCAAGAACGGCTTCACCCCCTCGAGCACCTCGCCTTCTTCGACGGCGCGGCGGATCGGGGAAGTCATCATGTTGGCGGGACTCCAACTCTCCTTAGCGAGTTCAAGGAGTTCCGACCAGCGACGCTGCTGAAGCCACACTCGAATGAGCGCTTGGTCGAAGTCGATCAGCGTCGAACCCTCGACCCGCCCCCGAATCGACTGAATCAACGACTCGGCGCGACCGATCGGCACTCCGCTTCCACCCAGTCGATTGATCGCGCGACCGAGGTCGAGATCGAGGTCCGGATGGATGCCCGAGTGCTCCAGGAGAAAGGCCAGTTGCGCTTCGCCATCGGTGACTACTTTCGCGTCGATCATGGCCGAAATGATCGACGCGCCCACCCGCCTCACGGAGAGTTCGTCGGCTCCCAGCGCTTCTTCCCCCAGCGCGAGCATGGACGCCGAGCTGGTCTTCGTGACCAGCTTGTGGATCTCGTACCGAATATCGCCGATCTGCTTTTTGGACTCGGCTTGCTTGAGCTGCTCGAGCAGTTCTCGGACGGCGTCGACGTTGTCCATTAGGCCGAAGACTGACACAGTCGGCCGCCATGCGAACCTGCCTTACTGCCCCGGCTCCGTCTTCCAGGCTCTTCGCTTTTCGTCTTGAAGGGCCTTGCGGCGCTTCGCGTCTTCCCGATCGCCCGGGTAGTCTCGCAGACGGTGCTCGTGCATCGACTTCGATAGCTCGTACAGCCCGAGATCCCGCTCCGGCAGCTCCGACCCGTACTTTTCGAGCACCCGCTCGGTAAACTGCAGATAATCGCGAGATAACTGCTCCTTGTGATCGTAAAACCAATCGATGTCCTCCAGGGAAGCCGTGTTCGACTGGATGAGGCCCCAGACTCTGGTCACGCGCGCTTGGTGCTGTTTCCGCTCCCGGAGGATTTCCGAGTCGTCCGTTGGCGCACCCAACGCCCAATACAGATTGTCAGGTAGCTCGGCCCGGAGCGCATCCAGATCCACAGGATACGGCTCTTCGGTGAGCTCTTCGGCGAGGACGGGAATCTCGTCCGATGGCGCATCTGAGTCTTCGTCGTTGTCCGCTTTCGAGAATTCAGAAGGGTCCCGAACAGTGTCCGTGGGCGGGGGTCGTTCGGACGACTTCCGTCGGGCTTTAGGCGGTGACTTCGAAGGTGGTGGTGCAAGTGCAGGCGACCTTTCGCTGGTCGGTTCGGGGCGACCCGGCCGGCCGAAGAGCCCCCATCCGACCACCAAAAGACCAACGAAAACGACAATCACGCTAGCAAGCCGACGCATAGATTCCCTCGATCACTGGATGTGCCTCGTTTAACTCCTCAGGCTCCGCTCACGCTTTCGCGGTCGAGCGTTCCCGGTGGATTGAGACTTCCGCCACCGAGAACGAGCCCACGCGTCGATTCGACTGAGTGCGTCATTACATACTAGCATGTCCTTCGGTCTGGGAAGTAGTCTTCCACCCAATATTTAATGCAACCCGAACTTGTGCCATCCTGCGTGAATGCACCTTCGAAAGACCCTGCTCTTCACGGCTCTGATGTCAGTCTCGATCGCGTCGGAGGGAGTTGCGCAAGCTCAGTCCGACGCCCTCGAAGGGCTCCTCGAACTCATCGTCGATGGAGGCAATGACTACGACTGGGAACTCGTCGAACTCCCCGGCACCGTCTGCGGCAATGGTACCCAATACCGGTTCTTCGTTCGAACCACCGGCTCCGACAACCTCCTGTTCTTCTTCGAAGGCGGCGGTGCCTGCTGGGACTACGACACCTGTAGCGGCCGAGCATCGCTGGGCGCGGCCAACCCGAACGGCATCTCCGTCGACTACATGGACTCGTTTGCGGCGACCTACGTGTCTCCCATCGTGAACGGCGCCGATCCCGGCCTGCCGTTCCGGGCCCGCACCGACCTCGTCACCAAAGACTGGAACATCGTGTATCTGCCCTATTGCACGGGCGACGTGCACATCGGTAACAACACGGCCACGTACCCGGACCCTGAGGGCGTCGAGAGCCCGCTAGTCTATCATCACAACGGATACAACAACACGATAGCCGCCGCCGAAGAGGCAGCCCTCCGATTCCAGAACGTCGACAAGATGCTGGTCACCGGCTTCAGCGCGGGCGGCACCGCTTCGAGCGCAGCCTACTACTTCGTTCGAACGAAGATCAATCCTCGTAAAGGGTACATGCTGAATGACTCGGGCCCGATCTTTCCGGCCCCGGATGCCAACTCACTTTCGCGACCGCTGCACGACTTCATTCGTGCTTCGTGGGACCTCGACTCGGTGCTGTCGATGCTCCCGTCGACCTTCGACCCCGACGACTTCGGAAGCATCAACCGAATGGTCGCGGTCGAGTTTCCAAACGACCAGATCGCCTATACCGCCTACCTGACCGACTACAATTACTCGCGCTTTTCCTACGAACGCTTCTACCCCGACAACGATCAGGCCTCCGTCATCGCCCGCTGGCAAGCCGACTCCCAGGCGCTGGTGGCCGAGCTTCAGCAGTACGGCAATACGAGCTACCACGTCGCCTGGAATCGGCCATTGAACGACAGTCACTGCTCGACCATCGCCACGTTCATCGGCAGCCACGCTTGCGAGCGGATGGAAAAGAAGCGTTTCTGGTGGGAGTACCTGATTCCGCCCTTCAGCCAGACATACAAGTGCTACAGCGAGTTCCTGCCGCTCGAAACGTTCCTCGACCGCTTCGTCGGTGAAGATCGGATCGTCCGCACCGTAGAACCCGAAAACGCGTACAACGCCGAAGACCCCGGCATGCGGATCGTGGCCTCCCTTATCGAAGGCGCCCTCTAAGCCGGACCCTGACCGCAAGCAGCTTTCGCCACGCTCGCGTCCGACATGTCGGACCTTGTCTCCGCACCAAAACGGAGAGAAGCCGCGACTTTGCTTCCATCCGGCTCGGCGTTCGCTCAAGATGAACGGAGTCATGGCGTTATCCACCGTTCGGGTTCCCGTTGCGGCCGGTCTCTCGGCGGGCGTGACCGCGTTGCTCATCCAAGTCATGTCAAGCTTTGTCCAGGGCCCGAGTTTCGAGCCGCCCGAGGAGCCTCGCGATAGCATCGAGGTGACCTTCGTTCGGACTTCACAGGCGCAGACCATCCGCCAAATGGTCTTGCCCGAGAAACACGCGGTGGTCGTCCCCAGCATCCCCAAGGTGATCGGCTGCGGCGAAGGCATCGATGTCGACATAGACGCCGAATTCCGGTCCGACGTGCGCCTCGGTCCCCTGGATCCGTTTTCCGTTTCGCTCTCCGAAGTGCCGATGAGCCGAGTCAACCCCATCTATCCGGTCATCGCCGCCCAAAAAGGCATCGAAGGCTTCGTACGGGTTCGGTTCGACATCACCGAGACCGGAAGAACCGCCAACGTTCGCGTCTTGCACGCCCAGCCGGCCGGCGTCTTCGAGCAAGCGGCCCTCGACGCGGTCGCGAAGTGGAAATACATGCCCCGACGCGCAGATAACTGCTGGGCGTCGACCGAAGATCTCGACGTGAGGATCACGTTCCGGCTGGAAGACTGACCGCTTCGAACGACGCCCGCGGCACGGCAAGAGAAGGAATCCGAGGTCGCGCCGACCGCGCGGGCTGGGCTGCGTCGGTCGCCGCTGAACACCGCGTCGAGCGTCGCCGCGTCGATCACACGAAAACCCCACGCTGTAGCGTCGCGTCGTCGGCGAGCTCCGAGTGACGTCGGGCGCCTCGATCCTAGGTCAGTCATCACATAACTCATCACATCATGGGCCGATGAGTCTGCTACGCTTGACGCGAATGAGGTGGGCCCTTCGGGTGAATCCGACCCTTGACCCTTCGACGCGCGCCGACGCGCTGCACAGCCGCTCGACCCGCTCGGACGCGGCGGCTGGGCTTGAACGAGTCGCTCCGGGCAGTCTACAGGCCTCTTCGAGCATTGCGGTCAGCGGTGCGTCCGATCCAGCGGAACGACAGGCGAACGTGACCGACCGGCCCGCATCGCTGATTCGACGAATGAACAAGACCGACGCGTCCCCATCTGCGCCGGTCTCTCCCGGACCGGGCCTATCGATAGCTCTGCGCCGAAGCAACGACCCGAACATCGTCGACATCGCCGACCTCGTGCAGACCGGACAGGACCGGCTGCCATCCGCGTAACGACCATGGCGCTGTTCGGAAAGACCGCCTGGATCGAAGAGGTGGCCGCGGTTCTGCAGCCGTTGGGGTTCGTTCGGCAGGGGTCGGTGTTGGTCCGGCAATCACCGACGATCCAACAGGTGGTGGGCACGGTCGGGGCCCGCTTCGACAACCAGCAATTCTGGGTCGAGACGGTCCTGCGACTCGCGCCCTCGAAAAAGCGAATCCACAGCATCACGACGGCTCAGGGCACCCCCGAAACGATCGTCTCGATGCGACTGGATGGCATCGACCCGACGGTGCCCCCGTATTTCGACGTCAAGACACCTTCCGACTGGGTCGGCCACCTCCGTCAGGTGCTCGTTCCGTTCCTCGAGGCGACGAAAACCGTCGACGCGATGATCGATGAGCTGAAGGGCCGCGGCGGCTTCGACCTGACCGTCGCCGTGGTTTGCGCGAAGACCGGCGACCTCGAGCAGGCTCGAACCTTGTTCATGCACGCGCCCGGTGATCGGGGGGCGATCAAACGAGTCGCGGCGCGGTTCGGGATTCGTTTGGACGAGCCCGCTTCTTGACGGCACCGAGGTCCGCCGTCCGCGACGACCGACACCTCGATCGGTTGGGTTTCGCATGGGCCGCAGTGCAGCTGTCGACCGCCAGCAACCGAAACCACGGGCCCGAGTCCCCGGTCCGCGATGTGCTAGAACCGGCAGTTCTCGAGCCACGTGGGCACTGGCGCCGAATCGGTGCTGCGCCAGGTTGCGACCAGCGTGACCGAACCCGTGGTGGTCGTCGTGAAGTACGTATAGTCGTGCATCGTGCAGCCGGCCGGGCAGTCACCCGAGGCGTCGTCGAAGACGTAGTGCCAGACGTCTTCGCCTTCTTTGGCGCCGAGGCAGATCGTCGGGCCATCGCCCGCGTAGGTGGCCGGAAGGGCATCGGTGACTCCGGGCAGCTCAGCGTACTCCGCAGCGATCAAGCGCGTGTCATAGATGCCCTTGAGCGACAACTGCACGAACCCCACCAGGAAGTCGATCGTTTCGAGTCCGTAGTACTGATGGAGACAGTCCCAGGCATCGTAGGTTCCAGCCTTCATGGCCGCGAAGGTGTTCTCGTCAACCAGCAACAACAGGCCCTTTCCGTCATCCTCGGGGAAGAAGTCGATGTGGGCCACCTGCGGATACAAACCGCGAATCCTGCCGACATCCTCGACGACACGGTCATAGATCGATTGCGATGCGGTCACTCCGGGCGATCGGATCAAGGCCAGCCGCTCCAGGTTGACGTCGGCGCGAGGGGTGGCCGCGATCTCCGCCGGCGTCCCCAGGCCCACACCTGGACACGAATCGGCCCTCACATCTTCCTTTGGCCCCCCGTCGCCGGCAGCGGCATCGTGCGCATCGCGGCCCATCGATCCGCCACCGTCCGCTGCTGGGATGTCGGTGGTTTCGGCGTCCGACGGACCACCGTCGGACGAGCCCCCGTCGAGACACAAGATCAGCGTGCAGCCGACTTGCCCATTGTCACAGAAGCAGGTGTTGCACCCATCCTCGGAAGGAAAGGAACTGCCCGACGGATAGTCGACGCCGCCAACGGTGCAGCCTCGCTCGGCCTCTTCCGTACAACCGGACCCGCCGTATACAAGGCCCAACGAAAGACTGAGTACTCTGACGACGGCCATCCCGTCCCGACCACTGACCGCGCTCATGACGACCGATAATGTGAACCTTTTGCCTACGGCTGACAATCGGTCGGGCGGCGACGACCTCGAAACACTCATCTCAGCGGTCGCGCACCTTGAGAATTTCGTGAGCGGCGACCTGACCGCTAATGATGCTGGGCGGCACCCCGGGCCCGGGGGTCGTCAACTGCCCCGCAAAGTACAACCCGGGCAGCTTCGACCGCATCTTCGGCTTGAAGAAGGCGGTCTGCATCAGCGTGTTGGCGAGGCCGTAGGCATTGCCTTTGTACGCGCGGTAGTCGTCGATGAAGTCCGCGTGCGCGTAGTCGCGCCGATAGATAACGTGCTCGCGGATGGGCACGTGGGTGCGCGCCTCGAGGCGAGTCATGATCTGTTCGTAGATGCGGACCCTGGCTTCGGCGTCGTCGGCCAGCCCGGGCGCGACCGGCACCAGCAAGAAGAGGTTTTCGCAACCTTCGGGGGCGACCGACGGATCGGTCACGCTCGGGGCGCACGCGTAAAACAGCGGCTGGCTCGGCCACGTCGGCCGGTCGTAGATCTCCTCGGCATGGCCGTCGAAGGGCGTGTCGAAGAACAGAGTGTGGTGCGGGAGGCCGGGGATCTTTCGATTGACGCCCAAGTAGAACAACAATGAGCTCGGGGACATCGCGCGGCGATCCCAATAGGCCTCATCATACCGCCGGTATCCGGCCGGCAAGAGCTCTTGCTCGACGTGATGATAGTCGGCGGCGGCCACCCCGAAGCTCGCCGCGACCGAGGCCCCGTCGACGTGCACGCCCTTGAACCGGCCGCCGTCGACGAGGATGCGCTCGACGGGGTGACCGAGGTGAAAGGTCACGCCCTCGTCCTCCGCGACCCGCCGCATGCCGTCGATGATCCGGTGCATTCCGCCCATCGGATACCAGGTACCGAGAACGGTGTCGGCATAGTTCATGAGGCTGTACAGCGCCGGCGTGTCTTCGGGCTTCGCGCCGAGGAAGAGGACCGGAAACTCCATCAGCTGGATCAGCCGCGGGTCGGTGAAGTGCCGGCGAACATGCCGGCTGAAACTAGTGAGCAGCTGCAACCGGGGAGCGTCGCGCAGGATGTCGAAGCGGGCGAACTCGAAGATGGAGTGGGCCGGCTTGTTGACGAAGCGCCCCATCCCGACTTCGTACTTGGTTTGGGCTTCATTCAAGAATCGCTCCAACGCCGCGCCCGCGCCTGGCTCGATCGCATCGAATCGCTGCGATAGCGCGTCGAGTCCCGCGGGTACGTCGAAGGGCCCGTCGGCAAACTCGACTCGATACGATGGGTCGAGTCGAACGAGCTCGTACAGGTCGCTGACTGACCGGCCGAACGTCGCGAAGTAGCGTTCGAAGACATCCGGCATCCAGTACCAGCTGGGCCCCATATCGAATCGGAACCCCTCCGCCTCGAAGCATCGAGCCCGGCCCCCAGGCTGGTCATGCCTCTCGAATACGCCGATCCGAAGCCCGCGGTGGGCGAGCGTGGTGGCCGCGGCCAGCCCCGCGAAACCCGATCCGATGACGACAGCATCATACGTTGCGCTCACAATCTCTTCATAGCGACCCCGATCATCGCCGGCCACCGGAGATTCTGCCCCAATGTCAGGCAGAGCGGGGCCATTCACGAGGCGAGCGCCCGGACGCAGCGCCCAGACGCTGCGCCCAGACGCAGCGCCCAGACGCGGCCCAGGCGCAGCGCCCGGACGCAGCGCCCAGACGCGGCCCGGACGCTGCGCCCAGACGCCCGACGACCTGGTACAGTCGTTCGGGTGGCTTCGCCCCGCACTGTCACCCTCTTCGTCTTCGCCCTCACCGGCGGCTGCCTTTCCACCTCTTCGACGCCCGAGACCGGCCCCGCCGATGGCCGTTCGTGCGATGACCTCACACCCGGGCTTCAAGAGATCCGGGTCGGCGAGGTCGAGCGAGAGTACGTCGTCGACTTCAACCCGGAACTCGACGACGCACCACGGGCGCTCGTGTTCATCTGGCATGGATTCGGAGGTTACAGCCCCCGAATCGTCTCGCTGATCGACGCTCAGCAGTGGCCCGAAGCCATCCGCGTGGCGCCGAAAGGGTTGCCTCGCACCTTCCCGCAGTTCGGCAAGGTCGCCCGGCGCGGGTGGCAGATTCGGGCGGGCGAACTCGGTGACCGCGACCTTGCGTTCTTCGACGCGTTGCTCGACCGCCTCCTCGGCTCGGGCTGCGTCGACCCCGACCGCGTCTACACCACTGGGTTCTCGAACGGCGGGTTCTTCTCGAACCTTCTCGCCTGCCATCGCGCCGATCGCCTCGCCGGCGCGGCCCCGATCGGCGGGGGTGGCCCCTTCGCCGCCACCTGCCCCGGCTCCGTTCCAGTCCTCATCCACCACGGAACCGAAGACCGGGTCGTCCCTTTCGCGCTCGCCGAACGGAGCTATCGGGCCTGGCAAAAACACAATCGCTGCGAAGCCCCGGGATCCGAAGTCGCGCACCGCTGCACGCGGGCGACCGGCTGCCAAACCGCCACCGAGATGTGCACCGCGGGGATCGGTCATCGCATTCCGAAGGGCGCGACCGACCGCATCGTCGCCTTCTTCCAAACCGTTGGTGCTCGGGCGCCCCGCCCGTCGGACAGTGTCGACCGGCCCTCGGCCCCCAGGTTCACGACCGGAACCTCGACCATCGACAGCCGATTCGTCGTGGCCGTCGACGTGAAGCCGTACGAGACCTTCGTCGACGCGCGCCCCATCGACGACGAAGAGCCGAGCCTGGACTGGCGACCGACCTCCCGGCAACTCAGGTTTCGCTGGGCTTCAGACCGCCCGGCCGACGCGCAAGTCGAGCTGCTCCGGCCGATGCTGGCCCACCTGATCCGAGAACGCGGCCTCGACCTCGAAGACACCAGCCTTTTCGGCGACCTCAGTCCCTGGCGTTATCCGGACTACGCCGCTCGGCTCGCCCGACGCGGCGCCCGAGACCCAAAGTGGAAAGCCGCCCTCGAGGAGTCCAAGCGGCAGAGCACCGCCTTTTACCGCTACATCCTCCAGACGACCCAGACCCAGCCGCTCCACCCGGAGCTCGACGCCGTCTTCGCTCCGTTCGGTCGAAGGCCGCGCCTCACCAGCGTCGAGAAGTGTTTGCGATCGCGACCGGCGGCAAAAGATGAGCTCCATCGGTGGCTCGAACAACGCGGCATCGAGGTCGAAGGCAGCCTTCCCGCCGGCTGCCTCATGGCCGCGTTCGAGCTGGAGCCGCGGTGAGTCAGCCGAGCGCGTTTCGAACCCTGGGCATGATCCGCCGACTGACGGGGACCTCGATGTCGTTCGTGAGCCGCAGCGTTCCCACGCCGTTCGCTTGCCGCTCCAGCGACCGTACGCCCTGAGTGTTGACGATGTAGGACCGATGCCCTGCGACCCTCGTGCGGCGTGTGCATGACAAGTTGGACCGCGAAGCGGTCCTGATGAAGATGGGCAAGAGAGCCGTAAGCTCGACTCCGCCTTGCGAGCCGGACGCCTCGATCAGGAGGCCAGCGCCTCGGCCCGAGCCCGCACGTCTTGAAGCGACCCGACGGTGTTCAGCCGAATGACCTGGTGGCTCGGAACCGGTGGCTCGTAGCTCGCCATGAAAGCGTCGAGGAGGTCGGCGGTCGCGTCCGACGCCGTCTCTTCCCGTTTTCGCATCCGGAGCCGATGTCGAAGCTCCGCTTCCGGGGCCACGCACTCGACGAACCTGAACGGTACCCCGTGCCGATCGGCGAGGGCGGACGCCTTGTCGCGCAAGCAAGCCTTCCGAAAGCTCGCGTCGAGCACCACCGAGCGGCCCGACCGCAGGACCGGAGCAGCCCTTGCCATGAGCTCGTCATACACGCGTTCGGTCATCTCGCGGGAGTAGGCATTGATGAAAGTACCCGATGCGAGGTTGTCGGTGGGCTTCGCGCCCATGAGCTCTTTACGCGTTCGGTCCGCCTCGATCGTCGGACAACCCAAAGCAAAGCTCAGGGCATCGGCTACCGTGCTCTTACCCGCACCGATCAGCCCCCCCACGGCGACGACCCGAGGCGGCACGAGCGACGGTCGGCCGCAGGCTTGCGCCATCAGGAAGTAGGTCCGCGTGTTCCGGCGGGCCTCCTCCAGGTCGGACGCAGCCCCGGTCGTCAGCGACATGCATCCGATCTTGCCCCGCACGAACGCCCGATAGCTCTCGTAGAAGTCGATCAGACGGTAAAGGTCGAAGTCACCGGTCGACCGAACATACCGCGCGAGGAGTCGCTCGGCGAGCTGCGGATGCTGCGACCGGGCCAGATCCATCGACAAGAACGCGACGTCGGCGGCCACATCGGCGTAGCGAAACCGCTCGTTGAACTCGATACAGTCGATGATGCGAACGCCGTCGTCGCCCAGGTATACATGATCGAGCCGCAGGTCGCCGTGCCCATCGCGCACGTATCCATCCCGCCCTCGGGCCTCGAGCAGGTCGACGTTCCGGTGCATCCACCCCAGCTGCCATGCTTCGACCTCGAGGGCCGCCTCGAGCCCCAAGAGCTGCGCCGGGCAGTCGTCGGCCTGAGCAAAGTTCTCGACGATGTTGTGGGCGATCAGCTCGGGCCGAGCGAATTCTGGCGGCGCGACCGGACACGACGCGTGAAAGTCGGCGACCCGGGCCGCGACGAGGTCGATATGGTCGACCGACAGGGCCCCCCTGGCCAGGCGCGCGTTGGCACGGTCGTCATCGGATAGACGCCGCATCCGCACCGCCCAGTCGACCGGCGGATCACCCCCCGGCACCAGCTGACCGGCCGCGTTCCGGCCCAGGGATACGACCCCTAGGTAGACGTCCGGCGCCAGCCGACGATTGAGCCTCACCTCGTTCTCGCAGGCCTGCTTTCGAAGCTCGGGGTTAGTGTAGTCCAAGAAACCCAGGTTCACCGGCTTCTTGAGCTTCCAAGCCTCGGTGGGGGTCAGATAAACCCAGGAGATGTGGGTCTCCTCCGTGCGCTCGACATCCAGTCCGATCACTTGCGGTGGTCCCATGGTCATGATGTAAGCACGCGAGGCGTGACCGCCGACCTTTTCGACCGAGAATCGAACCACCGGCGTTGCTATCAGCAAGGACATCGTACCCCTATCTTGGCTAAACACGCGTTCAGACACTCGGCGACCAAAGTCGTATACTCGCACCACGAACCGTTTCGGGGCCGCCTGGCTCTCAGGCCACTCATGCTCGCGCTTCGAATCGAGGTCGTCGCCGCGGTATTGGCGGCTGCTCTACCCTCCCTCGAATACGAGGTGAACGCGTCCGAGCCGGCAGGGACGGAGGATACCCGGTCGCTCCCGAACGGGCTCTCGTTGGGACTTCGGCACCGGTTCCGATATGCGCGGGTCACGGACCAGTTCCGGGTCGGTCGGGAAGGCAACGACCAGGCCCTCTCTTTGAGAACGCAACTCGATGTGTCCGCTCGCTGGAGACCGCTTCTGGTCCGGGTCGAGCTCATGGACTCCCGCGTCTACGCGTTCGATGACAACACCCCCATCAATACCGGCGTCGTCAACACTCTCGATGTCCTCCAGGCGTACGGGCGCCTTCGGCTGCAGGGTCTCATCTTTGCCGACGACGAGCTGCACATCCGCGTTGGACGCCTCACGATGGACGTCGGCAGCCGAAGGCTCGTGGCTCGAAATCGGTACCGAAACACCATCAACGCCTTCACCGGCCTCGACGTGTCGTACGCTCGGGGACCATCGGGTCCGAACGCGCGAGCATTCGCGGTGCTGCCCGTGCAACGGCAGCCCGTGGGGTCGGAAGCCATCCGCAGCAATGACTGGGAGCTCGACCGCGCCTCGTTCGACGTCGTGCTCTGGGGGGCGATCGCGACGAGCCGGTTCGCGAACGATCTCGACGGAGAGGCGTACCTGTTCGGTCTTCACGAGCGGGACGGTCCCGAACGCCCCACCGCCGACCGCAAGCTATTCACTCCCGGCCTTCGTGTGTCGAAGTCCAAGGGGCTCGGTGCCTTCGACTTCGACTTCGAAGGGGCCGCCCAATTCGGACGCTCACGCTCGAGCAGCGCCGACAACGACGGTCCCGAGCTCGACCATCTCGCCTACTTCGTGCATGCCGCCGCGGGGTACACATTCGCGAGCCCGTACCGCCCCCGACTCGCGGTCGAGTACGACTTCGTCAGCGGCGACGGTCGACCCGACGACCAGCAGAACGGGCGCTTCGACCGGCTGTTCGGCGCTCAGCGCTTCGAGTACGGACCGACCGGGATCTACGGCGCCTTCGGGCGCCGCAACGTGAACGCGCCAGGGGTTCGTTTCGAGCTCATCGCCCCCGAAGCCGGTCTCTCGAGCTTCATCGCGTACCGCCCGTTTTGGTCGGCATCGGCCGACGACCCGTCGACCACCGGCCTCACCTCAGATGAGCCCTTCCTCGGGCACCAGCTCGAAGGCCGCCTACGATGGGCGGTCCGTGAGCGCAACTTACAGGTGGAGATGGGCTTCGCTCGGGTCTTTCGGCGCGGTCTCGAACCGCTGGTATTCTATCTCCAGACCACCATCTCGTTGGGCGAGCCGTAATGCAGACGGCCCCGCGCGTTCGGAGTAGACTCGTTCGGCTCGCGATCGGCCGACCGTCGCGCGCTGAGACCTGACGATCGGTACCAGGCGGCAGCGACGACCGACAGTAGCGAAACATAAGCCGGAGCCCGACCGCTGTCTGCCGGCCCGCCTGATTCCGGTGGCGCGATAGGTGTTCCACACGCTCAGTCTGGACCGGGGGTCTCGATTCCTGGATGCACCCCCCGCCGCCCCCCGCTTACTTTACCCAATTTTATCCGACACAGTGTTCTGGTACCGAGTGTCCGAGTGGACCTGGCGAGGAGAAGCTTTTGATGCCCCACCCATTGCTTTCAAGACTTCGGTTTTCCTTGCAGAATCCGGGCCTTACCCGGGTGCCGAGCGCGGCGCTCCTTCGATGGGCCGTGGTGGTACTGACCGCGACGACGCTCTTTGCGTGCCGGGGAAAGATATTGGATGGCACGAGCACGTCCGATCCCGAGGCATCAGCGGTCCGCGATGCGGGGGCCGTCCAGGATGCTTCATCCTCCGATACCCCGGCCAACGACCCCGTTCCCGGCCCGAGCTTGCCCCCGCTTCCGGCGACCACTCAAGCGGTCAGCACCCTCGCGACGACCTGCACGACCGACGACAACTTCATGCCGGACTTCCGACGGTTGTCGAATCTCGCCTATGGAGAAGCGGTCGCTCAGTTCACGGGCTACCGGATGCCGCGGACGATGCTGCTCAGTGGATTACCGCCGCAGCCGCGCGACCAAACCATCAACAACGTCGACTACGGGCTTCGGGTCGGACGGGTCTACACGAGCCGACTCATCGACCTCACCGAACAGATCGTGGCGTCTATGGAGTGGGAACCGTTCTTCCAGACCTACAGCGCCGGCTGCGTCGAGAACACCGCAGAATGTAGGCGAGGTTTCATTGAAAGGGCGTTCACGGCGGCCATTGGGCGTGCGCCGACCAGCGACGAAGTCGACATTTACATCGCAGTGTACGACGGCTCCGCGGCTTTGAACCAAAGCTTCGAAGAAGGATCGCGGCTGTTCACCCGCGCTCTGCTCGCCTCACCGCAGTTCGTGTTCGTTGCGTCCGATGGGTCGACCACCGACGCGACCTTGCAGCGGGCCCAACGCATCTCGCTGTTGCTGTACAATCAGCCCAGCCATCCCGATGTCGTCGCCGCCGCCCGCAACGGCCAGTTGGATACCCGAGCGCAGGTCGAGACCTTCGTACGCGCGGCGCTCCGCGACCAGAAGATCTCGGCCGGTATCGAGGACTTCTACTACGACTGGCTGGTGCTCGACCGGCTCGACTACACGATCGACCTGTCCAATCAGGGCTACGCGGAGTATTCGCTGCAAACCAACGAATGGATGCGCCGAGACACGATGGCTTACCTTCACACGTTGGTGTTTGACGAGGACGCACCCCTGCTCAGAGCCTTTCTGGATCGACGCGCCTTCGCCCGTCCCGAAACGGCCTGGATCTACGCACCCGATCCGCCGTCGATGCCCGCGGGCGGAGGGATGGTCGACCTGTCTTCCACGAGCAAGCGAGTCGGCGTGTTGACTCAACCTTCGATGCTGACCCTCACTTTGAAGATCGAGACAAAGTCGATCGTCGACCGCGGCGTTTTCGTGAACGAACACATCTTGTGTCGAGAGATTCCGCTGCCGGCCGCCGTCACGCCCATCGACGCGACTCGATTCCCACCCGACGCCAGTCAACGGGAGAAACTCGCCGACCACGAGCAGGGGCCATGCGCAACCTGCCACGTGATGCTCGACGCCCCCGGTTATGCACTCGAGATGTTCGGACCGATCGGCGAGTTTAAGACCGAAGACCAATACGGCAACCGGCTGCGCGATGACGGCACTTTCGAGATCGATGGCGTCGAGTCGAGCTTTCAAGACGTCTTCGAATTCAGCCAACTGCTCGCTCGCAGCGAAGAGCTCGCGAGTTGCATCGTTCGCAAACGACTGTCGCACGCGCTGGCGAAGGTCGTCAGGCCCAGCGACGGCTTGCACACGTGCGAGCTCGAACGTCTCGGCGCCATCTTCCGGGATAGCAACTTCGACATCAAGGAGCTGACGGTCGGCATCGCCACGAGCAGCTACTTCATGCAGTAAGTTCGAGTAAGGCCAAGGAGACCTCCCCATGCTCGTCAAGTGCCCTCATTCGCGTCGTACCTTCCTCCGAGGAGTCGGTTCCCTTTGCATCGGTCTACCGCTTTGCGAGGAGTTCATGGGTGCTCAGGCGTTCGCGCAGAGCCTCGAAACCTATAACTACGTCACCTGTTTCTTCGGGTTGGGATGCCCCACCGAGCTGCAGGATATCAACGCGGACGAGATGTCGGCCCTCAAGCCGTATCACGATGCGGGTCAGCTTACTCAGCTCATGCTTTCGCTGCCCAACTACACCCGAGCCGGTGGCGGTAACCACGAAGGCCTGCTGCCCCACATTACGATCGCGCAGCGTCCTTATCGAGACGACCGCATCGCCGGCGGCCCGTCACTCGATTACTTTCTTTACAGTCAAACCGACGCCAAACCCCCGCTCGATATCTTCTCCTGCGGAAATACGGTCTTGAACATCAACGACCAAGTCGAGTTCAACCGGTCTTACCGAGGCTCGAACCGCTCCGTTACGCCCACTCGGAACCCGATGGACTTCTATCGCGAGCTGTTCGGCGCGCTGCCGAGCGCGCCTTCGGACCAGAAACAACCGACCGACCTGATCGTCGATAGCGTCGTCGAAAGCTATCGGTACTTGCGAAGCGACCGAGCGGGGCTTTCTTCCGAAGCGAAAAGCGTCATTTCGGACACCCTCGACGAAGTCGAACAGCTGCAGCGGCAGATCGGCGAGACCTTAAACGCTCCAGAGTTTGCCGACTTCTATCGGTCCCTCGACAAGAGCCGATGGGGCAAGAACCTTGACGGCTCCGACATCCCCGACGCGGAACTGTCGGATAGTCCTGAGGCCGACTATCGCGAGCGCCGGGGCCAAGGCGAGAATCACGACCGTTTTTGGGTCGTACCCTTGCTCGCCGACATCCTCGTATTGGGCCTCAAGCTCGGACAGGTTCGTTTTGGCAGCTACTGCCTGACCTCGGGCGCGGAACGCGCCCGGTTCGGCCCGTACAGCAATCGCGACGTTCACGAGCACTATCACAGCAACCGCTCGGGCCCGGTGAGCGAACAGGTGCGGTGGTACGTGAAGAACTTCATCAACGAGTCGGCTTATCTTCTCGACCGATTGGCCGCCGAACGCCTGCCCGATGGCCGGACACTGCTCGACAAGACCGCAGTTTTGATTTGCTCGGAGATGGAGCGACATCACTTGCGGGAGGATCTGTTCTGGGCGGTCGCCGGTGGTCCATTCAACCACCAGCAAGCGCGGATCGGCTCGCCAGGATCGAACGGCTCGGACACCGACCTGTACAACACCATCGCGCACGCCATCTTGAGGCGCGAAATGCCCAGCGGCTACGACCCGGCGAACGAGCACATCTTCGGCGATTCCGACGGTTACAACGGCCTCATCACCAGCATGTTCCCGTAACCGCGCACGACCGACCATTCCGCCGCCGCTTCCTCCGTGGTGCTCCTTCTCCGAAAGAGCGGGCCGCGTCCTGTCTCCATCGCTTCCAATTTGTGTCCGGCGAGCGCTCTGCTACCCTCAGCCTTCGCGACGGCAAGGCGCGAGGCTCGCCAGTGTCGAATCGCAGGCCGCCCGGCGGGCGTGCGGAAGGAGTGCCATGTTGAAGCTCGGAGTCGTAGGAACATCGATCAAGGAGAATGAACGGCGGGTTGGCATCCATCCGAAACACTTTGGACGAATCCCTGACGCAGTGCGTCGCCAGATGGTTTTCGAGGAAGGCTATGGAGCCCCGTTTGGCATGTCGGACGCGACCCTGGGCGCGGCCGCGGGCGGCACGGCCTCGCGTGCAACGCTACTTTCGGAAATGGACGCGGTGCTCCTCCCCAAGCCCGTGCCTGAGGACTTCCGGCAGCTGCGCGAGGGCGGCATCCTTTGGGGCTGGCCGCACTGCGTCCAACAGCGGGAACATACGCAAGCGGCGATCGACCGCAAACTCACCCTCATCGCCTTCGAAGAGATGTTCGTCTGGGGCCCGGACGGGCATCGTGGGCTGCACACGTTCTACAAGAACAACGAAATGGCCGGCTACTGCGCGGTGCTCCACGCTCTGCGGCTGATGGGCACGGACGGGCACTACGGAGAGCCCGCCAAAACGGTCATCCTCAGCTTTGGCGCGGTCAGCCGAGGCGCGATCTACGCGCTCAAGGCGCGCGGCTATCGCGATATCACGATCTGCGTGCAGCGGCCCGATCATTTGGTTCGGGAGGAAGTGCTGGGCTGCCATTACGTGCGCATGCGTCCGGGGCAAGACGGCGAGCCCCGCATGGTGGCGGTCGAACACGACGGAAGCTCGCGGCCACTTCTGGACCTGATCGGCGAAGCGGACATTCTCGTGAATGGCATCTTCCAGGATCCGAACCGGCCACTCATGTTCGTGACCGACGATGAGGTCTCCGATCTAAAGCCTGGATGCGTCATCATCGACGTCAGTTGCGACGAGGGAATGGGCTTTCCTTTCGCCAAGCCGACCACGTTCGAGGATCCGATGTTCTGGGTTGGTCCGGTGGCGTACTACGCCGTCGACCACACGCCGACCTACCTTTGGCGAAGCGCGTCGTGGGAGATTTCGGCCGCGATCATGCCCTACCTGCCGAAGGTCTTGGCGGGTCGCGATGCTTGGTTGACCAACGAGACCCTGCGGCGGGCCGTCGAGATCGACCGCGGGGTCATCCAAAACCAGAAGATTCTGCGGTTCCAGAAACGACGTCCCGAATATCCACATGATCCCCTCCCAGCCGAAGGTGGCGCCTGAGCGAGCGCGAGACGGTCTCGCTTCGAACGGGTAACGATGACCGCGACGGCAGGCTTGTCGACGGGCTTCACAGGGAGCCGGTATCAGGTTATTTACTCCAGAATCGCCCGGAGTACCGATGAGGCGGCCGCGGACGACAGAGAATAGGAAAGGGGTTCGAGCCCCACAGTGTGGGCTAGGCCCGCCCCAAGAAGCCGCGACGCTACCGTCGACACGCCGCAGCAATGGGTGTTTACTCTCGCGCACCACGGCATGAACACGCAGAATTCAGAGCGAGGCTTTGCGGTTCTCACTAGCGGGGGAGACTCGCCAGGGATGAACGCGGCCGTCCGCGCCGTCGTCCGCGCGGCGGAGCAGCGCGGGGTCGCCATGCACGCCGTCTACGAGGGGTATCAGGGCATGGTCGACGGCGGCGGCAACATCCGCCGCATGACCTGGGACGACGTCGGCGGCATCCTTCAGCAAGGTGGAACGGTGATCGGCACGGCGCGCTGCCCGGCCTTCCGCGAGCGGGACGGCCGCCGCCGCGCGGCTAAGAACCTGCTCGCCCTCCATATCGATGGCCTGGTGGTCATCGGTGGCGACGGCAGCCTCTCGGGCGCTCACGTCTTTCGCCAGGAGTGGCCCGACCTTCTCGCCGAGTTGGTCGAGGCCGGCGAGCTCGACGCCGAAGTGGCCAAGGCCCACCCACATCTTCAGATCGTCGGCTTGGTCGGCTCGATCGACAACGACATGTTCGGCACCGACATGACCATCGGCGCCGATACGGCCCTCCATCGTATCGTCGACGCCATCGACACCATCGTCAGCACCGCGGCCAGCCATCACCGCACGTTCATCGTGGAGGTCATGGGTCGACGTTGCGGCTATCTCGCCCTGATGAGCGCGCTCGCCACAGGCGCGAACTGGGTGCTGATTCCCGAGTCGCCCCCCAACGCCGACGACTGGGAGCTGGACATGTGCGCGAAGCTTCAAGCGAGCCAGCGCGCCGGTCGGCGTCACGGAGTGGTCGTGGTGGCCGAAGGCGCCCAAGACCGCCACGGCAATCCTCTCTCCTCGAGCGACGTCAAACGGGTCATCGAAACCCGCCTCGGGAGCGACACGCGCGTCACTATTCTCGGTCACGTTCAGCGGGGCGGAGCGCCGAGCGCCTTCGACCGGTACATGGCCACGATGCTCGGCTACACCGCCGTCGACACGTTGCTGTCCGCTCGCCCTGACGAAGAGCCCAAGCTGATCGGCATCCTCAAGAATCGGATGGTCGCTTCACCCCTGATGGCCTGCGTCGAGAAGACCCGGTCGGTGGCCGCCGCGATCGACGGCAAAGACTACGATGCGGCCCTGAGTCTTCGCGGCAGCAGCTTCGCCGAAGCATGGGGCCACCTCCGCACACTCTTGCGCGCGATGCCTCGAGTGACGATAGACTCCGGTCCCAACCGTCGGATCGCCATTATGCACCTCGGCGGACCTGCGCCCGGCATGAACACCGCCGTCCGGGCCGCAGCCCGGTTGGCCATCGACGACGGCCACGCGGTTCTCGGCGTCGAGAACGGTCTCGACGGCCTCATGAACGGTCAAGTCAAAGAGATGGGGTGGATGAGCGTGCACGGCTGGGTCGCACGCGGCGGCGCGGAGCTTGGCACATCTCGCTGGGTGCCCGCCGCTGAAGAGCTCGCGGTTCTCGCTCGTCGCATCGCGGAGCACAGGATCGAAGGCATCCTGATCATCGGCGGATGGCGCGGCTACATGGCCGCCTATACGATGCAACAGGCGCGTGAAAAACACCCTGAGTTCCGCATCCCACTCGTGTGCATGCCGGCCTCGATCAACAACAATCTTCCCGGCACGGAGTACTCGATCGGGGCCGACACCGCGCTCAACTCGATCGTCGAAAACGTCGACCGCATCAAACAATCGGCCGTTGCGACGCACCGCTGCTTCATCGTCGAAGTCATGGGCCGAGACTCTGGATACCTCGCGCTCATGAGCGGGCTCGCAACGGGCGCCGAGCGCGTCTACTTACCCGAAAAGGGCATCTCGCTCGCAATGCTTCAAAAAGACGTCGAACGTCTGGTGCAGGATTTCAGCCGGGGCAAGCGCCTCGGCCTCTTCGTTCGCTCCGAAAACGCTGAGGATATCTACACCACCGACTTCATAGCCCGGCTCTTCGAGAAAGAGGGTGGTGACCTTTTCGACGTCCGGCAAAGCATCTTGGGCCACATCCAGCAGGGCGGTAACCCAACCCCCTACGATCGCATCCAAGCCATCCGCCTCGCCGCCCACGCGGTGAAGTTCCTGGGTCAACAGCTCGAACTGGACACCCCCGCTGCGGCGGCGATCGGCCTGAGGCGAGGCAAGGTGGCGTTCACTTCGATCGAAGACCTGCCGAGCCTGATCCACCCTACCCTGCAGCGGCCGCTCGACCAGCACTGGCTGACGCTCCTGCCCATCGCGCAAGCGATGTCCGTCCGGGAGTGAGCGAGCACGGGCGATCTGCGTCGACAGACGCCGAAGGGCTTTAGTAAGGGTGGTCGCCGGTGGGTCGGCGAGACGGAGGCTCCAGCGATGGGCTGCCTCCGGCGCTCATGAGCCCGAACAAGAGCAGCAGTACGAACGAAGCCAGCGCGAGCCAACCCATGATCTGTCTCCAGGTGGCCTTGGTTCCGTGCTCGCGACCGACGCCAAATTGCCGGATCTTCTGCTTGGCCTTGCTCGCGTTGAGCAGCGCCACCGGACCAAGAACGACGCCGAGGTCCAAGACCACCTCGACCCGGTAGCTCGACCACGCAGTGATGGCGGGTCAAATCCGAGCGTAGTCGTTGGGCGCGTAAGGACTGGTGTAGGCTCCCCGGACGGTGGCACGGATCTTCATCAGTCATTCCAGCCAAAACAACGCCGAGGCGATCGCCGTTCGGGATTGGCTCGTCGAAGAGAGATGGGACGCACCAGGTAGCAGCCGAAGTACCCAACGGCCGCGGTGACCCCGGCTGCCATCGACACTCGAAAGTTGAACAAGAAACCCGTGGTGACCACGAAGAATAGATAGAAGTACGTGACCGGCCCCGTGACCGGACAGCCTGCCGAAGTCTGAATGATGCTGGCTGTCCGCGGTCACGGCCTCCCCGATGGGACAGCGACCGAGAGGTGCCCATGTCCGGCCAGCGCTGCTTCCGGCCAGGCCGTCAACGGTTGGCGTCGAGCCCAAGCTGTGTTTTACGGCAGATGCGGGGTATATGCTAGTACACCCCCGAATTCCGTTGAGTTGGACGCGCAGGGTAGAAACACTCAACACGTCTACGGGTCTGAAGTTCGCTACGAAACACATCCAAATGTGCCTTGTTCGGTACCGGGTCGAGGTTCTAAGTCGAGGGCAAGTGAACGCTCAGGGGGTTCAAGCACGACTAGAGCGCACGATGAATCATGCCTCGCCCCAGATGCGCAGGACAAATTGCCGCAAGGTCTTCAGAGGCCAAAGGAGCCTCGAGACGCAGTTCGTAAGGAGAACACCATGAAGCTCTTTGATTTCCAACCCAAGATGATAACGACGTTCGGCATGGCCTTGGCTACGCTCGTCGCCTTCGACTCGGTGGCGTCGGCGCAAAGCTCGCAGCCGAGCCAGTCCGCGTTCACGGGCGTCTGGCAATATGTCGAAGACACCGAAGAAGACGAGCGGCGCCAGCAAGCGATAGAGAAGGCAACCGAAGACCTCTCGATCTTCATCCGGGGGACCGCGCGCGGGCGGCTCGAAGAGCAAACCACGCCACCTCGGGAGTTCAAGCTAGCGGTAAACGGCGAAACCTTCAGGCTTACGAGGGACGGCAAGTCGGTTTCACTTCAGTTCGACGCGCCCCCGATCACCGTCGAGCGCGACGGGAAACGAGGCAAGTTGTCCATCCGCTCCGACGGCGGACGCTTGGTCCTTTTGCGTGAGGGCGAAAACGGTTCGCGGTTGACGACCTACACGCTTTCGAGCGACGCCAAGCAGCTCACCATGTCGGTTCGGATGCGCGGCGCTCGACTGTCCGCGCCGGTCGCCTTCAAGTCGACCTACAAGCGCCAATAAACAAGCGTGCGCTCGACGCGGCCGAGTGCTCCGGAAACCGCGTTGGGCTCAGCCTTGTGGTCAGGGAATCAGGATGAAGGCCCGGCCCTCGTACTTCGTACCCCCCTGGGTGATGGGGCAGCCGATCAGGAGCGTTCGTTCGTCCGCCGACAGCGACGAGCCGAAGCCGTCGAGACCGCGACGATGAAGCAGCGGCAGCGCGGTCGCTCGCCGACCATCTTCGATTCGATACACGACGCCCGGTCTAAAGTGTGGCGTCCCCACCCACCACCGAAGCTCACTGCCGTCCATCCGACGGGGGACGCTCCGACCCGACTTCTTCAAAGCAACGTCCTTTCCACAAAAGCGGCAATCAGGTGTCGAGACTCGAAACTGAAGCCGCCTCGGGTTGTACGGAAGAAACGCCCCGGCATATACGTCGCGCGCCGATTCTCGGCGTGACCAGACAAGGAAAGAACATGCGCTCGACATATCTCACCAACATACCGCGCCTTGCCCTTGGCTTGGCTGTAGCGGCCCTCTCTCTTCCGTCGTCGGTGGCGTGGGCGGAGGGTGCTCCGCCGGCATCCACCGGCGCCTCTGAGTTTCGAGTCAATCCGTACCTTCAACAGCCCTCTTCGGACGGAATGCTCATCCAGTGGGTGACGGACCAGGACGTCCCCGGGGTCCTCAAGGTCTACGGCGGCCACCTTCGGCGTCCACGATTCTACAACTCGTCGCCGGTCGAACTTCCGATTCTTCGATACGATCAGCGCGAGCTCGACCAGGCGGCGGCCCTCGATTACACGGTCCTGGCCCCCGACAACTTCAAGCACGCGGTGCACGTAAAGGGTTTGGCTCCCGACACGGAGTACTCCTACATCGTCCAGCAGGGCAGCGGGGAGTTCATCGGGACCTTCAAGACCGCGCCCCGCGCCGGTAAATGGGACCACATTCGCTTCATTGCCTTCTCCGACGCGGAGACCGAGCCACGCGGAAACATGAACCAACGGGACTGGTCGACCGGCGCCCAGTCCGAGAAGAGCGTCGGCCGACCGGAGGGTCAGGGAGACTATCCTCTAACCGAAACGCAAGGCTACGCGGCCAACCTCCGAATCGTGGAGGCGCGCAAGCCAGACTTCCTCGTCATGCCGGGCGACCTGGTTCAGGGCGGTGCTTACCAGCTCGGATGGGACGAGTTCTTCCGCCACAACGCAGGCAGCTACGCCAGCCCGCTCAGCTCTTTCCCCCTTCTTCCGGCCCTCGGCAATTGGGAGAACTTCGGGGCGGTCAACGGCGGTTACACGGTGAACCCCGCCACGGGCGAGAATGCGCCGGCCATCGGCCGCGCCAAGTTCCGGGCCTACTTCGACAACCCGTCGAACGGCATTCCTGAGTTCGAGGACAACTTCTACCGTCAGGATTACGGCCCGGTCACCGTCCTGACCCTCGACACCTCCAATGGGGAGCCCGACCAGCAGCGCCGAGACCCCGCCGCTCTGGACACCGACACACAGTCCAACTTCACCGGCGCCGACTACCGTGCGACGGGCTTCAACGACCTGGCGGACTTCAACGAAGGCTCGCAGCAGTGGAACTGGGTGAAGGCTCAGCTCGAGGATGCGCGCGCCAAGGGTCGGATCATCTTCGTCCAGTTTCACCACGTACCGTACAGCTCCGGGGTTCACGGGTTCGAGATGTCGAGCCCGCAGTCGAGCGGTCAGGGCGGTACGCCCCTGCGACAGTACCACCCGATGTTCGAAGAGTACGGCGTGATCGCGGTCTTCAGTGGTCACAGCGAGATGTTCGAGCGGTCCTTCGTGGACGGTGACGGCGATGGCGTTGGCGTCCACTACTACGACGTCGGGGTGGCCGGCGACGGCCTGCGCGGCAGCGTCGTCGACGAAGCCACCGAGACCCTCGGCGGGGCCAACCCCTTCAGCGAATGGACCGCAGACCAGAGCGAACCCGAAACTTGGGTTGCCAACGATGACGGCTCGACGACCCTCGTCTCCGGGGGCAAGCACTACGGCCACCTCGAAGTGAACATCTACCGCGACGGCGGAAAACTCGGCTACGGACGCGTCGAGTTCAGCCCCGCGTACAGCTTCCCGACCATCTCGGTGACCGCTGCCGGCGAGTACGACGTCAGCACGAAGACCGAACGACGCGTGTACAGCGACAAGCTCACCGTGTCGCTGGGAGCCAACAACGCGCCGGCCGGAACGCTCTGCAACCCGACCGACGTGGCGGCGCCGTTCGGTCGACTCGACGTCCAGGACTACCTCACGTTCTGGCGCGCGTTCTTTGACGGGCAACTGGACATCGCCGACCTCAACGGCGACGGCCGGCTCAACCGCAAGGACCGCCGCCTCTTCGCGCGGTACTTCTGGTTCTCGCGGAGCTGCCGTCCCTAAGACACAGCTCGCCCTTCGGAGAACGTCGAGGATCGGGCTAGCTCCCTCCTCAGATGTTCGCTAGGCGATTCGTGGCGCGGTCTCGACACGCGTCGCCGTCGGACGCGGCCTCGCAGTCGAGCGCGCGGGCCAAGGCCCGGCCCACGGCCTGAAGCTTGGCCGTGCGGCACCCCGTACTTTCGGCTGGCGCTTGACCGTCGCGATCGCGGGTGCCGCCCAGGCCCGCGCGCAGCGCAGCGATGAGGGCCGATCTCCAGCACCGAATCCTCCACGAACGAGCGCCGACCACGCGCGCTTCGATTGTCCGTTTCGACATCTTGCACCTCCCCGGTGCATGAATAAACCAGGAAGGCCGGCCAAGGCGAGGTGGGTGGGCGCGGAAGGCTGTACGACCGATAGACGAAATATGCGTGTCGGCCCCTGTGGGCGTAAGCTCGGCCGGTTCTCCGCTCGGACGCGGGCGTCGTTGCCGCGGCGGTCCGCTCCCACCTGGAGCCGCGCAGGGAACACGCGCCGACACACGGCAGTAGGTCAGCTCGGCGTTCGGCAAATAGAAAGATTTCTACAAATGAACAAAGACAAATACCTCATACCCGGACGTCTTGAAGACGTTCTAGCTCTCATTCAGTATCTAGCTCTCGACGACCGTAATGGTGTCTACGATACCACTATTTCAGAGGAGCTCTCTCAACTGTCACCCGAAGGCGCAAAAGGTGGCGGAAAGTTGCGATCGATCATCCCGAGTTTTTTCGCGTTGCGGGAGAAACAGAAAGAAAGGAAATACGCTTGGTCGCACGTTATGTCACTCGCAAGAGCGATACGGAGCTTTCTCCGACCTTTATCGAGGTTCTCTTGAACACGGCTGTTGCCCTCCATGAGCGTCAAGTTCGTGCTGCCGAAAAGAGGGCCATTTTGCTGCCTGTAGTTACAGCGGTGGTCGGAGGCGTATTCGGCCTACTAGCAACCGTACATGGCTATATTATTGGCACCATATAAGCCGAACAAGGCGCTGGACCGTAAGAGCGAGCGATAGGTATGTTTTGGAAGTGCCGTTTAGTTTAGTGCGTTATTTCCCGAGCTGACCCGACACCGATGGCGATCTCATCAGCAGCCGCGGTTCGGAGGGGCGGCTGATGGCACTGGTTGCGTTCGGGTCGCCCGGGCCAGTCGCGGGTTGGAGCGGGCCCCCTTCTCATCTCGATGCACAATGTGAATTGGGAAGTTGGCTCTCGAGCCAGAAGGAGGA
>CAZFIV010000101.1:0-28369 GCA_964519665.1 uncultured Myxococcales bacterium
ATGTTTGATTACGAGAGGTTATGCCGTTGTTTCTAACCAGGCGCAGCCTCGCTAACCTGCTTACCATATGAGCGATTCAGAGCCTCGCGTCCTCGAGTTTTCTTCTATGCGACTCGATCCTATCCGCATCACCGAACACCCGGGGTGGGCGAACGACCGCATCCAAGCCGACATTGGGCCCTTCCGAGTTTGGATGGACGAGCAGAAGAACGTTCGGGTCGCCGACAGCCGCGGGCAACCCGAAACCGTACTTCCTCTCGTGCAGGCCTTTCGCCTGGGCGGAGGCCTCATCGTGGACGACCCGGATACCTTCTGCTCCGCCGAAACGATGTCCGACGCCGAGCGAGCGGCCGCGATCTGGGCGGGAGCGTACCTCCTCATCGAAGGCGCACGCTTCATGATGCTCGACTCGGCAGCCGGCCCCGCGCCCGAGAATCCAAGGAGTAGCACGCCCCAATAGAATGAACTCATCGGTACCGTTCCAGGTGAGCACTCGTAAGAAGCCGCCGACCCCGTTGCCCATATCCTCGTGCATGTCGGCTGCCGGTCTCCCCTCGGTGCCTTTCAAAGCGCGACTCGACCGTTCGAATTCGGTCATCCGTGCCGGGAGCACCGAGATACAACCATGACATTCCGACGCCAACATCCGGAGGACGCGGAGCCGCATACTCAGGAGCGCGGTCGATCGGTGAGGCGGCGCTCTGGTCATCATCGTAGACGAGCACAGAGCCGCGTGCTTAGTTGCCGTCTCGATGGTGCCGCTATGGATAAGAGTCCTCGTACTGATGTCCAACGTTCCCGGGAACCCTGAACCCCTCCCAAACAGATCGAGCTCAAGCACGGAATTCCCGAGTTCCCCCCGCATCCCCCCCGAGCGAGTCGTTCAGATCAAACACACGCCGGGGTGGTCGGCGTACACGCTGGATCGAGCCACGCGCATCGAAGGTGTCCCATGCGGCACGAGCGTTACCGTCTCTCGCGATCGTTGGTCCTGCGTGCTGACCGAACCGTTCGACAATGGTGGCTTCACCACCCGGGCCGGCAAAGAGCTTGGTTTCTACCGGACGAACAACCAACGCGCCAGCGTCGAGGCGCGTTCCCTGGTGCCGCCCCTCGAACACCTACCCGTCATCCATGGAGTGTTTTGCTCGAGGTGGGCTCACCTTCACCCCGACGGCTCGATCGCCCGTTGTAAGCTTCGCAAACCGCTGAAGCTGGCCGGCGGAGATCTTCTCCACGATGGCACCGACGCCGTGTTCAGGCCGGATGGCCGCCTCTTCGAGCTTCGCATTTTCGAACCGCATCGGCTGCAGGGACGGTCGTTTCCCCGCGGCACCGTGTGGTTCGACGCCCATGGCAAGATCGAAGAGCACGCGCCGGACTGGTTCGGCCGCCGGCGCGACTGGCGGGAGCGCAGGGCTATTGGGCAGGAATGAGGTCCGAAGACGACGGTGCCGAGGTCACCGTGAGGCCTCGGTAGTCCTCCACCGCGAGCTGCACACGTTCACACAAGAACGGCCGCAGCTGCGACGGATTCAGGATGGCGTTCAGCGATCCGACCTCTTTGGCGCGCTCGACCGAGTGAACGGTATCGAACTCGCGGGCCACCTCCGCCTGAACGGCCGCCTCGGCGTTGCGAAAGACCTCTTCGAACTGCTCTCGAGACCTGAGCTGGTCTTCGGGCGTCGCGTTCTCGAGGGCCCGCAGGGCCGCCTGCACATCTTCGCGGGCCATCGTTCGCTTGCGAACGAGACGCGGAAAGACGACCTGCGCCGCCGGTGCCCCCCCGATCACACTCGCGTAGCTGCCCGCGAGAGCCGACGCTTCGAGTCGGTCATTGAGCCGCTGCGAGAAAACGACGTAGGCCCCGCCGTGATAGCGAGCCACCACGCAGAAGATGATCGGGCCCTCGAACTCGACCACGGCCTTGCCGATCTCCGCCCCGTATTCGAGCTGGCGATTCCGGAGCGACTCCGGTGAGCCATCGAAGCCCGACAGATTCGCCAAGACCACGACCGGATGAACCCCGCTCGCCGTCCGCAGCGCGCGCGCCACCTTTCGCGACGACTGTGGGAACAACGTACCGCTCATCCAGGAATCCGGTCCGTCGATCGGCCGCGTGCCCTTACGTTTGATGGGCGTGGACTCGATGCCGATCATCGTGATCGGCTGTCCGCCGAGCTGCCCGAGCAGCACAACGGCCGTCTCGCCGTCGACTAGGTTCGGCCATCGCTCGAGCGGTTGAACCTCTTGATCCATCACCGCCGTCATTACCGGCCGAATGGCGAAAGGCTTCTTGCGGCCGGGGTTCGTGCTCTCCTGCACGATATCGCCGAGCTGTTTGAAGTCGCCCGCGCCGGTGTACGGCGACGTGCTGACGTCGCGATGAACCGGGTCGGACGTATCGACCCGCCGGGTGTACCGCTCTTTGGGCGGCACATACGTCACGTCGTAGTGGCGGAACAGGACCTCGAAGGCCCGATTGAGGTCCGGCGCGGCGTAGTGGATCTCACCGTTGGGCTCCATAATGTCGAGCCCTCCGATCGCCTCGTTGCTGGCGCCGGCCACCGAACCCGCGTACTCGAGCGCCTTTTTCCCGGTGAGCACCATGTACCCGCGGGGCGTCATGATCAGGGCGCCCTTGCAGTGCATGAGCATCGTGGCCTCGGCGTTCCAGTACGACTGGGCGCCGACGCAGCCGCCATCGACGATGACGTTGATGACGCCGCCGGCGGCCGTGAACTCGACGATCCGACGAAGAACCGCGGCCGTCCAGTCGAGATTCTCGGTGCCCGAATCGAATTCGATGGCCGCCCCGGCCGACAACGCCACCCACTCCACGGGCAGTCGCTGACGCTCGGCCATGTCGATGGCCTCGTTGATCCTCCGGCACTCGGGTTCGGCCAACGCACCCATCCGACGGGTCGGGTCACCGACGATCAGCACGCGCGTGAGGCCGTCGGGGAAGCGGGTCGTCCAGTTGGTGATGACGCCGACGACCACGTTCGCTTGATTGTGGCCGTAAGGTCGATCGGCGACCGACGCGAGTTTGCCCTCGGCGTCGAGATCGAACTCTTCGAAGCGCCCTTCATTGACCGCGCGGTCGCCCTCGAGGGCGACCAATCGCTTGATGACCTCGTAGGGGTAGAACAAGCCGCGCCGGCGTGCGACCAGCACCTGCTGCTCGTACCTCGACCGCGTAGGCATCGGGCGGTGGCGAGGCTTGTGGTACGAGACGCTCACTCCGAGGCCGACCGGATTCGACCATTCGGCGACCAGTTCTTCAGGCGGGTTGGCCCGCCCGAAGGAGAATCGACCGTGCAACTCGACCTTCTCGAGGCCGAGGTCGAGGGTGGGCGGGCTGAGCCGCTCGGCGAGTCGCTCCATCTGTTCTTCGGTCAGATCAACGACCCGACCCACGACGATGCTGATCCGGTTCCACACCGGCTCGCCCTGTCGAGTGCGGCGATAGTCGCGCAGCACCTCCACTGCGTCGAGGTACACCTTTTCGAAGGCCGGCACCCGAACGTACGTCTCCTCGATGATCGGGTCGAACTGCTCGATCTCGGCCATGACCACCAGGCGTTCTTCTTCGGGTGCGCTGGCGCGGGCCGCGAACAGGATGCCCGGGGCCGAGAATCGTTCCAGCGCGAAGTTCGACAGGCGCTTGACCTGCTGAGCGACCGGCCGCGCGGAGTGGAAGTGTTTGAGTAGCGCTTCCTCGCGAGCGGAGCCGCCTTCGACGATGTACGTCCGCACGTCCATCAGCTCCGACGACTTCGGCCACAGGAAGGTCAAAGCTGGGCAGTCGCCCAGCGAACCGGCGACCGACTGCATCAGCTCGTCGGACGGCTCGAACGCCAAGAACAGATCCACGGGGACCCCGCGAGGGAGCGCCGAGATGATCGCTGTCAACTCGGTGGGCACGGGCACGACCACGCCCGCCGCCCACTCATTGTGGGCACGCCATACTCGGCGGGCGGCCACATTGGGAGGCATGCCGCCGAGCGGTTCTTGATCCTGCGAGCCGTACACCCGCTCCATCAGGAGCCGAAGGAGCGCTTGGGGTGGACCCGGCGACCACTCGACGGCTCGGGGCACCGTGTGCACCAAGGTCTCGATCGGGACTCGGAGCAGACGCGCGTGCGCCTCCGCGCGCTCGTCGGGTCCATACCCGGGCTTGACCAAGATCGCCACCGCTTCATCGGCCTCGTGCAGGAGCCGGCCCATGGCTTCACGGTGGTCCGGTAGGTCATACCATCGGTAGATCAGATTCCAGGCCGCGGTCGCCAGCAGGTTGGCCCGGCGCTGAACCGCAGCGTTGGCCAGCTTTTCGAAGATCACGCGCTGAACTCGAGGCTCGGTGGTCGAGTGCGCGTCGACCGGCTGACCGGCGAGCGCTTTCACGATCGTGAGCATGTGCGCGTCGATCTCGGCCTGCAGGCGCCGTGACTGGAACAGTCGAAGGAGCGCGTCTTCGACCCGAGGAACGGGACTATCTTCCGTCACCCCGTGTAGCTCGAGGAAGCGGCCGATGCGTCGCAAAAAGCGTGCGGACAACGCGGTCGCGTCGCGACGCCGGTGGTGGATGAACCACGTCAACTGCTCGAGCGTGCTCTCCTGGGCTTCGTTCTTCGCGTCATCGAACGGCCCGCTCTTGAACAGCTGATCCTGGACGACGGCCAGCCGCAACAGGTCGAGCAGCTGTTGGCGGGTTCCCCGTTCACCGACTTGCTTCGCCGCCTCCGCGACCTGAGCCGCGTCGACTTCGTACCCCAGCAACCTCGCCTGCAGAACGGCGACCGGATGGGGGTCGGGCTCGTCTCGGGCGGGTAGCTCGACGTCGGCCGGCGCCGCGCTCTCCGAGTGCGACGCGGCCTCCTCGAGCTCGACCAGGACATCGCCGGCCAAGACCTGCCCGGCCGGCAGTACGTGAACCGCGCGCACTCGACCGCTCAACGGAGACACCAGGCTCGTCTCCATCTTCATGACCTCGAGGGTCACCAGACGTTCACCGGCCTCGATATGATCATCCACCTTCACGTGGACCTGACTCACCGACGCGGGCAGCGGTGCACGCACCCGGCCGTCGGACTTGCGCTCGAAGTGGTGGGCCACACCTTCGACATCGATGTGCACAACGGTGGCCGTCGCCACCTGCAGGACGGTGTGACGCATACCGTTGAGCTCCAGCAGATAGGTATGGTCACCCATCTGCCGGTACTTGACGGTGGCCGTCCACGGTCCGATGACTACGCGAAACTGCCCCGCCGCGAGCCCGTAGACGGTGACCGTCACTCCGCGCATACCGATGCGATATCGGTAGGTGCTCGGCTCGGGGTCCGGCGCGCTCCGGGGCAAGCCTCGTTGCGCCTCCTCGAGGAAGTTGGCGAGCATGCCGGCCCGTGCCCGCTCATGATCGCCGATCGCCGCCGCCGCCAGGGCGACGCCCAGGTAGCGACGCTCTTCGGGTTCGGGTCGCTGTTCGAGGTACGGTCCGAGCCACCGGGTGTAGGTCGGCGCTTCGCGGAACTCGGTTTCGGACACGAGCTCCAGCAGGAGCGAGCGGTTCGTAAGACCGGACTCCAACGCGACCAGGGTGTCTCGAAGCGCAGTCTGGAGCCGAGCCACCGCCTGCCGCCGGTCGGCGCCCCACGCAATGATCTTGGCGATGTTGGAGTCGAAGGCCGAGGGAACGACGTTGCCGAGCGCGAAGCCCGAATCGATCCGCACGCCGGGCCCCTGCCCTGGGGAAAACCGAACGATGCGTCCGATACGGGGCGCGAAGCCCTCGTCGGGCTCTTCGGCGTTCAGCCGGGCCTCGATAGCCGCCCCGCGGGGCGATGGCGGGGTCGGCCCGGGCAGCGGCCGACCCATCGCGACGTTGATCTGCGCCTGGACCAGGTCGAAGCCGTAGACCTCCTCGGTCACCGTGTGCTCGACCTGCAGCCGGGTATTCATCTCGAGGAAATAGAAAGTCTCGTTGTCGGGCAGGAGCAGGTACTCGACCGTCCCGACCCCGGTGTACCGGACTCGCCGCGCCAGTTGAACCGCGCAGTGCTCCATCTTTTCGCGGATCTCGTCGGCGATGCCGGGCGCGGGCGCTTCCTCGATGACCTTTTGATTTCGGCGCTGAAGGGAGCAGTCACGGGTGCCCAGGGCCCAGAAGTTGCCGTGCTCGTCCCCGAGGATCTGCACTTCGACGTGGCGAGCCTTGGGCACGAAGGCTTCCATGAACAAAGTGGCATTGCCGAAGGCACTACCGGCCTCCGCGTCCGCCGACTTGAAGGCTTCTTCGAGCTCATCCGGGGAGCCGACCAACCGGATGCCTCGGCCACCGCCACCGGCGGTCGCCTTCAGCAGAACCGGAAAGCCGATGCGCCGGGCATGCGTGCGAGCGTCGGCCACCGATGTCAGCGGGCCTTGCGACCACGGCGACACCGGTACGTCCTCTTCTTCGGCGATGCGCTTGGCCGCAATCTTGTCGCCCATGTCGCGCATGACCTGTCCCGACGGCCCGAGAAAGACGATGCCCTTGTCGCGGCACGCATCGGCAAAGTCGGGGCTCTCAGCCACGAAGCCCCAGCCGGGCCACACCGCATCGGCGCCGGCGCCTTTGGCCAGCTCGAGCACCCGTTCGATGTCAAGATAGGCGGAGCGCGGTCGGCCCTCGGGACCGGGCACCAGCGGCTCGCCCAGGTCGACGGCACCCGACGCCATCCGAACGAAGGGGGCGTCGCGTTCCGGCGTGGTGTACATGGCCACCACGGTCAATGATTGGTCGTTCTCGCGGCTCCAACAGCGTGCGGCGCGGATGAACCGGACGGCCGCTTCGCCTCGGTTGACGACCGCAACACGCTGAAATCGGGGGGTACTCACGGCTTTACCTCGGCCTTGGATCAGATCCGACGGCCCGCGCCAAAACGGCGGGGTCAGGACGATCCTGTGTTGCCCAGGCCTATCTCGGTCGGAGCGCCATGTCCGCATTTGAACGATTCTGGCCTCGAGATCGGGGCCGCAAATCGCAAGGGGCTCCTCTCACATCCCAGGCCGAAACTTAGGAAAGGGAAGTTCGCTTGCCGCCGATGCGAACCGATCACCGCCCCGGTGCGCCGCCCCCGTGACGAGGGCGACTCGGCTCGAATCGAGCCCGAGAGGCTACCCGACCGTCCGCCCCCGGCGGCCGACGACGCGCCGCGTTATCGCCGACCGCCGCCCGATTCCCAACCCCTGGCCCTGGCCGTTTGGCGTCGTGCACCGTCACCCGACCGATCGGCACGGACCGGCGGTGCGGGTGGTCGGCGCCGAGGTAGACAATGGCGTCCGACGGCGAAACCACCGCCAGGATGGGCAGATGCGCCACATCGAAGTGCCTTCGAAGCCGATGCATCGGGGTCGCCACGAACCGAATGCCTCGGGCCCGGAGGCGGTCACCGAGGGTCGGGTCGTCGCCTCCGAACAGTACGACCTCGACGACGCCATCGGGCCGAGGGCCGACAAGCAACCGGTCGAGCACCGGAATCGAGCAACCGCATCGACCGTGGACCACGTGAACGCGCATCCAGCCCGAGGCGCCCGTCGGGCGTAGTCCGACCAGAGCCGCCTGAGGGTCCACCTGCAAGGCAGCTTTCGGCCCGACCGCCCGGGGCCGCCCCGACCATCCGCTGACCCCGACCGCTGCCAAGAGAAGGGCAGCCATTCGGCGGGCGCGGACGGCTCGGCCCGACCCGCGAGGTACGCCCGCGGCGATCCGGCCCGCGGGCGGGGTGTCCATGGACGGCGACACATCGATCGCTTCGGGAAGCCGCAGAGAGACGTTAGCTCGGTGCCGACCGTCGATGCAGACTGAGCCAGCGACCCGAGGGTCGGCGGCTGCTTGAGAGCAAGAAGGGCCCGGGGAAAGAACCCCACCCCGGGGCCCGGGGCGTCAGCGCAAGGCCCGCTCCGCGTACATCGGCAAGACAAAAGCGGCTTGGTGCAGCTCCGGTCGGTAGTAGCGGAGCTGGTCGAGCAGCGCATCGGGCGCGTCGCGGCTGGGCCCTCGCCGCGGGTCAGCGCCATCGCTGGCCACGAGAAGACCGATGTGGCCCGCCGGATAGGTCGGAACATGGGTCAAGCAGTACGCCGGGTACTTCCAGAGCTCCCGAGCGGTCGACATCAGCTTCTGGGCGAGGTCGAGGTGAAGGAACAACGACTGCCCTTGGCCGGCGAAAACACCGGTGGGTCGGAGTCCCCGCTTCACCGAAGCATAGAATTCAGGGGTGTACAGGGCCGCCGCCGCTCCGACGGGGTCTGGCGAATCGACGATGATCACGTCCCAGCTGCTTGGCGGCTGCTCGCGCAGATATGCAGCGCCGTCGCCGTGAACGACCTGTACCCGGGGGTCATCGAGGCCGCTGGCCAGGCTCGGCATGAGGCGCCGGCACACTTCGGTCACCGCCGCATCGAGCTCGCATAACACGACCCGCTTGACGCCGCCGTGCTTGACCACTTCGCGAACGATTCCCCCGTCACCACCGCCGATGACCAAGACATCCTGCGGATTAGAGTGGGTCAACAGCGGCACGTGGGTCAGCATCTCGTGATAGCCGACCTCATCGCGCTCGGTGAGCTGGAACGTATTGTCGAGCACCAGGACACGACCGTAGTCCGTGGATTCGAGTACCATGATGTGCTGCCACGGCGACCGCTCCTCGTGCAGCACCCGCTCGACCTTGATGCCGAATCCGTGCGCGACATCCATCGCCCCGACCTCGACAAACCAACCGTCTCGAAAACCATCTTTCATCGGTAACCTCCCGGACCTATCCGTGCTCTCTGGTTGCTCGTCCGGGCGCTGCCGGTGGCCGTCGTTGGGTCATCGCCACCGGCGCAGAAGCGCCGAGAGCATCAGACCACTGACCAGTAAGCCAACCAGCACCCAGCCAACCCAACCGTCGCGCCCCTGGGCCGCTAACCACCACGCCTTGGCCCCCGGAAACGGGGGTAGAATCCCTGCCCCCAGTGCCATGGCTCGGGTGCGAACCACGCGACCAGCGGCATCACGGTCACAAAGCCGATGATCTTCATAAACGCAAATGCTTCGACCTTGTCTTTCGCAGAGCTCGCCAGACTCAACGCCACGACGGGGGCGAACGCGGCCGACGCGATGGCCACGAACAGGGTCGCCAACGGTGGGGGGTGCCCCACCCGCCCCCGTCAACGTCCACGGTGGTGCTCAGGGACATCAACGGTCAACGGGTCCGCCTCGACCCACAGTCCAGGGTCCGGCTTTTCCTCGCCGATGGAACGACGACGGGCGACGCCGACTCGGCCGCGATGCCCGCATCGGAGCCCGACGGATCTTCGCCGATTCGCTTGTTCACCCGCGATGCCGCGCGGCGGAGCGCCTTCGCGCCCCTCGTGCACCTCGAGCTGGGGTATGGACTCGACGTGCGGACGGGGGGCGGCTTTAGCGTAGGCGGCGGTCTCGCCGTCGCCCAGATGTTCGAAGTCAGCGGCGGGGTTCGGCTCACCAACGCGGTCGGGCCCGGGCGGTCGCTCCTCGGATATGTCCGGGTCGGCGGCAACTTTCCTTTCGAGGCCGGCGACGTCTTCGGCGCGCCGATCGCGCTCGACGTCGCGTTCGGTGAGATCGGATTGTCTCAGATGAGGGTCGTCTGGGGCTTTCGGTGGCGGATCGATGGAAGGCTCGAGATTTCGATCCTTCCCGTCAATCCGCTGATGAGCGTCCTCGACGACGGCGTCTATTGGGACTTTCCGTCGACCCTCCAGGTCGGGTATCGCTTCTGAGCAGTGCTCGAACGCCTGAAGACGCTCGCTCTCGGCCGCCTGGCTTTGGTCTGGGACCGCATGCCGCAATCGTTGCGACAACGGGTGCTGTTCGCGGCCAACGATCGCTTCCTCATCGGGGTCGTCGGCCTGCTGACCGACGACCAAGACCGCGTCTTGCTCCTCGAGCACCGCTTTCGAACCCCGTGGCGATGGGGCCTGCCGGGCGGGTTCATGGCCCGCGGCGAGACCATGGAAGCGGGCCTGGTTCGCGAGATCATGGAAGAGGTTGCGCTGGCGGTCGAGGTCGAGCCGGAGCCGATCGACTGGGAGATGAACACCAGGGTCGGCTATCTATCGGTCACGCTCCGGGGCCGCACCCAATACGCGCCCCAAGGGCTCGAAATCCAATCCTCCGAGATCCTAAGCGGGGGCTTCTACGGCATCCATGAGCTACCGCAAGGGCTGTACCCCTACCACCGGGCCCTGGTGATTCAGCACCTCGGTGGCTAGGGCCCCCCGATGATCCGAGCCTGGTCGCGGTCGGTCGAAGCAACGTCCACCGACCGGCGCCATTGACGACGGTCGACGAATGGGTCGTCGCGAGCACCCGGGCGCTGGGCTTCCTGATCGCCAGCGGCCCCCGTCGGTCGCGGCCCGAGGTCGGGGTGGTCGGGTTGGGGCCCCAACGCGCCCGCGCTGGCCCTAAACGACACGCGTCCCGGCCTATGGCCCCGAGCGCTGGCCGACTCCCGAAACGAGCTGACCTCGCTCTCGGTGACGCTTGATCGGTGACCCTTGATCGGTGACCCGACCGTGATCGCGAGACATCGTCGACTCATTACCGGGCATCGAGGGCCGATAGGAACTTCTGCTGGTCGTGAACCGGTACCGCATTGAGCGGCTCGAAAAGGAGCGTAGGGTGATGTCAACGACAGCTGGTCGCCGGTGGATATCGGTCCTGGTCATCGACGATGACGAGTCCGCGCGCGCCCGGCTGAACGAAGAGCTGACGAGGAGCGGTTTCATCGTGTCAACCGCATCGTGCGGCCGCCTCGAAGCCCTCGACGGCTTTGAGTCACCAGGACCGATCGACGCCGTGGTGCTGTCGGGCGCCAACTCCGAGCACAGCCTCGAAGCCTGTGTTGCCCTGCGGAAGGCGCCGCAAGGCGCAGACCTGCCCATATTGGTCGCGGCCCGCCTCGATGACGCCGAGGCGATCGAGAAGGCGTACCAAGCCGGGGCGACGGACTTTATCGTCATCCCGATTCAGTACCCCGCTCTCTCCCACCGGCTTCGGTACCTGGTGCGCTCAGCCCGAATTCGGCACGACCTTCGGGAGACCCAGGAACAGCTCGCGGCGGCCCAGCGCATCGCCAAAGTCGGCCACTGGTCTTGGCGCCCCGATACCGACACAGTCCGACTATCAGCGGAAGCCGCCCGCATCTTGCGCCTTCAACCCGCGTCCATCGATCTGGGATGGGAAAGCTTCTTGGACGGCGTTCACGACGAAGACCGCCATCGGATCCGCTGCGCGCTTACCGGCTTGGCCCCGAGCGAGTCGACGTTTCGGTTCGAGCATCGCTTGTCGGGCCCCGATCCGGACGCCTTCGTGTGCCAAGAAGTGCAGGCCAGTGTCGACGCTCAGGGCTTGGTTCGAATCACCGGCACAATCCAGGACATCACCGAGCGAAAGCAAACGGAACGGCGAATCATCCGACTGGCCTACCATGACGAAGTCACCGGCCTGCCCAACCGAAAGTTTTTTCGGGACACGCTGGACCAGCTGCTCGATACCCCACAAGAAGCGACCGGCTTGGCGATCGTGGCCGTGCACCTCGACGGGCTTCATCGGGTGATCGACACCCTCGGACACGAAGCCGGCGATCATCTGCTGAGGATGGTCGCGGAGCGCCTCGACCACGTGCCCGAGGAGACCGACACGCTCAGTCCCGAAAACACCCTGTCTCTCGACGATTCTCAGGATCAGGCGGGCGTCCTGTTGGCGCGCGTATCGAACCAAGGCTTCATGTTCGCGTTCCGCGACGCGTTCGAACCCGACGACATTTGGCAGCGGGCCCGGCGCATCCAGGAGATCCTGTCCGAACCGATCGACGTGGCCGGACATCCGGTCGTCCCCAGCGCCTGCTTGGGGCTGGCGGTCTATCCAGTTCACGGCCAGAGCTCGGCAACCCTTCTGAAAAACGTCGAAACCGCCCAGCACGAGGCGATCGCCAACGGAACGGGACAAACCGTGATGTTCGCGGAGTCGATGCATGCCAGCGCTCGGGAGCGCATGACGATCGAGATGGCGCTGCGCAGAGCGACGAATCACTACGACTCGCTCGAGGTGTACTACCAGCCGAAGGTCGACACCAAATCGGGCTTGCCGGTGGGCATGGAGGCACTCTTGCGGTGGAACGACCCGATCCTGGGTTGGGTGAGTCCCGGTCGGTTCATCAGCGTCGCCGAGGAGACCGGGCTGATCGTGCCGATCGGAAGCTGGGTCTTGCGCAGCGCATGCGCCCAAACCCGGGAGTGGCGACGCGAAGGATTCTCGGACCTTCGGATCGCCGTCAACATCTCCGCCGAGCAGTTCCTCCGACCGGATTTCACGGACACGGTTCGCCAGACGCTGGCCGAAACCGCCCTGCCCCCCGAAGCGCTGGAGCTAGAGATCACCGAGACCGTCCTGATGAGGGACATGGCGATCGGGGTCCGGCACCTGACCGAGCTGCGCGCGACCGGGGTGCATATCGCGCTTGATGACTTCGGGACGGGCTACAGCTCACTGAGCTACCTGCACCGCTTCCCGGTCGATACCTTGAAGGTCGACCGATCTTTCATCTCCGATATGATGAACAAGCCCGAGTCGATGACCATCGTTCGGGCGATCATTTTGCTATCCCACAGCCTCAATCTTCGCGTCGTGGCGGAGGGGGTCGAAGAACGCGAGCAGCTCGAGCAACTCCGAATGCTGGGCTGCGACGAGATTCAAGGGTTTTACTTCAGCCGCCCCCTGCCCGCGCTGCAGTTCGAAGCCTGGCTCCGACGCGCTTACGGCCTTCATCCCGAGCTCGCGGTCGGTCATTGACCCGCCTCGACAGACGGATCGGCCCAAGGGTAAATATCACGGATGGCACCGCCCAAGCCGTCCCAGACGACCGAGGACATCGACGCTCCGGATTGGGAGCCGCAGACCGACAACGGAGACGCTGCGCGACCCCTGACCGTTCCCTCGCCCGAGCAGATCGCGGCGGCGGTCGACGCCGCCGAGACCGTCGAGGACCAAGCCAAACCCACCGCCGGCGAGCTGGCTGCTTACCTGTCCGGACCGAGGGCGCCCGCTTCGCACGCGGGCTCTCCGCCTGCGAACCCGCCCGGGCCGGCCTCCCGAGCACGCGACGAGGGCCTCACCGGGATCCGCATTCGAGACACCTCCGAGTTCGACTCGGTCCCGTTTCAGACCCGACAGGCCAAGTCTGAGTTTCCCGTTCTGCTTCTCGCGGGCATCGCGATGATCCTGATTGTGGCGGGGGTGGTCTGGTTGGTGGCGGGTTGACGGCCCGCCGAGGTCGTCGGACAAGGCGCTATGACGTCCCGGAAAGCCCGCTGGGCGGCCCTGATCGGCTCGACCCTCGCGCTGCTTCTGTCACCGGCGCTCGCCTCCGCACAGCCCAGCACCACCGTGCAGCTGCTTTCGCCCGGCGAAGGCCCCCTCACTGAACTTCGTTTTCAGCCCGAGCTCGGCTCGGTGCAGCGCATCAAGATCATCAGTCAGCAGGCGATCGAGATGCAGCTCGGAGACACGAAGATCCCGCAGCAGGCACTGCCCGCCACCGTCGTCACGATGCAACTCACGATGGTGGAGGTCGATGCGGCCGGCCAGTTCAAGGTCGCCTTCAAGACGGTCGACGTCAATATCGACCAGACCACCGGCATTCCTCCGGCGCTCCTCCAACGCATGCGTAACAGCCTCCAGCCCCTGAAATCGCTCGGCGGCGAGATGATCGTCACTCCGCGGGGCACCGTCGTGTCGGCTCGCCTCGATACCCGGGAGCTCCCCAAATCGGCCCAGGGCATCATGGACAATCTCACCAAGAACATGAACCAGCTGGTCGTGCCGTTGCCGGCGGGTCCGGTCGGCGTCGGGGCTCGCTGGCGCGTGACTCAAAACCTGTCCGAGATGGGTATGCCCATTACGCAAGAAGCGACGGTGACCCTCGAAGGACGCGACGGCAACCAGCTGACCCTGGTCAGCGAGATGGTGCAGAAGGTCCGCGAGGGAACGGTCAAGCTTCCGAACATTCCGCCGGGCGTCACCGTCTATACGAAGGCGTCGGAGTCCGAAGGCCGCGGCCGGATGAACGTCGACCTCACCCGCCTTGGGGCTTCCGGGGACGTCGCCATGAAGGTCAATGTCGTCTTGGTCACCGAAGGACGCGGACCGAGCCAGACCATCAGGATGTCGATGACGATGAGTCTGAAGATGGCGGACGTTTCGAGGTAGCGTCCGCGGTCCACATAAGGGCTCCGGTATCACCGGCCGCGGGGACGAGGGGCGCGTCCAGGTCGAGGGTCGCGCCGGCCGCTTCGTCGACCACCACCGACGACACGTATGCGTGCTGCTGCAGGGTCGCCGCGCGTTCGACGAGGTCACCGTGGACCGTCGGATCTCCGGACGGGTCTTCCGCCACGAGGTGGCCCGAGCCGAAGACGACGCCCACCGACGCATGAAGACGCAGTGGGCTCAGCTCGGACCAACGGTCGCTGATCGCCTGGGCATCGGCGACGATCATCCGGGCGGCGGAAAAGGCCGCCCGGCTCGGGGAAGGGGTCGTCGCTTCGGGAAACAACCCGATGACCACATCTCCGGAGTAGCGGTCGAGCCGGCCCCCTTCCTGATGGATCGCCTCGTGGGCAGCGGTGAAGAACTCGCCCAGAATGGTGACGAGATGCTCGGTCTCCAAACTGCCCGAGTGGTCGATGACCAAGTCGGCATAAAGCACCGCGATCGGCTCGGTCGGCGCCGAAGGATCGGGCGGGGTGGTGCGGGCCAGCATTTCGCGGGCGCTCCCCGAGCCGGGCGACAACCGGGCGAGCCGAAGCCGAAGCTGCGTCGTCTCGCGCAGCTGACGGCGGTACTCGGCCATCTGGGACAGCGCGTAGTTGAATGACTCGGCCAGCCTTCCGAGCTCCCCGGTTGCGTGGACCTTGCTATCCATCGAAAACCCCCGCTGCGCTGCCCTTCGGACCGCGTATACCAGGTCCTGGACCGGGCGGCTGATCTGGCGCGCGAGCAGGAGCCCGACCAGGCCGGCGGCCAACGCCGCGATCAGAGAGAGCACTACCAGACGCCGCTGGGCCACGTTGAGCGAGGCGAGCGCCACGTTGCGGGGCCGGTAGGCCCCGACCACCCAGCCGAGCTGAGGCATGGGGACAACGCTGACGAGCTGGATTTGCCCCTCCGAGTCGGTGAACTCGTGCGTAACGTCGGTTCGCCCGGACAAGATCCCTCTCTGGGAAGCCATCCAATCCGCCGTCGTACCCGGCGCCGGAGTTCCGCGATGATCGACCGCCGAGGAGGCGACGAACCGACCGTCGTCGACCGACACGACATCGAGCGCGCCGGGAAGCCCGATATGCCGCTCGACCAGCGCCATGCACTGCCCCTCGAGCTGATGTCGCGGGACCGAGGTGGCCAGAAAGCCGAGCATATCCTCACCCTGCCGCCAGGCCATCACCAGCCGAAGCTCTTCGCCGACGGGCCACACCGCCCACGCCTGCGAAGCCGCCCGTCGTTGAGCGGGGCGGGGTATCGGTTGGCGGTCGACCGCTACCATGTCCTTGGGCCGGAACTGGCTGTCGAAGATCCCTTCCGGCGTATAGAGGGTCAACGCCTGTCCGGCATCGGCAGCCAAGGCCGTCAACAGCGCCTGACGCTCGTGAATTTCGATATCGAGGTCGAGCACCCGCTCCGCGTGTCCGAGCAAGCCGGCTTTACCGCCCAGCTCGGCTTGGATGCGGTCGCGCATCAACGAGGCGGTGACCAGATTCAGGTTCTGGACCTCCTGCAACAGGGCCGGTCGGGTCACCTCGATGACCACTTGGCCGAGAATGACCGCCGGCGGGACCGCGACCAACAGGTGGCTGAAGATCGCTCGGTTGAGAAATCGTCCGAACAGCTGCATGACGGCTACTCGCCGAGGCTCTTCATGTACCAGACTGCGAAACCAAGACCGACCGCGAACAGCGCGATCAGCAACATCCAGAGCCTGTTGCCGGCGCTCGGACTCTCCTCGTCGTAGCGGGTGACCGGCTCCGTCAACGGCGAGACCGGAGCTTCTTCTTCGACCTTCGCTCGGGCCGCCCGGGCCATCGCCCAGTCGAATCGCTGCTTTCCGGCCGCATCGGGATCGACGTCGGTGACGGTGATGTCCTCGAGCGGATCGTTGCCTTCGAGATAGGCGTGCAGGGCGTCCTCGAACTCGGCAGCGGTCGAGTAGCGATGCTCCGGCTCCTGCCGGATCGCACGATGGATGGTGTTGTGCAGCCGACGGAGCTGCTGAGGTTCCATCTCGGTGCGGACGTTCTTCTGGAACATCGCCTCGAACGACCGGGCGGGCTTCGAGCAGATCGCCATCATGATCTGAGTATGGTTCTCGCCGCTCCATGGGAGCTTGCCGGTCAAGAGCTCGTAGGCCACGATGCCGAGCGAGAAGACGTCGGCGCGAGCATCGATCCCGATGCCCGTCACCTGCTCCGGGGCCATGTACTGAGGTGTCCCGACGATGAACCCGGTCTTCGTGATCTTGTTGGCCTTCAACCGCGCGATGCCGAAGTCGAGCAACTTCACGTCGCCCTTCGAGGTCAGGAATACGTTGGACGGCTTCACGTCGCGATGGATGACGCCTTGCTCATGAGCGTAGTGCAGCGCCGCGGCCACTCGCGCGATCACCCGAACCCGGTCGTCCACCCCGAAGGCGGGATCTCGCATCGAAGCCCCCAGCTCCGACCCGTCGAGGACCTCCATCGAGATCCATCCAACGTCGTCGTAGGTCCCCGCATCGTAGACCTCGATGATGCCGGGGTGGTTCAGCAACATCCCGATCGAGGCCTCTTGAGCGAAACGCTTCTTGCGCGTGTCGTCGACCTCGAGCGGCATCACCTTCAGCGCGACGTCACGCCCCATGGAATCGCGGGCACGGTACACGCGGCCGACGCCGCCCTGACCAAGCACGGAGTAGAGCTGAAAGCCCGGAACGAGGTGCGCCTCATTCACAGCTGTGCGGTGACCCGGCATCGTCGTTCCCAGACCGTACTTCGGATCGACCTTCGGGGTCCAGTGGAGGGCAAGTTGAAGCGGGGCTGGAAACCTGGTTGTTTGAGGGCCATGAAGCGTCCCCGCATCGGCTGGACGACCCTACTGGCCCTCGTGGTGGCCTTAGGGTCGCCCTGGCGCCCCCCCTCTTCGGCCTTCGCGGAGGTCCGGCGTCCGGGCGACGTCCTGCCCGACAGCATCGTGCGCTTCAAGACGGGGTCGACCGATCTGACCGCGGTCTCCGAGGTCACCCTCGACGGTCTGGCCGAGTTCCTAAAACGCCGGACCGACCTCTCGCCGGTGCTGATCGTCGGTCACGCCGACGACCGCGGTTCGGAGGCCCTCAACCAGCGGCTGTCGCTCGGCCGCGCCCAGCGGGTCAAGAACGCCCTCGTGGGTCGGGGCCTCGAGCCGGCCCGCTTGCAGGTCGAAGGCGCCGGGAGCCGAGAGCCTCTTACCGAAGAAACGACCGAGGCCGGCCGCGCTCGGAATCGCCGAGTCGAGGTTTGGGTGACCCCACGTGGACCGGTGGCCCGAATCGGCCGAGTCCAGCGACGCGTGCAAGCCCGCGAGCCCGCCGCCCCGAAGTGGCGGCGGGCCCAGCCGAAACAAGCTCTGCGGCGGCTGTCCCGAGTGCGCACCCTATCGAACTCGTCGAGCGAGATCCGGTTTCCCCGCGACGACCTCGTCACCTTGGGCCCGAATGCCCTGGCGGTCGTCTTCGGCTCGCCGGCGGCCACCCGCAAATCCCGACGGGCCACTGCCGACATCGAGCTCGAAGAAGGGAGCCTGTTTGCGGCCCTCGCAAAACGAGAAGGTCGGATCATCGACATTCAAGCCCGGTCGAGCCGGGTCCGCGTCCGCTCGTTGCGGACCCGGGTCAGCGCCCAAAAGCAACGCCAGCGGACCACCGTCGCGGTCTATGACGGCGAGAGCGAGGTCGAGAGCGCCGGCGAGCGGGTGACCGTGCCCCGAGGCTTCGGCACCCTCGTCAAGGACGGTCAACCGCCCGAGCCACCGCGGCGCCTTCCGGCCCCGCCCCAGTGGAAGCGCACCGAGGTGATCTTCAGAATCGAGGGCGAACCCACCGAGCTGACCTGGCGAGCAGCCCCTTCGGCGGTGGCGACCGAGCTCCAGCTCGGCGTCGGCAACGACGTCAAGGTCCTGCGGCCGGTCCTGCTGACTCGAGTCCAGGGTTCGACGACGTCCGCCGACGTGTCGCCCGGCATGTACGCGGCCCGACTCGCGAGCATAGACGACCGCGATCTGGTCGGCGTCGCGAGCGCGCCCCGCCCGATCATCGTGTTGCCCCGGCCAACCCTCGACGACGGCGATGCGCCCTTACACCGCGCGTCGCCGACCGAGCCGTTGCGACTACCCCGCCCCGGCATCGTCCGGTTCGCCGCGCCCCCGAAATCGTTGCTGTCGGTCGGTGGACGGAGCAGCACGGTTGCGGTCGCTCTCGAGCTATTCGCGTCCCGAACCGTGGTGCTCGGCCTCAAGGCGACCGACGGTGGACCGACCCGCTACATCCCGCTCGAGCTGGTCGTCCCTACTCAGCGCGTCAAAGCGTCTATCGGCACGCCAACGATCGAAGACGGACGCCAACACATCCCGATCGAGCTCTTGGTCGTCGACGAAATGGGCCAGGGCGTCGAAGGCCTCGAGTTTCAAGTGGGCCCGCTTGCCGCCGCGACCGACCGCCTGTCGACAGGAACGGAAGACGGCAGCGTCCTGGCGCCGTGTCAGTGCCGGGTCCCCCCCGAGACGACTCCGGCCACCGCCCTCGGCGGTGGCCGATACGCATGGACGCTGACTTCCAGCGTGGGCGACCCCGTCCCGTCGACGGTGCGCTTCTACACCGATAACGGCACTCGCGCCGTCGAGACGCCGCTGCCCACATCTATCGTCGATACGCTGGCCGAGTCGGCCGTCCGGCGCCCTCGAGTGCGACCCGGGTTGTTCGCCACGACCCACGCCGGGACCTGGCTCGGCACGTCGGACGACCCGGTCTTCCAGCTGAGCCTCGGCTTTGGCGGTCAGATCCCGGTCGAGCGACGGCTGGCGGTCGATGTTTGGGCCCTCGCCCGCTGGTTCGAGCGAGAAGACGGCAACGACACCATCAACGTGGTTCCTCTGACCGCCCGGGTCGCCCTTCGGTACACCGACCTGGTGCCCCAGCTCTACATCGGCGGCGGAGCAGGCGTCCGGCTCGGAGACCCGTCGGTCGAACCCGTCGGCGAAGCCTTTGGCGGTGTTCTCCTTCCCTTGTCGGTGATCGATTTGGACATCGAGGCGAGCTACGCCGCCGCCGGCTCGACCGACAACATCGATGAGCTCGCGGGGTGGGGGCTTCGGGTCGGCCTTCGATGGCCGCCGAATCGGTAACCAACTCCGCTACCCAGCCCACGAGGCCTGCCGATCGCTCGCCGGGCCGCCCGCGCGTCGAGCACCTCGGCCCTTCAGGGGTCGCCGATGATCGCCACCGCGCCCTGAGCGTCGGTGACGCTGACGGCGCCTAACCCATCATCACTGACGAGCGACAGACTCCCTCGTTCGTCGCCGGGGCGCGCCAAGGCGCTGATCACGGCCTCGGCGAGCTCGCGGAGGCTCGGCGGGCGGGCAGACCCTCGCAACCAAGCTTTCAGTCGAGGAACCACCGCTTCCGGGCGACCAACCCGCCCCAGGCAGCGGATCGCCTCCCGGCACACGTCGGCATCTTCATCGTCGAGGTGCGCCAGCGCAGCGGGCTCGGCCCGGGCATCGCCAATTCGGCCGAGCGCCACCAGCAACGCCCGCTTGTCGGCCGGTGACGGCGCCGAGAGCAGGTCGAGCAATCGGGGCACCGCTTCTCGGATTTTGAGTTGACCGGCGAGACGGCCCGCCTCGGCGCGAAGCTGGCCGAGCTCCGGATCGAGCGACCGAACGATCACCGGCCCCACTTCGGCGCGCGGGAGCACCAGTGACAAGTGCTTCAAGGCTTCCACTCGGAGGCGCTCGCCGACCGCATCATCGCTGACGATCGCCATCACTACCGGTACCCCAGCCTCGGCGAGGGCGCGCGCCGCCCGCAGTCGGACCGCGGGATTCGCATCGACGACCGCGTCTTTGGCGGCCACATCCGCCTCCAACGAAGCCGGAAAATAGGTCAGCAAGAGATCGAGGGCACTCAAACGATCGTCGCCCGCCCGCGTGAGGTGGGCCCGGCCGAGCTCGGTGGGCTTCATCGCCGCCTCGAAGGCCTGGCCGCGCAAGGAGCGGGTCGCCTTGGCGAGAGCCTTGGCGTAAGCCACCATGTCGCGAACGACCCGGTCGAGTTCCGGATAGTCGGTTGGACCGGCGTGGCTATACAGGCTGCCATCCAAAAGGTGAATACGGTCGGGCGGCGGCATTTTCAGGAGCGTCTCGACGAACGCCAAGCTTCGCGGCAGCTGCCCCTCTTCGGCGTGCAGCCAGACTTCGGCCCGCCACGGATGGGCGGGGCGTCCTTCAATCTCGGACGGCGTCCGTCCGATGCCCAGGCGCTCGTGGGTCACGGTGACCTGAAATCCGTCACGCCACAGACTACGGTTCATACGCCGAGAGCTGAACGCTTCGGCGGCCAACAGGCCCAAAGTCACCAAACCCAGCAGCGCGAAGAACAACATGACGCCCGTCGTAACAACATACCATCGATCGTCGGACCCCAAGCGCCTTTGACGCGGCGCTTCGCGAGAAAGCCATCCGGCTCGAACTTCATCGAGGGACGCCGAGGTTCAAACTGCGATGTCTGAGACGGTGGTGGGCGGTGGGTCCGGGTATGGGCGCCCGGACCGCCTCACGGCGCGGGAACGTCGTCGAGGGTCTCGGTCGGACTGGCCACGTTGAGGGTGGTGAGGCTCTGGTCCTCTTCGAGCCGACCGGAAGCCGCGACCGGACCTGCGGTGGGAGGCTTGCCGGCGGTCGCGTAGTCGATACGAAGCGCGATGACCGTGCCGTCTTCCAGCTTGACGGCTGGCACGCCTTCTTTTTGCGTCAACGTACCCTGCAGCCGCACGTAGCTGCGCCCCGGCGTCGGCAGCTCGGCCTGGCGGTTCACCAGCGGCCACGATAGCTGGATGCGGCACCCCGTCTCGCACTGCCGCCGGATCAATTCGGCCGAGACAGCGCGGTGCTGGTCGCGAAGATAACACGCATCCGCGCATACGCGGACGAGGGCCTTTTCGGCTGGAGTCATCGGCACCGGAGGTTCGTCTTCATCGACTTCGGTGAGCGGTTGGGCAGCCGGGGCCAACGAAGGTCGGGGGTCGGGGGTCTCGGCGGCAGTGGGCGCACATCCCGCCAGTTGCACTCCGGCCAGAATGCCGCTCGCCAACAGCGCCATCACGGATGAACGGATTGAAAGGAACGCCGCCACCCGCGGGTTATCGTCCGAACGGGTCGGCAAGTCGAGTGTCGAAGGCAGCCGAAGGGGCGCCCCCGGCCAGCCCATCGGGCCCATCGGTCCGGCGTGACCACGCGGAGCAACCGCGACCGCGGGGCTCCCCGACTCGACAAGCACCGCCCCGACCGGCACCGTTCGCGCCGTGACCAACCATTGGCGAAGGCGGGACGTGCTCGGCTGGGCGGCGGCGGCGATGGCCGGGCAGGTTATCCCTCGAGAGGCCTGGAGCGCCCCGCGACCGGGGCTGATGGCCGTCATGAGCGGCGACCCGGGGGCCGGCGCGGCGACGGTCTGGTCGGCCACCGATCGCCCGGCCCGCATGTGGGTGGAGTGGTCGACCACTTCGACGTTCGTCAACGCGCACCGGGTAGAGGGACCGCTGGCCACGACTCAGACCGGTTTCACCGCGCAACGAAGACTGACGGGCTTGCCGGGGGGACACGTCTACTACCGGGTGCGGTTCGAAGGCGACGGCGGCTCCAGCCGCGCCGAGGTCGGGCGACTGTGGACGCCTCCCGCCAAGGCCACCGTTCGGCGCGACCTACGGATCGGCTGGGGCGGCGACGTGGCCGGACAAGGGTACGGCATCGACCTTCACCGAGGCGGGATGACGATGTTCGAGACCCTCCGCCGCCGGAACTTCGATCTGTTCATCCACTCCGGAGACCACGTGTACGCCGACAATCCCCTCTCGGAACGGTTGACCCTCGACGACGGATCCGAGTGGCGAAACGTGGTCACCCCGGCCAAAGCCAAGGTCGCCGAGACCCTCGACGAGTTTCGCGGGCAATACGCCTACAACCTCCTCGACCCCAACTATCGCGCCTTCTTCGCGCAGACCCCGGTCGTGGCCCAATGGGACGATCACGAGACCCGCAACAATTGGTACCCCGAGCAGGTCCTCGACGATGACCGCTACCGAGAAAAGTCCGTCAAGCTTCTGTCGGCCCGAGCCAAACAGGCGTTTCGGGAGTACATGCCGATCCACGGGCCTTCGATCTACCGACACCTTCCTCAGGGCCCATCGCTCGACGTATTCGTGCTGGATGCGCGAAGCTTTCGGGCCTCCAACTCGAGCAACCGACAAGCGAACGCCGGCCCCGCAACCGCCCTGTTCGGGTCAGAGCAGCTTCGACGGCTGCGACGCGACCTCAAGGCTTCGAAGAGCACCTGGAAACTGATCGCCTGCGATCTGCCGATCGGTCTGATCGTTCCCGACGGCCCCGAGCACCAAGAAGCGATCGCCAACGGCCCCGGTCGGCCGCTCGGTCGCGAGCATGAGATCGCTTCGCTGCTCGGCTTCATGAAGCGAGAGAGAATCAGGAACGTCGTGTTCGTCACCGCCGACGTTCACTACGCCGCCGCTCATCACTATCACCCCGACCGGGCGGCGTTCACCGGGTTCGAGCCCTTCTGGGAGTTCGTCGCCGGACCGCTGCACGCAGGGACCTTCGGCCCGAACGTGCTCGACCCGACCTTTGGGCCGGCGGTCGAGTTCTCGGCGGTCCCGTGGGGCATGAAGCCCAATCGCTCGCCGTCGGAAGGGCGGCAGTTCTTCGGCGAGGTCTTCCTCGATGGCCCAACGGAGCGACTGACGGTCAGCCTGCATGACACGACCGGCCGGGCGCTGTACAGCAAGACCCTGGAGCCGCGGCCGACCAGCTGAACGCGACGTCGGCCGGCGTGAAAGGCGATCTCCATGCGCTCGCTCTCTAGAGAACACAAGAAGAAGGTGGAAGACCTGATCCGCGCGCGGACCCAAACCGCCTGGCAGTTCACGTCGGCCGGCGGAATGGTCGCGGCCCTGTTCATGGTGTTCGTCGCGCGCCGGGCCCTCAGTGGAAGCGAAGCCTCGCCGAACACCCTGGTGAGCTACACCGCGCTCGCCCTCGCGGTCTGGATCGGCCTGGCTTGGTGGCTGGGCTGGCGTCGGATCTTCGCCATGCGCCTCGACCTTCGAATCGGCCGACTCGAGACGACCACCGGACCCATGGAGGCCATCGAAGTGGTCCGCAACGCCTACGGCGAACTGATCACCCACGTGACGATCGACGGGGTGCGGTATACGACTCGAGACGCTCTGTTCGACGGCTTCGAGCAAGGCTCGGAGGTCACGGTCGATTACCTGCCCCGGTCCCGGGTGCCGCTATCGGTGCACCCCGCCGCCGATCGAGCTTCCATCACTTGAGGCGGACGTGGCCCTTCTTGCGGCCGACCTTGATGTGGTCCTTGAAATCCTCCACCGAGACGCCTGTCGGCTTGATGACCGCGGCCCGCAGCACTTCGTGGCTCGGGTGGTCGGGGTCAGCTCGAGCCGCCGCCAAGGCGGAACGAAGCGTGTCGACATCTTGGGCCGTCAGCGCGGTCGACGGATCATAGGAGCGGCCGGTCTGGGCGAACGCCGCCGCGAAGACCTTGCCGACGTGAAACTCGATGAAATCGGGCGCTGAAGGCGGCTTGACCCAGATCGCCGCGGCCTCGTTCTTGGTTTCGAGCTCGAAGTCCTTCTTGCCGTCGCCGGTCCGCTCGACCTTGATCTTGGTGTCGGACGCCAAGAAGCGAAACGGGTTGTCGTACAGCTGGGAGAACCGGACCGGCAGCTGGTCGATGCGGCCTCCCGATGGCGTATCTCGGTGCAGGTACGACTCCGCCGCCTTCATGAACTCGGCCTCGTTCAAATGGGAAAGGTTGTCGGTGACCTTGATCTGAATCATCGGGGCATCCGACCCGAACAACGCCTGCAGCGTCGCCAACTCGGGACCGGGCTTGCCCATGTGGAGTGCTTGCCCATGATGGGTCAGCATGTCGGTCCAGCCGATGAGCGCCAGCAGCCCGCTGGTATGGTGGTGTCGGTCATGAATGACCGCGAACCTGCCGCCGGGCCCGATCAAGCAGGGGACCTCCAGCAAGCCAAGGTCGCCCGCCAGCGCGGTGAGGTCTTCGGGCGTGTGACCCTCGAGCTTGCCCAGGAACTTTTCGACTTTGGTCCCCGCGTGGGCGAACGACAGCTGCGCCTGACCGGGCCGCAGGACATGAAACGGAACCATCGCCGTATCGCCGGCCGCGAGTCCCTCGAGTCGGCGGGCCACCGCCCGGTCAAGGCGCCTCGGAATCCGGCGCTCCGCCGCTTGCATGAGCCTCTTGACCTTGTTCGCGTCGAGCTGCTGGGCCTGCCGAATCAGGAAGGTGAAGTCGAGCTCGACCGTGCGATCGACGTGGGGCGCGAGGCCCGAACGCGGAGCAAGCTCGGCGGTCGTGGATTTGACCACCGAAAGGTGAGACTTGCCCGGAGAGGTTGTCTGGACGTCGGGGGTCGACAGGGCCGGGTCGGCGAGACGGGCTCGAAGGTCGGAGCGGGACCGAGTCAGCACGCGGCCATTATCGGTAGGCGTATGTAGGTGTCGCTTCGATTTGCACGAAAAGTCGTCGCGCCGGATCAGACGATGTCGTTGGGCGCGCCGATGAGGATCAGCCAGTCGTCGGGCCGCACCATCAGATCGGGCCTCGGGTTTACGATCATCTCGGTCTTGTTGTTGAGGAGCGAACGCACTTCACCAGCCCGCGGCCGCGGCGCGGGGCCTTTGCGAGGCCGCTCGACGCCGATGAGAAGCGCGTTGTGCTCGTCCTTCACCAGCGGCATCAGCGCATCGAAGCGCATGGGCGCCTCGGGCCCTTGCACTCGGTGAATGGTCTCGCCGCGCCGCAGCGTCAGCAGATTCATCATCACCTCCATGAGGTTCGGATGCCGGCACGCCGCGGCCAGCGCCCGCCCCGAAAGCTCGGACCGCATGATGACCGCCTCCACGCCCGCGACCTCGAGGTGAGCCTGGTTGTCCGCGTCCATGAGCTCCACCACGCAATAGACGTCCGGATTGAGGCGCTCGATCGTCAGCGCCGCGAGGACCGAGCGCGCGTCGCGATCTTCGGATGCGTGCCCGCGCACCTGGTCGGCCATCACCACCGCCCGCGAGGCGTGCTCGACGCCCGCCCGCTTGAGCACCTCGAGCTGGGTAAAGTCGCCCCGAACGTGGTACAGCAGGTCCGCCCGGATCCTGGTTCGAGTCAGGTCCGGCAACCGCTCCAGCTCGTTGACCAACACCAGCGCCAACCCTCGCAGCTCTTCGTCGACCGCCATCTCGGACAGCATCGGCGGCGTGCCGGTGTTCCAGCCGCAGACCAGAACGTGTCCTTCCAACTCATCGATATCCAGCTCCGCCAACTTTGCCCCTCCTTGTAGCCGCGCCATCATCGTCGCCGACACGACGCCGGTGAAGATCGCGAACAGCGTCATGCCGCTCAACATCATCCCGGCCACCAACAACCGGCCGGCGGTCGTGCGCGGCATGCCATCCGTGCTGATGGGCTCGCCGGCAATGATCGAGTAAGCGGCCCACCACAGATTCTTGGGTAGGCTGCTGTACTCGGCACCCTGCTGCCCTTCGAGCAAGAACGCCATCACTGCGCTGCCGACCACCAAGAACGCGGTCAACACCAACAGCGCCCACAGCAGATAGAAGTTCACCCGCAGGACACCGCTGAGCACCGAAACCCGCCGGTCGAGCAGCATGCCGAGGTGAAAGAGCCGAAAGAGGCGAAACATGCGGAAGATCCGCAACGGTCGCAGCAACGGCAACAGTGCCAACAGGTCCGGCCAGTAGCGCCGGAAGAAACGCCCCTTCTTGCGAGCAGCGATGTAGCGGAGGGTGAGCTCGACGGCAAAGATGGCGGTGATCGCTTCGCTCACCAACGGCAGCGGGTGACCTGGGCCCAGCTCGAACGTCTCTTCGACTACGAGCAGAGCGACCGACGCCACGATCAGCACCATCACCGTGAAATCGGTGACCGGATGGTGCAGAAAGCCGGACAGCGTCCGCTGCCGGCGCAACTTTTTCAATACTCGGGCCACGATCGGATCACCGGGGCGGGGGGGGCGGCTGCTCGACGGTCGCGATCCCCGGGTTGGCCGCATCGGAACGCACGGCGTCGACGAACAGGACCTTGCCTCGCCGCATGCGGGCCACCTTGAAGCGCCAGCGACCGATCGAGAACATGGCCCCCGTTCGGAGCCGGCCCCGTAAATGGCCCGCCGCCAGGTCATTCATATCGAACCGGCCGTCGAGGTCGAGGTCTTCCAACGGCATTTCATCGGGAAGGCTCAAGGTCTGCGCTACGTCGGACCACAAAAGTCCGCCCCCGAAGCGCCAGGCGTTCTCGGCCAACGTCAGCTGCTGGGTCGGAGACCGATCGAACTCATCGTCGATCTCGCCGATCAGCTCTTCGATGATGTCTTCGAGGGTTACGATCCCGACCACCCGGCCCTCGCTGGACCGTACGACCGCCATGTGCTCGTGAGCCTTCGAAAACGTCTGCAGCAGCTGCGATACGTCGATGTCTTCGTCGACGTACAGCGGCTCGCGCAGGGCTTCACCCAGGATGCGGTTGAAGCCCTCTTCCTGCCGATCTTCCGGGTCTTGAACCAGTCGCCACAAGACCTCCTTGATGTGCACGACGCCCACCATGTCGTCGAGGTCGTTGTGACACAGCGGCAAACGAGAGTGCATGCTGCGTTGCGCGTTGACCAGATTCTCGGGTTCGGAGGCGCTCAAGGACAGATACACGATATCTTCGCGATGAATCATGATGCTCTTGACGGAGATCCGAGGCAGCCGAGAGGCCGCGTCGATGATCATTTGCTCCTCGCGACCGAGCGCTTTCATCGACACCGCGAGCCGGGCCATCGCCCGCAGGTCTTCGAGAGACGCGGTCGTGCTCGAGTCCGAGCTCCGGCTTCCCAGGCGCCGAGTTATGGCTTCGACCAATCCCGTGAACGGCCGAAAGGCCCACACGAGCAAGCTCAGCGGCCTGCCGACGAGCAGGACCGCTCGCTCGGCATACGAAACACCGATCGTCTTGGGCACGATTTCCGCCAAAATCAGGACCGCGATGGTGAAGAGAGTCGTGAACAGCGCCATTCCTGCCGTTCCGAACTGCCGGGTGTACTCTCGACCCGCGATCGCAGCGCCGCCGGTGTTGGCAACGGTGTTCAGAATCAGGATGGCGGCCAGCGGACGACTCATGGCCTGCTTCATGGTGAGCACGACCTTGGCGACCGTGCTCCGCTGCGCGAGCGTATGCAGCCGAAGCGGACTCACGCTGAGAAGCGAAGCCTCGGAGAGCGAGCAAAAGAACGATGTGACGAGCACGAGAAGAACGGAGAGCGCGAGCAACATTTGAAAGGGTGACCGGCATCGTAGGCCTCGTCGACGATTCGGTCGACCCCGCGAGGCAAATACCGCGTTTTCTGGCACCGATCTCGACCCTGAAACCCTGCGAAGCCCTCGAAGCCCGTCGCAAACCTTGAAGCGGGCGGGGCGCGTCTCTACTTCAGGGTCGCATGCCCGACTACGAATCCTTCATGCTCCCGCTCCTTCGGTTGATTGCGGAAGTTCCCCTGGACATTCCTGCGGCGGCCGCCGGGGTCGCCGACCGGCTGCAGCTTTCAGCCGACCAACGCGTCCAGAAGCCGGCCTGGGCCCACGAGCCGCTCCTGGTGGCCCGAACCCGCATGGCCGCTGAAGCCTTGGCCGCGGCCGGCCTCGTTCGCCGGGATGGGGACCGCCTGACGATCAGCGGACGCGGGGCCGCGCTTCTCGGAGAGAATCCCTCAGCCCTGAGCCGGGAAGCGCTCCGCCGCTTCCCCGAGTTCGAGACCTACCTGCAGGAATACCTGGCCCGACAAGGCGCGTAGGCCGCCGGCTATCCCGGCCGAAGACTGGGTTCGTTCATTCGCCTTTTGGCGACTCAAACGCTCGAGTTCATTCGCGATTCCGTGCTGGCGCAGCCTCGCGTCGACA
>CAZFIV010000102.1:0-4875 GCA_964519665.1 uncultured Myxococcales bacterium
ACCATCTCGAAGCGATCGCCAAGGCCATTGACGGCATCCCACCACGCGCCATCCCCGACATTCCGGTGAAGACCCGCCTGTCCGGATTGGAGCCGCTCAACATCGACGAACAAAGTATGTTCGTGAACGTCGGTGAGCGGACCAACGTGACCGGATCAGCCCGCTTCAAGAAGCTCATCAAGGCTGGGGACTACGAAACGGCGCTCCAGGTGGCTCGCGACCAAGTCGAGGGTGGAGCCCAGATGATCGACGTCAACATGGACGAGGGCATGCTCGATGCCGAAGCCGCCATGACGACCTTCTTGAACCTGGTCGCCTCGGAGCCGGACATCGCGCGGGTCCCGGTCGTTATCGATTCCTCGAAATGGTCGGTCCTCAAGGCGGGACTCAAATGCGTCCAGGGCAAGGGGGTCGTCAACTCGATCAGCTTGAAGGAAGGCGAAGAAGAGTTCATCGAGCAGGCGAAGGAGATCTTGTTGTTCGGGGCGGCGGTGATCGTCATGGCCTTCGACGAAAAGGGCCAAGCCGACACGGCGGCTCGGAAGATCGAGATCTGTACTCGCTCCTATAAGATCTTGACCGAAAAGGTTGGCTTTCCGCCTCAAGACATCATCTTCGACCCGAACATCTTCGCGGTCGCGACGGGTATCGAAGAACATGACAATTATGGCGTCGACTTCATCGATGCCACTCGGGCCATCCGCGAGACCCTCCCCCATGCTCGCGTCAGCGGTGGGGTCAGCAACTTTTCGTTCTCGTTTCGCGGCAACAACCCGGTGCGCGAAGCCATGCATTCAGCCTTCCTGTACCACGCAACCCGAGCCGGGATGACGATGGGGATCGTTAACGCCGGACAGCTCGCGGTGTACGAAGACATTCCCAAAGACCTGCTCGACCGGGTGGAAGACGTTCTGCTCAACCGCCGGCCCGATGCCACCGAGCGGTTGCTCGAGGTCGCGAACACCGTCAAAGGTCAGGCCAAGAGCTCCGGCTCTGACCTTCAGTGGCGCGACCAACCGGTCAAGGAGCGACTCACACACGCCCTCGTGAAGGGCATCGCCGAGTTCATCGAAGCCGACACCGAGGAGGCCCGCCAGCAGGTCGACCGGCCGATCGAGGTCATCGAGGGCCCCCTCATGGACGGCATGAACGTGGTCGGCGACCTCTTCGGCGAGGGCAAGATGTTCCTTCCGCAGGTCGTAAAGTCGGCCCGGGTCATGAAAAAGGCGGTCGCGTATCTGATCCCGTTCATCGAAGAGGAACGCAAGCAGTCCGGCAAAAGCACCGTTCAGGCGAAGGGTCGGGTCGTGCTTGCCACCGTGAAGGGCGACGTCCACGACATCGGTAAGAACATCGTGGGCGTGGTGCTGAGTTGTAACAACTACGAGGTCATCGACCTCGGGGTGATGGTTCCGGCGCAGAAGATCCTTCACGCCGCCCGCGAGGAGCAGGCCGATATCGTGGGGCTCTCCGGACTCATCACCCCCTCTCTCGACGAAATGGTCCACGTCGCCAAGGAGATGGAGCGCGAGGGGTTCGACCTCCCGCTGCTCATCGGAGGGGCGACCACCTCGAGAGCCCACACCGCCGTGAAGATCGAGCCTTGCTACAAGCGCGGCCCCACCGTGTACGTGACCGACGCGTCCCGCTCGGTCGGGGTCGTCGGGAGCCTGCTGTCGGAGACTCAGCGGAACGACTATGTCGAAAAGGTGCGGGTCGACTACGCCCAGGTGCGGGAGCAGCACAAGGGCAAGACTCAGCGGGTCGCCCGAATCCCTCTCGACCGCGCCCGAGGCAATCGGGCCGACATCGACTGGTCCGTCGACGGTCCGGTCGCCGCGCCGCGAAAGCTCGGGCTCACCACCTTCGATGACTTCCCGCTCCCGCCTCTGGTCGAGACCATCGACTGGACGCCGTTCTTTCAGACTTGGGAGCTCCACGGGCGGTACCCGGCGATCCTCGAGGACGAGGTCGTCGGCCCGCAGGCCCGCGAACTGTTCCGAGACGCCAAACGAATGCTCGACGAGATCGTCGACCGGAAGCTCCTCACCGCCAAGGCGGTGGTCGGACTCTGGCCGGCCAACGCGGTGGGCGACGACATCGAAGTCTACGACCCCGAAGACCGTTCGAATGTGCTCGCAACGTTGCACTGTCTTCGGCAACAGGGCTCGAAGACCCGCGGCCGCCCCAACCTCTCGCTGAGTGACTTCGTCGCGCCGAAACAAACCGGTCTCGTCGACCACATCGGTGGCTTCGCGGTGACCGCCGGAGTCGGCCTCGACACCTTGGTTGCCCGATACGACGCCGACCACGACGACTACGGCAGCATCATGGCAAAGGCGCTAGCCGACCGGCTCGCGGAGGCGTTCGCCGAGTACATGCACAAACTGGTTCGAACCGAGCTGTGGGGCTACGCGGCGCGGGAACAGCTCGATAACGAGGCCCTGATCCGCGAGGCCTACCAGGGCATTCGCCCCGCCCCCGGCTACCCCGCATGCCCCGACCACACCGAAAAGGCGACCCTGTTCGACCTGCTCGAAGCCACCGAACGAACGACCATCCGGCTGACCGAGAGCTTCGCCATGCTGCCGGCAGCCGCGGTGAGTGGCCTTTATTTTGGCCATCCGAAGGCGGAATACTTCGGCGTGGGCAAGATTTCACGCGACCAAGTCGAAGACTACGCCCATCGCAAGGGCGTCGAGGTTCGGTTCATGGAAAAGTGGTTGGCGCCCAACCTGGGTTACGACCCCGACGAGGTCGCCGCTGTGAGCAACGCCGGCTGAATTCGACACCGAGCGACCACCGGATCGCGTTCGGCCGGCGCCGAGTCGAGAGACCCTCGGCGCCGCGGAGCGTCCCGGCACAGCTTGACTATGGTTTGTGAGGCAGCTGGATGTCGTCGATGATCAGCTTGAAGCAGGCGTCGAGCGCATCCCCGATCCGCTGACGACTGCCCGCCGCCTTGAAGGCGCTGGCGTCGCGATCGGCACGATAGAGGATCAGCCACACCACCCGGGCGCCCTCGAGCACCGCGTGCAGGTAGGCCACCGCCCGCCCGTCGGGGGAGTCTTGATGCACGATGAACGTGTTGACGTTCTGCGGGTTCAGGCCGGCTTCTTTCATCAGCGTCCACACCGAGGACCCCGCCGCAGATCCCGACACGTTCTGGCTCTTGCCTTCATGCTGGACTCGCGCATGGGTCCCCAGATCGTAGAATTCGATGGTGCCCGAACGCTGATGCGTCACGACCGCAAAGCGATTGCTCATGGCGCGGTCCTAGCCGGAGAGGCCGCCTCAGTCACCTGCTCTCGCGCCTTGCTCGACCGAGAACGCCCACCCGACGGAGAACGCCCACCCGACGGAGAATGCCCACCCTACGGATCGGTGCGTCCCGACCCCCGTCATTGACGATTCCGAGCGGTAAAGGTCGTCCAGGCCCCGGTAACCTCGTCGGCTAGCTTGACGACGGCATTCAGAAAGCTTGCTTGGTGCCGATCGAGACGGACCAGCAGAGCTTGGCGAAGCTGTCGGTCGAGCGGCGCGGCGATCTGGTTCGGATGGCCTCGCCCCAGCTGCACGCCGACGTCGTACACCACTTCGGCGAGCTCGTCAGGGGTCCGAGCAGTGACGCCCAATTCCATCTCTTGATAGTTGTCGACCCAAGCGTGAATCCAAAACGGGCGCCCATCGAGCTGGATCGACCCCAGAAATCGATAAGGGCGATAGGCGATGCGCGATTGTCCAACCAAGATACGAAACGGATCCTGCCCTGCGTTCGTCGAGACACACGACACGCCAGAAAGGTCGCGGACTTCTTTGATCTCCAGCACGACGTCGTCATCCGGGTCATCGGAGGGCCCTTCGATTCGGGCCAGAAACTTGTCGTCGAGCGCAGACCCGATACCCAGCTTCAGTCGGCGGAGGTCGACCAGCCGAAAGAACGCCTCGTGCAGTTGCGGGGACTCTGCTCGCATGTTCGTGAAGTACGGCTTCAACGCCTCTCGCAGCTCGGGCTCGAGATCAGGCTCGACGGGACCTGAGATCGCCTTCACCCAGCGGAGATAGGCTGTGCGATCGGTTCGAAAGCCGGCCCGAATGCGGCCGACGACCGCCGGCTCCGGCGCCACCGTCTCAGGGTCTCTCAATGCGGCTCGGTAGCCGTCCAGAAATCGGGTCAGCAGAGCCGACGTGTGGGCCTCCCAGCCGCGAGCGCGCGTCGCCAGCGACAGCGAAACGCCGAATCGCAGCAGATCGATGGGCGCAGGGCCGGAGGTCGCGTCATCAAAGTCCGTCAGGCCCCGGCCGAGGTCGGTGACCGCGTACTGTTCGAGGTGGGCGTCGCCATGGAGATTGACGGTCGGCGCGTCGGTCACCGCCTCTTCGAGCGTTCGACAGACCTGCTCACTGAACAAGGGGTTGATGAAGCGGAAGTATCCGTGGGCACTCTCCTGAATTCGGCTTAACAACTTAGGATTCGCGTCAAAATCGTGGTCGCGCACGGAGATGACCAGAGACGAAGAAGACGGCTTCGACGACGTGGCGACCCCCACGCATGCGACGTGGGCCCCGGCGAGCAACCCGATGGTCACATTCCGCAAGGTCGCGCGTCCCCTCGTCTTCGCTCGCTGCGCGTTGGCAGTGATGCCAAGCTGGCACTCGCCTGGCTCGGCAGATGGTCCCGGCATGGTCGAATTGTCGTATGAACTCGCCAACGCAGCAATGCGGCCTCACCCGCCTGCCCGCCTCGAGTCCCGCATCCGGACTCCCGAGTACGTCGATCGCGGGTCCGACGGCGACCTAGACGTTTCGACTGTCCCCGATTCGCGAATTGACATAGGACCCCCACATGTATCGCGAGTGCCAACGCGCAGCGAG
>CAZFIV010000102.1:4975-28071 GCA_964519665.1 uncultured Myxococcales bacterium
CGAAGCGAGCGAAGACGGGCGGGCGCCAGGTCATCGCGCCCGGGACCCGATGTATCGCGAGTGCCAACGCGCAGCGAGCGAAGCGAGCGAAGACGGGCGGGCGCCAGGTCATCGCGCCCGGGACCCGATGTATTTCACGGACCGTGACCTACCCTCAGTGTCGAGGACTGTGCGATGACTGGGCCGGTTCTCATGGCCGAGGCGCTGACGGTCACTCGTGACGGCGACGGCTGGCTAACGACGGTTCATGACGGCTACGACGTGTTCGGAATTCCCCATGGCGGCTATCTCGCTGCTCTGGCCAGCAACGCTGTTCTTCACGCGTCCGGGCAACCGGATCTGTTCACGGTCACCACCCACTATCTGCGCAAGGCCTCGCTCGGGCCTCTTCGATGGGTTGTTCGCCCCGTCGGGTCGAGCCGGCGATTCGCGACCTGGATGGCCACCGGATATCAAAACGATAAGGTCATCCTGTCGACGATGGCATCGGTGGGCGACCGAACGGCCTTCGAGGGGCCTCATTGGTCGACCGTTCGCGCGCCCGAGGTCCCCCCGGACGCGATTCAGAGCGATCTGGGCGAAAGAGCACCGATCCCGGTCGCCGCGATCGCTCAGCGAGTGAACCTCGAGTTCGACAAGACCTGCTTAGCGTTCGTAGAGGGGCGCAAGACAGATGAAGCGGTCTTGCGGGCCGTTGCGCACTTCGATCCGGTCGACCAGCTGGCCGGTATCATCGCTTGCGACGTCACGCCGCCCGCCGCGTGGAACGCGCTCGGCGTCGGCGGCTGGGTACCGACCGTGGAGTTAACCGCCCACCTTCGAGCCCGCCCCGTCCCCGGTCCGGTCAGGATTCACGTCGAGACCCGCGCCATCGACGCCGGCTTCCTCGAGGAAGACGGTCTCGTTTTCGATGCTCACGGCACCCTCTTCGTTCAGTCCCGGCAACTCGCCCGCTGGACGAACACCTGAGCAACCGAGGGATTACCCGACCAGTACCGATGTGCCCACCGACGCCCGACCCGCGCGAAACTTTCGATTGGCGCAACAACTTCGATTCGGGGGCGGTAACGCTGGGCTGCATAGACACGACGCGAGTAGTCTCGGCGACGGAGGCCAGATGGATACGACAACCGACTCGACGGGGCCCATTCTTCCGGACGCCGAACTGACCATGACCCTCCTCATGACCCCCGACCGCGCCAACTTCTCGGGGAATGTGCACGGAGGCCAGATCCTGAAGCATCTCGACGAGGTCGCCTACGCGTGTGCCTCCCGGTATTGCGGCTTTTATGTGGTGACCGTATCAGTCGACGAAGTCCGGTTCTTGAAGACGATTCACGTGGGTGAGTTGGTGACCTTCCTGGCGGCGATCAACTTCACGGGTCGCACCAGTATGGAGGTCGGCATTCGGGTGGTCTCCGAGCATCCGCGCACCCGCGTCCGCCGGCACGTCATGACCTGCTATTTCACGATGGTCGCCGTTGACGACGACCTGAAGCCGACACCGGTTCCCGTCTTCGAACCCACGACCGAGAGCCAGAAGCGCCGGTATACCGCCGCTCGGCTACGACGAGAGCTCAGAAGCGAGGTCGAGCAGCGCCACGCTGAGATCAAACGTCATCTCGACGAGAGCCCCAATAGCTAAACCCCCACGGGCCGACCGCGGGCGCGCGGAAGCCGATCGATTCCAACCGAATCCGACGTTGGTAACCGCTATGACCTTCGGCCCGTCTTACTCGGCCCTTGGGCTCACCCCGCCATCGACCCCGCGAAGACCGGACTGGTCGTCGGGTCGGAGCGGGTACGCGCGCCGACCGTCCGGCGAGCATTCGGCGAACCGTTCGAGGACGAAGTCTTTCGGCAACACGACCTCCAGCGTGAAGAAGCCCGCGCTCCGCGCGCCGACCCGAGTGAACTCCAGCAACTGACTCAACTCGTCGTCGCCGGTCATGGTGGCCTGCATTCGGGCCGCCGACAACGCTCCGGCGACTGTCTTCGCCACATCGTCGAGCTTCTTCGCGTCGTCTCCGCGCACCTCATAGTACATGGCCACGTCATGTTGGACGTCGAAGTGAAACTCCACTGACCGGATCGCTTCGCGAATAGGCGCCATCTCCTCGTTTCCTCCCCCCAGCAGAGCTTCCAGGAGCCTGCCTTCCGCCCGGCCGTACACTTCTCCGTAGGCGATCTCTTCGGGCAGGGAGGCCACGGGGCGCTCCTTGTTTTCGAGTCGACGAAGAGCCCGCTCGACCGCATCGGTCTCCCCCAGAATCATCAGGTCGTCGCCGAACAATCCGATCGTCTTGTTGTCCTCGACGCTTAGTCGGCTCTGATCCGACAGCGTCTGCCATTGACCTGAGATCTCCGGCGGCGCTTGCCGGGCGGCGGAGATCACGACCACGTCTCCGTCAAAGCCTATGCGGTCAAGATCGTTGAGGCGGAATCCGACCCGCCGCTCGAAGGCATCCAGACTCTCATGAAAGTCCTCTTCTCCCGACAAGCACTCGAACAACGCTTGACCGACCTCGCTGTGAAGAACCGCGCTTGCCTCGAGCACCGCCCCGTGAGGCTGGCCCAGCGCCACGAACATCGGGTCCAATCGAATCTCTTGGGTTCCCTTCGGGGCCTCGAGGCTCGGGGGCTGCGGCGGCACGATCAAGCGCTGCCGCGTAACCCGTCGTTCTCGTTCTTCGACCGTGGGGTACGTCGGGAACCGCGGCGACTCGATCTGGGGCGTCGTGACCTCCCGAGGGTTCGTTCCGTGCATCAACCACACGGCGGCCAGCAGTAAGACGGCAGCCAAACCTAACCAGTGCCATCGGCGCATCAGAAGTCCTTCCCTTCGATGACGAAGATCGCCAGCGAGACCAGGGCTAAGGCCAGCACCAAGGTGCCCATCATCTGAGGGGCCGTCTCCGTGGGGTGCTCGGCCAAAGTCGCGATCGGCGGAAAGAGCCGAAGCGTTCCATCCACGCTTGCCCGAACCCAACTGTTCGAAAAGGCGGCCGCAGTGACATCCCGATAGCTCGCGAACAACCCCATGATGAAGACGGACACCCCAGCCGCGGCCGACAGCGCGGTGCTGCGAACGATGACCGCCGACAGCAGCATAGCCGCATAGATCGGGAGGAAGGTGACCACGGCCAAGCCGCCCGCGTAGATGAACTCGGGCAGGAAGACCTCGGCTTTGAACCAAAACACCAACGTGACGCCGAGAGTCGCGTAGGCCGCGAATATGAGCGCCGCGCCGGCGAGCGCAACGAATGTGCCGATCAGAATCCGAGCTCGAGACACCGGAAACGACAGCAACAGTTCGATGCGACCCGGCGCCAGCAAGTTGGGCGCGAACTCGGAACACGCCAAAATCCCGAACAGCAGCCCTCCGTAGAATAGAACCTTCGCAAAGGCCCGAAACACCGGCCGCAGCGCGACGTCGACCGGCTGAATGTCGCCGGCTGCCGAGCCCAGACCAAACAAGCGACTCGCGGTGAGAGCGCCATCAACGATCTCGAGCTTCAGGAAGAAGGTCAGGACCAGTAACACCAGGGTCACCGCCACGAACAGCAGCAGGAACCAGCGGCGCGATCGGGCCTCCCGCCAGACATCCAGAAGCACGCCGATCATCGTTCGATCGCCTCCTCGAGGATCGCTTCGAGCGGGCGGAGCGCGCGCCTGAACTCGACGATGGTGACTCCGAGAGCCCGGAGTTCATCGAGCACTCGGTTGGCCTCGTCGGCCGATTCTGCTCGGAACCGATACCCGCCTTCGGTCGACGCTTCTATGTGAAGCGCATCGATCGTCTCGGGAGGCAGAGGCGTCTCGGTCACGAGGGTCCACAGCCCTTTATCGAGAGCCAAGTCCTGCAGGCTGCCCTGTCGCACCAAGCGCCCTCTATTCAGAATACCGATTGTGTCGCACAATCGCTCGCTCTCGTCGAGCAGGTGCGAGTTCAACAACACGGTCGCCCCGCGGGTCCGCTCTTCACGGAGGATCAACCTCACCGCCTTGCGGCCCAGCGGATCGATGCCGTCGGTCGGCTCGTCGAGAACCAAGAGCTCCGGCTCACCCACCAGAGCCCCCGCCAGGCCGGCTCGTTGACGCATGCCTTTCGAAAAGCGGCCAACCTTCGTTCTGCGCTCGTCGGCCAGTCCGACCCGAGTCATCTGGGTCAATGCGTCGGCCCGCGATGACCCCTTCATGCGAGCGACCGAAGTCAAAAACTCCTCGAGAGTGAACGCGGGGGGTACATAGAGCCGCTCCGGGAGGTAACCGACCCGCCGCCGGGATTCGGCTAGCCTCGGGTCGCGACCGAGTATCCGAAGCCACCCGCCCGACGGTCGAACGATCCCCAACAGAAGCTTGATGAACGTGGTCTTGCCGGCGCCGTTGGGCCCGATGAGCCCGAACATCGCCCCGCGGGGCACGCTCAGATCCAGATCCTGAAGAGCAACGCGATGGCTGCCAAACCACTGACGATAGACCTTTCGGAGGCCCTTGACTTCGAGCGCAGCCTCGCTCACGCCCAAGGCTCTAGCGTAAGCCCTCCGACCTGTCGAGGCCGCCCCTCGCCACTGGCCAAGCCAGCCCACGCTCGGTCATGATGGGAGTATGCCCAACCAGGTCCGTCGTTACCCCGCGCTGCCGGCATCCGACTTGCCGCCTCTGCCCGCTCCGATCGCGACCGGATGTCACTTCGAGTGGGCAACGCGACTTCCTTCAGGTCGCATCTTGTCCATGCACACGCGTCCGCCCGCAGACCCGCCACAAGAACCTCATCCTCGCCAGAGTCGACCCTACCTTTGCCTGTGGGCCGACGGCGGAGCCATCGCGGTGCTCACCGGCATGGAGGACGTCGGGTACTTCGGTTACCTCAACCGGTGCGAGGAAGTGTATGTGGTCGACTGGGCCGAGCTCGAGGACGGCCGCATCGCGGCCCTGACCTGGGGCGACCGGGACTCCGACGGCACCTTCACCATGTTGAACACGACCTACGTCTGGGACCCGACCCAGCCCGACCAACCGGAGATCATGGACAGCACCGCCTGGAAGACCGACGGCGACACGGTCATCGTGTGGCGAGCTTCGCAGGTCAACGGCTGCGGATCGGACGCGGACCGGGCGCCGTACGGCGAGGACAGGATCGTGACTCGTCTCAAACTCAGAGCGGCGTCGGACGCCCCGCTCGACCCGCCGTGAATGCCCCGAGCGGCTGCTACCGGGCTATTTGGGCGGCCGAGGCGTACAGATCATTTCCATGCCGCGTCGAAAGGCTGCGCAGGCCTTAGCCCGCCGTTGCTCCGTCGTGCCCTGGGCGGTCATGATGTTTCGCACGGTGAGGACGGCTTCCTGGCAGGTCGCCTCCCGCACTCCCAGCCGCCCGCAGTCGCAGGCGATGCGCACACCTTGTTGACACGCCGGCGGAGCATCGGGGTTCACCAAGTCGTCGACCGACGACGTCTCCCCTTCGGAGATGACTTCGGTGGGCGAAGAACCTTCATCCTGAGCAGGGGCCGGTGCGGCCTGGGCCGGGGGCGCTTCGGGGGCGCTCACGCCCCCTTGCTCGGCCGGCGCCGGGGCCGGCGATTCCGAGGACTGCGTGCAGCTGACCGCAACCATCAATCCTACCGAGAGAACGACAACGACAACGCGCGAAAGCATACCGGTTCTCAACACAAAAATAGGCTGGAAGCCATCGCCTCATCGCAGACGCCGTACGCCATCGCCGACGAGCTGTTCCCGAAGCCGCCGGGCTCGGGTCGACGTCACCGTCCACAAGACGCGCTGCAGGTGCAGGACGGCGGCTTGCTCCTGGCCTTCGGCCATCAGCGCCTCGGCATATTCGAGCCGGGCCTCGGGCGGCATCCGGTCGAGCCAGCGGGACGCCAGCGCTGAGTAAGCCTCGGCCGCAACCGCGGTCTGACCCGACCGAAGGTAGAGCCGGGCCCGCATCCATTCGGCGTCCGGGCCCGCGCCCATTTGCAGCGCCTGCTCGATCGCCTCGAGCGCCTCGGGCACCGGCCCGGAGGCAGCGACCGCTCGAGCATAGGTCATCCAGGCCTCCGGCCGTCGAGTCCCCCCTTCGAGGGCCGCCGCCGCCCACCGGCGCGCCTCTGAGTAGTCTCGTCGGCAGGCCCCAGCAAACTCGGAACGAAGCCTCAAGACGAAGGGCGGCTGTCGGCCACCCGTCGCCATCGCGCCCAAGTCGGCATTGACAACCGACGGGTCACGCGAGCACGCCCCGCGCAGACTCTCTTGCGGCCGACAAGGATCCAGCGCCGCGAGAGCTTCAACGTCCTCCCGAAACCCTCGATGCAAGAAGAGCGCGCGCTCGGCGTCGATGAACACCGGACGCCAGCCCGGGTCGGCTCGCAGCAGGGCGCACTGCGGCCAGTCCTGCCGGGTCAAGACCATGTCGGGCGCGTAACGACGGACGAACGCGCGCAATGCGTGCGGGTTGCGGCCCGCCTCTCGGATCAAAAAGAACAGCTCGTCGTCGAACACCGTCGGAGTCCGGCCGTCGATCGCGATCTTCACGTCCGGCCGCAGCGCGAAGTAAAGATACCCGCCGTCGTCGTAAGGATTCAGCAGGTTGCCGACGAGCCGGCGACCCTTCACGAACTCCGCGACATCGACGGGAAACGCATCCCGATCCAGGCCCACGCCAAAACCGCGCGACGGCTCGCGTCGGATATCGTTGTCGATCACCGCCGGCACGAAGGTCAGCGCGGCGACCAGGGCGGCGTACCGAAGCCACCCCGGCTCCGTCCCGTCATCGTCGGCCCGCGGCCTCACCACCAGGGGTATGGTCAGGACGGCCCATGCCGCCCGAAATCGACGAGCGGTGAGGGTTAGCGCTAACCCCAGCATAAAGAATGACGCGTCGGCGAGCCCCGCCGACCACGCGTAGCCCCGCGGCCAGTCCTTCGAGCGCGGTCCGCTGGACCCCGGAAGCTCGGATTTCGACGAGCGGAGTCGGTAGGTGATCCGCCAGCCGGCGAGCGCGAGCAGCAGGTCGAGAAAAAAAATGGAATTGACGTAATGGGGCATCAGGTCGCCGAGTTTCAACGGCCGCATCTCGGAGATATGTCGAGTGGCATCACCGAGCGCGACGTTACCGATGAGGCCCAGGTGAGCGCGGACGTCGGTCAGGGCGACCATCACGAGGACCATCGGGACGACGACCAAGGTGCCGCAGAGCGCTTTGCGAAAGCCCTCGGTGGGAATCATGGAGCCGACCGCGATCAGCGTCAGCACCGGAAGCAACACGAAGCTTCCGTGCGAGGGAATCCAAACCACCTGCAAAGCGACGAGCCCGAGGCCCCAGACGAAGCGTCGCCGCGGGTCGGCCCGCATGTAGAAGTAGACCAGCACCAGCGCTAGGGGCAGGAAGATCAGAAACAACAGTAACGGCCGAGGCGTGACTCGCCACGCGATCACGGCGGCAACGGTGGCCGTCGTGAGCTCGGTGATCCAGGGACGGCGCTCCGAATACACCCATGCCGCCCACCCCACCAGAACCACCGCGAGGGCCCCCAGCAACGCGGTCAGAACCGACAGCGCTTCGAAGCCCCCGACCTGGTAGGCCGACCACAGCATCAGCTGCCCCAGCCACGGATGATCGTGAAAGGGCCGTCCGGGCACCGTGAACGACGTTTCGTCTGGATAGACCGCCGTGCCCAACCGAAGGACGGTCTCCGCCTGGGTCAGGTGCATGGGCGTATCGACCTCCTGGATGGGCCGAAGATGCCCGAGGCCGGTCGTCAGCGCGATAATTCCCACCAGTAGCCATGGGCGAAGCACGGCGGCAGCCTAGCAGGTCGGGGCCCCACAACAACCGCGGACCCAAGGTCGACTACCACACATCTACAAAACGGCGCTGCGGGGGCGGGCGCGTCGGAAACGTGGCGAGCGCTCGCAACATGGCTTGTCGAGTGTCGGCCGGGTCGATCACCGCGTCGATCTCGAGCACCGACGCCGTCGACAAGGCTTTGCCGACCCCGTACAACCGACCGACTTCCCGGTCGAACAGCGCCTGTCGAGCCTCCGCGGTCGGCGCCGCGGCCAGCTGTTTGCGGAACGCGAGCTCCACCGCGCCTTCGAGGCCCATCGGGCCAAACTCCCCAGTCGGCCAAGAAACATTGAATACCGGGCTCCAGAAGCTGCCCCCGGCCATCGCTTGGGCGCCGAGCCCATAGCCTTTGCGGAGACACACCATCACCGTCGGTACACGCAGATGGGCCGCGACCACCAACATCCTTGATGCGCGCCGAACGGTGGCTTGTCGCTCGTGTTCAGGCCCCACCATGAACCCTGGAGTGTCGCACAGCGACACCAACGGCAGCCCGAAGGCGTCGCACAACTGCATGAATCGAGCGGCTTTCTCGGCTGCTTCGGCGTCGATCGCGCCCCCTAGAAACATCGGGTCGTTGGCGTACACGCCGATGGGGCGCCCCTCGATTCGAGCCAAACCGGTGATCATCGCCGGCCCGTAGGGACGCCGCAGCTCGATGAAAGAGTCGGAATCGAACAGGGTCTCGATGACCGGCCGGACTTCATACACCCGCTTGCGATCCTCGGGTACCGCGTGCCTCAGACGCCGTTGGTCGGCCACCAGTCCGGGCCGGGTCGGGCCCTGGAAGTACCCGAGGAGCCTCCGAGTAAGGTGGACCGCGTGCGCCTCATCATCGGCCACGACGTCGACGACCCCATTCGCCGCTTGGACATCGGTGGGGCCGATGTCGTCCACCCGGCACGCGCCCAGCCCACCCGCTTCGACCATCGCGGGCCCCGCCATGCCGATGTAGGCGGTGCGGGTGGCGATCGTAATGTCCGAGCTCCCGAACAACACCGCGTTGCCGGCAAAACACGGTCCGTTGGCGATCCCGATGCGAACGCCGGCCCCGCTCCCGGCCGCGTAGGTCGCGAACGTGTGGACATCGAGGGTGGACGCAACGATGTCCTGCATATCGGTGTCGCTCGGTCGACCGCCGCCACCTTCGCAGAAGAACGCCACCGGGGTTTCGTAGGCCTGCGCGAGTTCGAGCACTCGGTCGGTCTTCTTATGGCCGAACAGGCCCTGGGTGCCGGCCAAAACCGTGTAGTCGTAGGCCAACACTGCGCAGCGCGCGCCCTCGGGGCCGAACGTGTCGGCGTTGACGGTCCCAAAACCGGCGACGATCCCGTCGGCGGGCGTGGTATCGACCAGTTCGTCGAGGCTCTTGACCCGTCGCTGGGCCGCGACGGCCAGCTGACCATACTCTTGAAACGAACCTGGGTCGCAGAGGTCGTCGACGTTCTCGCGGGCCGTGCGCATCCCCCGCGCCTTCCGCTTGGCGACCGCGGGGGCCCGGGCTGCATCGAGGGTCCGGGCCCGGCGCTCGTTCAGCTCGGCCAGGTCGGGGCGAATCTCGTCGAGCGCTCGACCGGGGTCGGTCGGCACGACATCGGCCCCCTCACCGGTAGCCGCTAAGGTCAACAGCTCCTGTCCCGGGTCGACCACGGCGTTCGGCGCGGCGAAGACGGCTTCGACGACCCCTGCGTGGGGCGCGACCACGACGTGGTGCATCTTCATCGCCTCCAGGATCACCAGCTCCGTTTTCGGAGCGACCAGGGCCCCGACCTCCACCAGCACCGACACCACCTCCGCCCGCATGGGTGCGACGACCTTGACCGGTTCCTGGGCCGATGCGAGCGCGCGGTCCGGGCTTGGCGGCGCAGACCTCAGCGCGGCCGGCGGTCCGACGTCGGACGAGCTCGAGCCAGCACCGCGCTCATCGAGCCAGCCCGTCGACACCATCCAATTTGAGAGCGCGGGATCGCGGACGATGGCATCGAGCTGGGGCATATTCGTCGCCACGCCTTCGACCCGAAGCTCGCCCAGCGCCCGGCGGGCTCGGCGCAGGGCGCTCTCGAGGTCGGCCTCCGGCACCCACACGACCAACTTGGCGAGCAGAGGATCGAAACGCGGGTTCAGGCCCTGGCCGACGACCGCCGCCGCGTCCATCCGCACCCCCGGCCCGGTCGGCGCCTCGAATGCGGTCAGCACTCCGTCGACAGGGCTCGGCCGGCCATCGGTGGCGGCCGCTTCCGCGGTGATGCGAAGCTGCATCGACATTCCGCGCGGCGCCGGTGATGACCGCAGACCGAGGTCGGTCAGTCTCCGGCCAGCGGCGATCTTGAGCTGCAAGGCGACCAGATCGAGCCCCATCACGCTCTCGGTCACCGTGTGCTCGACCTGAAGCCGAGGGTTGCATTCGAGAAAGAACCAATCACGAGTGGGCGCGACCAAGAACTCGAAGGTACCGAGACTGCAAAGAGCAACCTCTCGCGACATGCGAAGCGCGGCGTCGCAGAGTTGATCGCGCAGGTGAGGGTCGAAGTTCGGGGCAGGCGCGATCTCGACGACCTTCTGACGTCGCCGCTGAATCGAGCAGTCGCGTTCCCCGAGGTGAATGAAGGTTTCACTGTCACCGACGACCTGTACTTCGATGTGGCGAGCGCCGCGGACATACCGCTCGCCGAAGACCTCCCCCGACCCGAAGGCCGCTCGCGCTTCGGACCGGCAGGCTGTGAAGGCGGCTCCGAGGTCCTCCGGTTGTTCGACGATCCTAAGACCCCGACCGCCGCCGCCCTGGCTCGCCTTGAGGATCACCGGCGCCCCGATGCGCCGCATGAACGCTTCGGCCTCGTCCACCGAATCGAGGAGGCCGGACCTTTGCACCGTCGAGACACCGCAGCGGGACGCCATCTCGAGGGCCTCTCGCTTGTCGCCGAGCCGTCGCAACGTCTCGGCGGTCGGACCTACGAAACGGATGCCAGCCCGCGTCGACGCCTCGGCCAGCTCGGCGCGTTCGCTGAGCAAGCCGTACCCAGGGTGAAGAAAGTCACTTCCCGCGCGGGTGGCTTCATCTATCAGTCGTTCGACGTCGAGATAGGCAGCAGGTCCCGTTGCGTGCAGCGCCACAGCCGTATCCGCGGCCGCTACGTGCGGCGCCGCCCGGTCATCGTCGCTGTAGACCGCCACGGTGGATAATCCCAGGTCGGAGGCGGTCCGAATGATGCGCAGGGCAACTTCCCCTCGATTAGCGACCAATAGGCGCTGCATGGTGCGATGTCCTACCAGACATCTCGCCGTCTCGCCGGCGGCTCGACGCGCGGTGAGACAACGCCGCTCACCTACCTCGAGGCGGTCGAAGAAGCCGCCTCGACAATCTCATCGCGAAGACCCGCGACAACAAGATGTTCGGCAACTGGGACGATAGCGCCTTGATGCGCTGAACCTTGGGCACGCGGTCGGGCTTGGCCTCCCAAAAATCGACCGGGCCGCCGTGGTCAGCGGCGACCGCATTCGATACGGTCACCCCGGAGGCCGAACGCGTCGGATCGAACCACGGTTATGCATAACCCGTACAACAACCCGTATTCAACACCCTCCGCTCAACTGAACCCTCAGGGCACCTCGATGCAAGCGGTCCACGAGCTAGCCGGCCGATGGCATCGGTTGGGCGCCGCCATCATCGATTCGATCGTCGTCGCGATTCTGGTCCTCGTGGTTTTGGGCATCTTCGGCCAGACCGATAGCCTGGTGGACCAAGATTTCACTTCTCAGGCGCGGAACGCCATCATCGGCGCCTTCGTGTGGATCGGCGCACAGTTCTACTTTCTGCGCGAGGGGCAGACCATGGGTAAGCGCCTCCTCCGTATCCGGATGGTCGACTACACGACGGGCGAGGTGCCCTCGATGGTGCAGCTCATCGCGGTTCGGTTCCTTCCGGTTCAGCTTATCAACCTCATTCCGGGCATCGGGCCGCTCCTGGCCTTGGTCGATGTGCTCTTCATCTTCGGAAGCGAGCGACGGTGCCTGCACGACCTTCTAGCGGGCACGAAGGTGGTGACCGCCGACGCCATGGGCTACGTCACGCAAGGGACCGATCAATGGTCGCAGCCGCCGGGAGCCTCACCGTCATGGGGTCCGGGACAGAACCCTGGCTACGCCCCCTCCTCGATGCCTCCCGCTGCCGCAGGGCCTAACAACCCGTATACGTATGGTACGACTGGCTACTCGGGCGGAAGCCCGAGCGGCTTCTCTACATACGGTGCCACCGCCGCCGGGCCGACCGGCAAACCTACTTACGGCGCTGGCGCCGCCGGTGCGGCCGGCGCCTCCAGCTATGGGGCGCCCGGTGCGGGCGCTTCACCTGGTGCGTCTTCCTATGGTGCGCCGCAGAGCGCGCAGTACGGCTACGGAACCTCGGGACCGATTCCCGGGCCATCCGTTCCCGGCCAACCCATTCCTGGTCAGCCCATTCCTGGTCAGCCCATTCCTGGTCAACCTCATGCGGGCCAGTCCAGCGCTGGTCAGCCGGCCTTCGGGGCTCCGAGCGGATACCGCGGTGCTCAGCCCGGTGGTTCACACCAAGTTCCGTACGGCGCCTCTGCGGCGAACATTCCACAACCGGGCTACGGGGCGGTCGGCTTCGCGGGTTCGTCAGCGAGCGTGCCGCAACCGGGCTTCCCGGGCGCGTCCTCGGGCCAGATGCCACAAGCCGGTTTTGGAGGCGTACCCGCCCCGCCCGGGGCACACCCGAGCGCTCAGACTGGCCCTCGCCCCGGCCAGCCGGCCCCGGACCCCGGCGTGCAACAAAGGTATGGTATGTCTTCGCCGAATGTCCCTCGGCCGGGCTTCGGGGCCGCATCCTCGGCCCAGATGCCGCAGCCGGGATTCGGGGCCGCATCCTCGGCCCAGATGCCGCAGCCGGGGTTCGGAGCCGCATCCTCGGCCCAAATGCCGCAGCCGGGCTTCGGGGGCGCACCAGGTCAGCCCCATGCGAACGCATCGTCCGCGAACGTGCCCCAGCTAGGCTATGGCGGCTCATCGGCGAATATGCCACGTCCGTACCCGGGGGCGCCCCCGGTCCCGGCTCGTTCGGCCCCGGGCGCGGTCGTGCCCCTACCGGGCGGCTTCGGTTCAGCATCCGGCGCATCCGTCCCGGGCGCTGCCGTGCCGCCGAGCGGCTTCGGCGCCTCCCCTGCTGGCGCGCCGCAGGCTGCCCGGGGCTCCGAGTTCGGCGCCCGCGGCAAAGGCGGCGGTGCTGCCCCTACCGCCCAAATGATGAACCGCGCCGCTTCGCTCACGGACGAAGCGACGGAGGGACCGATCGACGTCTGGGGCCCTCGACAGCCGGAACAGGCCAGCTCGTCCGCGATCCCGCAGATCCCGGCCGCGCCGGCGACGCCCGGCGCAAATCACGGTCCAGCCTCTGTCCCGAGCCCGTTCAAGAGTCCGTTCATGTCTGGACCGCCAGCCGCAGCATCGTCCCGTCCAGCACCGGCGGGTCCCTTCGATCCGCACGCATCGCGGGGCGCCGCAGGTGGCACCCCGATGGGCGGGTCGCCCAGCGGCAGCCCACGACCGGCGCGCTCCATGGGCTACGGCGCTGGGTTCGAGCAAGCTCCGACCCAGCCGACCCCGGTCGCGACCGGCACGCTCGAATCGGACACGGAACCACCGAGCGGACCGCAAGCTCCCTACCCGCGACCGCTCCCGGGCGGGGGACCCGTTGGGGCCAACGCCCCGGATTCCTCGCTTCGACCGCCGCCGCATCACGCCGCCCATGACCTGGTTGGTCCCTCGGCACCGGCGCAACCGGCTCGACCCGACCTTCGATCGCCGCCCCCTGCGAATCCCATACCCAACCCGATGACGAACCGGGGGCTGCAGCCCAACTTACCGCACCCGGGAACGGCGCCGGGCGCGTCGGCGCCCCGACCTGGACCCTATCCCCTGGGAGCGCCCGGACGCCCGCCGGGTGTCGGCCAAGACCAAACGGTGCCTGACCTCCCGACTCGTCCCCAGCGCCCGACCCGCAGTCCATTCGATCTTCCAGATCCCGACGACAAAGGCTCGTGACGAACGCTCAATCAGGCACCGCGACGCGGTGGCGTAGCGACGATCAACTCGCCCCGGACCGCGCGGTCAACGAGGTCGCATAAGCACGGCGCCGACCCGATCGATGCCCTGTAGCACCTCCGGCAGTGGGATTCCGGCCCAGCACAATCGAAAGAAACCGGGTTCCGCGATCCGGCAGGCGGAGCCCGGTGTCAGATTAACGTTGGCTTCGTCGAGCAGTCGACGCCACAGCGCGTCCTCGGCCGCGAAGGTTGGGGCGCTCATCGCCGCGCGTAGATCGCACAGCACGAAAATGCCTGCATCGGCCGCTACGTGCGGAATCCGGTGCGCCTGCAACCGTTCGGCGACGGCGCGATATCCAGCGCCCAGCCGGTCTCGTTGAAGCGACAGGTATCCATGCAGCCAAGCGCCGTCGCTCACGACCTCTCCGAGGAGGTACTGAGTGTGTCCGCTACACGCGCACCAATACGCCAGTGACTGAACCGCCCGTTGAACCTCCTCGTTCTCCGACAGAAGGACGCCGCAGCGAAGACCGCTGGCCCCGAAGTCTTTCGAGAAGGCCCACACCACGTGGACGTGGTCCCCGAGGACCGGCCGGAGGGCCGCCGCACTCACAAACGGCGTCTCGCCGTAGACCGACAGCGCATAGACTTCGTCGCACACCACGTGGATGCCCGCCTGTTCGGCCCATTCGAGCACCGACCGGACCCGATCGGGAGGGGCGACCCGGCCGAGCGGGTTGTCCGGGTTCGTGTACAGAAGCGCTCTTATCGGCACCGATGATGCCGCCAGGGCTCGGTCGAGGCGGTCGGCGGTCAGCTCGAAATTCTCGGAGCTGCGGGTCGGCACCGGTACCACCGTTAGGTCGTCGCGGGTCTGGAGGTCCGGCCAAAAGCCTGCATAGCTCGGTGTGGGCACCAAAACGCCCTGCCCTGCGTCGGCCAGCGCGTAGAACAGGACCTCCAGGACCGTTCCCGCCCCCGCCAGCGCCGCGAGCTGGTCCGCAGTGACCGGCCGGCCAAACACCCACTTCGAAAGAAAGGTTGCAAGCTGCGCCCGGAAGGACGCCGACCCGACCATCGCGTCATACCCCAGCAGCCGATGCGGCCCTTCGGGCACCGCCGCCAACCGGTCCGACAGCTCGGGCCACAGCCAACGATTCTCGGCGATGCACAGCGGGATATAGTGGAGCCCCTCGGTCCGGCCCGATTCCGCCGCCCCCAGCCTCTCGATGTGCGCTCGCACGTAGGGCGCCAACGGAGGCCGTCCGATCAACTGGCGCGCTCGATTCGAGATGGAAGTCACCGATGGGGCCACGACTAACTGCTGTACCAAGCACGCTGCGATCACGAAACATCGGCCTAGATTCTCGAGCCGGTCCCCCTGGGGTAGGCTCGCGATGACGATCGGTTGCGACGAATATGTACTTCCTAGCGCTGAGCTGCCTGCAGGGCCGACCCATGGCGATGGCGTTCGAGGACCTCGTGGCCCTGGGCCCCGACGGCATTCAGCTGACCCCCGGAAACCACCCCACACCAGGCTTTGTCTCCGTCGTGGTTGCGTCCAACCTGCCTGTCCGAACCCACCACGGCTTTTCGTGGACCGAACGCCGGCGACCGGTCTGGCATCGAGGCACACTGCTCGTAGCGGCGGCTTCGGTGCATCCGCCGGCGGCGTCGATGGGCTTCGAACCGTCGACTCTCTTCGGACCCGACTCGCCATCACCAACGGCCCTCGAGACGATGTATCCGGGCGAGCACCTCGGTTCGGGCGAAGCGATCGAACGGGCGATGCGGAACGACATCCCGCTGGCGGTGGATGTTTCTCACATCTTCATTCAGCGAGAACAGGGTGTCATGTCACAAGGCACGTGGGCTCGCCTTCAGGACTATCCAAACGTCGTCGAAGTTCACGTGTCGGCCAACGACGGCCGACGCGACCAACACCAACCGATCCAGCGGGGTACGTTCGGCCTGCAGTGGGCTCAGGCTCGCGCCCAGGCCGGCACCCCGGTCATATTGGAAGGCTACTTTCATCGACTGTCGACCGATCTACGATCTCGGCAGCTCGCATTGCTCCGAGGTGACTGATGCTCGAGTTCTATGGTGCGCTCAAAGGAACGACCCCCGCTGAAATGCGAGACGACGCCGTGCACCGAATCTTCAAACGTTCGGCGCAAAAGACCTTCGACCAGTACCCGGATGCTAAGAGCGCTCTGCTCTCGGTTGCCCAATACTGGAACGACGAGGCCGACGATGCCGTCCATGACGATGTCGTCTACTCCCGCCGCCACACACCTCTCTTTCCGCACGAATGCGAAAGTCGCGAAGGCTCAGGGCCCGAATTCTGTTGGTACTGTCGGCGTCTACCCGACAACTATCTCCCCTGGGACGACAACGGCACCGCGATCTCCGCCTTCGAGATGTTCTGTCGCGAAGACTGCAGCCAGGACATGGACGTCGGCGAGGCATACCTACCGTACGCGGTGCTGCGGCGGGACATGAGCGTCGAGATCGTCGGACGGCCGGTCCGACCATGGTTCGACCTCGAGCTCCCCGGCGGTGAGCCCGTCGTCGACGAGACGCACCGCAAGCTCTTGCAGGCCGTTTTTCAAGACCCGGACAACCCCGCCCCTCGCTCCGTCCTCTCAGATTTTCTCATCGAACGGAACGACCCTCAGGGCACCTTCATGGCTCATCAGCTTTCAAAGCGGAGAGACCAAGACCCTAGGGCAGCCCAGCTCATCGCCGAGCACAGCGCCCAATGGCTCGGCCCGATCGCACACGTGGTCCCGCGCTCGGGTCGTGTCTTCGGCGGCGGACTGATCAGCGAAGTCGAGGCTTACCATCGTGGTCCCAACTGGCCACGGCCGTGTCTGGACGCGATACAATGGGGCTCGGTGCGGCGACTGCACTTTTTGGACTCGGAAGGCGCTCGCTTATCGCCAGCGATGGCTTCCCTGGCGGAGGTCAGCAATCTCAGCGAATCCGCCGTGGCAGAGGCGGCCGCCTTCGAACACCTTTGGACCATCCAGGACTTGGCGCTGGGTGCAGGCCGTATCCCGGCGGCCCTTCGAACCTCGACCGCGTTTCCCGCCTTGCAACGGCTCGAACTGCCGGGCGATGCGGCCAACGATATTTTCGATTTGCTATCACAACCCATCGGAGCGTCGGTGACGTGTTGGGCTCTCGCCAATCCGGCGCCGGCCACCGTCAAGGCGACGCTCAGTGGGCTCCGAAAGGAAGGTCAGCGCGATTTGCAAGTGGTCCATCGCTTCGACGCCGGTCGCCGAGGCGGCTGGTCCATTCGGTTCCACCCCACGAACGATCGCTGGCGCATGTCCGTTACGGTCGAGACACTGTGGGGAGGGGCTTCGTTGGAAGGTCTGATCTCGCTGACCGAAGCGGTGGCCGATCAGCTCGACGAAATCCGGCTGGTGCCATCCCGCTACTTCGACCCTGCCGATTCAGACGTCGAAGCGTTGCGAGGTGCAGTCCCGAGTGTGCGGGTTGGGATCGAGACGTGACCGCCCCTCGAACTTCAGCTTAGACGAAAGGGTCAAGGCGCTACCAATACCACTGGTCGGGCTGGACCCGGCGGTTCTTTCGTCCTTCGCGCTGGGTGCGGCTATCCTGGATCACCGGAGGCAGTAACACCCGATCGAGCACGTGAATGATCACCTGCTCGGACTCGACGGCTTCTCGATCTACCAGCGCGTTGCCGATGAGCAGTCGATCGCTGGCGACCTTGATCGGAATCGGGCGACCGGCGGCGGTCTCGACGGAGTCTTGGGCCTTGAGCTCGGTCGCACTCACTTTTCGCGGCACGAGATACCAGCGCAGTTCAGCCTGCAACTGCGTCCGATTGTCGTCGCCGAGCCCTCCGGCGAATGCCCCTTTCGGGCGATTGTCGAGGGCGATGTCGGTCGGCGCGAAGACTGTCCACGCATCGCTGGTCGCGAGCTCGTCGGTCATGCCGGATTCTTTGAGAAGAAGGGTGAACGTCATAAAACGCCCGTCTTCTTTGAGGGTGTTCAAGACATCAGATGCGGCGCGGCGCCCGACCACCGGGTCGACGCGGGACCCCGCACATCCGACCAAGGCCGCTACCAGGACGAAACAGAGTGCTCGTAATGCCATGAGCCGACTGTCGACGACATTTCTCTTCGGCACAATCGATCTGTGGTCGCTGACCGATATTTGCTTTGCCGGCCCCCTCCGTACGCGTAGAACCGCGTACGTGCAAAACTTGATCGTGCGCAGCGAAGACGCCACGACCGGAAAGATCCGAGCTTCGATCGAGGACGCCCTCGAGGGGCTCGAGAGCGGTATGCGGGCGCCGTGTCGGGGTTCGGACTGTTTTCCAATCCCGAGGCGCTCATCGAAGGCGTCCTCGATCGGGGTGTTCGCCACCGGACCTTGGTCAGCAACAATGCGGGCTCCGTCGGCCTGGGCTTGGCCAGGTGGTTGAAGGCAGGCATCGTCGCTCGCTTCATCGGGTCGTACGTCGGTCATCACGAAGACCTTCAGCGGGCTCGACGATCAGGCCAGGTCGAGGTCGAGCTCGTACCTCAGGGAGCCTTGGTCGAACGCCTCCGAGCGGCGGGGGCGGGGCTGGCTGGCCTTTTCGCGCCCGCGATGGCGATGGCCGCCCGAGTCTCCATCGCCGAAGCGGAAGAAGTCGTTCCGCTCGGCTCTATCGACGCCGATGACGTCCACCTGTCCGGCGCCTTCGTTCAGCGAGTGGTCGAGGTTCGAGCTTCCCACTCTCATCGCCAACATCATCCCCGAAGAGGCTCCGGTGTGTGGTTACAGAGCGAGAACGGTCTTCTCGGCATGGGCCTCTATTTGTTCGAAGGCGAAGAAGACCCTCAGCTGATCAACGCGGGCCAAGAAACAGTGACCATGCGCGCTGGCGCCTCGACCTTCGACTCGGCGACCTCGTTCGCCATGTTCCGAGGCGGTCACGTCGACTTGGCGATCCTCGGCGCCCTTGAGGTCGCCGCCAATGGCGATATCGCGAATTGGTCGGTCCCAGGCAAACGCGTGATGGGGATCGGCGGCGCAATGGACCTTGCGGCGGGCGCCCGCCGGGTCGTGACCATGTTGACCCACGTCGCCAAGGACGGCGCCCCCAAGCTCGGGCGGACCGTCGCTTTCCCGATCACTGCGGTCGGGGTCGTGTGCAGCGTAAGGGCGCGAACGTTCTTGTGGCGTCTTCGGAGTCGCCGAAGAGTTCGCACCGTCGCTCCGGGGCTCAACTCGCGTGTTTTCAGCAGCCGTATTTGATCCCCGAGCACCGGCCCTCGAAACAAACCGGGACGATCTCCCCATCTTCACAGGCACGAAAGGGTCGGCCCTTCAAAGCGGGGTCCCGCGCGACCGGGGTCGAACCGTCGATCCAGCAGTCGTCGTTGGTCTGACACGGAATTCTCGAGGTGATCTCCGGCTCTGATCCTCCGGGAACGGCGGGCGCCGCGGCGTCGACCGACGCGCTGCGCACCTCCTCTGGCGAGGCGGGGGCCGCCCGCGAGGCGGAGGCCGCCTGCGAGGCCGGGGCCTTGGGAGCCGAAAGGTCGGGCGCCGACTTCATCCGGCACCCACCCAGCGTCGTCGGGCCCGCCACCAGGGCCGTCATCACGTAAGCCGTTGCCGCACCCATTCTGAAATTCATTCCTAGGACCTACGATCTTCGAAGCAAGATAGATACGATATTTCATTTGCGATACCTGCTTCTGACATAGTACAGAAACACGAAATGGATGTCGTAAATACGGCGATCAACAATCTCTTGTCGCCCATCATCCTGTTTTTCGGGCTCGGATTCGGAGCATCTCTCCTCAAATCCGACCTGAACGTTCCTGAAGGCGTGTCCAAGGGCATCGCGCTGTATCTCATGATGGCGATCGGCCTGAAGGGGGGCCTCGAGGTTGCCCACTCCGGCACGGACAGCGGCCTGTGGGGAGCGGTGGGCGCAGGGTTGGGTCTCGGGTTTATACTACCCGTCATTGCGTTTGGGCTCCTGCGCTTCGCGACCGGGCTCAACCGGACCGACGCCGGTGCCGTCGCCGCCCACTACGGCTCGATCAGCGTCGTGACTTTCGTTGCCGCCACCGAGTATCTCGGGGCTCAAGCGATTCCGTTCGCCGGTTACATGGTCGCGGTCGTCGCCCTGATGGAGTCGCCGGCGATCATCTCGGGTCTTCTTCTGGCCGGCACCAGCCAGCGCTCGGAGTCTCTTCTCCGTGAGGTTCTGCTGAATGGAAGCGTGGTCTTGCTCGTCGGTAGCTTTGGGATCGGCATGGCCAGTGGAGACGCTGGTCACAAGCAGATCGCGCCCTTCATCGATGCGCCGTTCAAAGGCGTACTCTGTCTGTTCATGCTCGACATGGGTATCGCCGCCGCGGCCCGAATTCGAACGGCCGCCAACCTCAATCCCCGCCTTCTGTCGTTCGGGCTCGTGATGCCGTTGATCTCGGCCAGCCTCGCCGCGCTGATGGCCCTCCTGGTGGGCCTCGACGTCGGCAGCGGCGCCCTGCTGATCACCCTCGCGGCCAGCGCGTCGTATATCGCGGTGCCCGCCGCGATGCGGATCGCCCTGCCCCGCGCGAACCCGAGCTACTACCTCACGCTGTCGCTCGGCGTGACTTTTCCCTTCAACATCGCGATTGGCATTCCCCTGTACGTGGTCATTGCCCGCGCCGTGCTCGGATGAACGAGGTCATTCATGTCGATGGCTCTGCACCCCCGGAAGAAACTCGAACTCATCATGGAATCGGCCCATTTGGGCCCCATCAAGGCCGTGCTCGAACGGCATGACAACCAGGCCTACACGATCGTTCCATGCTTAACGGGCCGCGGCGCCCGCGGAGACTGGACGCCGGATCACCTGAGCGACAGCGGAAGTCGGGTGTTGCTGATTACGGTGGCTGAAGAAACGATCATTGAATCGATCCTCGGCGAGATCCACGACGTCCTCGAAGCGCTCCCCGGCGTCGTTTTCGTCAGCGACGTCAAGGTGCTCCGACCGGAGCGTTTTTGATGGCCGCACGCCGCAGCCCCTGACACGTTCAGGAGCTGCGGCGTCTCCGATCAGGCCACGGCGAAATCGCTCATCACCTGCGGCGTCGCGGTATCGAACCCGACGACGTCGAGCATCCCACCGTCCTCGGGGTCAGCTATGCTGAACCGATTGGCCACCATTCCGACGACAATGCTCTTCGCCGGTCGGCGACGCGCACTGCGGTACGCCGCCAACGCTTGGCTCGGATGCGGTCGACCGGCCCACGTCTCACTGTCGGTGTAGACCGCGAAGACATCGACATCGACCTTCCGTTCTTTGGCCCAGACCATGGGCAGCGCGCAGTCGGTGCCCCCGAAAGGCAGGTTCGTGACCTTTTCGAGCACCGTGTCGAGTCGCATCCGGGGCCCGATATCGAGCTCCTTCAGACCGGTCGCGAACGCGACGCACATCGCGTTCTTCTCGGTGGCCATCGTTACCAGAGCCATCGCCGCGCTGGCCACCCGCGGGGTCAAGCCGACCGCACCGGCCACCGCCCCCACGGTCATGGAACCCGACACGTCGAGCGCCATCAGCCATCGCTTCCCGGTTGGGGCCACGTTGGCAAACGCGGCGTAGAAGGCAGCGTCGAGCGCATCGACGACCGCCGCCACCGGCGTCCACTCGTGACGCCCCCGAAGCCCGCGGCCAGCCCGGTACGTCATGAGCGCGATCAGCACCGCGATCGGGTGCACGCGCGCCCGAGCGAGCGCCTGACCGTCGCCCAGCCTTCGGGTGACTTCTTCGACCGACGCGCTCAGCGGCGCGAGCAAGCCGACCCGGGTCATGGTCGCCAGGTTCCGCATCAGAGCGGTCAGCGGCATGTCCTCGAGCAGCGCAGCCCAAACGTCGGCCTCGTTGAGCCATTCGGTGGGGATCGCTTCGCGAACCAGGCGATGCTCGCGGATCAACGCCACGATCTCGGCCTTGGTCTTGGCCCGCTTGGCGGCCTCCACCGCCCCGATGATGCGACCGGGGCCATCCGGGATGCCCTGGTCAAAGCCTTCACCTTTGACGATCCACCGCAGGACTTCATCGCGCTCGCCTTCGACCTTCGGGTGCGAAAGCCGCAAGACGTCGCGGTGCGACCAGCCATCGCGGGACTGGTACTTGACCGCCTGGTAAGCCAGCCGATCGACAGGCGTCTCGATGTACCACCGCGCGAACGCTCGCCGAGTAATCCGGCCCCAACCGCCGAGTGCATCGACGTCGCGCGCGAGGTTGAATAGGTGAGTACCGATCCGACAAACCCGAGGAACCGCTTCCGCGGCGAGTCGTCGGGTGGCCTCATCACCCAACTTCAGCCCCATCGCCAAGGCAAAGATCGCCGGGCCGTTCTTCGGCGCGCGACCCGCCTCGGAGATCTCGACGATGCGTTCGATGGTCCGAGATCCGTCGACCTTCAAACACTCGAGCACGACCTTTGCGTTTTCCACCGTCAAGGCGCGCTCGGTCGAGTAGTAAGAACCACCCTCGGTGCCGAGCACCAAGAAACGGTCCAAACGAACCCAGATATCAACCGCGAATGCGTATCCACCGGCTGAGTTCTTCACTTGCTTCTTACCGGGGATAGCCTCGGTCTGTGGCGTGTTCTTTAGGTTGAAGTGTTTGGTTAAGTTCAACGCCATCGGTCAGACCTCCTTTTGTATACCGCTCGAGGACGGCGAAATGCAGTTGATTTGAAAGGCGACTGTCGCCGCGGATGGCTGCCCCGAAGACCGAGGCAGCAACAGCAAAATGTTCGCCGGAGATGCGGGCAAGAGTTCACGGTCGGCGCCTTCTGTGCTCGTGGCCTCATGATACGCCGTCGATCGACGACGCGTCGGCGAAACCATCCAAGCCATCGAAACGCACCTTGCTTCTCGGAGAGAACCAAGGCCCTCGCTCACAAGGTCACCCCTGGTGTCGCTACCTTAGGACCGTTATAGTTACGATAACCGACCGCTGCCGGCCCGCACCGCCGACAAAGCTAATTGTCATTGTTCTTCCTTCAAGTGAGGCATCGGAATTGAACCGCGATAACCATTCACCTCGGCCCAAATATCGCTGTACCGACCTTGTCGGTAGGACGACGTCTAGAGCGCCGATTCACTTGGAGCGTGCTGTTGTCGCGCCGGAATCGGCCCGT
>CAZFIV010000103.1:0-27832 GCA_964519665.1 uncultured Myxococcales bacterium
CGCGATGCGGTATCGCCAAATCCGATCGAAAATCAGGAGCTTATGGCGACAGGGCCCTCGAAGTCCGGCTTAGTGCGGCGTCAATATGGTTGGCACGATTCGCCGGGCCACGTGGTTCTCTTATTTTAGCTTTTCTTCAAGCCAGGGGTAGAAGACCTGTTGCTCGGAGGCGGCGTGTTGCTTCAGCGCATCGAGGAGCCCGTCGACGGTTTCTACACGCACGTAGTGCAGCTGAATGTCCGTGCCCAGGCGTTCGGTGGCGTTTCGGATGGTCTCGTGGTCGGCGAGGAGCGCGTCAATGTAGTCTTGTTGGTCGGGATTCTCACGGAGAAACCAAGCGAACAGCTCATCCTCCTCGAACGCCATATGGGCCTCGAGATCGCGGGTGAACTCGAGCCAGACTTCGTCCAAATCCGCCCAATCTCCGTATGCACGCAGGCGGAGACCTTTGACGCGCGCCTCCAGGATCGCGTGATCGCCGTGCAGGCGACTCAGACGTTTCCGATCGTCGAGAGCTTGAGGCCGTTGAGTGACTGCGGTGCTCATACCCCATGACGCAGCACGCCGTGTGCCATCGTTATGCTCTGAGCTCTGGCTGAACCGCGTTCCCAATGCGTGACAACCCCGCTGGCCACCGACTCGAACCCGTGCGGCCCGCCCGTTCTGGTCGGATTCTGTCCTACTACCGGCTGAATCGGATGTAGTACGGGACGTTCGTGCCGCTGCCGTCGCGCGTGTATCCTGCCGCAACCCATTTCATCGAGTTGGAGCCTGCGCGGCGAGCGGTATGGTAGTGGCCGTAGTTGGTCGCGCTCGAGCTGCTCAACCCCGGATAGTAGATGACGAAGTCCCCCCACACGCCTACGCCGCTGCTCGCGTCGTAGGGGCCACCGCCAAACGCGACGATCATGCCGAGCTCACCCTCCGCGTTCGTTTCAAAGTATGGGTAGGCGAACGCGAAAGCCGGGTTCCAGATCTGCATCTGGTTTTCGAGCGTGAACGATCGCCGGTTGATGCGCGCAATCTGAATGTGCGACCGAGGGAAGCCGCCTCCGTCAGAGGCGTTCCAGGCAAAGTAGATGCTGTCTCGATACACGGCGGCGGCCCGAATATAGGTCTTCCATGAAGCGTCGGACAGCCAATCGCTGCCGTCGGCCGCGATCGATGACATCGTGCCGTTGGGCCACGAGTTGATCGGTACTTCGCGCCAGCTGTAGAAGCCGTCGGCGTCCATCATGCTGTAGACGAGAAGAGTGCTGTTGTTGACGTGACCGGCCCAGTACACGCCGTCGGTCCCGTTTTGCGTGACATGAGACCAGTATGCGTTCGTACTCTGGGTGAACTGGAAGTTGACCGTCCCCAGGGCGGCCAGTTGCTGGAGAGGCACCCGAATCACGTAACGGTTGGATCCGCCTGCGATACTGCTCGTCCAATACAAGAATTGGGGGCCGAAGCTCATATCGTTGTAGTCGAGGGTACCGCCGTTGGCGAGCATGGTGTTGGTGAAGTCCCAGTACGTCCAAGCCGTGCCGTTGCTGCTTCGAACGTTCTGCGTGGTCTGCACGGCGACGCGGATCGCGTTCACGCCGGCGCTGGTTCGGTACTGAAGCAGCCACACAAACATGTCGTACTCCGGCACATACTGAAGGACCTGGTCACAACAGAAGCCGCCGTAGTCCTCCGGAAAGACCGTGGTGGGGTTACGGCTAGTAAATGTCTGGCCGCCATCTTCGGACAGAGACACCCAAAAGTTACCGGTGTGCATGACCGTCTGGCCGTTCTCGGCGACGCTGGGTTCGGGTACACTGAAATGCGTCGAAGGCGCATCGTCGATCTCATCGTATTCTTCGAAGAACAGCGGCGCTTGTGAATCACCGCTGCCTCCGGGGCCTGGCTTGAGCATGCGGGGCTTCGACGCTCGGCTGACCGGCTTGAGTTCGCCGCGAATAGGGCCGATCGGTACGTAGAAGGGCTTGTCTTCCTCACCCTCGTTGAGTCGGCCCTTGGGATCGGGTCGCACAGCCGGATACTTACCGCCATCGACCCGTTTCGGCTTGATTTTGACCGACCGCAGGTCGAGTCGGTATCGACCGTCGTCGGTCGGGCAGTCTGGAACCGGTGGACAGGTGGGGGCCGGCTTGTCACCAGGGCCTCCAGGTGTGCCGGCGAGCGGTCCGGTACATTTGATCGCAGCGAAGGCGGCAACGAATAAGAGACTGCTCAGGGCCGGAGTCGCGAAAGGTCTTCGGTTCGTCATAGTAGACGAAAACCTATGGGTAATGGTGCCGCCGGCGAAAGCCTCTCCCCTCGATTCCCCTTTTTTTTCGGTCAATTCAATGGCGAGCCCCCCTCGTTCAGAGGAGGTACGTCGTCGATAACATTCGCGCGGGGACGAAGAGAACCGGATTGGTCACTCGAATATGCACCGCTCCGCCGACTTCGTCGGCCTTCCGAATGCACCGCACCGATATCAGCTCGGTGCGGCGACCGACCTACGTCATCGACAGAGCGGAGCAGGTCTTCTGCAGCGTTCATCGACGATCATCTTCCAAATTACTGAGTGCGTCATACGAAACGACGGTGAACAGAGCCAGTACTTAGCTCCTGCCTCTTGTTGCCGTATTCGCGGTGGCGTTCATTGGCCTGCGCCAGCCGTCGACCTCGGGCGCCGATCCGCTTTTCAATCGCCGACGCTTTTGCTTTCTTACGGGGGATGGACGTCTCCGAGACGATGTACCAGCACCTCCGCGCCATCGCGGGGCGTTACCTGCAGGACCGTCCGGGGCACACGCTCCAGCCGACCGCGCTGGTCAACGAGGCCTACCTCAAGCTCGGTCGGCGGGACGCCGAAGCGTTTGAAAGCCGAGAGCACTTCCTGGCGGTGGCGGCCCGAGCGATGCGCGGCATCCTGGTGGACCATGTCCGGCGGCGGACCGCGGACAAGCGTGGCGGAGGGGCGGGCCACGTAACCCTGAGCGGGGTGGCCGTCGACGACAAGACGGAGATCGTCGACGTGCTCGCGCTCGACTCGGCGCTCCAGGCACTGGCCGACCTCAACGAACGGCACGCGAGGGTCGTCGAGCTCCGATTCTTCGGCGGGTTGACCACCGACGAGATAGCGCGGGCGCTCGGTATATCGGCGGCGACGGTGGAGCGAGACTGGGTCAAGGCCCGTGCGTGGCTACTTGTCCAGCTGCGCGGCTTGAGTGGGTAGCGGGCTCAACGGAAGCGATTCAGCGAGACTCGGGTCGGGGCGACCTCTCTACCGTCCCACGGGCTCCACACACTGAACTGCAGGCGCTGACGGTCGGCCGATAGCCGCAGGTCGGTCACGTAGCTCAGTGATTCCACTGAAGGGACTTCGATCCGGCCCGAAGCGGATCCGTCACCAGCGACGGCGGTCAACATGAACGCCCGGGGCGTCTCAGTCAGGTCTTCCTCCAGGCACAGGTCGGGGCCGCTCTCGCCGAACAGTGGGCACCGCAGCTCGTAGGTGCCGTCGTCGAAGAAAGTCGCTTCCACGCCATATCCAGGATCATCACCTCGGGTCGCCATGCCAAACCAGTCGCCCACCATCGCAGCGGCTCGGCACACAAGCGCTGCTTCTTCCGAAGTGTCATCGCAGGGCTCGATCTCGAGCTCGATTTCGTCGTCCGGCGCGTCCGCGTCGTCTTGAACGCTGCGGTCGGGCGTGTCGCTGCCGGAGGTCGTATCGGCCGACAGGAACGGCTCGGAGTTACTCGTTACGGGCCCGGCCTCCTCTCCGCAAGCGACACAGGTCAACGCCGCGGCGCCGAGAACGAATCCAAAGGTGCTCAAGGGGGCTGAAAATGGGGTAAGCTTCATCACTCAATCTCCTCTCGCTCGATACAGAGCGCTTGGTCTTTGCCTCCTCCCCGCAAAACGCGACGCTCACCCCTCATCGCCTCCGCAATTTTTTTGAGATCGACTCTGCACCTTCGGAAAGCACAAACCCCGGGAATCCGAGCGCGTGGCCCGAGTCACTCGGGCTCGGGGCGGGCTGACTCGCCCAACGCGCGGGTCGAGAGGTCACGGGCGACCCGAAAGCCGATATCTGGCCGGTTCACAGTCCGCTCGACCCGGTCTCGAACGATGGCGCGAATACGCTCCGGCGACCCGAACATGCCGCCACCCCGGAGCACCACCCTCGAGCAGGCGCCATGGTCCTCGGCCATCCAGGCGGACCCGTCGGATGGCGCGCCCGCGTAACTCGAATGCCAGCAGTCCTGTACCAACTCCCAAACGTTGCCGTGGACATCGAAGATGCCGAAGGCGTTGGGTGCAAACCAGCCCGCCGGCGCACCAAAGTGGCTGTATCCGCCCTCATCTATAGCGTGGGAGTCAAACGCTCCACCGCACGTTTGGCAGTGGGCGCGGGACACGCCGATGCTGTCGCCCCACGCATAACGCGTCTGACTCCCCGCGCGCGCGACGTATTCCCACTCCGACTCGGAAAGGAGGCGGTAGCGTCGCCCGGTCATGCGACTCAGCCATTGCACGTACGTTTGGGCGCCGTCCCAGCTCACGAAATTGGCCGGCTTGCGCACATCGACAGGGGGCCGAGGGCCACCGCACGCTCCGGCGCGCGTATGGAGGTCGACGTGCGCCACGGTGACTTCCGTCCGTCCGACGGCAAAGGGACGATCGAAGACCACCCGATGACGCGGGCGCGTGCCATCGTCTTCGTCTTGCTCGTCCCCCATGACGAACGCCCCCGCGGGGACGACGACCATCGAGGGGCAATCAAGCTTGCACTCTCGAAAGACATCTCCGGGTAACAATCGCGACTCTTCCTTCGCCGACAAGACGAAGGGAGCGAACTCCGTGGCTTGCACCTCCGCTTCCGTCCGTGGCGCACAGCCCCCCTGCGGCCGCGACTCCACTGGCGTCACAACCAGATCTCGGGCCACCCGAAACCCCACGCTGTCCGCTGTGGCTCCCGCCTCGATATACGCCCTCGACGCGGATCGGAGTCGCTCGGGTCGCGCCGACCGGCTGCCCCCACGGATCACCGTGCGATCGCATTGGCCCCCGTCGGCCGCTCGCCAGCTGGTACCGTCCGTTGGCGCTCCGACGTAAGAATCGTGCCAGCAATCGTCGACGAGCTCCCAAAGGTTGCCATGGGTGTCGAAGACGCCGAAGTCGTTCGCCGCGAACGTCCCAACGAGGGCGACGCCACGGTCGTCGCCGTTCGAGATGGCATCGACCCCGGTTGGCATGCCACACTCCTCACAGACAGCCCGCCCCTCGCGAAACTCGTCACCCCACGCGTAGGCGGTCTCGCTGCCCGCCCGGGCCACATATTCCCATTCCGCTTCCGACAACAAGCGATACGGGCGGCCGGTCGCCTGGGCTAGCCACGTCACGTAGCCGCGGGCGGTTTCTCGGGACACGCCCGAGCGGGGCACGCGTCGGTCCGGCGCCGGCGTCGGTCGGCAGGCCCCGGTGGTCCGGCAATACAGGTCCCATTGTCCGGAGGTCACCTCGGTCCGCCCCACCGCGAACGGTCGCTCGACGGTCACCCGTCGCCGAGGCAGGGCGGCCTGCTCTTGCTCTCGCTCATCGCCCATGAGGAAGGAACCCGAGGGGACGACGACCATGTAGGGGCAACCCACCTGGCACTCGGTAAACGTGTCTCCCGGGAGCAGGCCCCGTTGATCTTTCGCCGACAGCGGCTTCGGCACGAGTTCTGGGACGGGCCGCGGCCTCGCCGGTCCCGGCTCGAGATCGCGGGCGACCCGAAACCCGGCCAGAGGCTCACAGTCCGACCGACTGGCTCGCCGTCGGACCGATGACCGCAATTGGTCCGCCGGGCCGAGCACACCGCCCCCCCGCAGGACAGCTCGGGAACAGTCGCCGCCATCGGCGCCCATCCACGCCGCCCCGTCGTCAGGCGCGCCCTCGTAGGATGCGTGCCAGCAGTCCTTTACGCGCTCCCAAACGTTGCCGTGCATGTCGAAGACACCGAAGGCGTTGGGGGCGAACGATCCGACAAACGCCCCCTCGGTCGAGCACTTGCGGTTCGCCCGCACGCCGGGGTTGAACGCGTCCCCGCAGCCCCGGCAATGCGCGCGACCGTCGCCGATGTCGTCGCCCCAAGAATACGCGGTGGTGCTCGTGGCTCGGGCCACATACTCCCACTCCGCTTCCGATAAGAGCCGATAACGCTTGCCGGTCTTCCAGCTCAACCACATCGCGTAGCCTTCGACGTTGTTCCCCAAACCGACGGAAGGCTCGAGCGGATGGCCCGTATCGCCGATCTCGGTGACCGCCTCGATGCATTCCGGAAACGTCCGACAGGCGGTAAGCGCCTGCCTGACGGTTACTTCGGTACGGCTGACCGCGAAACGACGCGGTATGCTGACTGCGTGTCGAGGCATCGCGTGGAGATCCTCTTCCCGCTCGTCGCCCATTACGAACCGGCCCGCGGGTACGACGATCATCGACGGACAATCCTCGCATTCGGTGAAGGTGTCGCCGGGCAACAGCTTCGCTTCTTCCCTTACCGCGAGAGGATGAGCCCCGCCGCGGACCCTCGGGGGGGATGGACCGAGGTCACGGGCAACGCGAAAACCGATGGCTGGTGCAGGAATGTCTCGGCGGATGAAGTCTCGAATCGCAGACCGGACGCGGTCGGCGGTTCCGGTAACGCTCCCGCCACGAATGACGGCCAGTGAGCAGTCGCCGTCGGTATCTTCCAGCCACGACGAACCATCCCCCGGCGCACCGACATACGAGGGATGCCAACAATCCTCGACGATCTCCCATTGATTACCGTGGGTGTCGTACAGCCCGAACAAATTCGGGGCGTAGGAAGCGACCGGCGCGCCATCGTTGGCGTAAGTGCCATCGTCGGCTTCGTAGAAGTGCGGCTCCAACGGCACTCCACACTCGGCACAATGGGCGCGTCCTTGGCCGATGTCGTCACCCCACGCGTAGGCGGTCGTGCTCGTGGCTCGGGCCACGTACTCCCACTCCGCCTCGGACAGGAGCCGATATCGCCGACCCGTCAGCGTGCTGAGCCGGCGAATGTACCACTTTGCCGCCATCCATGATGCGCTTGCGTACGGCTTGTGCGGGTCTAGTTCGTGCTGAAGAATCGTATAATCCGAGCCGCTGCACGCGGGTTCGGTCCGGCACAGGAGTGACCACTCCCGTACGGTCACTTCGGTCTGGGCGACCGCGAAGGGCCGCGCGATGGTCACCGGGTGGCGGGGCAACGCCACCTCCGACGCCGCTCGCTCGTCCCCCATGAGGAAGGTCCCAGCGGGCACCACGACCATCGTCGGGCAGCCTGTCTTGCACTCGGTGAAGGTGTCGCCAGGCTCGAGCATGGCTTCTTCGGTCGTCGTCAAGACTGTGGGCTCGAACGCGATGACGGAACCCGGGCCAGGCGGAGACCGGGGGGGCTCCCCGCCCCGGAGCCCAAAGGTCGCGAACACGGCCCAGATCGCCACTACTGCAATGGCGGCCACACCTGCTGCCGCGATGCGCTGCTGCCACCTTCGCGCCTTAACCGCTCGGTCGCGGACCTCGCACGCACGTAGGTAGTCCATCTCGAAGTGACGGAGGGTCTCATCCTTGGTCGACGCGAGCATCGCTTCGAGACGGTCGCCGGTGTGGCCAAGATCGCCGTCGCGCCGTCCACCCTGGTCCCACGCGTCGGCGGCGGTCGTCAGGGCCTGTCGCGCCTGGAGGCGCTCGCGCTCGGGACCCAGCCAGCGCTGCAGCCGTGACCAACGCCGAAACAACGAACGGTGTGCGACCGCGACCGTCTCCCCGTGACGCCGAACCAACCCCACCTCGAGGAAGCGCTCGAGCACGGCTTGACCTTCGGCCGGAAACTCGGCCCAGCGGGCCTCGTGGGCGGTGACCGGCACGTCTCCGTGCGGTCCGATGGACGACTGGGTACCGTCCAGACGCAGCAGGGCTGGCACGAAGGTTCGAGCGCCCAGCGCATCGTTCGAGGCCCCTCCCAGGGCCGCGTCGGCGACCGTCTCGACACGCTCGGCAAGCCAACCGTCCACCGGCGGTGACTCTTGTCGGCCCAGGACGCCGTCCGACCAGAGCCGCCGCAGCCCCCAGGCCAGCAGCGGCAACTCGTCGGAGGCCGAAGCCTCCATCATGAAGTCGTCGATCAGGCTTGGCGGCACCATCGTTCCGTACCGGGCCGCGGGGCCGGCGATGACCTCGTCAAAGCGAAAGGCAGGCAGGGGCCGCAACGGGTAGGGTTCGATGGCCACGCCATCGAAGTCGGGGGCTGCCGCCAAAGCCTCGACGGCATCGTATCGGGCCGTGAACACGAGCTGCACGCCGTCGAGCAGGCTCGCGGCCCCGAGGTACGCCAACGCGGCGCGAGTGCCGTCATCGCCGTCGAAGAGCCGCTCGGCTCCGTCAATCCCGATCAGGAGCGTGGCGCCCGGCCGCCCCGCCGCCGCTCGCAGGCGCTCGCCTTCCGCGTGCAGACGGCTGCCGAGCGTCGTTCTTCCCACATCGGTCATCTGGCCGTCGGGCGTGCGGCCGGTCGACCACAGGGACATCAAGGCATCCTGCAGCCGCCGAGCATCGCCCGCGGCGCCGAAGTCGGCGAGCGTGCTGCACAGCGCGTCGGCCATCGCAAACAGCGGGTCGTCCTCGACCCGCATGGGGCGCACGACGAGCCAAGCCGGCGCCTCACGACGCAGGCGAGGCATGACGCCGGCGTGCAGCAGCGACGTCTTGCCAACGCCCGCGTCTCCCACGATCCCGAGCGGAGGATGACGTCGCTCGGCGCGGTGAGCTCGGAGCGTTTCGAGCACCTCGGCGATCTCGCGCCCGCGGCCGAAGAAGATCGCGGCGTCGGCGTCGGCGTCGTCGAATGCGGCAAGCCCTAGAAACGGCGAGGGGCGGCGCGTCTGATCTACGGCGAAGCTCGAGGGGTCGAGCCCGACCGCGCTGGCGCCACCGGCTGCTCGGAGCGCGTCGACCACCGCCGCTCGAACTCCAGCCTCCCGAAGCGGGCTGCGCTCGGGGGTCTCGGCGACCACCCAGCCCTCCGCCCGAACAGCGCCGAGACGCGCTCGGGCGGCGGGATCCAAGGAGGCTGCGTCGGCCATGACCAGGGCGACGATCCGCTTGCCCAGCCGGGCAGCGGCCAGGAGGTCGTCAAAGCCACCGGCGGCCGACATGAGCCAGTCTTCGGTGATCAAGGCGATGACCGCTCGGCATTCGACCGCGGCGGCCCTCAGGGCCGCCGACCAGGCGGTCGGCGCGAAGGCCCGCAACACGAAGGGCTCATCGAGGCCCTCTCGGCGAAGCTCATCCGCGACCTCGGCGGCGAGATCCTCGTCGGGCGGCGCGTAGCTGACGAATACGGTGATCATCGGAGACTGCGGCCGCGCCACTGTAACAGGGCATCAGAAGATTCGGTCGGCCGAGTTGGCCGGCGCCACCGAGACGGGCCCGCGGGGGCGAAGACGACACTCGCGGAAGAATGTTGGCGAACGCTCGGGGGAGCGCGGACCTCGGTAACGGGGTAGTCTTCGGGAGGCCAGCGGCGGTGCGGTGTAGACCCGATGAATGATCCTGAAGCTTACGAGCGGCTGATGACCGTATTCGAGGAGCTGAAAGCGTCGAATGCAGCGACGCGCGCGGCGCGCCTGCGAGTCTTGGGTGACCGCGAGCCCACCCTGGTCGGCCTTCTCGAGGCGCTGCTTGAAGCCGACGCTCAGCTGGAGTCTCCGCTCGAGCAGTCAGCCGCCCTCGAGGGCTTCGCCGATACCGTCACCCCCGACCGTCGGGCTTCGACGCCGGCGGCGTTATCCCCAGACCCGCTACCGGCGCCCCTGGGCGAGACCCTCGGGTTGTATCGTCTGACCGCGGTCCTCGGGCGCGGAGGCATGGGCTGCGTCTACATCGGCCAACACGTCGATCTCGTGCGCCCCGTGGCGATCAAGGTCCTCGACCCTCCGCTGGCCGACGACGCGGACTACGTGTCGCGGTTCCTCCACGAAGCGAAGATCGTCAACGCGGTCCGCCACCCTAACATCGTCGATATCTTCGACTTCATCGACCAGCCTTGGCCGCGCCGAGTCGCGCTGGTCATGGAGCTGCTCCAGGGCCGCACGCTCAGCCGGGTATTGGCCCGACGAGCCCTATCCACCGAGGAGGCCGTTCACGCGACCCTTCAGCTGTCTGAAGCCCTGAGCGCGGTGCACGCGCTCGGCGTCGTGCACCGCGACCTCAAGCCCGACAACGTGATGGTGGTCGGCCCGCTGAGCGCGTCGAAGGACCCGTTGCTGGGAGCCGGCGATCCCGCCGTCTCGATCAAGCTGCTCGACTTCGGGATTGCGAAGGTCGCCGACCCGCTGGCCGTGCACCGAACGGCGACCGGCGCGGTACTCGGAACTCCGGCCTATATGGCGCCGGAACAGTTCTCCGCTGAGCCACCGACCCCCGCCACCGACGTCTATGCCCTCGGGGAGCTCCTGTTCGAGATGCTGACGGCCCGTCCCCTGTTCGCAGACCAGGGGCTACCGATGATTCGAGAGAAGATGAATGGCGTGCGAAGCCCGCCGAGCCTACCGAGGACCGTGGTCCATGAGCGGATCCTCCGCGGTCTGATCTTCGACTGCCTCCAGGTCGAGCCGCGCCATCGCCCGACGGTGGAGCACATCCGGGAAACGCTATCCCCGCTTCGTCCTGCGCACACGGTGTCCCGCCTCGTCCCCTCACGACGGGGCCGCCCTCCGAGGTCCTCGTCCCCTTCGCTCGGCCCGCGAACCGGCCTCCGATGGGGGGGTTGGGCGGCATTGATGCTGGCGGCGGTCGCCGGAACGTTGGTCGTGGGACTCGGTTTTTTGCGCCTCACCCCGGGAACGTACTCCGGCGGCCGGCCTGACGACGCGGTTCGCGGCGGGCCTACCAACGCCACGAACGCGGGGGACACCACGTCTTCAGGATCCGAAACGGATGCTCCGATCGATTGGATGAATCGGATCACCCGTGGGTACCGAGGGTGGCCGGTGGACGAAGTGCTGGCGCGGGCGGGCGGGATCGAGGAATTCATCGAGTCGTACCGAGAGCCCGTAGAGCCAATTTCGGTGTCCGAGATCGAGGTACCGCAGGTAGAATTGCCAGCCATCATTTACGGTGACGAGCCATCGAACCTGCCGCACACCGCGACCGGCTTCATGGGGCGGACGGACGTGCTGCGTATGGATCCCGCATGGCCCGAGAACCCTCATTCCGGGGCCACGAGCCTCCGGATAACCTACACGGAGTCCGAGGGGTGGGCCGGCGTGACCTGGACCGACCCCCCGTTCGACTGGGGCCGCCGGCCCGGCGGTCGCGCCTTTCACGGGGCCCGCCGACTCTCGGTCTGGGCGCGCGGGTCGCGGCCGGGCCAGAGCGTGCGGCTGGGCTACGGACTCATCCTGCGGGACCAAGCCTTCCACGACACGGCCCGCAAAGAGATCGCGGTCCAGCTGCGCGAAGAGTGGACGCAGTACGTCATCGACCTCGAAGGGGCGAACCTCGACCGCCTCAAGTGTGTCTTCTACTTCTCCGTCCCGGCCGAAGGTCAACCGATCGAGTTCTTCCTGGACGATATCCGAATCGAGTGACCAGCGGCGTTGAAGCATCCGCCGACCGCCAAAGACTTGGGTTCGCGCCGGATGGGCTCTAAGCTCGTCGGGTGCCGTCCTCGATGCCCCAGCTACCTCGTCCCGCCGAGCTCGGACAGGTCGTCGGGGCATACCGCCTCGAGCGCATCATCGGCCAGGGCAGTATGGGATGCGTGTTCGAAGCGCGGCATGTGACCCTGCAACGCCGCGCGGCCATCAAGGTCATGTACCCGTGGCTCACTCGCGACGAAGTGTACATTTCGCGCCTCCGGCGCGAGGCGCAGATCGTCAACGACCTCCGACATCCCAACGTCGTCGATATCTTCGACTTCGTCCGGACCGAGGATCCGGTGCGGATCGCCTGCATCATGGAGCTCCTCGAAGGCCCCACACTGGCCGAGGTGATCGAACGTGGCCGACTCGCCGCCATCCAGGCCTTGAACGTCGCGGCGCAGCTCGGTAGTGCACTGGCCGCGGTCCACCAACGTGGCGTCGTGCACCGCGACCTCAAGCCGGCCAACGTCATCGTGGTGGCGCCGCTCGACGGCGACCTCGATGCCGTCCCGTGCGTCAAACTCCTCGACTTCGGCATCGCCAAGGTCGCGGACCCGACGGTGCCGAGCCGAACGGTCACCGCGACGCTCGTGGGCACGCCAGCCTACATGGCCCCCGAGCAGGTCGCCGCCGAGCGGGCCACGGGGGCGACCGATGTGTACGCGCTGATGGAGGTCCTCGTCGAAATGCTGACCCAGAAGAAGATCTTCGAGGGCGACGGTCTCGAGATGATGCGAAAGAAGATGGCCGGGGTCGCTCCCGAAGTGCGCCTTCCCGACGATGTCGTCGGCCGACCGAGGCTTGAGGCTCTGCTGTCGGCGGGACTGGCGGTCGACCCATCGGCGCGCCCCCTGCTGTCCGAGGTTCTACCCCGGCTCAAAGCGCTGGCGGCCCGGCAATACCAAGATCGCCGCCCTCTTCATTCGGCTGCGAGCGAGCCCATCCACTAACGCACGCGGCATCCCGGCGAGCGATCGGCGGATCAAGCGGCCTGGCGTAGAAGGAGGGCGCTGGCGGGCGACCGCCAACCGGTGGTCGCCGAGCGATTAACCCGATCTTGGACCTGGCCTGACGGCCAATCAACGCACGCGGCATCCCGGCGAGCGATCGGCGGATCAGGCCGCCTGGCGTAGGAGGAGGGCGCTGGCGGGCGACCGCCAACCGGTGTCGCCGAGCGATGATCGACGTGGTGACCGCGCCGATAATCTCCCCGGATTCGTTCTCCGGGCTTAGGATAGGCCGGTGAACGTCGTGCAACTTCTGCGCATTGCGGGGATCATCGAAGGTATCTCTTGGCTTCTGCTGCTCTTCGTGGCGATGCCGCTGAAATACGGGCTGGGTCGACCCCAAGCGGTCCAGGTCGTTGGTATGATCCACGGCATCCTCTTCATCACCTTCGTGTTGCTCTTGGGGGCGTGCCACTTCAGTCGCCGGTGGCCGATCCTTCGGTCGGCGTTGTTCTTCGTGGCCGCTCTCGTGCCCTTCGGTTTCCTGTTCGTCGACCGCCGCGTGCAGGAAGCCGCGCTTACGCCGTCCCGCGGACTTTAGCCTGGAGCGCCTTGCGCTCCTCCAGCGGCATCTGCTCCGGCGCGACGACGGGTCGGCCGTCCGCTCGGAAAAAACAGTTCGGTCTTGGACTTCCTCGAACGAACCCAACCCCGATCCTCGCCACCGCTTTCAGCAACGTAAACGGGCTCGCCGCCCGATGCAGCGGCGCGGCGTGGGCGTCGCCGGTAAAAAGGGCGCCCCGGATGGGCCCGAGCGCGGCGTCGTGCTCGGCCCGATCTTCGAAGATCATGATGGGCTGAACGAGGCTCGCAAATGGGATGCGAGGGTTGGCCATCCCGTTGGCGAATGGTGTACCGCAACAGCCTGCATACCATCGCAAGGCCCCTTTCGGACTCTGCCGAAGGCATCGCAGGTGCTCTCTTCCAGCCTCGATGGATAGACGGCGCGGCACGGTCTGAAAAACCTCGGTCCCCCCCGCGGCATCGAGGATTTCTTTGGGCCGCCCAAGGTAATGCGCATAGGTCTGGCAGTCGACGCAGTAGCAAACAAGCCGGATGCCGGTGGCCGAAGATAAACCGCAACCCCGCCCTCGCAGGGAACCGCACGCGCAGCGCAAGACGATATCGGTGCTCATGACGTCGCCGGCATCCTCATTTGAGTGGAATCCGCTTGGCCCGGGTCGCTTCTCTTCTCGGTAAGCAGTAGTGCGCGTACCGCGCTTGATATCCGCAAGAGAGGTCCTCTTCGACCGCCTGGACGCGAACATACCGTTCTTCGATCCATCGCTCGGTGCGTACGAACGACCGTTCTTTCTCGGCGGAGGACGAGTCCCGAGGCCTCAAGAATCGAATTACATCGAACGCTCGCGGCGACAGAAGCTCGAGGAGTCGCCGAACCACGTCGGCCGGATCGACCGGCGCGTTGGTTTCGAAGCTCACATAAGAACCAAACTCCTGCGGAGTCACATGAACAGTATAATAAAAGCGATCATGGATTGCATTCAGTGAGTAGCCGGCGGGCTCGAAGAAGTACTCATCCACCTCATAGTCAGGAATGATATCGCTCAAGGAACGAGCCAACATCCGTCGTTCCTGCTGGGACTTGAATGCATCGGCGACCCTCGGGTCGAAGTCGTGCATAAGTATCTCGAGCGTCGAGTCTTCCTCCACCGAGAGGCGCTCCTTCAGGTGAAAGAGCGAGATGTGATAACCCGCATCGTCCCCAAAGAGGAAGGCCCGGCCGTCGAAGTGACTCTTGAGGACCGACACATCGTCCTGAAAGGAGGTCTGCTGGCGATGAGGAAAAACCTCGTTCTTTCGCTCGTAGAAGAGTCCGGCGATTTCGGACGAGTCGATCTTCGAGACCAGGTACGCAACCGCCCGGACGAGGGTCGTCTGGCCGCACGTAATGAGAACGAATCGGTCTTTCCATACGAACAAGCTCGATTCGGAGAGCAGGTACGCATCGAACTGCTCATTCGACAACGAGGAAACAATCCGGGCCTGAACATGCCTTAGGAGTTCTTCCCAGAACGGACGATCAAATCTTCGGAAGTTGATCTCCGAGGACGCCTTGAGGATGACCTCTAGCTTTTTCTCGGGACCTTCAAAGAGCTCCACGGAAGAGGGCTAGCGAGACGGGGGGGAAAAATCAACGCAAGCTGGGCACCGCGCGTCGGATCAGAACGAGCGTCGTGCGCTCGGATCGCGGCTTGGGGCGGGTCTCCGAACGCTGGAGTGGGCGGAAGCGGGTGGCCTTTTCGGCTCACGCTGGTGTAGGTCAAATCCTCGATGAAGAAGGACTACCCAACCATCGCGAAAGACCTGAGCAAAGAGATCGCCGAGCTTCGGCGAGGCATGCCGGAAACGATGAAGGCGTTCTCGGCGCTTGCGCAGGCGGCCACCAAAGATGGCGCGCTCGACAAGAAGACCAAAGAGCTCGTTGCGATCGCCATCGCGATCACCACCCGCTGCGATGGATGCATCGCGTTTCACGTCAAGGCGGGGCGGCAGGCCGGTATGGCGCGTGAGGAGCTGCTGGAAACCATCGGCATGTCCGTCTACATGGGCGGTGGGCCTTCCATGATCTACGGCGCTGAGGCGCTGTCGGCGTTCGACGAGTTCGAAGAACAACAGGCCGCCTCCTGAAGAAGCTACTGCTCTTTGCGAGCGGCGAGCACCCGCGCCATCTCTCGCTTCAGGTCTCGTTGCCGAACGGGCTTGCTTACGTGCCCGTCCATGCCGGCCTCCAGACACTCAGCGCGATGAGTGGCCAGCGCATGGGCGGTTAGAGCGATGACGGGTATCTCGGCGTCCTGGGCCCGCGCCGCACCCGACCGAATGGCTCGGGTCGCGCTGATCCCGTCCAGTCGGGGCATTTGGATATCCATGAGCACGAGGTCGAAGACATCCTCCCGCAGCCGTTCGAGGGCGGCTTCGCCGTCTTCGGCGAACGCGGGGTCATGGCCGGCCTTCCGGAGGATTCGGAGCGTCACCAACCGGTTGACGGCGTCATCCTCGGCGACGAGCACCCTCAGCCTCGGCAGATCGACCGAACCATCCGCGGCTTCGGCTTTCGACGCCGGCGTCCCGACCGCGAGAGGGACGAAAAGCGTAAAGACCGAACCTTGACCGACGGCGCTTTCGAGCTCAAGTCGTCCGCCCAACAGGCCCGCGAGGCGAGCGCAGATACTGAGACCGAGACCCGTCCCCGCGCGCGCACGGTCCGTCCGGCGATCGGCTTGAACGAAGGGCTCGAATATCTTTTCACGGTCCTCCTGACTGATACCCATCCCTGTGTCAACGACCTGGAAACGCAAGAAATCTTGCTCGCCCTCCGTCACCACGTCGGTTCGGACCGACACCCGGCCCGCGTCGGTGAACTTGATGCCGTTACTTACCAGGTTCGTCAGAATCTGCCGTAGCCTGGTTGCGTCCACCTGAACCCAAGGCGGAACGGTGCCTGCTATGTCGGTGGACAACGCCAGGCCACGCACGACGGCGCGCGGACGGAACAGCGACTCGACCTCTTGGACCAAGCGGCGTAAGTCGACCACCGATGACTGCAAGTTTAGTTGCCCAGCATGAATCTTGGAGAAGTCGAGGATATCGTTGAGAACGGTAAGCAGCCCCTCCCCCGAGCGCTGGATGATCTCGACGTCTTGGCGCACCGACGGCTCGAGGGGCCGGTCGAGCAGTGACTCGGCCATCCCCAGCACTCCGTTCATCGGAGTCCGGATTTCGTGGCACATGTTGGCAAGAAACTGCCCCTTTGCTCGGTCGGCGCTCTCGGCCCGGGCACGCGCGGCCTCCAGTTCATCGGCGTGCGAGCGCCTCGCCAACAGGTCCGAGAAGACGCGCAGCGCCGGGCGCAGAAGTTGTTCGTCGCTGGTCGTGAACGCGTTACGTCCGCTGAACACGGTTTCCATACCGATCAAGACCGCGAGACCTCCCGCATCGTCCCGAACCCATAGCCGGTGGGGGAGCTCGCACAAGTCTCTTAGTGGATGGTCGGTCTCGTCTGCGTTGTCGCTGACGCAGGCCGGTAGATCCAATACTCTCGAGTTGAGTTTCGGGACTGGACCACCGAGATTCGCCAGGACTTCCGGCGTCTCGGTCAGTCGAATCAGAATGCCGTGATCGGCCTGTGTGATATCGAGAAGAAGGCGAACCAGCTCCCGCGCCCATTCGTCGGTCGGCGTTTGCATGTCACTGAGATTGTGAATCTGCCCGACAACATGCACGACCTGCTCGGCCCGGCGGCGACCTCGATTCGCAGACTCGAGCTCTTGTTGCAGAGCGAGGAGCCGCTGCCCCGTCCGCCGAGTCTGCTGTCGCAGGAGCTTCAGCTCCACATCGGGCGGGAGCGCCAAGACTTCACCGGGAGACCAGGCTCAGAACTCCGGTCCAATCAAGGGGGCGACTTCGCCCGGAAAGGGGGCCGATCTCCACGCCCGAATAAAGACCCAACAAAGGGACCGTTTTGGGGATCTCAGCCTGAACGAGGGCCGCTTCTTCCTGCTCCGCGCCCGAGTACGCTCGGGATCGACCCGCGCAGTCGATATACAGCGCAAAGTCGGCCCCGGTCCCCGCGGTGGCCACCAGGTCGCGGGCACCCGCCGAGGCTGACCGCAGCATGGCCTGATTGTCACGCAGCATAACTTGCACGTGGTCTCCGGTCTGGAAGTCGTCCTCGAAGAGCCGGATGGTGCGGCGTTCGGCGTCAAAACTGAGAATCAGTCGATTAACGTAGTCTTCCGCATCACCGATATCAGGGTCACCGTAGAATGCGCCGAGGGTGACCCAGAGCCCGAGACGCTCGCCGGCCGCCTCGGGAGGAATCCCGGTCGTCTCCAGAATCACGTCGAGTGCCGGGCGGCCGTCGATCTCGAGGATGTCAGGACCATCGATGCGGGTCAGCTCGAAAGGCGCACTCAGCGGCTCACAACCGTGCATGATGGTGGTCGCGGTCGACCGACCCTGCATCACCAAAGCCACCGCGACCTGTTTTTCAGGGCCATGCCCGGTCAAGACGTGGCTCGTGGAGAGAAGAAGGTCGCCGGTCGTCCCGCATCCCACGAACCGAGTTTCGGCGGGAAGAACATCGTAGATGCCGTTCATCAGGGCGCTACCGACGTTGAGAACCGGAGGCGGTCCGCGGCGGACCGAATCGTAGAACAGCAAGGTCGTCGTATCGCGGTTGAAGTCGAGACGGGCGAGCGCTTCTCCGAGTCGTCGCCCCGCCGAGCGTTCGTCCTGGTCGATCTCCGTGACCCGAACGGCTTGGGGCGCCGGTCCATTCGAGGCCGCCACGCCTACTTCGTATCCCGAGTATCCGAGGAGATCGTGGGACACGATGCCCGCCGCGGCGCCACCGTACACGGGGATTGGACCCAACTTTTCCCGGATGCCGGCTAAGCATTGTTCCGGGTCGTGACGGCCACCTATGAACGCGAGCGCCCACGTCGCCTCACCCTCGAGCCGCTCCCGAGCCGAGCCTGCGGCCTGGAGCCCCGCTTGCCTCGACTCGGTATTCTGGCTAGTGCCAACTTGGGTGGAACTCATACCGAGGAAGGTCGGCACCCGCTGGGGGAACTGAAGCGGTCGACCAACCACGAGACCGCTCCGCATTCCGCCAGATGATCTCGGGTCTATTCGATGCCCCAATTTCGGCTGTCGTGTGACTTTGGTTCCGAACATCGAGGGCGGCAGTCATCTAAGAGGTCTCCCATGACCGCAACGGCACCGCCTTCGCTCGCGGCCCCCGAGGCCCGCGTATGCCAGACCCGCCCGAAGTCGAGTAACCTGCACGCAATGAAGCTGGAGGAGCGATTTCCGTTCTTTACGAAGGTATCCGACTCGGCACGCCAGATGCTCACATCTACGCTGATCTCGCACGACGTCGGCCCATCCACCCGACTCATCGACCGCGACGATGAGGTGAGTGGGGTCTATCTGGTCGAGCGAGGTTCGCTCCGCGTCTACTATCTGACGCCTGAAGGGCGGGAGGGGACACTGTACTGGGTCGACCCGGGCGATTCCTGCATCCTCGCGATCAACTGCGTATTCGCCAAGATACGGTACCCTGCATGGGTCGAATCGGAGCGCGAGCCGACCCGTTTCTCGGTCATTCCCGCCAACGTTTACCGGGATCTATTCGAGCGTGAGCCCGCCATTCGGGCGTTCTCTTTCGAAGTACTCTCCGCTCGAACCTTCGAGCTCATGACGCTGCTGACCGAAGCCCAGTCGCTCGGGTTAGAGCGGCGCGTCGCATCCTTCCTGCTCCGCCGTAGCGGCGCGTCCAACGAAGTGCCCATGAGCCAGGAGACCATCGCGAATCACGTTGGGACGGCCCGCGAAGTCGTCTCACGCATCTTACGTTCTTTGGCCGCCGATGGGCTGGTCGAAACGCGTCGAGGGTCAATCCGCCTCCTCGACAAAACCGGGTTGAAGACCCTGCTTTAGGGGCTAGGAGATCACAATGACCGAGACCGCCATCATCGCCGGATTTGGCACCGGCTCAAGGTTTAGCTTGGAGCTCGCCAAAGCCCTCCTGACCGCCGACTATCGGGTGGCCGCGTTCGTCCGAAGCGAGGAAAAGGCTGGCTACATTGCTGAGGCGTTCGGGACGGAGCAACGTATTCGGGCCTACGTGGCCGATCTACTGGACGCTGCCAACGTAGGCTCGGCCCTCGATCGCATCGAACAAGACCTCGGCCCGGTCGACGTGTACATCCACAACGCCGCGCGACTGGTCACCGGCCGATTTGTGGAGACCGACGCCAACGCGTACCGTGACGCCTGGCACGCCAATGTCGCGACGGCCATCGTCGCGGGTCGGCCCATCATCGAACGCTTGGTTGAGCGTCAGCGTGGAGTCGCCATCTTCACCGGAGCGACCGCATCACAGCGAGGGGCCGCCGGATTCGGCCCGTTCGCAGCGGCGAAGTTCGCGCTTCGCGGCTTCGCCCAGTCACTGGCCCGGGAGCTCGGACCGATGGGCATTCATGTGGCTCACGTACTGGTTGACGGCGTTATCTGGGGCGACCGCGCCGAGTTTCAGTTTCAGATGCAGAGGTCCGATTGCATCGAACCTGCGGCGTTGGCTGAGCTTTACCTGCAGCTGATCGCGCAACCGGCCTCTTGTTGGACCCATGAAATCGACGTTCGACCGTCGAAGGAAAAGTTCTGATTGTCGGGGAGACGCATGGAAAACCTCAATATGAATCTGCATGAGCGCGTCGTCATCGATCTCGCCCAGACACCGTGGCTACGTTCGCCGGGTGGCGAGGTCGAGCGACGAATGATCGAGCGCCAACACGCCGAGTCCGGCCATACGACGTCGGTCGTACGTTACCCTCCGGACGCTGCGTTTCCGCCGCACAACCATCCCGGCGGCGAAGAGTTCCTCGTCCTTGAGGGCGTCTTTTCGGACGAGCACGGCAACTATCCGCCCGGCAGCTACCTTCGGAACCCGATCGGCTTTGAGCATGCCCCATTCAGCAAAGAGGGCTGCACCATCTTCGTGAAGCTCTGCCAGATGCGGGCGGGCGAGGAACGCGTCGTTCGCCAACCCGACGCGCACCAGTGGGCCCCTCACGGACATGGGCTGTCGGTCGCGCACTTGCACGTCGACGACCACGAACGTGTCGACTTGATGCGGGCCGAGCAAACGGTTCGCCTCGGCCTCTCCAACGCAGAGCTGCTGGTCATCGAAGGAGCGGTCGTTCTGGACGGCGACCGAATGTTGGCTCCCGTCTGGCTTCGGATCCCGTCCGGTCCGCTCTGCGAGCTCGAACTCGTGGAAGGCAGCAGAGTGTGGCGAAAACGCGGCCATCTCCCAGAGTGAAACCGCCGACGAGTCCGTCGCCTACCCGACCTACTCGAGGACTGGCCCGGAAGCGATGGTGAGGATCAGTGGCGCTTCGTTACGAAGGAGGTTTCTTTGTTTGGTCCACCACCCTTCGTAGCGATGCCCGGTGGGTCGGTCATGGGCAATGAACCGCGACCAACCACCAGCCTGCGCCGTCGTGGCAGCCGGGTCGATGTCGATGACCACCGTGCGCGTGTCGCGATTGAGCCCCAACCGCAGGCACTTGAGCACCGCCTCCTTGGCACTCCACACCACCGAGGCGTATACGTCCCACAAGCCGGGCGGCTGGCGGTAAGCGCGCTCCACCTCGGCGGGAGCGAAATAGTCCCGAACGAAGCGCTCGGTGTGAGCCTCGACAAGCTCGAGATCGATGCCGACCCGCCGCTCGGTCTGCGAAAGGGCGGCCGCGGCGAAATCGGCTCGATGGCTGATGGAGACCGGCGTGGCGAGGGCCTTTCCGGCCTGCCACACCCGAGGGCATCCGTCATCGTCGGCGATGACCTCCCACTCGGCCGGCGCCTGCTCGGGCGCCAAAGCTTTGGCCGACCAGCGCCCCGCCCTCCAGTCGCGGCGGCGCCGTGGCATGGTCAACGTCGCTTCGATGCGACGCTCACGCGGCCCGAGCCACGCGGAACCGGCGGGGACGTCGTCCATCGACACGACCCGCCAACGGTGCGGCGGCTGCATCATGATGCCGACTCCAACGTCCGCGCCTTGCCGCGCTCGATCGCCGCGATGAGCTCCGGTCGGAGCCGCTGGGGCGGGATGATTCTATGGACCGAGCCGACCTGCTCGGCGCGCTCCACGGAGTGGATCCGGTCGTACTCGCCGGCGAGCTGACCCAGGTGGTCCGAACGGGCCGCGGCCCGCGCCTCGCTCAGTTTCGCACTGACCTCCGCTTTATGAGCCCGGTCCGCCTCGCGGAGCGCCTTTTCGAGCTCGACGACCCGAGGATCTTCCTGGATGCGGGTGCGAAGCTCGCGGGCGAACACGACCGCCGCCGCCGGCGCGCCGCCGATCACGGACGCGTACGTGCCTTCCAGCGCGAAAATCTCCATCTGCTCGCTCAGGCGGTTAGAGAAGACGACAAACGCGCCACCGTGGAACCTCGAGACGACCGTGAACACGATCGGCCCGTCGAAGTTGACCACCGCGCGCCCGATCTCGGCCCCGTACTCCAGCTGAACCTGTCGCAAGCTCTCCGGCGAGCCGTCGAAGCCCGACAGATTCGCCAAAATCACGAGCGGACGGTTTCCGCTGGCCGCGTTGATCGACCGCGCCATCTTCTTCGACGACATCGGGAAGAATGTTCCGGCCGACCACTGTTGCGGTCCGTCGGCCGGTATGTAACCGAGCCGCTGGATAGGGCGCGACTGCAGGCCCACCAGGGCGACGGGATGCCCGCCCAGGTGCGCATCCCACGTCACCACCATCTCCGCATCGCGCATGTCTCGCCACCGCTCCATCGGTTCGGCGTCGGCGTCCATCACCGAGCGCATGACCTCCCGGATGTCGAACGGTCGCTTGCGCAGCGGGTTGGTTTCGTTCGAGAATACCTCGCCCACGGTTGTGAACGTCGATCCGGGTACCGGTCGATGCGGTGACACACACACATCGCGGTCCAGAGGGTCCTCGGTCGGCCGCGACCGAGGAAAGCGCTCCCCCGGTACTCGATACGCATGGTCGTAGTAGCGAAGCAGCATGGCACCGGCCGTGCCGAGGTCTGGGGCGACGTATTGCGCCTGCCCATTCGGGCCCATAACCCGCTCATACCCGCCGATGCCCTCGTTGTCTTCGGCCGAAACACCACCTGAGAAATCCAAAGCCTGCTTGCCCGTCAGTACCATGGCCGAACCCGAGACCATGATCAGGATGCCCTTGGTGTGCATCAGCATGGTCGCCTCGGCGTTCCAGTAGGGCTGAGCGCCCACATTGACCCCGCAGACCACGACGTTCAGCTCGTGGCCGGCCTGAGTGAACTCGATGATCCGACGCAGCACCGCCGAGATCCAGTCCATGTTCTCCGTTCCGCGGTCCTTGGAGATCTCCGCCCCGGCGGAGACCGCGTACCACTCCAGCGGTATCCCCATCTCGGCCGCGAGGTCGAGACCGGCCATGATCCGACGGCACTCCGGTTCGGCGAGCGAGCCCATCGCTCGGCTCGGGTCCCCCAGCAGCGCCACCCGCGTCATGCCCTCGGGATGCTTGGGCGTATAGCTCTTGATGAGCCCAACGATGATGTTGGCCGGGTTGGTTCCCGGCGGCCGTTGGACCGGCGTCAATTTGAACTGCTCATCCAGCTCGAGCTCTTGGAAGGCTCCCCGCGGAATGTCCGGCGAAGCCCCGGTCGCATCCGGAGCGAGAAGCCGAATCAGTTCGTGGGGATGGGTCAAGCCGCGCTTTCGCAGCTTGGCCACCTTTTGCTCGTAACCGCTCTGGGGCGACACCGGTGTGGAGGACGGCGGCTCGATCTGGAGTTTGATGCCGAGTCCAGACGGATTGGTCACCCGCAGGAGGCGTCGCTCCCACCCGCCGCGTCCGTCTGCGATGCGCACGTTGACCCGGACCTGCTCGAGCCCGAGGCCGACCGTGGCCGGCGCCAACTTCCGCAGAATACGTCCGAGATCTCCGCGGTCGGCGTCGACCACCGGCCGGATGAACATCTCGAGGCGATGCGACCCTCCGGCGAGCTGAAGGCCCCGCTCGACCTGCAGCCGCCGCAAGCTCGACAGAGCCTCGGCGTACACCTGCTCGAGCTGAGGGATGGCCGTTACTCGACCGTGCTCATCCCGGAGCATCCCGAGCGCTCGGACCTCGGCGTATACGAAGGCTCGCTGGTCTTTCGGCTGGCTCTTGCCCCGCCCCAAGAACAGGTACACATCTTCCGCGGCTTCGACCCGCTCGAGGTCGAACGCCTCCAGGCGATGCAGTTCGAGTCGAGCCGCGACCATCGGGTGCAGGTCTCCGAGCCACGACCGGAGCTTGAAGCCGGCTTCGGTCCGCTCGAAGGTCCGAACCGGGGCCGAGCTGCTCGCGGCCCCGGCCGTGTCGCCGGGCCCCACCACGAAGACGATATGCTTCACTTGTGGCGACAGGTCGAGGCGATCGGCGAGCTGGCCGAGGTGCTCCACGCTGGGCATCTCGGTGCCGTCGCGCCAAGTATAAAGATCGACGAGCACTTTGTCTTCGGTCGCCCCGGCAATGATGTCACGAAGGTACGGCGCGGCATCCGGAAGGTCGGCCAGAGCGCCGAGCCAGGTCACCGCGAGCACGGTCTGGCCGTCGATCGAGTAGCGCGCCTCGCCCACCGGATGGCGTCCACCCAGAATTCGACGGCTTACTTGCGGGTCTCGAAGCCGGTAGTAGCGCCGGGTCAAGACCTCCAGGTGGACCCGACGTCGCTCCGGGCTAGAAGGGGACGGCCTCAGAAGTCGACTCGACAGAGACAGCGGGCACTCGACCAGCCGCTCCATGGCGTCGGTGGACGGCGAGGCCGAGAAGGCTTCCACGTCGGCCTCGACCTTTGCGTACAGCAGCGCTCTCGCCTCGACGAGGTAAGGCCCGTCGAAGATCGTGTAACGGGCCGCCCGGGCCGATTCGCAGACGCCTGGAAAGCTGACCTGGGTCGCATTGATCAATCGGTCAAGGAGGATCCGATACTCGCCGTCGGTGTACCCCGACGGCACACTCTCAAGCCGAGCTTGGCGACCCAGGATCGCGAGAACCACCAAGATGATGTCCGACTTCGCGGATAGGGCCATGTGGAAGCGGCACAAGGCCTCCATGACAGCCTCGAAATCACCGAGGTCCGTGACGTCGTAAGCCGCCAGAGTCGCCTGCAGCCGCTCGACGAAACGACCGGGAAGGCCGTCGACGTCCGGCGTCGCACTGGCGAGGTAGCTCTTCAGATACTCGCCGTACGACAGCCGAAGACCACCCTCGGCATCCTCGATCTCTGCGGATGCCGGGGCGAGCTGCACCAGGTGCAAGAACGCGCGGAGAACCGCGATTTCTTGGGCCACTCGGTGCGACGACGGTTCGGCTTCGTCCGTTCGAATCGCCGAGACCGCCGAGCCGGGTCGGACGTCATAGCCGAGCACCAGCGAGAGCGCCGAATCCATCGCCGTCGGCGCGGTCGAGCCACTCGCCAGGGCCGAGAAGTCGACGGGCGGACCGTAGGCCGGAACGGTAGGCCCCGCTTCCGGATCGATGCTGAACAACGGGCTTCCGGGCTCTACAGAGTCACTCGGCCGCGCGTGCAGCCACCGGACCCGGCCGGTGACGGGTGTCTCGACCCCGAGCTCCATCTTCATCGCTTCGAGTCGGAAGGCTACGGTGCCCGCCTCGACCTGTTGACCCTCGGCGACCTCGACGCTCGCCACCAGGGCGGGGATCGGCGCACGAATCACCCTCACCGCGCCCCGGAGAATGCGGTGTGGCTCGCCATCGACGACCACCTGATGAACTCGGTCGCGCCGACGGGCAGTCACCCGATACCGCATGGGCCCCACCCGGAGGATGTACTCGTAGGTCCGCCGATGAGAGACCGATATTTGAATCGTCTGCCCGTCGATGGATACCGCATAGTTGTCGGGCCCGAGAGCGGCGACCTCCGGCGAATAACGTTGGCCGTCGTGCTCGAGCTCGACCCGACGCGGGCTGGTCGCCTTCGCGACCGGACGACCACTCAATCCGGAGGTCCGGAAGGCCCTGCGCACGTCCGCCTGCTCGAGCTCGTACGCCTCGATGGCCACTGCGATCACCGCTGCGCCGGCACGCGCTCGGGCCGCGAATCCACCCGGTTCCCGCAGGCGGGCCTGCCAGGCGTCCACGTCGAGCGGCCCCTGGGCAAGGTCGGGCTCCGAGAGAAGGCGGGTCAGCGGCCCGACCGAAGTCTCGCCGCCGTGAACCAGCACCGCTGAGCTGATCAGCGCGCGCCGCATACGAGCGAGTGCCTCGGCCCGGTCGACGCCCCACGCGGAGACCTCGGCGACGGAAGAACCGGGCACCAGCCGATCGCCCGTCGACGCCGCGTGGTCGGTGCGAGTGCCGGGCCCTGTCGCCGCCCTCAGGTGGTCGAGGATCACCGGGAATCGCTCCCCGCTCACCCGGAGATGAGCGGCGAACGTCACCCCGCGTGGGGCCTCGGGCGCCACGAGCTTATCGATTTCGCCCAGCGACAGCAGGATGCGGGTCTTTGTCAGATCGACCCCGCGAAGGACCTCAGCCGCCGCGTGCTCTCCACCACGGCCGAAGTCGTACCCCAGAAACACCGTCGATCGGTCAAGCGGGTTGTACAGGAAGGCCATCGTGCCCAGATGCTCGTGTGCGAAAGCCTCGGCCAGGGTCAGCGCCATCTCGCGAAGCCGGCCGCTCGTCTCGTCGTCGAGCCCGGCCGCCGGCGCTTCGACGAGCACCGACCCGTCGCGGCGACGCAGCGACGCATCGATCACGTCGAAAGCCCAGCGCTCTCCGTTGGGCAGGCTGACCACCGGCACCTCGAGCCGACGCACTCCGGTCATGAGACGCTCGAGAATCACTTGAGTTCCGGTGAGCTCGGCTTCAGCACACGCCGCACGAAAGACCGCTTCGAGTTGGCCGGGCTCTCTCGCAATACCGAGCCCGGCCTGCACAAAGCCCGTGCTTCGGCACAAGACCGGGTAGCCGAGCCGGTCGGCGTGCTCGCGTGCCTCATCGACACTCTGGATGGGGCTGCCGCTCCATGGAACCGTGTGCACACCCGCCTGCTCGGCGACTCGACGCAGCTCCACCGGATCTTCCAACCGACGCAGACACGCCGCGCTAGGCCCGAGGAACCGCCATCCGCGCTGCTCACAGGCGGTCGCCCATCGCAGCGCGCGTCCGTCTCCGCCCGGTGTCGCCACTAGCCAGTCGTCCGCCAGCGCCGCCAACCGGTCGATGACCTCGTCGACGGTCATGCCCTCCGAGGTGTCGACAACCCGATCGGCGTGCCGATCGATCCATCCACCGCGCTCGACAGCCGGGCGAACCCCCACCAGCTCGAAGGACCGGCCGGACGTGAGCGCCAGCTCGCGAAATGCCCGCGAGATGCGCGCGATGCTGACGCCCTGTCCGACCAACGCCACTCGGGTGACGTCTGTACCGCTGTCCTCCATTTCAGTTCCTCTCGAAGGCGGTGACGAATGGGCCGACGATGTCTGCGGGGACCTCGCCAGGTTGCCCGACGGTTCGGTAACCCTCGAGAACCAGTCGCACCCGGCCGTCACGGTCAATGATGCGCGCGTCGCTAGCGCCGTCGGTCGACGGTGATACCACGGCGAACAGCGGACCATCCGATGGGTTGAGGTCGAAGATCCGAACCCGGCCCACTGCCGCCGGCAGCGCCATCGTCTTCGTCAGCCCGATGTTCCGAACCCCTTCCACTTGGAAGCAGGCCTCGACCCAGCGGGGCGCCAAGGTCAGCGGCAACTCGGCCGGCAGATGGTTGGGCGGCAGGTCATCCGACAGGTGCCCCACCGCCTCGTCTCCGATGCGACGAACGCCTTCGGTCACCTGGTACGCTGGCCCGTGGAAGTACACCGAGTAGATCGCACCCTTATCGACGATCGGCCCCTGCTCGCCCTGGGGGCGACCTCCGTCCGGAGCGGTCTCGGTGCCGCGCGCCAGGCGTACGGTGGCCGAGAAGTGCTGCGTCTCGACCTCCCGGTCGATGCCCGCGAGTCTTCGGCGGCCGATGAGTGTGCAGCGCCCGACCAACGTATCCCCATCTCTATCGAGACGGCACCGAAGCTCCGCGACTCGCGGCTCGTCACGGTAGACCTTGAACGGGGCCGCAAAGACCGCGTCTTCGACGGACACCACCGTCCAATCGGAGTCACCGAGCGTCGACGCCGCGAAGGACGCGAGCTCCGAGAAGCCCTCCAGCCCCATGACTCCGGGCAGAACCGGGGTGCCCTCGATTCGGTGGTCGTCGAGGAACGGCGTGGTGCTCGGATCCAACATGACCTCGGTCACGAAGCCGGCGAAGACCGGCTCGTATCTTCGGACCACTCCGAGCATCGGACCTACCGGCGTCTCAGGCAGTGCTACGGCATCGCTGGGGGCCTCGGCGAGAATGCCGAGGGCCTGGGCGACGACCACTTCGTCGGCACGGCTGCCAGCGGTGAGTTCGCGCCGCAAGAACGCGATGCCCGCCTCGGGCGGCAGCATATCGATGCCCGCCTGCGCCATCATGCGGGGGATGGAGCCGCGGGTGGCCATTCCGATGCCGCCCCACGCCGTCCAGTCCATGA
>CAZFIV010000104.1:0-27359 GCA_964519665.1 uncultured Myxococcales bacterium
CCAGCACGGAATCGCGAATGAACTCGAGCGTTTGAGGCGCAGCCTCGCTAAACATACTCGGCACGGATACCATCCGCTTCGCTTCGCTTCGCGGTTCGGCTCGTCGCGCGCTCGCGGGACCGGAGGGATCACGAGCTCCGGAAGTCTGGTCGCTCTTCGGCTCGGGGCGCGGGTGTCGACTCCGGGAGCTTCTCGGGGGGGGTCACGTCGATTTCGTTATCGCCACGGGCGTAACGCTTGAAGTTGCGTACTGCGCGCCCCAACCCCTCGCCGAGCTGCGGGAGACGACTCGCGCCGAAGAGCAGCACGAGAACCAGAACGATAAGCAGGATTTCTTGAGACCCCACGCTTTGAACCTAGTCAGCGAACGAGAGGAAGCCAAACGCCAAAGACGCCGGCCTGTCGTTTCCGGCCCCCGACCGCGCTTACAGGGTCACGCGTCGGGAATGACGAACGAAACCCGGAATCGCAGTCGCTCGACGTTGGAAGGCACCTCGGGAAACACGACCATAAACGGCCGCTCGGCCTTAGGGGGAAGAATGACCCCGCGAGAACCATGTGCGCGAAACGCATCGTTGTAGGTCGCCGTGAGGTCTTCGGCATCCGAAACCGCGCTCAGCTGGCCCTCGGTCAAGACGACGTCGACCCATGCTCGGCGCTCGTCGACCTTCCGAGCCCCTTCGTAGACGGTGACCACCACTTCCACCCCCGATAGTGGTTCGTCGGACTGATTGCGGGCGTCACCGGCTACAACGAGGAGTGGAAGCCCTCGGTCAGTCGGATATTGGGTTACACGGGCACCTTTGATTTGCAGCGGGGTCGACGACACGGCACCCGACCACTCAACAGCCCATGACGGCGGAACCAATGCGTCAACCGCCCGCTGGCCCAGGTCGGGCAGCAACCCGACAACGATCACCAATCCGAGCAGAATACCGGCCAGCGTCGGCCACCGACCATCCTGAGCCGCCGGAGAGACCACGGGCACCGCCGGCGGCGGACGAGATGAATACGTGTGAACGACCGCGGTCGCTTCCAGTCCCGAGCGATTGGCTTCGTAAGGGTTTCGAGCAAGTTCGAGTTGGGGGAATGGGTCCGCGTCCGCGCGCATGGGAAGTATCGGCTCGGGCGGCAGCGGCCGTTCAGCCGGGGACAGCAGGTCGAGGGATATCGAAGACGCCGGACTGGGGGCCGCAGCGTCGATATTGGCGAAAGGATCGTCATCCGCAGGCGCAAGAAGACCTGGAAGGTCGCCTGAGTCCGACGAGAAAGGGGCACTTGGTGGGAGCGGAAAGCCGGATTGGGGTTTCGGAGGGCCCCCAGAAATCGCATTCTCCAGCGACGATGGAGGCGGGAATCGGTCCCCAACGAGGCTGGCGCTCTTCGGGCCATGCTCGTAGGTGGCACCCAAGAAGGATTCCGAGGGCTCAACGTCTGCCGAGCCTCGACCGAGGTCGTCCGAGGCCCGGCGCGCGGCGGATGTTGGGCTGGCCTCGATGCCGACCCCACCGGCGCCGAGAAGTACCGGGCCGTCTTCCTCGGTGCCCCGAGCCATCGACGAAGGTCGCTCGGAAGGCTCTGCTAACGCCTTTCGAAATGCCTCGTCCAGGTCGGAGAAGTCGGACGCTTCGAGTGGAAGGCTCGCCGAGCCGGGCCGGGAGATCGGTTTGGTGTTGCTACCGACCGGGGCCAAACCGGTGTTCGTGAACTCGCCGCCTTGAACCCCCGAAAAGCCGAGCGCAGCAGCAACTTCGGCGCTGCTCGCGGCGGTACCACCGACCGTGAGGAGCCCGTTGCGGGAAGACGCGTCGGCGGGCGAGGCGTCGCGAGGCGTCCCCTGAATACTCGTATCTGACGAACGAAGGGTTGGGGCGGACGGAATGGTCGACGCCACGAGCGCAGACATGACAGAAGCTTCGACGCGCCCGGTCTTGTCGTGTGGATCGTCGGGGCCGAAGTCAGTCGCGAAGCCTTGCGCCATGGCACTGACATTGGGACTGACGTTTGGACCGGCCGAGGTACCGCTCGCTGCCGTTGGAGGTGCCGTGACCACAAACACGTGGGCGCACCGACTGCACCGGACTTTGACCCCGTCCGCCGTGATCTTGTCGTCGGCAATCCGGAATCGTGTCGTGCATTTATCGCATGTGACGATCATCGGGACCCGCGCGCAGTGTCGCCTGACATCGGTCCCCTTTCAAGGAACCAGGCATCGAGGCGGCCGTTAGGTTGACAGCCGTCAAAGGCTCATGAGACTGCCCTCGAAGCGCAATTGCGGATGAGGGGAGAAACATGACCAGCGAACATCATGGGCGAGCACCAGGCAACGGAACTGGGTCATTGCCCGAATCCGGCCAAGCCAAGGCGAGAGCGAACGCCAAACAACCTGCTGGTTCATCCAAGATCGTAAAGCGGTACTCCAATCGGAAGCTCTACGATACCGAGCGCAGCAAGTACGTGACGCTCGACGAGATCGCGCGGATGATCAAAGCCGGTGACGAAGTCACGATCATCGACAATGAGTCAAAGGAAGACCTAACCTCTGTAACCCTTACCCAGATCATTTACGAGGAAGAAAAACGCGAGAGCCGGATGCCGCTCGCGATGCTTCGTAACCTGATTCAGACCGGTGGAACCAGCCTGCAGGATTTCTTTGACCGTTCGGTCAAAGCGCCGGTCGTCGGGGGTTTCGACTCCGCCCAGAAGAGCGTGGAGAAGAGTGTCGAGGAGCTCCGTCAATCGGCGCTTCAGATCAAAGATAACGCGGCTCGCAGCGTGAACGAAATCACCGACGCCGCCCGTCGTTTGTTCTCGCGCGAGGAACGCAAGGCCGAAGAGTTTCAAAAGGCCGTCAAGATCCTGTTCGACCACCTCGACGAACGACTCTCCAACCGGGTCGCCGAGGTGGCCGCCGCCCAGAAAGAGATGGCGGACCGCAAAGCCCAAACTGAAGCGCAGGGCGCGGCGACGGAAGACGGAACCGCCGATCGGCCGGTCGAAGTGGCCGAACCGGGGGAGCCGGCCAAGGTCGAAGGCGTTCTTCCCGGGCCTGAAGCCGGGGCCGAACCTGCGGTCACCCCTCACGATGAGCCGCTGAGGGTCGACGCCCACGTTCAGATGATCCGTGAACGTCTGGCCGCTGTGCAGGTCAAGGTCGATGCATTGTCCGAGCTCTCGAGCTGACGCCCATCCCAACGAAAATCGGACGAAACACAATCGAATGTGCTCCCGATAATCACACCACCTACAATGTAAGATACTACTGCATTGTGGGCTTGCCCAGGTAGTGCGGGGCCGAGCCCCTCGGGCTTGGCACCAAGGGTCGGTGGAGCATGTTCATTACGGTTCAAGTTGTAGCGCCGGTCCAACTCGTTCGACGCCGAACCGGCGAGCACGTAAGTAACCCGATTCAGGAATATCAGGACGGCGGGGCCCCTCAAACGTCGACCACGGCCTTTCAGTTTCCGCCTCGAGCCGCCGAGCCAGCCCCGACCGACATCGAATCGAGCGAAGTTCCGACTGAGCTGCAGCTCGTCGCGAGCGAAGAGATGCTCGTGGCAGCCAGCACATGCAGCGCCAACGCGCAATCCGAGTCCGGGCGCGATATCGAAAAGGAAAACGAGCAACGCCGCCGGGCCGAACTGGACCGCCCGATCGAACTTCGTCGACTTCTCAGCCAGCTCCACGAGCTATCGATGCTCTCTCGGCCGGCGAAACAGACTTTCATTCAGCACATGGACCACGGGATGGCAAAGGCGACGCTCCGCGTTTGGCGCGGAGCACTGACCATTGGAGCCTCGATTCAGTCGTTCAATGGCGTCGCATCGCACTTCGTCCGGGGCTCGAGGGCCCGGGGTACGGGCGCCCGCCTGAGAGGAGAAGGGCGGCTGGACCCGGATGGGTCTATCAATGGTCTCCGACTCGACGTTGAACTCGATCCCCTGCCAGCGCTCGGCCCGATCGAACAGGCTGAACTCGATCGCCTTAAGGGTTCGTTCGTTCAGCTCCATCAAACGGGCATGGAGAAGGTCGCGCGAGCCGAGTGGAGCGAAGCACATCAGTCGTCGGCCCGCCGACGACCCGACGTACCGCTGATGCTCCTCGTCGCTTTCCTCACCGACCTCGAACGCCGGGCGGTCGGCCTGCTCGCCGGCCCCAAGCCCCAACGAAACGCAATGATGCTGACCCTGCACGATCTGCTGGAGGGCAGCGACCAACCGGAGCCTCCCGAGCCCATCGCGCCCGAGACCCGGCTGAACTGGATCGATGACTATACCCCAGCCCTCGACATTCCTGGGTGTGACCCGGACCAGCTGCGGTTGGTCAACGATGCCTTTCGCCGGTTGCTGGCCTACCTTCCCCAAGCCTGGTCTTTGGGGCGACGGGTGTCCGCCGAGAGCCAGCCGGTGACCTGAATTGCCGCTCTTACTCGGCCCGACGCTGAAGCCCGTGCATCAATAGATCGAGGCTGGCCGCCAGGTACCGGGGCGCATCGAGAGGGTAGCCGAGCGCATTGAGCCCCTCGACACCGTCGACGATCGCCTTGAGCAGCGCCGCCACCGCCGATGCGTCCACCGGTCGGAAGATCCCTTCGGCGATGCCTTGTTCGACGAGGCGAGTGACCTCGTGAATGAGCGCCGACTGCATCTCGACCAATTTGGCCGCGAGGTCGGTGTCGCGCAGCGCCATCTCTCCCATAACGACAAAGAAACGAGGCGCGTCGGGCGCTTGGTTGAAGTACTCGAGGAAGTGGGCCCCGATCCGCTGCATCTTTTCCCCGATCGGGCGGTCCCCTTCGTGAACATCCCTCAGGAAGGTCATCGAACGGGCGAACTCTTCATCCACCAAGCAGTTGAAGACGTCTTGCTTCGACTTGAAGTGGAAATATACGCCGCCTTTGGACAGTCCCGCCGCTTTGGCGATGTCATCCATTCGGGTGGGGTGGTAGCCGTTCTCGATGAAACAGCGACGGGCGGCCCCGAGGATCTGCTCTCGACGGGCCTGCTCTGGCAAGTGACGGGTCATCGGTGAGGATGCGCTCCGTTGCGGAGCATTTCACTGTGCCGTTCCCTACGTCCAGTCCCTGTAATAGCCCCTTTAACAGACGCGAGCGCCGTCAATGTATAAAACCCTACAAACTGACCAATTGCTCGGTAACGTTTTCTGCATCCTTGTTGATCAGCTTGAGTTGCGCCTCTCCCAGGCCGAGCGCACTGGTCACCTTTCGACAGAGGACCGGCTCCATCGATGGCTCTACGGTTGGGCCTTCCCCGGTCACGCCGAATCCGAAGCCGAGCTTATTGGCGAGGTCGTCGGCCATCGAAATAAGGGCGGCCACCGGATGCATTTGTCCGCTGGCGGTCCGACGATGGTGAACCTTGAGCACCAGCTGCACATCCGGAGGCAACCCCCACTGGGCGGCAACCAGCCCCGCGGCTTCCTCATGGACGGCGACGACCGCCGACGCGACCTCGTCGATGGATGGTGGGTGGGGATGACCGTCCTCCGCCAGCGCGATCAGTGCGGCCGCAATGCCCACGTCATGCAAAAGACCACAGAGGAAGGCGTATTCGGAGTCGAAGGTCGTGTACTTGGAGATGATTCGAGCGAGGTGGGCGACCGCAGTCGCGTGTCGTCGCAGGCGATCCATTGACCCTTGATAGGCGGAGCATCGAAAGACCTTCGCATTGAGGGCGACCTGAATCACGAGGTCCCGAACGGTCCGTAAGCCAAGACGAACCATCGCCTGCTGGATCGAAGTCACGTCCTGCCGGCCTGCGAACAACGGCGACTGCGCAATCTTGAGCACCTGGGCGGTCAGCAACCCGTCCTTTTCAAGCACGTTGGCCACTTCGCGGAAGGAGACGTTCGGCCGCTGAGAGAGCTGAAGAATCTCGAGCGCAACCGCTGGAAGCACCGGCGGGCTGTACTCCGGAGCCCTGAAAACGCGGAGCAAGCGGATCTTGACCTCTTGCTCATCGACCATCCCCGGGTCGTCCATCTCCACGACGCCTCGTCCGTACTTCGGGTTGATGACTGCAGCTCGGTGCACACCTGACTGGTCGGCGAAGATCACCAAGCCTTGAGCTTGCTTGACCCCGAGTTACCCTCCAAGCAGTTGAAAGTGATGAATGCCGTCATCTTGCTCGCCCTGGCGAGCCTTCCGGACGGCCCGTTCGTCGACGTGGCCACGGCCCTGACGATCACTTCGTCGGCCGCGGTGGTGCTCGACGCGCGGGGAAGCGAAGCCCAAGCGCCCTATCTGCCCTCCGCGCAGGTGGTGGACTGGCTGGACACTCGCGATGGGTGGCTTCGGACCGGGCGTCTTCACCGCGACCTCGAAAAAGTCCGTCGTTACTTCGAAGCCGCGGGCGTTCGGCATGACCGGCCGGTCCTCGTATACGGGGCGATGCGCGACGGCTGGGGCGAAGAGGGGCGCATCTGGTGGAGCCTGCGCTACCTCGGCCATCCACACGTCTACATCCTGGATGGTGGAATTCAGCACTGGGTGAGGGCGGGGGCTCCGACCGCTCGAAGAGCCGCGCCTCGCCCATCGCGCCCCGGCCACCTCCCGAGCCGGATCGAGGCAGGTTGGCGTGCTGACTGGAAACGGGTCGATGAACTGCGCCAACAGCCGTCAGCCACGATCATCGATGTCCGAACCCGCGAGGAGTACGACGGCGCCACCCCTTTTTGGTCCAGCCGCGGCGGACACGTGCCGGGTGCTCGGTGGCTTTACTGGAAAGCGCTGATCGACGACGACGGCCGGATTCTCCCCCGCGAGGAGCTTCGCGCCGAGCTCATCAAGGTCGGCGCCCAACCTGATCGACCTCTCATCACCTACTGCACCGGCGGGGTTCGTTCGGCCTTCGTCATCGCCGCCGCGCGCCAGGCCGGCTACACGGCGGCCGCCAACTACGATGGCTCATGGTGGGACTGGTCACGCCGCGACGTGCCCGTCGAGACCAGCCCACCCTAGCCGCTCGGCGAACGCACTACCCGTCGTCATCGTCGGACAGCTTGGCGTCTTCTGCGGCTCGGCGTCGCTCCATTGCTCGTGCGGCCAACACGCCCACCTCGTAGAAGATCACCAGGGGCAGCGCCATCATGATCTGAGAGACGGGGTCGGCGGGCGTGAGAAAAGCGCCCAGCACGAATGCAATGACGATCGCGATTTTCCTGAATTTGGCTAGGCCATCGGCGGTCACGACACCCACCGCCGCCAGCGCGGTCAGAATCAACGGAAGCTCGAACACCGCCCCGAACGCCACCGTCATTCGCAGCAAGAGGCTCAGGTAATTGTCGACGGTAAAGGAGGCGGTCAAGGTCGACGGCATCATCTGATTGACCAGCACGTCGAACATCAGCGGGAACATGCCGTAATACGCGAAGAGTCCACCCGACATGAACAGCACCGAGGCCCCAAGCACGGCGGGAAGCGCGACTCGCTTCTCGTGACCGTACAGACCCGGTGCGATGAACATCCATGCCTGGTACAGCCAGAACGGGCACGCGAGAAACAGCCCACAGACCAGCGCGATCTTCAGGTAGGCGAAAAACGGCTCCAGGGGCGAGAGCACGACCAGGTCGCCGCTCTTGGCTTTGCCCGCCGCGGCCGCCGCCCGCCGGATGACGCGATTGAGCGCGGACTTGCTGGGTGGGTCGAGCAGCAGACGTACCCCTTCGAGCTGTAGCTCGGCGACGATCGGCTCCTTCGGACCTCGCACCAAATAGACGACGTCGGGCCCAGGCTCTACGGTGTCGAGCAGGTCTGACATCAGGGTACCCTGGTCACCGATCGCCGTCGCACCCACGAACACGAGGTCGATCGGACGCTTGGCCGCTGCGCTTTGCCGAACGAATCGAGCTGCGGACCCGAGACCGTCGTGCGTCGCGCGAAAACGGACCCGCGGGTGTTCCTGAATCAGCGTCTCGACGCGAGCTCGGTCCTCGGTCTTCGGATAAACCAAGACCGACTCGATCCTCGACCGCTCCCGCAGGGCCTCTCGGAGCGGACGCACCGAGTACTCGAGGATCTCGTCCGCGAAGTACAGACAGATCCCCGTCAAGACGGTGACCGCGACCAGCGATATGAGCAGGCGCTTACGGAGCTCGTCGAGGTGCTCGACCAAGCTCTGCTGTTTGCCATCGGGCTCTTCTTTGATAATCATGACGTCGCGAAGTCCTCGCAGCGGCCACTACCGAATCAACCACCGAGACACGCGAGGAGGCGGACAGAATCAGTCGCTCTCCGGCTTCTTGACCACCTTGACCCCGGTTTCACCGCCCTCGGGCGCGATGACTTTTGCGACGACCTCGGGTTTGTCGTCAGTCGGCGCTGAGCCGTCGACGACCTCGCCATCGGTAGCCGACTTGTCGCCGGTCGATGGGTGCTCGTCCGGCGCCGACGATAGTCCGTCCTTTTGTCCAAGCGACTCTTGTTCGGACGCGATCGGTTCGGAGGCGTTCGGCTCGGAGGCGGAATCCGCCTTCTCGACGACGGCGTCAACTTCGTCGGCGGTGGCGGTGGGCCCCGCGGGTGGTTGGGGTTTGGGAAGCTCTTTGGGCTCCGGCTTCTTTAGCTCGTGGTCGATGGTCGACCTGAAATCTTCGGTCGCGTTGCGGAACTCTCGCAGCCCCTTGCCCAAGCTCTTCGCGAGCTCCGGCAACTTCTTGGGCCCAAGCACCAGGAGCGCCACCACGAGGATAATGCCGATTTCGAAAAAGCTCAGCCCGAACACGTGTGTCTCCATCCTTCCGGTCCGCCTAACGGTCAACCTCATTCCGACTCATTCCGACGTTGAACGGGTTTGTTCGAGGGGGCCGCGCGTCTCGGCGGACCGGCTGTCCTTGACGCTCCAAGCCTTAGTGTTTAAGACACACTAAGAGATGTCTGGTTCGAACGCGCTGATGATCGACCTCTACCAGCTCACGATGGCCGCCGGTTACTTCCGACACGGCCTGCACGAGAAGCGCGTTTCTTTCGAGCTGTTCGTGCGTCGACAGCCCCCCAATCGCGCATTCCTGCTCTTCGCGGGACTCGAGCGGGCCTTGGCGTTTCTAGCCGATCTGCGGTTCTCGGAGTCCCAAGTGGCTTTTCTTCGCGAAATCCCCTCGCTTCGAGCCGCGCTGACCCCCGACTTGGTCGCCTTTCTCGAACGGTTTAGGTTTCGGGGGGACGTATGGGCGATGCCCGAAGGCACGGTGTGCTTTCAGCGCGAACCAATGATCCGGGTCACGGGCTCCCTGGTGGAGGCCCAACTGGCGGAGACCTTTCTGCTGTCGGTGGTCAACACTGCGACGATGGTCGCGAGCAAGGCCGCCCGGATCGTCGCCGCAGCGAAGGGCCGCGACCTACTCGAGTTCGGTACTCGCCGGACCTCACCCGAAGAAGGCGTGGCTTCCGCACGCGCCGCCTACATCGCAGGGTTCACTGCGACGTCCAATGTCGAGGCGGGGTACCGGTACGGAATCCCGCTCGCGGGTACGGCCGCTCATTCCTGGACCATGGCCCACGAGAGCGAGGAGTTGGCGTTTCGACGCTACACCGAAGCGTTCCCCGACCACGCGACCTTGCTCGTCGATACCTACGAAACCCTGGAAGGCGTACGGCGCGCGATCCGGGCGGTCGGACCTCGCCTCAAGGGTATCCGTCTCGACAGCGGCGACCTCCTCGACCTGTCAAAACGCTCGCGGCGCCTGCTGGACGCGGCCGGTTTGACCTCCACTCGGATCGTGGCTTCGGGGGACCTCAACGAAGACAAGATCGCCTCGCTGGTGGACGCTGGCGCCCCGATCGATGTGTTCGGAGTGGGGACGGAGCTCGTTCGGTCCCGCGACGCGCCGACGCTGGGCGCGGTATACAAGCTCGTGTTCGACCATTCCGAAGGCCGGGCGGTGGCCAAGTTCAGTGAGGGCAAGGCTACATTGCCCGGACAACACCAGGTCATTCGACGGTACCGCGGCGGGATCGCCGACCATGACGTCATCACGACCGCCGATGAGGAGTATCCGAACGGTCACGCCCTGCTCGAACCATGGATGAAGGACGGCTCGCTCACTCGGGAGCTGCCTGGACTGGACCAGATCCGGGCGCGGGCCCAGCGTCAGCTCGCCGAGCTGCCCGAGGCCGTCCGTTGCCCGACCCATTCGCACGACACAGACCATCCAGCCTACGAGGTTCGCATCAGCCCCAAGCTACAGACACTTGCCGAAGACACTAGAAAGAGGAGCACGCCATGAAGACCCGTTTATTCGTCGATGTAGATACCCAGCATGACTTCTGCCATGAGGAAGGTGCTCTGTTCGTGCCCGGCGCGCCCGGCATTCTCGATAATGTTCGGCGATTGATCGACGCGAGCGTTCGTAAGGGAGAGCTCCTCGTGGGCTCCGTGGATTCGCACAACTTCACCGCGTGGGAGTTTGAACAGAACGGCGGGCCGTTCCCTCCTCACTGTGTGAAGGGCCAACCGGGCTGGCTCAAGATGCCGGGGACGCTTCCGGAACGGTCCGTCTTCGTGCCCGACCTCCTGCAGACTCACCACGACAAGGTCGTTCCGGACGGCGCGAGCGCAGTCTACTTCGAAAAGGAGGTCTACAGCCTGTTCGTCAACCCGGAGGCGGAGCCGCTGATCGACCATCTGCTCTCAACCCGGGGCCTGCGCCGCGATGAAGTCGAAGCCGTCGTCTTCGGCGTGGCGACCGACTACTGCATCAAGGCTGCCGCCGAAGGCTTCAAAGGCCGAGGCTTCGACGTCGCCGTCGTGGCCGACGCGATCGCCCCGGTCGCCCCCACCACCGGCGAGGCCGCCCTCCACGCGATGGCCGAGATCGGCTGCCGCTTCGTCCAGACGGATACGCTCCTATGAAAGTCGCCCTCTATCAGAACAACACGACCGTAGGTGCGGTTTCGGCCAACGCCGAGCACATCCTCGAGGGGGCGCGTCGAGCCCGGGCGGCCGGCGCGTCGCTGGCGTTATTTCCAGAGCTCGCGGTCCCCGGTTATCCGCCTTGGGACCTTCTGGAGCGCCCCCGATTCATCGACGCCTGCATCGAGGCCGAGGCCCTCATCGTCGCCGAAGCACCGCCAGATATCACGCTGGTGTTCGGCAACGTCCGTCGAAGGCCCATTCCCCCCACCTTCGGACGAGCCTTGCAGAACGTGGCGACCGTCGCGCAGGGCGGGCAGGTGCTCACCCACATCGTCAAGTCGCTCCTGCCGACCTACGATGTGTTCGATGAGGCTCGCTACTTCGAGCCCGCCCGCGACCAAGCCCCCTTCGTGCTCGAAGCAGGAGGCCGCAGGTTTGGTATCACCATTTGCGAGGACATCTGGAACGACGAACAGCTGTGGGCGACCGAAGACCTGTGGCGTGACAAGAGCGCCGGGGGCTACCGGCTGTATGCGCACGACCCCGTCCCGCAGATCGTCGAAGCCGGGGCCGAGATCATCCTCAACCTGTCCGCCTCTCCGTGGGCCCGGGGCAAACGCGCCGTTCGCGACCGGGTGCTGCGACACCTCGCCCGCCGCTACGGCGTGTGGGTCGCGTATGCCAATCACGTCGGCGCTAACGACGGGCTCCTGTTCGACGGTCACTCCGCGGTGCATGCGCCAGACGGACGCTGCGTTGCTCACGGACCCTGCTGGGCCGGTGGCCAAACGATCGTCGACTTCGACCAACCGCCGGACGTCGATCTGTCGATCGCCGAGGAAGGCATCGCCGCCATCCGCGATGGGCTGTCGATGGGCATCGCCGACTACTTCCGGAAGACGGGTTTCAAGACCGCGGTCATCGGGTTGTCGGGCGGCATCGATTCCGCGGTGACCGCTTACCTTGCGGTGCACGCCCTCGGAGCCGACAACGTGATCGGCGTCGGTATGCCGTCCGCGTACTCGAGCGAGCATTCGGTGCAAGATGCGCGAGAGCTGGCCGAGAACCTGGGCATCCGCTTTCACCTGGTTCCGATCGCCGGGGCCTTCGACGCCTACCGGGAAACTCTGGCCCCGGTTTTCGCGGGTCACCCGGAAGACGTCACGGAAGAGAACCTCCAGTCGCGGCTTCGGGGAGGCATCCTGATGGCGATCGCGAACAAATTCGGAGCCATCGTGCTCAGCACGGGCAACAAGAGCGAAGCGGCCACCGGATACGCGACCCTCTACGGAGATACCGTCGGCGCCCTCAGCGTTCTGGCCGACCTGTACAAGCACCAAGTCTACGGCATCGCTGATTTGGCCAACGAGGACAGGCTGACGATCCCTAAATCGACGATCACCAAGCCGCCTTCGGCCGAGCTTCGACCGGGTCAGCAAGACACGGACAGTCTCCCCCCCTACGAACAGCTAGACCGCATGCTGGAGCTGATCCTCGAGCACCGGGCCTCCGCTCAAGAGGTCGCCGACGACGTCGGCGTCCCGCTCGGCCTCGCGCAGGACATCCTCAAGAAGGTCTTTCGGAACGAATTCAAACGCCGGCAGCTGCCGCCGACCCTCCGGGTCTCTCGCAAGTCCTGGACAGGTCGTATCTATCCGATCGTCCAGGGCTTTTCGGAGTGACCGGCAGCCGTACATACCGCCTCGGGGTCGCCGTCGACGTCGTGGTGTTCACGGTCGACGACGGGGCTCTCAAAGTTCTCCTCACCCGACGAGAGCGGGCCCCGTTCGAAGGGCAGTGGTCACTGCCGGGCGGTTTTGTCCGTGAACAGGAAAGCGCCGACCAGGCGGCTGAATTCGCCTTGGTCACGAAAGCGGGCGTCTCAGGCGTCTTTCTCGAACAGCTGTACACGTTCTCGGCCCCCGACCGAGACCCGCGGTCTCGGGTGGTGGCGATCGCCTATTATGCGCTGGTCCCGCGGGCCGTCCTGCCGCCCGACGGCGGCAGCCGAGAAAGCCGGTGGTTTGGGGTAGGCACCGACACCGGCAACCACCTGTGGGTCGGCGACCCGCGGGCCCCGCTGCCGGCGCTGGCCTTTGACCACGATGAGATCCTCGAGACGGCGCTCCGCCGCATCCGAGGAAAGTTGGAGTACGCGCCGCTCGGGTTCCAGCTGCTCCCCGAGAAATTCACGCTGACCGACATCCAGCAGGTATACGAGGCGATCCTGGGGCACGGGGTCGATAAACGGAACTTCCGCACCAAGCTCCTACGGTCCGGCCTGGTCGCGCAAAGCGATCAGTTCCGCACGGGGCCCCACCGACCGGCCCGCCTCTTTTACTTCACCGAGCGCACCTTCTGACGCCGCGGCAGTGCCGCCTGCTACCATGAGCGACATGACGGTCACCGTGGTTCGCGATCCCATCTTCGAAGAGCATGACCCTGGTCCGGGTCATCCCGAACAGCCCGCACGGTACCGGGCTGCCGCTGCAGCGGTCGACGCCGCCGTCGCGGATGGCCTATCGGTGGTGAGCCCGCCGGTGCGGGTCGTTACCCCCGAAGAGCTGGGGCGGGTTCACACGCGCCCATATTTAGCCCAGCTCGCCGCCGTCGATGGACACAGCCATAGCCTCGACCCCGACACCCACACCAGCGCTCGGTCGGTGCAGGCGGCCTATCGAGCCGCGGGGGCGACGATCGATCTCGCGTTGGGCGTGGCCAAAGGACAGCTACAACCGGGCATTGCCGTCGTACGCCCCCCGGGGCACCACGCCCTCGCGGACCGGGCGATGGGCTTCTGCCTGATCAACAACGTCGCCGTCGCCGCCCGAGCCCTGATCGCTTCGGGCGCAGCCGAGCGGGTGGCCATCTACGACTGGGACGTCCACCACGGAAACGGTACCCAAGCCATCTTCTTCGATGATCCCGACGTTCTGTATATGTCGACGCACCAATTCCCGTTCTACCCGGGGACCGGCGCGACGAATGAAGTCGGCGTCGGGGCCGGCGTCGACGCCACGCTCAATGTGCCCCTCCCGGCCGGGAGCGGGGACGACGTGCTCCTCGAGGTCACTGAAGAGCTCCTCCTGCCCAAGGTTCGTGCGTTTTCGCCCGACTTGATTCTGATCTCGGCCGGATTCGATCCCTTCGTCGACGACCCGCTCGGCGGTTTCACCGTGTCGCTGGCGGGATTCACCCAGCTTGCTCAGCGCTGGCGAGATGCCGCCGAGGGCATCTGCGAAGGCCGGATCGCCGCGGTTCTGGAGGGCGGATACGACCTTCCGGGCCTCGGCCAATGCGTTCGCGGTCTCGCCGAAGCCTGGAACACGTGAGCCCCGTAAGCAGAACCGTTGACCATCAGCTGTCGGTGGGTCCTCGGCTGTCGGTGGGGCCTCAGCTGTCGCTGGGGGCCTCGGCTGTCGGTGGGGCCTCAGCTGTCGGTGGGGCCTCAGCTGTCAGTGGGGCCTCAGCTGTCGGTGGGGCCTCAGCTGTCGGTAGGTCGGGCGATGTAAACGGTGGTCGCGTTGAACCCACTCGAATCGATCGAATCCATTTCGCCGACGATGCAGGGATTCGACGCCCTGGGCGGAAAGAACTTGAACGCCGGAGTCGATTCCACGCGGGCACCATTTTCGAAAGTGAAGGCCCCCTGCGAGGTGGTACACGCTCCCTGGGGTGCTAGGCAGGCGAAGAAATCGGCCACACAGGTGTTGACCAAGCGATTGTAAGACGGATCGTTGCACGCCGGATCCCCGGGACGCGCGAGCGTGGTCGAGCTCGGGCACTCCTCGCGGGCCGTTCCCAGACACGCCTCGGCTTGCTCCGCATTACTGCTGGTCAGCGTGATTCGGATCTCGGCGTCGTCGGGCAACAGACAGAGATAGGTCACCGCGGAGACCTGGTCGTCGAAGATGGTGACCCGGTTGGCGCGTTCTTCGCCGCATCCGAGCACCATGGCCGTCGACAGAATCGGGGCGAACGCGATCGCCATCAACCTGTTGTTCATCATCAGTACGACCATCCGAAGGGAACGTCGATCATGAAGAGCGCCTGACGTCCCGTTTCGCATTCGAGTTGCTCCGTCACCGGTGCGACTTCGTCCTGCCCGAATCGAGGGCAGTCCCGCTCGAGAAGTGAAATGAAGGACCGAAATCCGATGCCCACCGAGAAGCCATGATCGCCGTGGTAAATGTAACGAGCACCGGGGCTCGCAGCGAGAGGCCCTGCGCCTTCCGCGCCCGCCGAGTAGCCGAACGCACCGATTCCCGCCATGATCTCCAGCTGATGACGATGGTCGCCATCCAAACTGATGGACCAACCGAAGACCGTTTGAAGCGCCCCCATTCCGCCGGGTGAGTCAGAGGTGCAGACGCCTGTTCCGGCCGAGTCCGACGCCGCGCAGACCGACCTCGATTCCCCGGAAGATGCTCCGACCGTCCCCTCGAGGAGGGTCCAGTACGGCCCGCCCCACCGGAGCGTAAAGAGTCGTATCGACAGCGATCCGCCGGTCACTGCGCCGGTGTTGGTATACGCACCGACGGCCATCCCAAACCATTCCGTGCGGGTGCGTCGATGCTCCGGATCCATCCTCAGCTCGACTTCGACTCGGCGATCCCTTTCGACGTCGAGAGTCAGCGTCTCGGCGAGGTAACCCGGCTTCTCCACCGTGAGCTGATGAGACCCCGCGGGGACGGACAACCGAAGCGGCCCCCGTCTCTGCTCGCGGCCGTCAAACAGGATCGTCGAACTTCGCGGGTTCGCGCTAATGTGCAACTTGTACTGCGGAGTTCGAGTCTCGCCGACGGATCCTTCTGCAGCGTTCGAGCCGATCGCGGGCCTCGGGGGCGCGACGGCCTCGCCCCCGGACGAGGGACCGCCTACTCCTTCACCATCCTCGAATCTCGAGTCGGCCCGGCTCGAGTCGCGCGACAGAGAGGAGGCGAGCTGCTCGAGGGACTCGGCGAGCTCTTCGGGTCGACAGCCTCCCTTGTGAGTCGCCGCCCTCTCGGTGGCCTGCAGCCGAAGATCGTACAGCGAACCCGCCACCACGCATCGCGACCCGACCCGGAGCACCTGCAGAGCAAGGGAGTGAGAGGCCGCGAGCTCCTTGCCGATCTCGATCTGACAAGCCTCGTCGTAGCACTCGCGGTACGACTCTCGCTTCTGCTTGCGCAAGACCTCTTCGAGCTGCGACCGCGGCACCACTCGGAACGCTCGGGTCTCGACGAGCTTGATGGCTAGATAGTCGGACAGCTGAACCCGCTCCGCATCGGTCAAACGGTCGGTTGCGTCCCGAACCGAGAAGACGGCGATGACGGGTTTGTCGCGGCCTTGGGCCTCCGCCGAGGATGCGGCCATGACCATCGAACCGACCACGGCTGCCGCACAACCGTACGTCTTCACCGATACCCTCCCGAACTTTGGTTGAATCGCATGGTTGAGTCGCGTCCTGGTTTCGTCTGAATCGGTCGGCCGCCTCAATCGACGGCCCAGCTGTGGCTGCGGTCACCCCGACCCCCGACCGCTTTACGACAAACAGCCAGCTTGGAGGAGGCTTTTTTTGCGGCTCGCGAGCCGTCGCGGCGGCCGCGCGGAACTGATGACAACCATGAGGCGAAACGAGCTGTTCTGTGACTGAAACCTTCAAAATCGACGCGAAGTCGACGATGCCCCGACGCCCGCGGAAAGCTTTCGGCCGGCGTTCCGCTCCGTGTTTGCGGTCGCCATGCGCTTGGTTTAAGGCGACCGTAGGCGTGAGAATGCCCACCCACTTTGCCGTCATCGCCGGGCTCGCCGTGATGTCCGCCGCCTGCTCGTCCCCCGGGAACCGAAGCGAACCGCCCAGGGTGATGCGGCCGGTCCCCGATCGCATCTACGGCGCGACCGTACGTCCGGTCGGTGACGCGCGCCGAGGGTACGGCACGCAAGCGGCGCGTCGGACCTTCCAGCGGCTCAAGACCCTCGGCGTCAACACCATCTCCATCCTGATGGAGGGTCGAATGAGCCGCGTCGACTCGACGGAAGTGGTCGCCCCATCTCGCCGCGACCTCGAGGCGGTCCGCGCCGCCTTGAACGACGCTCACGACCTGGGGTTGGCAACGATCCTCGTGCCCCATGTCTACATCGAAGATGGCACGTGGCGGGGCCGCATCGATTTCGACGACTCCGACGACGCCGACGACTGGTGGCGTTCGTATGGGCACTTCATGAATCAGGCGGCGACGGTAGCGTCGGAGTCGGGCACCCCGGTGCTCTCGATCGGGGTCGAGCTGAAGGCGCTGTCCAAACAGTCAGTCACCCGTGATCGCATGGCGAAACTCGTGACCGAGCTACGCCGCAACTACAGCGGTGCTCTGACCTATAGCGCCAACTGGGACGAAGCCGAAGACGTGCGGTTTTGGGACCTGGTGGATCTCGTTGGCGTCAATGGCTACTACCCGCTGGAACCCGAACCCTTTCGAGGCGCGGGCGCGGTCGCGCGCAGGTTGACCGCGCTCAGTCGCAGGACGAAGAAGGACGTCCTGGTGGTCGAGGTCGGCTATCGCTCGAGTCCACTTTCGCACCTTCGACCCTGGGAGTGGCCGGTCGACGTCGAGCCCGTCGTCGACGACAGTGCTCAGGCGAAAGCCTGGGCCGCCGTCCTCACTCATTGGCTAGACGCCAAGGGCGTGAAGGGTCTATGCGTATGGGTGATTCCTTCGGATCCGGATGACCCGGCGTCCGAACCCCGGCATGGCTTCAATCCGCTGAACAAACCCGCCGCCCACGTCATTGCACGAGCCTTCGGAGGGTCGGCGTTGCAAGACCGTCGATGACCGTCGATCAGGCTTTGTGGGAGCGCGCACAACCTCCGGGCAGGCAGGAACCCAAACGATTGCCAACGGAATTGCGCTCGTCACAAGGCACCCCTACAGGCGCGAGAAGGCCACCAACGCCGCGATCGCCCCTATGTCGCTCAGTGCTTCGATTTCTCGAATGATGAAGTCGCCGCGTGACAGAGGTTGTCACGTTGGCTATCCGACAGCCGTCAGGTAGGCCGAGCGGGCCGAGAGGAAAAAACGAAGCTATGAACAAAGGTTTGGTCGACACCCTCTTCCGACTGCCCATCTTCGAGGCCGAGTGGGTGCTCTGGCTCCTGATTCTACTCTCGCTGGTGTCCGTCGCGGTCATGGTCGAGCGTTTGCTCTTCTATCGGCGACACGCGGTCGATGGCGATGCCATTCGCCTGCAGCTCGCCAAGCTGCTCGAGGCGGGTGACTTCGCCGGGGCGGCCGAGTTTCTTCAAAAGTACGACAGCCTCGAAACCAACGTCGTCCTTTTCGGTCTGCGGGAGTATCGCAAGGGCCCCGACGCCGTCGAAGACCTGCTCGCCGGTGCCGAGGCGAAAGAACGTATCCGGTACAGTCGGCGCCTGTCGTTCCTGGCCACGGTCGGCAGCAACGCGCCCTTCATCGGACTGTTCGGCACCGTCTTGGGGATCATTCGGGCCTTTCAAGACATGTCGGCGAACTTCGCCGACGCATCGAACACGGTCATGGCCGGCATCGCCGAGGCACTGATCGCAACCGCGGTGGGCCTCTTGGTCGCGATCCCCGCGGTCGTCGCTTACAACTACTTCGTGGGCGTCGTCAAAGACGTGGTGAGCAACTCGGTCCTGCTCAGCAAGACGCTGCTGAGCCAGCTCAAAGCCGTAACGCCGGCTCAGGAGCCTTGATCATGGCCGGCCCGGTCGGAAACAACGACGACGAGGCGCTCTCGACGATCAATGTCACGCCTTTCGTCGACGTGGTCCTGGTGCTGCTCGTGATCTTGATGGTGACCAGCACCGAGATCGTGAAAGCCTCCCTGAAGGTCGAGCTTCCCAGGGCCGCGAGCGGCGGCGAAGCGGTCTCGACCACGCTCAACATCATCGTCACGAAGGATGGCGACCTGATCCTCGACGGCACCGAAGTCGACGAGCAGGGTCTGGCCAACGTCGTGAAAGCCGAGCGCGAAAAAGACCCTCAGGCCCAAGCGGTCATCGCCGCCGACAAGTCCGTCCCGTACGGGCGGGTCGTTCGGGTGATCGACATCGTCAAGACGAACGGCATCACGACCTTCGCCCTCAACATCGAACGCGCCGCGGGCGGAACCCCGACCGCTCAGTGAGGCTTCGACCATGCGGGGCACCCACCATCGCCAAACCCGAGCCGAACGGCGAGATCGAGCGGTCGCTCGGGTTGTTGCGCCGGTTTCCGAGGCCAGCCGGGCGAATGATCCTCTCTTGCATCCGAGTGGAGCGTGGGGCGCTCAGGCCCTGAAGGGCTTCATTATCGTCACCGTCGCCGGACTCTTGCATCTGGTCGCGATCACCGCGATCTACGGTGCGAATCGAGTCGTCGCTTCGATCGATCCTGGCCCGGAGCCGGTCGTGCCGATCAAAGTCTCGATCGTTCGCCCTCCACCTCCGCCACCGCCGATCGTCGAGCCGCCTCCGCCCCCACCCCCCGAACCGAACCCGGTCGACGAAGCATCGGAGCCGCCGCCGCCACCACCCAAGAAGAAGCGGCCGAAGCCACCCCCGAAGAAATCGAAGCCGCCCGCGGCCGACCCGATCGACCTGCCCGAAAAGCCGCCCCCGAAGCGTAAACAGCCCCGCCGGATCGCCGGTCTGAGCTTCGAATCAACCGTGGGCGGCGGGGCGGGCCCTGCCTTCGGCGTCGGCAACAACCGCATGGAGCGAACCGACCGCGTCGCCGCGGAGCCGACCGAGGTTCAAAGACTCGATCCGGTGCCCTCCGAGCCACGGGTCAATCGGCAGGCCACCCGTATCCCGGGTCGAGGGCGGGGCAAGGTGTCGGCGCCGGGAGCCAAGGGCGGACGGATCACGCCCGAGTATCCGCCTCTGCTGCGCGCGCAGAACATCGAAGGCACAGTGACCGTCGAGGTGCGGATCGACGAGACGGGCCGGGTCGTATCGGCTCGGATCGTCGAAGGCTCGCGCTTCGAAGAGTTTCAACAGAGCGCTCTGGCAGCCGCCCGTAAGCAGCGCTGGGAGCCGGCCACGCAGGGCGGCCGGCCGATTCCGTACACCCTGACCTACACCTACCGTTTCCGCATTACGGACTGATCGCCATGCGTCGAATCGCTTTCACATGTTTGCTGATGGCCACCACGGCCGTCGTCGGCGCAGCCTGCACTGACGACGAAACCCCTTTCAACGAGATCGATCGCCTGCGCGTCTTGGGCATCAGTGCCTCGTCGCCCTGGCTTCTCGAGGGCGAGACCACGACCCTCGAAGCGCTGGTGGTGAACAACGATCCGGCGCTCCAGGATGAGGAGCTTCGGTACCGCTGGTACTTCTGCCCGATTCAGGCCGACTCTACCGTCGGCTTCGAGTGCGTCGTGCAGAGCGCCGAAGACCTCGAGACGTTCACTGGAACCGACTCCCTGACCGGCCTGGAAGATGCCGAGTTCTCGGAGTTCGGTGTTCTGATCAGCACGTCGAGCGTGTCCGTAGTACTGCCCTTCGCCCTTCCGGCGAGCACGATCGCCGATTTCTGCTTGGCCCTGGACGACATCGACCTACCCTTGTTCGTGACCCGGCCGGAGTGCAACGGGCGTTTCCCGGTGACCGTCTACCTCGAGGTCGGGGCGGCCGCGACCGGCGGCGTCGACCCCACCGAGGTCGACCCGGACCGGCGAGTGGTCGCTTTTCGCGACGTCGACCTGGTTTACGACCAGACCCTCGAAATCAACCCGCCCCACGAGAACCCGGAGATCGCGAGCCTCGCCCTTCGGCCTCGGGGAGCCGACGACTTCCAGGAGCTCCCGGCTTCATCGGTCACCACCCTGCGCTTCGACCGCACGTACGACCTCCTGATAGACGTCGAGCTCGAGCAATCGGAGATGTTCGTGCCCGACGACGACGATGAGGCCGATCGCGAGAGCTTGACGGTCACCTGGTTCGTCGAGGGTGGGGAGACGGATTCGGTGCGAACCGGTTATCTGCCGCTCGACGACGGCGAGAGTTTCGAGGATCTCGTCGGCAACGATTGGACGACGCCCCGGCAGATCGATTTCGGCGACCGCCGAGACGCGAGGCTCTTCTTGGTCATCCGCGACAATCGAGGCGGCTTATCCTGGCTGATCCGCGATATCCAGTTCGATGACGCGACCGGCCTGTAGCGCCGGTCGCGATACCAACGAGTGCCCCATGTTTCGCAAGTTGCCATACCTCGCGATGCTCACCGTTTTGGGTGTTCCCGTTTTGGGTGTTCCCGGTTGGGCCGCGGCACAAGACGACCCTGCGGCGGACCCCGAGGCAGCGGAAGAAGCGCCGCTCAGGCGCCCCGTGCTCAAGAAGCAGGTCGAGGCCGTCTACCCGAAGGCGGCCTTGCGCGACCGAATCGAGGCCGACGTCGAGGTGGAGTTCGACATCACAGAGGTGGGGGCGGTCGCCAACATCGAAGTCATCGGGTCGTCGACCCGCGCCGAGTCACTGTCATCCGCGACCGGCGTCGATCTTTCGGTGACCCGTTCGTCGACCATCAGCGACTACGGCTTCGTCAAGGCGGCCACCACGGCCGTGGCGTTGATGGAGTTCGAACCTGCCATGGTGGGCGACGTTCCGATCAGCGTTCGGGTGCCCTTTACGTACCGGTTTTTGCTGCCGCCGCCGGTCGAGGCTCCGCTGAGCACTGACACCGCCACGGTCGCCGCGCCCGGCATCGTCAACTTTCGCGGTATCATGCGAGAGCGCGGAACGCGGCGGCGGGTGGCCGGGGTCGTGGTCACGGTCTTTCGAGAGATCGACGGACAGCAGGTCGGCTTCGAGGCGGTCACCAACGACGAAGGCGTGTTCGAGTTCTACGACCTCCTCGAGGGCGAATGGCGAGTGCTCGGGGAAGCGGAAGGCTACTTCCCAGTACGCACATCGGAGATCATCGTTCCCGGTCAGGTGCTCGAAACGACCTATTTCATCGAGCGCGGTTCGTACAACAAGTTCGACGTCATCGTCGAAGTCGAGCGGGTCAAAAAAGAGATCAACCGACGAACCCTAACCCGAGAGGAGATCATCAAGGTGCCCGGCACGCTGGGAGACCCGGTCCGAGTCATCGAGAATCTCCCCGGGGTCGCGCGAACGCCGGGCGGGGGCGGCCAAATCATCGTGCGTGGTTCGGGTCCTCAAGACACCGGGGTGTTCATCGACGGGGTCGACGTTCCGCTCATCTACCACTTTGGCGGCTTGCGGTCGGTCATCCCGGCCGAGATGGTCGAGACCGTCGACTTCTATCCCGGTAACTTCTCCGTCCGCTACGGTCGGTTCACGGGCGGGGTCTTCGACCTTCACATTCGCAAGCTCAACAACGAGGACGGCCTGGTGCATGGGTCGCTCGACGTCAGTCTGCTCGATGCGGCCCTATACCTCGAAGTCCCGATCACCGAGGGACTGTCGGTGGCCGTGGCGGGGAGGCGCAGCTACGTCGACTTCCTGATCGAAGCGGCGGTGCCCGAAAGCTCCGGCGTAAGCATCATCAGCGCGCCTCGCTACTATGACTACCAGGCTCTGATCAGCTACCAGCCGAACGCCGCGCACGACCTCCGAGCGTTCTTCTTCGGCTCTGACGACCAGCTGGAACTACTGTTCGAAAACCCCTCCGACCAAAGCACCCAAATCCAGTCCGGCGACCTGAGTTTCGGCACCGACTTTCAGCGTGGCTACCTGGAGTACCGCTATACGCCGAGCGAGCGCTTCAGCAACCGCCTGTTGATCTCGGCCGGCAATGATAAGGTCGACGGCAGTCTCGGCACGCAGTTTCGCTTCATCCTGCAGCTCGAGGTGTACCAGTTTCGCAACGAGACCGAATGGGACATCACCGACTGGCTCACCCTGAGCGGTGGTCTCGACTACCAGCTCGATATCGCTGACGTCGACGTGCGCGCCCCGCGGCCGCCTCGGGAGGGCGAAACCGTCACCAACAATGGCGTGGAAGACATCATCGAGACGGTGGTCGAAGACTTCACGCAGTTCCAGATCGCGCCGTGGGTCGAGACCGAGCTCAAGCTATTCGACGACCGACTCCGGATCATTCCAGGGGTGCGGGTCGACTACTTCGGTCAGGTCACCGCCGAGCGGTGGAGCTTCGATCCTCGGGTCGTCGTGCGATACCGAATGCTGGACGACTGGACGGTCAAAGGGGGCGTCGGGGTCGTGCACCAGCCGCCTCAGCCGCAGGATCTCAATGAGGACTTCGGCAACCCCGACCTCGGGCTCCAAAGCGGCATCCAATACTCGATGGGGTTCGAATGGATGCCCGAGGACCACATCCGGGTCGACATCACCGGCTTCTACAAAGACCTCAGCAACCTGGTGAGTCGAACCAACGACACGGCCGTCGACGACGGCCCCGTCTTGCTGGACAACGACGCCCGGGGTCGGGTGTTTGGCCTCGAGGTTTTCCTCGAGCACAAGTTCAAGAACAATTTTCGAGGCTGGCTTAGCTACACGCTCAGCCGGGCCGAACGCCAAGACGAACCGGGCGGGGAGTACCGCCTCTTCGACTTCGACCAGACGCACATTCTGAACGTCGTCGCGTCCTACCTGTTGCCCTACAATTGGGAGATCGGAGTGCGCTGGCGCTTGGTGACCGGCAACACGAACACGCCCTTCGTAGGGAGCGTATACGACAGCGACCGGGACTCGTACGTGGGGATCCCGGGCGAAAGCAACTCGGAGCGCTTCCCGATGTTCCACCAGCTCGACCTCCGGATCGACAAGAAGTGGATCTTCAACCGATGGAAGCTCTCGGCGTACCTGAGCCTGATCAACACCTACAACCGCGAAAACGTCGAGGGCTACAACTACAACTTCGACTTCACCGAACGGCAGAACGTGACCGGGCTGCCGGTGCTGCCGATCCTCGGCGTGAAAGGGGAGTGGTGACATGCGGATCATTCGATCGAGCCCGGCCTCGACCCACGCTGGGACAGGCCGAGTCGGCCTCGCCTCCGCCGGGCTGGCCGCGGTCGTGGCCTTCCTAGGAATACTCGGGGCGCCGAGGACGACCGCCGCTCAGGACACGGAGATCGAGCTCCTGAAGCCGCGAGCGCGGCAGGGGTACTACATCGGAGGTGGACCTCGTCTGATCTCATGGGTCGTCGACGATGACGACATCGGTAGCCTCGGAGGGACCTTCGGCTTCGGCGCCAGCCTCCGACTCGGCCAGAAGGTCAATGATTGGTTGGGGCTCGGCATCGCCTTCGAGGGGGGCGCGGCGGGCAACGCGGACTGGGACCTCGCCGGCGGCGGCCTGAAGCTCGAAATCCAGGTCCAACCCTGGGCCGACGTCGACCTGGCATTCCGAGGCGGAGCCGGGGTCCTCGGGCTGAGCGTCTCCCGGATCGAATCTCTCGACGCGACCGACGACGACCCCGAGGGCACCTTTGGGTCGCTCTTTACGCTCGGCGCCAGCTACGAGATCTTCCCGTGGTACGACGCCGCCACGTACGAAAGTGGCGGCGCCGCCTTCTCATTCTTCGTCGAAGGCCAGGTCGCGCCCGGTCTCGGCGGCATTACCACCTACGGAGCGGTCGTAGGCTTCGAATTCACCTGGTGGTCTGGGCTCAACCGGAACAAGCTCGACCTCCCCGTCGACGCGGCGTTCTCCAAGTAGCTATCGAGGTAAACCGCTCAAACGACGACGCCAGCCGGCGCTCGACGGCACGTCTCCCACATCGGGCGGATCCGCACTTGAGAGAATCGATCGCCCAGCGTTCTCGCCGCGGGCCGCGAGTGGTATGCCCTGGTTATGGGCGACCCAACGTTCACAATGGCGGGCGACTTCCCCGCTTTGGATCACGAGCAGTGGCGAAAGATGGCCGAAGCGAGCCTCAAGGGCGCCCCCTTGGAAAAGCTCGTTCGGCGGATCGGCGAACTCTCCATTCAGCCGCTGTATACCCGCTCTGCGCGCACCACCGCCGACGGTGAGAGCGCCCCCGACGCGACCGGCTGGCCTGGAACCGCCCCCTTCGTCCGAGGCACGCGAGCGGCACGCGACGTGTGGGACGTCCGTCAGGTCTACTTCGACCCGATGTTGAGCATCGCCCAGCGAGCGATGTTGACCGACCTCGAGCGCGGCGTGACGTCAGTCGAGCTCCGCCTCGATCGGGCCAGTCGAGAGGGTCGTGCCCTATCGGCCGATACCGCGGCCGGCGATGGCCTCCCGATCGCCCGGCTCGATGACCTGCAGGCGGTTCTCGCCGGCGTCCACGACGACCTCGCGCCGGTCAGCCTTTCCGCGGGCGCGTCGAGCGGCGCCGCCGCGGCCCTGCTGCTCGCGATGGCGGAACAACGAGGACGCGACCCGGGAAGCTATCGAGCGCAGCTCAATCTCGATCCGGTCTCCGCGTGGGCCGCCGGTGAATCCGGCCCGCTGTCGGTCGAGCAGGGACTCGAGGTCCTCGGCGACGCGGGCGTACACGGTCGTCGATGGCCCCTGGTGAAAACCGCGCGCGTCGACGGCAGCGTCTACCACGACGCGGGCGCGAGCGAAGTCGACGAGCTGGCGGCAGTGCTGGCCACCGGGGTCGCTTACCTACGCGTCATGACCGGAGCCGGCTTGTCGGTCCACGAAGCGGGGGCCGACATCGTCCTGAGGATCGCGGTCGACGCCGATCTATTCATGGGCATCGCAAAGCTGCGCGCCCTTCGCCAAACCTGGGGCCGCGTCCTCGAGAGCGCCGGCGCTGACCAAGCCCTGGCCTCCGTTCGCATCGAGGCGACCACCAGCCGACCGATGATGACCCGCCGCGACCCATGGGTGAACATGCTTCGAAATACGGTCGCGTGTTTCTCGAGCGCCGTCGGAGGAGCCGACACCATTCACGTGCGACCTTTCGACGAGGCCGTCGGGTTACCCGACGAGTTGTCGCGACGGGTAGCACGCAACACGCAAGTAGTCCTGCAAGAAGAGTCCCACCTCGACCAGGTCATCGATCCGGCCGGAGGCAGCTGGTTCGTGGAGGATCTGACCCGACAGCTCGCGAAGGCCGCGTGGACGCAATTTCAAGCGATCGAAAAAGAGGGCGGGATCGTGGCCGCCCTCCGGTCCGGACGTCTGTGCGACCGAATCGATGCGTACTGGCGAGACCGCGAGACGGCCTTGGCTCGCCGCAAAGAGCCGATCACCGGGGTCAGCGAGTTTCCGAACCTAGGTGAAGCCGAGGTGCCCGTCCGGGTCCGTGACCTATCGGAAGCTCTCCGCTCGCGCCCGGAACCCTCGGCGACGTTCAGCGCTGGCGAGCCGTGGGCTCCGGCCCCGCCGGGCCAATCGACCGCTCGGGCCGTTCGAGCCGCCGCCAGCGGCGCCACCATCCAGCAGATCATCGCTCAGTGGCGGCCGGCGCTCACCGCCGAAGCTTCGACCGCGGAGCCGACCCGTCCGCTCGCGCTGCGGTCGCGGGCCGCAGGGTTCGAGGCCCTTCGAGACGCGAGCGACCGATATCGCGAACGCCACGGCCACCGACCGAAGATCATCCTCGCCAAGCTGGGCCCGATCTCCGAGCACACCGCTCGGGTGACCTATGCCCGCAACTTCTTCGAAGCGGGGGGGATCGAAGCGGTCGACCCGGCCCCGGTCGCGGACGCCGAAGAGGCCACCGCCGTCGCCGAGGCGCACCCCGATGCTCGGTTCATCGTCGTCTGCGGCAGCGATGACCGGTACGCGGCCGAGGTCGCGACGATCGTTCCGGCCCTGAAGGCCGCCGCGCCGCGGCGGGTCTACCTGGCCGGTCGTCCCGGCGCCCACGAACAGGCCTACACCAGCGCCGGAGTCGACGATTTCATCTATCTCGGCGTCAACGTCCTCGAGGCGCTCCAACGCGCCCACGCCCACCTCGAGACCGATTCGCCCACCGGGTCCGCATGAGGAGTTCGCATGAGCACGCTGCCTGACTACACCCAAATCCCTCTCGAAACGGCGCCGGCGGGTGATGAAGCCGCCTGGTCTGACGCGTTTACCGCTACCCTCGGGGCCGGTCCTTCCGACCGGGTGTGGATGACCCCCGAGAAGATTCCGATCAAACCCTTGTACACCGAGCGCGACCTGGACGGCCTCGACCACCTCGATACGGTCCCCGGCGCCCCCCCGTTCCTTCGCGGCCCCTATCCGACGATGTACGTCACGAAGCCTTGGACGATTCGGCAGTACGCGGGCTTTTCGACCGCTGAAGACTCGAACGCGTTCTATCGCCGGAATCTCGCGGCCGGCCAAAAGGGCCTCTCAGTGGCCTTCGACCTCGCGACCCACCGAGGCTACGACAGCGACCACGCCCGCGTATCGGGAGACGTAGGCATGGCCGGAGTGGCCATCGACAGCATCATCGACATGCGCACGCTGTTCGACGGGATTCCGCTGGACCAGATGAGCGTGTCGATGACCATGAACGGCGCCGTGCTGCCGGTGATGGCCCTGTACATCGTGGCGGCCGAAGAACAGGGGGTCAAAC
>CAZFIV010000105.1:0-26790 GCA_964519665.1 uncultured Myxococcales bacterium
GCGCAGCGAGCGAAGACGGGTGGGCGCGATTCAGTCGCGCCCGGGCCCCGCAGAATCGCAAGGTTGAGCGCGCAGCGAGCGCAGCGAGCGAAGACGGGTGGGCGCGATTCACTCGCGCCCGGGCCCCGCTGGCTCCCGTTGATGGCCAGACGGACTCGGTCGGCTTCGCCGAATCCTCGAGTGAGGCGTCCACTGTCAGGATACCCGTTCAGTCTCGCCCGGTCGCGCCTCCGCGCACGGACTCCTCGGCGCGTGTCTTGATCGCTCAGCTGGAGCATGCGCCTGGTCCCGCCGATGCGGAGGCCGAGCGTCTTCGGCGGGAACTCGAACGGTCGGTGCCCGCGTCGGTTTTGGCCGCGGTCGACGTAGAGGTACCTCCGCCTCCGCCGAGACGGCGGGCGCCGGAATGGATCTGGGCCGCGCTGGTCGTGCTGGTGGTGCTCGTAGGGCTCGGTTACGCCTACACTCGCGCCGAAGAAACGCCGGCACCGGCCGCGGAGGTCGATGAGGCGTTCCAGGCGGCCGCCGTCCGCAAGAAAGAAGCGCTCCTGGCGCTCGAACAGGGTCACGGCGCCGTGCTCGACGAAAAGTACGAGCGGGCGATCGTGCTGTACAAAAAAGCGCTTCGGCTCCAACCGGATTTCGCTTCTGCCGAGCGCGGGCTGGGGATCGCGTATGCCGCGCTGGGGCGACGCAGCCGGGCCATCCGTCACTACGAACGGTTCATCGAGCTCGAACCGAACGGGATGGAGGCCGCCAAGGTCAAAGCGCTCATCCGGGAGTACAAAAGGAAGGCCCGGCGTCGGCGGGATCGATAATCGAGATAAGTCAGTTCAACCGCCGATCATTGCCGGCCACGAATCCAAGTGCTAGGTCGCCTGCATGCCCAACATCGCGGCGGCCGCAAAGCTAGCGCAGGCCATCGAAGAACGTACGGCGTCAATCGGCATTTGCGGGCTTGGGTACGTCGGGCTTCCGTTGGTGGCGGCCTTTCGGCGCAACGGTTTCAAGGTGTGGGGCTTCGATATCGACGAAGCCAAGGTCGACGCGCTCAAAGCCGGTACTTCGTACATCGCGCATATCGACTTTCACGCGCTGAAGTCTGCCTACGCCGACGGTCTGTTCGTTCCGACCGCCGACTTTAACCGGATCGACCAACCGGATGTCATCCTGATCGCGGTTCCGACTCCCCTCACCAAGACTCGGGAGCCCGACCTGACCGCGGTCGAGGGCACGTGCCGTCAGATCGCGGCCAAGCTCCGACCGGGGCAGCTGGTGATCCTGGAGTCGACCACCTATCCCCGGACCACCGAAGAAGTGTGTCAGCCGATTCTGGAAGCGACGGGGTTGAAGGCCGGTGAGGACTTTTTCCTCGCCTATTCGCCGGAGCGCGAAGACCCCGGCAATCCGAGGTACGAGACATCGACCATTCCCAAGGTCGTGGGGGCCAATGACGATGCGTCGCGGCAAGCGGCTGAGGCGCTGTACGGCGCGGTGATCGAGCGGGTGGTCGCGGTCGGTGACATGGCGGCGGCCGAGCTCTGCAAGATCTTCGAGAACACCTTCCGGGCGGTCAACATCGCGTTGGTCAACGAGCTGAAGCTCATGTGCCAGCGAATGAATATCGACGTGTGGGAAGTCATCGACGCGGCAGCGACCAAGCCGTTTGGCTTCATGCCGTTTTACCCAGGACCGGGTCTCGGCGGGCACTGCATTCCGATCGACCCGTTCTACCTGACCTGGAAGGCCCGCGAGTACGACTTTTCGACCCGGTTCATCGAGCTGGCCGGCGAGATCAACACCCGGATGCCCTACCACATCGTCGATGGCCTGATGCACTCGCTCAACGAGCGTTCGATCGCGCTGCGAGGGGCCAAGATTCTGGTGCTAGGGGTGGCCTACAAGAAGAACGTGGACGACGTGCGGGAGTCACCGTCGCTGAAGATCATCGATCTCTTGAAGAAGGAAGGTGCGGTGATCGCGTACAACGATCCGCACGTTCCGGTGATGCGCAAGACCCGGCACTTCGATCACGGTCTGAGTTCGGTCGAACTCACCGCGGACGAGCTCGCCTCCCACGACGCGGTCATGATCCTCACTGACCACGACCGGTTCGACTGGGACTTCATCGTCGAGCACGCCCGCCTCGTCATCGACACCCGCAACGCCACCAAGCGGGTGACCGACGGCCGCGACAAGATTCGGAAGCTCTGATGCTCGGGCGGGCGCGCGCGTGCGACCCGTAACGGCGGCGCGGCCTCCTAGTCGGTCGCATCAGCCGAGGATGGAGCGCCGCTCGGGTCGGGAAGCTGGCGCTCGAACATGCCGCCCTCGGGCTTGACGATCTCGTCGAGGATGGTCGTGGCGTAGCTGCCGCTCGGAAGTGCAAAGGAGATTTCGAGCACGCCCTCCTCGGGAGCGATGACCGAGGCCGTCGGATCACAAGGGATACGGAGCGGTCGTCGCGTTCCGCGGCCGAACCGAGGACGGTCGGATTCTTGGAGTCGACAGGCGACGAAGGCCTCGCTTTCGCGCTCGGATGACCAGCCCGACGGCGTTCGCATTCGTTTACCGACGATGGGGCCGGTGGGAGAAATTTCGAGTCGCTGCATCCGGGCTTGGTCGGTGTCGGGGTCCGTCACCTCGAATAGTCCGCCGGTCTCGTGCTTCTGCATGAGGTCGCCCAACAACGCGGTCTGGAGTCGACCGTCGTGGAGCCTGAGCGCCAGCACCCGGTTGAAGACCGCGCTCTGGACTGAAGACAGAAGAAGGGATGACAGGCGCGACCGACCGGTCCGAGGCTTGCGGAGGAGCTCGAGGCCGCGGACTGCGTTCAGCCCCTCGCGTCCGAAACGCTGGCGACCGAACGCGTTGGGAACGCCGCGCGCCTTGAGGGCGTCGATCGTCACCCGCGCGCGCTCGAGGCCTTCCGACGGCACGTGCCGCAGCCGGATGATGAATCGATTCGATCGGACATGACCGCGGCGTAGCTTGTGAGGGTGGCGGGTGATCTCCAGCACCGTAATCTCGTCACTCTCGAGCTTCGACAGACGGGCCTCCAGATCGGTAGCCGGGGGCTCGTCGGGGACCGACAGCCATTGCCGCGCGATGGCCCACCGGTCTTTGAGGCCGGCCGCGCCGACATCGTCACTCGCGACGCCGACCGCATCGACCAAGCGGCGAACGACGGCCAACGTATCGATCCCACGCTTTTCGATGTGGACAAACGTATGCGAACCCGACCCCTGCAACGGGTAGGGCAAGCTCTCGTCGACTCGGAAGTCCTCGGGGTCGGAAAGCAGGACGCCGCCAGAACCCGGGAGGTCAGCGGTCAGGCGCGGGGCGCGCCAGGGTTCGGCGATCGGATCAGCGTCCGTAGACCAGGATCTTTCCACCGTCCGGGAACGCCACTTGGGCCTTGTTGCCCTCTTTGAGGTCGATCACCAGTCCCACCCCGAACTTGGGATGGTCGATGACCGAATGCGTGTCGAGGGCCATTTTTGGGCTATACTTTTCGGCCTTGCTCAGGTCGTGGCCCTTCACCAAATTGTCGTAATCACTAGCGGAAGGGAGGGTTGAGGAATCTTTGGCGCTCGCCTTTCGTTCCGCTCGGCGGCGGCGCGCGGTCGCTTCGCTCGGCGAATCGGGGGGGCGGTATCCATGCACTTTTTCGCAGGTATTGCACTTCACCTGCTGGATCTTGTCGCCGACCATCGCCACGATGGTGTGCGCAAGCACCAGCTTGCCGCACGCAGGCAGGCATTTCGCATCGATGTCGTCGCCGACACTGTAGCTCGACTTGCGGAGAGCCATGAATCCTTAGACCTAGTTTGGATCCCGAGGAGGATCAAGATAAGAATCTTGGAGCCCCGGACCGTGATGCAAAGGAAGCAGCGGCCACCGACGGCGGTTACCAGGAGAAGCAATGGGAATCTTCAGCCGGATTTCGAAAGTGCTCGAATCCAACGTCAATTCTCTGGTGGAGCGGGCCGAAGACCCCGCGAAGATGCTCGAGCAAGCGATCGAGGATATGAAGAACGGGCGCAACGAGGCGCGCGCGGCCATCATCGAGGCCAAGACGCAGAAACGCTTGCTCGAACGCCGCCGCGACAAGGCGGCCGCCGATGCCGCCGGCTATGAAAAGCGAGCCCTGACCGCGCTCAAGAGCGGTGACGACGACCTCGCCCGCAAGGCCGTAGAGCTCAAGCTGGCCGCCGAGCAGCGGGTAACCGCCGAAGACGCGGCCATCGCCGAGCAAGACAATCAGATCGAGCAACTGATGACCGCTGAACGAGAACTCGAACGCCGGCTGGCCGAGCTCCCCGCGCGCCGGGCCGCGCTGATCGCGCGGCAGGCGGCCGCCCAGGCCCGAGGCGCCAAGGTCGGCGCGGCCAGTAAGGCCAAGAACTCGGTTTCGTCCGCCCTGGAGGCGTTCGAGCGGATGGAAGAGAAGATCATCCGGGCCGAGGTCGAGGCCGAGGTCATCAGCGAACACCAGCCCCCCCTGGTTGACCTCGCGCCGGAGCGAACCGACGCCGACGAGGCGCTCGCGTTGCTGAAGGCCCAGGTTCAGGGGCAGCTCCCGTCGGGGCTCGAGGACGAGGCGCCGCCGCGCCCGGCCGCGGCCGGCCCGGTCGAAGACAACCTCGCGGCGCTCAAGGCGAAACTCGAGCAAGAAGACTGACTTGTCGGGTTAACTCAAGTTCATCGGTCATACGAAAAGAGGTTCGTCGGTCTCGATGGCCTAGGGTGACGTAATGAGGGTGGGAGGATAGACTCCAAAGGGCCCGAAACGGGTCGGTGAACGGATGTCCAGCCCAGCAGCGCCACCCGCGTCCGGCCAAAGCCGCGACGAAGAGACCATCATCCACGAGGCTCGGGCCGTTGCGAACGCTTTTCAGCTCCTGCTGAAGGGGATCAAGAACATCGGGATCTATCGTCACGCGGAGACGCGATTCCCCGAGTACCTTCAGCCGGCGCACAACGCCTTGACCGAGTTCTTGGAAGAGGTCCAGGTGCTGCCCCTCAGGGTACAGCCGTTCACCCTGAGTTACCGCAAGCACGTCATCTACGAAGACAACGACAAGGAGAACCTGACCTACAAGTTCTACAAAGACGGCCTTCGTTACCTGATCTTCCGGCGGGGTTTACCGGCCGAAGAGCTCCTGCGGTTCGTGATGCTGGCGATGTCGTCGTTTTCGGATGCCGCGCTCTTTCACGAGGACATGGTGACCCGCCTCTGGAAGGAAGATTTCAGCTGTATCGAGCACGTCGTGGTCGAGGGCTTCGGCTTCGGCGACCTATCCGAGGAAGAGGTCGAGATCGAGGTCGAAAAGATCATCGGTTACCTGCGCAAGCAGCTCGCTGCCAAGGGCACGGACATCACTCGGTTCGCCCGGTTGTCGGCCGATGACCTGGAGCTCGAGCTCAACGAGCTCGACCAGGTCCGCGGCGGCATCATCTCGGGCCGCACCGCGACGCCCGATGACAAGACCCTCGTCCAAGAAGAGCTCTATCACGAGGTCAAATCTCGGCTGTTCGCCAAGATGGTCCTGATCCTCTTTCAGATCCTGGAGCTCGAATCGTTGCCCGACGACGGCGACATGATGCTCGACGCCATCACGCAGGTCCTCGACACGCTGCTCGTTTCAGAAGACATCAAGGGTGCGGTCGCGCTGCTGCAGCGCTTCGACCAGATCCTGAAGCGGCCGATGCCGGAAGAGCGGCAGCAAATGGTCCGCCGCATCGGCGAGAGCTTCAAGCGCAGAATGGTTGAGAGTCACCGCCTCGATGCGGTCGCTCAGTATCTCGCCCTCAACCGGAGCCTCGACCGGGCGGCGGTCTTCGCGTATCTGAGCGTGGCCGGCGAGGACGAGCTCATTCCGCTGGTCGACATGCTCGCGTCCATGGAGCGATTGGACGCGCGCCTCGTGCTGATCGACGTCCTCGCGAAGAAGGGGCGCAACCACGTCGAGATCTTCGCCCGGCGGCTCGACCACAACTCCTCGAACGTCGTCAAAGACATGCTGGCGATCATCGACCAGATCAATCCTCCGCATCGGCTCCAGCTCATCGCGAAGTGCCTCGAACATCCCAACATCATGATCCGGCTCGAAGGCCTCAAGCACCTCGCGAAGTCCAAGGAAGAAACCGCCCTCAAGTACATCGAGCGATCGATGGTCGATCCCGACATCCAGATGCGGTTGGGGGCGTACCGGGCTTTGGCGCAGCGGAACCCTCAGCGAGCCGCCCCGTTGTTCGTGAAGGCCATGCAGGCCGACGACTACCTGTCGAAAGACGTTCGAGAGCGTACGATGTTGGCGGCGGCCCTGGGCGAGACGCGGACGCAGCTGGCCCTGGACTACTTCGCGAGCCTGTTCGCCCCCAAAGGCGGCCTCTTCAATCGGTCCAAGGTGAACGATTACAAAATGATGGCCGTCGTCGGGCTCGCTCAGATCAAGAGCGTGGCGTCCTTCAAGGTTCTCGCGCGGGAAGTTCAGAATCGCAACAACACCAAGGAAGTCATGCAGGCGGCGCACAAGGCCGCTCTGAAGCTCAAGACCGAGATCTTGGCGAGCCAGGGAGCCGACAATGGCTGACGTGCACGACAAGCTGGGGGAGGGCAACAACTACGGCTCGGCGGGACGTGCGACCGGTTCCGGCGACCTGTCGAGGCTCCGGAATCTCAATGAGCATCCTGAAAAGCTCGACGAAGAGCTGCTCCTACGACGAGAGCATCGCATTCAGGTCTTCGGTAAGCAGATCGTTTCGACGCTCTACATGCTCGTTCGGAACGTCAAGCTCTATGCGCCGGACAACGGTATCTTCCTCAAGCCAATCGATACGCTTCGCACCGAGATGAACAATGTAGTGAGCCTCGACAAGAAGCTCAATCTGCAGGCCGCCGACACGCACATCTACTTGAACGGTACCCAGCTTCGTTTCGACTTCAATGCACTGGAGAGCGTGAAGTATCTGACGGCCGAATTCGAGCGGCGGGACATCGGTGGCTTTTCGACGAACCGGCCCGTCACCTCTCAGGAAATCCGAGACTTTCTGTATATGTTCTCCGGCGAGTACCAGGGCACGCCCGGGGAGTCGGGGGTCGAGGGGCGTGAGCTTCCGCATATGAAGCTCGCGCGGTACGCGAAGGTCAAAGAGCTGCTCGACAAGCTCCAGGCCGAGCCCGACCTCGATCAGCAGATCGATCGGAAAAAGTACTTACTGACCGTGTACTCCCGAGCGATTTTCTTCATCCGCTACTACCTGCAGAAAGTGGCCCAGGGAGACCTTTCGATCCCGTTTGCGAAGGCCGGTCGCCTGGTACAAGACCTGGTCGATCTCAGTCATGACCAGCGGACCCATTTCCTCGGGGTCACGACTCTTCGCGCGGATCGTGAGTATTTGGTCTATCACTCCGTCAACACCTGCCTGCTATCGGTCGTCTTCGGGTCGGAGTTGGGGCTCGATAAGCGTCAGCTTCATGAGCTCGGGATGGCGGCGCTCTTCTCGCAGGTCGGCATGGTGTCGGTTCCCGAACGGGTCATCGCGCGCAAGGGCTCGCTCACCGAAGAGGAGCGCAAGCACATCGACCTGTTTCCGCTGCGGTCGGCCAAGCGGATCCTGCAGACTCGAGGCATCGACAAGACCACGATGATGCGGATCGTCGCCGCCTACGAGGCGAAGGTCGACTTCGCCCTCCCGCGCAAGACGGCCGACGGTGAGGTCGAGCTCGTGACCCCTAAGATGGGATTGGGCGTGTACGGTAAGATCATCGCCATCTGCGAGTGTTATGATGCCCTCACCTCGAGACGACCGTTTCGGGAGGCGTACGGGCCGGAGATCGCGCTCGCGTTGATGTACGGGGAGATCAAATACAAGTTCGACCCCGTGTTGCTTCGCGTCTTCATGAAGGTCATGGCCATCCAGCCGATCCGGATTCTCGACCGGTCAACGAACTCGATCCGGCTCGGCTGAACGGGCTCCCAGGTCCGCTTCGCGGTTGCGCCCGGCGCATGAGAAGCGCTACACCGGTCGACGATGAGCGGACCCTTCGCTGTGCTTCGTGAACCGTCTCCCGACGCGCTGACCGACAGCAACCTTGCCTGCTACATGCGGTGGCTCGACGAACAGGGCTACGGCACGACGAGCGACTACGCTTCGCTTTACGCCTGGTCGGTCGCCGATCTCGAGGCGTTCTGGGCGTCGATCTGGCGCTACACGGGGGTCATCGCCAGTCAGGAATACGACCGGGTGCTCGGCGACCGAACGATGCCCGGTGCACGGTGGTTTCCGGGCGCGCGTTTGAACTTCGCGGAGAACCTTCTGCGCGAGGCTCTGCACGGTGATCCGGACAAGGTGGCGCTGCGGGCGTACTCGTTCCCTCGACCCGTCGCCGAGCTGACGTACGGCGAGCTGTTGGCCAAGGTCGGGGCGTTTCAGAAGTTTTTGATCGACCGCGGCGTGGGCGTCGGTGATCGGGTGGCGGGCATCGTTACCCATGGTCCAGAAGCGGTGATCGCGATGCTGGCTACGACCAGTCTAGGCGCGATTTGGTCATCGGCGTCACCGGACTTCGGCGTCACCGGGGTCCTGGATCGCTTCGGACAGATCGAGCCCAAGGTTTTGGTGGCCGTGAACGGGTACGTGTACGGCACCCGGCGGTTCGCTCGAGTAGACGAGGTGGAGGCGGTTCGATCCCGCTTACCCAGCGTCGAAACGGTGGTGATGGTCCGGCAGGTGGATGACCTGCCCCTGGCGTCCGACCAGAGCGATGCCGCTGCCACGGTCTCATTCGATGATGCGCTGGAGGTCGGCCGTGGGCAATCCCCAGCATTCGCGCAGCTGCCCTTCGAGCACCCGGTCTACATCCTGTATTCATCGGGAACGACCGGAGTGCCCAAGTGCATCGTTCACGGCGCCGGCGGTACCCTTCTTCAGCACAGCAAGGAACTCATTTTGCACGGCGACATTCGACCCGCCGATACCTTCTTCTACTTCACCACCACCGGGTGGATGATGTGGAACTGGCAGGTCTCCGGCCTGTTGACCGGTGCCAAGCTCGTGCTGTTCGACGGCTCGCCGGGCCACCCGAGCCTCGACGCGCTGTGGCAGATGGCCGAGCAGGAGCGGATCTCCCACTTCGGAACGAGCGCCAAATTCATCGGTTCATGCCGCAACGCCGGTCTTCATCCGGGCGCGTCGTATGGCCTCCCCAGCCTCCGGGTCATCTTTTCGACCGGCTCCCCGCTGCTGCCCGAGGATTACGACTACGTGTACGAGCGCATCAAGGGCGACGTCTTGCTAGCGTCGATCTCGGGCGGCACGGACATCGTCTCTTGCTTCGTGGGCGCGTGCCCGTTGCTTCCTGTGCGACGCGGAGAGATCCAGTGCAAGATGCTTGGCATGGACGTCAAGGCGTTCGACGCCGACGGGCGTGAGGTCGTCGGAGAGCGCGGGGAGCTGGTGTGTACGCAGCCCGCACCGAGCATGCCGGTCAAATTCTGGAACGACCCCGACCGGGCCCGATACAAGAAGGCTTACTTCAGCGTATGGCCCAACGTATGGGCGCACGGCGACTTCGTCAGCTTCAGCGAACACGGTGGGGCCGTCATTCACGGCCGTTCGGACGCGACCCTCAATCCAGGGGGCGTGCGCATCGGTACCGCCGAGGTGTATCGGCAGGTCGAAACGATCGACGAGGTCGCCGACAGTATCGTGGTTGGTCAGAGCTGGGAAGGTGACGTGCGCGTGGTGCTCATGGTGGTTCTCAACGAGGGCTACGGGCTGACCGAAGCGCTGAAAGAGAAGATTAAACAGCGCGTCAAAGAAGGTGCGAGTCCGCGTCATGTACCCGCGGTGATCGTGTCCGTTGAACAGGTGCCGTACACGCGCAGTGGTAAGAAGGTCGAAATCGCCGTAACGCGGTTGGTCAACGGCGACCCGGTCGACAATCGGGAAGCGCTCATGAATCCGGAGGCGCTCGACGCGATCGGTCAAATCGAGGATCTTTTCGTGTCGCGACCATAGGATCGCGCGAGTGCGCCGATGGCGGGCATGTAGTCGATTTGAAAGTCTCGATGTAATCGATAGACTTTCTAGAGACGGTCTTGCCAGCCGCGGTCAGTTTGATCGACAACTGAACCCATGCACGCGTGGTTACTGTCTAGCCCCGGTTCTCCCGAGGCTTTCCAAAAGATCGAACGACCGGACCCGGTCGCTGAGCCGGGTTGGGTAGTAATCAAAGTCGATAGCTTCGGTCTCAATCGTTCCGAGTTCTTTTCGCGCAAAGGGCTATCGTCGCCCGACTTCAGCTTTCCGCGCGTTCTAGGATTGGAATGCACCGGCCGAGTGGTCGACCCCTCCGACTCGAGCTTCACCGAAGGAGAACGGGTCATCGCGCTCATGGGGGGTATGGGGCGCGTGTTCGACGGTTCGTACGCCACCCACACCTTGGTTCCGCGGAGCCAGGTTTTTTCGGCGTCAACCCAGCTTTCGCCGACCGAGCTGGGAGCCTTCCCCGAGACGTACAACACGGCCTACGGGGTGTGCATCGAGAACTTGAAGCTCAAAGGCTCGCAATCGGTCTTGGTCAGGGGCGCCACGTCGGCCCTCGGCATGGCGGCCGCCGCGATCGCCAAAGACCTTGGCTGTCGCGTGGTGGGCAGCACCCGTAGCCCCGCAAAGGCCGAGATCTTGAAGGAGCGCGGGCCCGTCGATGACGTCATCCTCGACGGAGATGACTTTTCGGCGCGACTGCTCGCGAAGGCGGGGCCCATGGATGCGGTCGTGGAATGCGTCGGGTCGAAGGCGAGCATCGAGTCGTCGTGCGCGACCATGCCCGACGGGGGGCGGCTGGCTCTGGTTGGTCAGCTGTCCGAGACCTGGGACATCGATGCGCCGCTCAAGCTGCCAGACAACGTGACGTCCGATTTCACTCGAAGCGATCTGGTGACGTCGCCGGATGACGACGAACGGATGTCCAGCATTCTTTGGATGGCGGGGAGTCGTCGGTGGACGCCCAACATCCATCAAATCTTCTCGTTTGACGAGCTGCCCGAGGCGCACCGGGTGATGGAGAGCAACCAAGCGATCGGAAAGCTGGTCGTGGTGGTGGAGTAAGGGTAAACTTTCGGGTACCTCTTCTGGGGTCAGGCTGAGCCTTTCGACGGCCGCGGGTCATACCGAATTGCGTCATACGGACCGCCTGGCTATCCGGGCGGTGGTATGACCACCGAGCCCATACCCGGTGCAGGCGTGGCGCGGGCGGCGCTTCCAAAGATCGCACCGCACTTGGTCCGGCCGCTGATGTTCGCGTTGCCGGTGTGCAAGGACGACCGTTTTCCGCCGTGGATGGTCGACGTCGACCTGTGGATGTACGACTGCCTGGCCCTGTTCAAGACCGAGCGTTGGCACAAGACGATGCGATCGGCTCGGCGTTTGTTCCGACCAGCCGCCCATCTCCGCCCAGGTCGCGCACGCGGTCGACCACGAGCGGGCGCTGACTGTCGACGAGGTTCCGACGAGTGCGCGCGCACGTTGAACCTCTCGCGGGCGTTCCGCATGTGATAGAGGACCGGTGGTCGATCGCGCCGGTCGAGCCGACAACTATGGAAACCTGGCATCCGATGGCCGTTCACCTGCCGATCGCGCTGATCTTGCTGTGGCCATGCATTGACGCCCTCGGCCTTGTCTTCCGACGCGGCGACTTGTCGGCCCTCGCGCTCGGATTGCTCGGGGTGACCGTCTTGCTGAGTATGTTTGCGACGGCCACCGGGCAGTTCGCGTACGACGCCGAGAAAGCCAAGTTCGGCACCGAGCTCCTCGATACCCACGCCGATTACGCCAACCTCGTGCCGTGGCTGCTCCTGCTGCTCGTCGGCGCCCGGGCCCTGGCCCCGGTCAAGCTCGGCCGATGGGCGCACGGGGTGACGATCGGGTTGGGTTTCGCGATGGGGGCGTTCATCATGGTCGTCGGTTGGACGGGTGGCCAGCTTGTATACGAGCACGGGGTCGGGGTGCGAGCGCCCGTCACGGAGGGCGCCCAATGATGTCCTCCGCACGGCCGTCGGGCCAGCGGAGGCGTGGTTGGGCGAAGAGGCTCGCCTTCCTCATCGGCGGGCTCCTGGTGGCCGGCACGGCGAACGAGGCGCTGGGCCAGGTCGTCGTCTTTCCGCTCGACCCTCGCGGCGTCTCGGACGAAACGGCCCAGGCCGCCACCGATACCGTGCTCGAGACGCTGGCCGGCATCGACCGGCTTCGGGTCATTGATCCCGAGACGGTCGAACAGCGGCTGAATGTCGACCTCACCGAGCAGGCCCGGGCGTGCCAGTACGACGTTTTCTGCCTCGTGGAGATCGGCGAGATCCTCCGGACGTCGACCGTCCTCCTCGGGCACGTCCACCGCCTTCCAAGCCCCGACCAAGGCCCCCTCGAGGTCAAATTCGTCGTCCTCGACGTCGACCGAGCCGCGATCGCCGAAGTCCTGATCTGGACGTTACAAGAACCCGCTGACTTGATACCAGCCGCCGAAGCAGCGGCTCGGCGGCTGTTCGGCCCGCAGGACGCGCAGGTCGAGGTGACGGTCGCTCCGCCGCAGGCCACCGTTTACCTGTACGGCGACCCCCAGGCTCCGCCCTTGAGCGGCCCGTGGCCGACCTGGTCCGGCCAATATCGGCTGCGCGTGGCAGCCGAAGGGTTCATTCCGTATGAGCGCGTTTGGCGACTCGAACCCGGCGCGGCCGAGCTGAGGGTCGAACTCGAGCCCGACCCCTTGTACGTCCCACCGAAGTCGTCACCGTCGGTCGAGCTCTTCGATCGTTCATCCCGTCGCATGGGGAGCGGCGTTACCTCGAGAGACGTCGCGACGGTCCCCCAGCTGACGGACCCCCCTTCTCGATACGGGCGCCCCTGGCCCTGGGTCACGACGGGGCTCGGCGTAGCGGCGATCGTCGCCGGCGTGGTTTTAATGGCGACCGCCCAATCCGACTACAACGCCCTCGCGGACGAGGTGCGGTTTCTTCCCGCCACCACCCCGGCCGACGTGGCGGGATCGGAGCGGGACGACGCCCATCTTCGCCACCAGGTCGGAAGCGGGGTCGCGATCGGCGGAGCGGTGCTTACCGTAGGCGGCCTCATCTGGCTGGTCGCGGGAGGCGAGGACCCACCGCCTCCCAACTCGCGGCTTCGGCTCTCCGAGACGGGGGCGCGCTCGGCACCGGTCGCCCCGTCCGATCTCAGTCCAGCCCAACGGCGGGCCGCAGCCGGTCTCGCCGCTGCGCTCACCCCCGGCGGCCGGCCGCTGAACGAACGGCCATGATCGTTGTTGGCCGAAATTCATCTTGCCTCCGGACCGGGGGCGGGTCCGCTGCGCCGGGCGGCGCTATCGGGTATATCGTCGTCGTGGGTCGAGCGGTCCTCGGTTCGGTCTTCGTCACCGGACTCCTCGCCGTCCATCTCAACGGCTGCGGCGTCGATGAACGGTCGGATTTCTTGGTTGGACGCCGGTGCACGCCCGGCGAGGGCCACTGCGATCCGGGTCAGGCATGCCTCGCCCACGTATGGCGGGGCGGGTTGACGTTCACCGACTACCGGTGCCGTGACGAAGCGAGCCTGCTGCCCATCGACGCCCCGTTGGCGTACTGCAACGAGAACGAGCCGTGCCCGGGCAGTCTGATCTGCAACGCCGACCGAGTCCGCATCGACGCGGCCATTCGGCCCCTGGTCTGCAACGACCCCGACGACTTCTTTTCGCCGCCCGCTGACGCCGGGATGTAGCGGTCGACCGGGACGCGAACGAACGGTGGCCGATCCGAGAGGGCTGATCGTGGGCGTGGTGCTGACGTTCGCCGGCGCCGACACCTCATTCCTCAATATGACCGTCGCGTTGACCGAGCCGCGGCCGGCGGTGCTCGACTGGCAGGGCGAAATCCGAACGTCGTCGACGGCGGCGGTTCTACATACGTTCGCCGAGCTGCCGGCGCCGACGTCGGCGTCGGTTCGCTACGTCGTGGCGGCGGGGTCGTCGAGCGTGGCCGCGACGGTCGAGCCGCTGGGCGGCGGCCCGATCGCCGTGGGCGTGGTAGGCGATGGCGGCCCCGGCGCTGGGCCCCGCCGCCTCATCTGGACCCGGATGGACGACGCTGGACTGGACGTCGTCGTGACGTTCGGCGACCCGACCGGATGGGCGGGCGACGACGCCCGCCGGCGAGCGAGGGCGCTGCCGGTGACCAAGCACGCTCCGATCGTCTTCGTCGGGCCTACGGCGACCGAGACGAAACCGACTCTGCCGTGGCCTGACGATCCCGTCGGGGGCCGGTGGGCGCTGCCGAAACACGTCTATCATCTCCGCCTCGGCGCGACCGTGTTCCTCATGGTCGACGCCGAACTCGGTTTTGCGGTGGACGGCGGCCAGGCGGGCTTCATGCGCGCCGCGTGCGATCCGGCGTCCACGAAGGTCGACACGTGTCTGGTGTTCGTGGCCCACGGTCCGCGGTCTTCGGCGGCCGTCGGCGGCCATCCTCACGGCCCTGACCTCGTCGATCTCGCCGGCCAGCTTGGGGTCACCGGCATCTTCTCGGGACACGAGCCGGCGTACGAACGGCTGGCGCTCGGTACCCAGACGGTGGTGGTGACGGGCAACTCCGGAGGGGCGATCGGGACCCGACGACGGATCTGGCCCCAGACCGAGGCGTTCTTCGCGACCCCGCACTGGCTGCGGTTGGATCTTGGAGGTTCGAAGATGCGGCTGCGGGCGTTCGCGCTGGAGGCAAGCGTGCTCGACGACGTGGTGCTCGAGGGCATGGCGGCGACGCGAGGTCGGCGAGGGGATGCGAAAGAGCGCTCCACAGAGTCGACGAGGGTCGCCTGGAGTCGCCTCGGGGCGGCGGTCGCGTTGTTGGGTGCGAGCTTATTGGCCGTCGCCGCGGGGCTCTTGCGGGCCGGGCGCGGTCCGCGGTAGGCCCGGCTCGTGAGTACCCCGCGGGCGCGCTTCGGACGAGTCACCCACGCCTGGATGCCTATCCTCCTGGACGGCCGACCGGGGCTCCGAAAGGCGCCTACGGCGTGGGTCGCGCGGCTCGGCACGACGCTTAGTTCAGCGCTCGGCCTAGCGCTTACCCGAACGCTTACCCGAGCTCTTACCCCGACGCTTACCCCTACGCTTTCCCGAACGCTTACCCCAACGCTTACCCCAACGGTCTGCGCGGCCCTCCTGGCGGCCACGGTGGTCACCCCGGTCGCCGGTTGCTCGGTCAAAGCGGCCGGTTCGGTTGCGCAGCCCACCGCGCTCGAGCTCCAGTTGCTCGGTGCCTATCGCCGCTTGGATGACGAGCTGATCCGGGCGAGCTCGGTCCGCTCCGCCGGACCGATCGACCGGGCGGCCCGAGACGCGGTGGCTGCCGAAGCGGTCGAAGCCCGCGCGATGCAGCGCTTCAACCAAGACGATCTCAACGAGCTCAAAGCCGCGGGCTGCTTGGCGGAGGGTTTGGGGGCCACATTGAAAGTCCATCCGTGCGCCCTGGTGGACGGCGACCGTTCGGTCGCCCGGCGGCGCGAGCGGGTCGTGGCTCAGGAGAACCGGGCTCGACGCGCGATTCTGGCCTGGGCGGCGATGACCGTGTCGGTCGAGGCGGGCCAGGACCGCGTCACCCCCGAAGTGCGAGACGAGGTGCGCGCCGCGTATGCTCGACTGCTCAAGCAAGCGGCCCTACCCGGACATTTGGTGGAGGTCACGCCCGGCAGGTTCGAGGCGGTGCCGAAGTGAGGGGATGTTCGTGGCTGCTGGTGCTCGCCGCCGTCGGCTATCTCACCGGATGTGCATCGGTGGACTGGGTGCCGCGCCCGAAACCGAAGCTCATCGCGTTCAATCCCGAAGACGACCTGACCTCTCGAGCGACGCAGGACGGGCGTTTCGTGCTCTTTGTGAGCGAGCGCAACGGGAACCTCGATATCTGGGTTCGGGACTTTGGCCGGGATTCGACGTATCCGCTCACCCAAAACCCCGCCGACGACTTCGATCCCGCGCTAGTGCCGGGACGGGAGCGGCTGGTCTTCGTCTCGCGCCGGTCCGACGCGAAGGGCGACCTGTACTTGGCCGACGGTCTGGGGCCGGGGGCCGGGGTCGAGCGTTTGACCGACGCGTCGACCCAGGACCGCCAGCCCGTGGTTTCGCCCGATGGCCAACGGGTGTATTTCACGGCTGCGGCAGGGGTTGGACTCGAGTTCATCGCGGAACTCGATTTCGATCGCCGCGAGACCCGTCGCGTATCGCCCACCTCAGGTTTTGACCCCACGGTGTCGCCCGACGGCCGCTACCTGATCTACACCGCACCCGCCGATCCCTCGGTTCGTCATCCCCACCTCGTGGCGCTCCGGCTCAGCGACAGCGCGACGGTGAGCGTCAGCCGCGGCACCGCACCGGCCGGCTTTGCGACCTTTCTTCCCGCGACCGCCGAGCCCTACGCGCTGGCCTTCGTGCGGTTCGCCGACGACGACAACGGCGACGGCTCGGTCGATGCGCGGGACCGGGCGAGCCTGTGGCGGGTCGACGTCGACCTCGATGCCTTGTTCGCGTCGGCGCCGCTTCCGCGGCCGTATCCTCTCACTGACGGCGGAAGCGACGAGCTGTTCCCCGACGCCGGCGATGGTCAACTGTACTTTACGCAGGGTATCGACCAGCAGGATATCCGGCGTCTGCCGCCGACCGGGATGTTTCCGGTGTACGCAGACCCGGGTCGTTATCTCGACGATGCCAAGACGATCGATGACCCGCGCACCCGGTGGTTCGCCCTTCGAACGGCGTTGGCCCGCGCGGGTCTGGACTCGGTGGTGGGCGCGCAGGCGCTGTTGACAATAGGCCGGCTTCATCTCCTTCGGGGAGTGCCTTGGCTCGCCCGCCGCGACTTCGGACGGCTGGTCGAGGCGACGGCGTCGGCAAAGCCCGGATCTCCTCGTTGGACGTGCCGAGGGTTGGCGGAGGTCGAGGCGGCGGCGCTCGACAGGGCCCAGGCGCTTCAGGAAGCTGGCGAACCGACCGCCCGCGACTGGGCCATCCGCGAGGGGCGCCGTCGGATCGAGGATATCGCCCGGCGCTACGATGACCCGGAGGTCCGGTCGCTCATCGCGCTCGAGTCGGCGGAGCTGCTGATCGCCGAGGGCGAACGAACGCGAGCGGTGATGGCGTTGGAGGCGATCGGCGGGCAGCCCGACGTCTCGTCGGTCGTCGCCGCTCGGGCGATGCTTCGCCGGATCGAGCTGCTCGGTATCGTGCACGATCCGGATGCGCTCAGCGAGGCGTACGCCCAGGTGACCGAGCGCTTTCCCGAAGAGCAGGCGGTGGTGAACGAAGCGGCCGGTCGGCTGGTCGAAGTGCATCTCGAAGGACTCACCCGGCGGTACGGAAGCCGACCGGGCATCGACGCCCTTCGGCGCCTGGTCGTTCGGTTCGGACCGGGGCCCATTCGGCGGGCCGCGCGCTGGAAACTGGTCGAGGATCTCAAGACGGCGGGAGATCGTGAGGCGGCGGCGCTGGAGTTGGACCGGCTGTATGAAGAGTCGATCGATGACCCGCTCGGGCAGGCGCGGGCCCTTCGGGCGTTGGCAGAGATCCAGGAGGCCCGAGGGGAAGGCGAATCGGCGGTCGACGCATGGCGCAAGGTCCTACGGTTGAGCGAGGACCAAGATCTGCCGGGGTTTGAATCGTCGGCGCGCGCGGCCATCTCGCGCGTCAACCTCGCTGCGGCGACGGCCAGTGTCGCCGCCGGCGACCTGGAAGGTGCCCGGCGAGCGTACCGGGAGGTGATCGACAACGATCCGGGGCAGATCGAGGCGCACCGCCGATACATCGGTCTATCGGCCCGGCGGGGCCGGTTAGATGACGCGCTTCGATTCGCCGAGCGCCGCGCGCGCCAATCCCGCCGCACCCCGGTGGCACGGTACGCGTACGCGCTCGCCCTGACCTGGCAGGACCCGCCGGCCCTCGATGATGCGCTGGAAGAGGTCGAGGCCGCCATCGAGCTCAATCCTCAGTTTACGCAGGCATACTTGCTCCGGGGCTGGATCCGCGAAATGCAGGAGCTCGAAGAGCCTGGGTGGCTCGTCGAGGGGCTCGAAGTCATCTACGAACGGGTGGTCGAGTCGATCATCGCGGTGTTCGCGTCGGACCAAGAAGAGGTCGGTCAGCGGGGGCTGCTCGAGCTCGCCGTCGACGACTACAAGACGGCCCTGCGCCTCAACAACGAGGCGACCGACCCGCGCCTAGAGGCGGAGATTCTCCTGAACCTCGGCAACGGCCACTATCGACTGGCCGACGAGACCAACGACCCGCCGAACATGCGGCAGGCGTTCATCCGGTACACCGAGATGCTCGCCCTCCCGTATGCCTTCGACGTTCCGTCGGCCGAGATGGTGTTCTGGGAGCGGTTCGGTCGCTCGGCATACTGGGAGGGCGAATACGGGCTGAGCGCGATGGCGACCCGACGGGCGCTGGCCTTATCCGGGCGGCTGCAGGCCCGGGAGCGACGCCTGCAACAGCTCGGCAATCTCGCCCTGGCCTACGACCAGGCTCGGGAAGAGGCTTACGCCAAAGAGGCCCGCCGCATCCTGAGTGACGAGGGAGAATCGGAAGCCGCCGCTGGACGGGCGGCGATCCGGCTTCGGGAAAAGGCACGGGCGCGCTTCGAGTTGTCGGACGACCAGAGTCTCGAGAGCTTCGAGATGGTGTTGGCCGAACTGTCGTCGGCCCGGACGCAGCTGGATCGCCTCGAAGGCGACCCTCGGGAGTTGCCGACGCTGTGGATAGCGCTCGGGCCTAATCCGACCAGCGCGCAGTACGGGTTCGGTCCCCGCGCCGAGCGCAATGTCAACCTCGCCCTCGCCGAGTCGGCTCACCGGGCCCTCGGGGACATCGGGCGCGCCAACGAGCTCGCCGACGAACGGGCGGTGCTCGCTCAGTCGAGGTTCGACGACATTCCCGGAGCGGCCCTCGGATTCGTCAATCAGTGGCCGACCAGCCTCCTACAGGTCCGAGAGCGCTTGGGCTTGCTAATGCGAGCCGCGTCCGAGCATCGGCGGCAAGGCCGGTGGCCCGACGCCTGGACCGGTCTCGAGGCGGCGGACAAGTGGCTCGAGCAAACGGTACCGAGCCGCCTGGTGTCCGGCTCCCGCCCCGCATTATGGCTGGAACGGGCGCGATGGGCCGCGATCGTGGCCTCCTGGCAGGCGGCCGCGCGGGCCGAGGGGCACCCTCCTGCGCCCGACGAACCTCCGATCGACGAGACGCTGGCTGCCGGAGAGGCGGCGATCGGACAGGCGCTCGCGTTGGTTCGGTCGGCCACCGCGACGGAACCTCTGGCGCCGGCCGAGTGGCCGGCGTTGTGGACAACGCCTCGAACCGAGCAACTGCCGCCGACCCTATCGACCACGGTCGCGGTGGCGAAGACGGCTTCGGTCGCCCGCGGACTTCCCACGTTGCTGCCGGTGCGTCGCCAGGGCCGCGGGTTGGCGGCTCGGCTCGAGTATGCGCGCGGCCTGAACGCGCTCGCCGAGAGTCGAGCCTCGATCCGGGCCGCCCCCGGGCCGCAGCGACGGTCGGTCGTCGAGATCTTCGGCGCCGCCGACCGAGCGGCCGAGCTTCGAGCAGAGGCCCGGGGTCGCTTCGAGCGAAGCGCCCTGCTCGCGGCGGGGGCGGGGCCCGGATTGGGGCACCGTGTCTTGGTGTCGAGCCTGGCCGCGTGGGCCCATCTCGAGCCGGTAAAGGGCGATGAGATCGCCGCGTCCGCCGAGCGAGAAGCGGTCGCCCTCGCCCGAGCGATCGGCGAGGAGCGTCTCGCGTGGTCGGTCCGCTGGGGTAGCGCCGCCTATCGCGGCGGACCCGCGCCGTCGCTCGACGGCGTGTGGCCCGGGTTCCTCCGAGACGAGCTTCCGTTGATCGAGCGTCGGCTGGCCACCACCGCATCTCGGGCTCTGGCGAGGGGGGAGGTCGGCGATGGCTTTGGCGCGCTCGAACGCATCCTCGCCCTGCGGACGGCGGTCGGTCCCGTGGTCGAACTCGACAATCGACGGGCTCCCGGCGACCGGGCGTACGTTCGTCGGCTCCAGCGAGCCCTGAGGGCGTACTCGGAAGCCGGTCGGGAGCTCGCCGAGAGTCAGCAACCCAGCTTGACCACGTGGCGAGAGCGGTGGGCCGGCATCGAGGCCGCCCGCGACGATCTTCGAGGGGTTCTCGCCGCCGGCGAGACCGACCTCTCGGGGGCGGCCCAGCTCCGGTTGTTCGGCGTGCCCCAGTCGGCGGGCACGCTGCCTTACATTCTCGGCCCCGACGAGGTGGTGCTGCTACCGGCCAATGTCTTGGGGAAGCTGGAACTGATCCTGCTCGATGGTTCGACCGATGGCGAAGACAACGTCGTTCACGTGGTCACCGACGCGTCGTTCTCAGAGGTCTTGACCGACCTTGACGGCCTGGAGGCCCAGCTTGAGGGTGACGGTCCGCCGGATGCTCAGGTCCCCGAGCGTTTGCGGGCACGACTGTTCGACCCGGTCGCGAAGCACCTGGTCGGAAAGCGCGCGATTCTCTTGGTTGGTGGTTATTTGGGACGTCCCGTGCCGCGGGCGGTCTGGCCGGACGGCCCGGCGTGGACTCACCTGTATTCGGCCTCGACGATCCCCGAGCTGAAGGCTGCCCTGCAAGTCGGGGGGGCCGGATCGCTCCGTCTGCCCGGGCCGTCGAAGGCACCGTCGTTGGGCTCGGGGCGAGTGCTGACCGTAGACGAGGCCGTCGAATTTCGGATTCCGCCTGCTCCACGGGAGCCGGAAGGCGGCGTATCGCTGGACGACCGGAGGCCGGTCGAGGTGCTCCCCGATCAGGTCTTCGACATCGTCGTCGCCGAGGCGCCCCTCCGGCTCGAGACAGCCGCGCTCGAGCGAAGCGCTTTCGTCATGCGGTCGTCCGCTCGCCCCGCCGACGCGTATCGGTTCGAGCTGCCGCTGGGTAGACTCACCACGGCCGCCCGAACGCTGGTGTTGGGGCGCACGCAGCTAGACTCGCCGGCGGCGCTCAGCGCGGCGCTCCGGCTCGATGCGACGTTGGCGGTGACCGGCTTTTCGACGACCGTGGTGCTGCCCGAAGGACTGCCGGCGCCGGTCGCCCGTTCGGTCGTCGAGCGCCTCGCAAAGAGCGAGCTGAGCACCGGTGCGGCGCTGGTCGAGGCGCAGGATGAATGGCGAGCCCGAAGTCCGGCCGTCGATCGGATCTTCATCGTGGGGGATCCTGGCCTGAACCAAGAACGAGCGAGGAGTTTCGCGAGGGGCCAGCTGCGAAGGGCGCAGGGGTTGGCGGTTCGGGCGTTGAGCAAAGGCCAGTACGAATTGGCGATCCCGTATCTCGAGCGTTGGATCAAGCTGCAGCGGGCGGCGGAAGATACGCGCCGCATCGAAGGCATCTACGGAGCGTTGGTCGGCGTCCTACGGGACAAGGTGCAGCCCCCGCGGCCGGCCCGCGCCGCCGATGTGCAGGCTGAGTTGCTTGCGACGATGTCCGAGGAAGGGGTCTCCGCGGTGCGTGTCGCCGACGCGCGGGTCGACCTCGGGCATCTGTTGAGTCGAGCCCACGATTTTCCGGCCGCTGAAGCGGCGTTCGAGAAGGCGCTCGAAGTGCTTCGGACCGCTGATGACCGGCCCGACCGACTCGCCCGAGCCTGGTTCTACTACGGCCTGCACAAGTCCGAGCAAAAGGCGTACGAATCGGCCGCCGTCCAGCTGGAGCGCTCGATCGACCAGTACGAGAAGATGGGCGTCTATCGGGACCGCAAGGCACCGAGCGAGGCGCGGCGGGCTCTTCTGAGCGCGGGGGAGCTGTATCTCAACAATCTGAGCGATCCCATCCGGGCTGAGCGAGCGTTCGCGCGGGTTCGCCGGTATGCGACCACCCCGGAAGACCGGATCGCGGCCGAGATCGACCTCGCGCGAGCGGCGCGCCGGCGGGGAGCGTTCCTGGAGGCGGCCGGCTACGTGGATCGGGCGCAACGCGAGGCGGTCGAAGAGAAGGTCGTCGAGCTCGAGCTCGACGCCCAGATCGAAGCGGCCAACGTTGCCTGGTACCAGGGTGACTATCGGCTCGGGCAGGAACTCTGTCAGCGCAGCCTGCGCCTGGCCGACCGCCTGGCGGCGGACATGAAAAAGTCCCCCGTAGACGCCCGAACGCCGACGGGGCGAGCGCTGCGCTCGATCCGTCGGCGGCGAACGTACGCCCTGTCCGTCTGCGGTTTGGTGGCGATGAGCCAGCGCGACTTCGATGGCGCGGTCGGATATCTGGAGGAAGCGCGGGGGGTGGCGGAGCGGCTCGGCGACGACCGTGAAGTGGCGACCCAGCTCAACAACCTGGGGCGTGTCTATCTCGAATTCGGGCAGCTGGAGGCGGCCGTCGACACGTTTCGACGAGCTCAGGCGATCGACGAGCGCCTCGACGATCGCTACGCGCAAGCCTACGATCTACGCAACATCGGGCGAGCTCTGGCTCTGCAAGGGGTTCGGGACGAGGCGCGAGTGGCGCTCGAAAAAGGGCTCGCCTACGCCCAGGAAGTCCGGGACGCGAACAATCAGCTGCGATCTCGTTTCGCGCTGGCCCAGCTCGACCTCGACGAAGGGCGAACCGACGCGGCCGCCCGCAGGCTGGCCGAGGCGCTCCCGCTCGCCGAGCGACAGCAGGTCAAAGAGCTCGAGTGGCAGATTCACCGCTACCTCGGCCGGATCGCCGCGGAGCGAGGAGACCTCGCCGCAGCGGACGCCTCACTCGAGCGGGCCGTGGAGATCGCCCGCACGATAACCGGCCGATCGGCCCCGAGCGAGTTCGCGCCGGATCGGTTCGAGGCGTTCGAGGATCTGGTGCGCATCAAGCTCGCTCAGCAGGAACCAGAAGCAGCGTTTCAGGTGAGCGAGGATGCGAGGCGACTCCGGCAGATCGAACTGCTGGCGGATGGCCGCCTCGAGATGACCGAGGTCGCCTCGGCTCTCCGCCAGCTGAAACGGACTTCGACTTCGACCCAAACGGCGGCTGTCCTGGCCGAGGTGCGCCGCGTCTCACCGCGGTTGGCTTCGATGTGGACGCCGACGTTCCCGACAACGTTGACCGACCGACTGCCGCCGGACGCGGCTGTCGTTCAGTACGAGGTGACCGGGGACGCGCTCGTGATCTTCGTCTTCACGGCCGATGGCTTGGTGGTGCGAACGAAGGACGTTTCGGCCCTCGAAGTCCGGCAAGCGGTTTCCGCGTTCGGCCAGCAGATGACCGCCCGGGCCGACATGACAGTGTCTGGGCAGGCGCTGAAGCGATGGCTGCTCGACCCCATCATGGCCGATCTGCGGGGGCGAGATCGGGTCGCCTTTGTCATGGAGGGCATCCTGCGATACGTGCCGGTCCCCGCGCTGCCGCTGTCCGAGGGGCGGCTGGTCATCGATCGCTTCGAGGTCGTGCAGGCGCTGGATGCCCGGGCGGGAGTCGACGCGTGGATCTCGCTACCGCCGCGCATCGATGGCGCGGTGGTCGCGCTCGGCGGGTCGCCGCCGGCGCCGGGCGCCCCGGACCGGCCCCTGCCGTTCGCCGTGCAGGAGCTACAGGCGATCGCAGAAGAGCATCCTCAAACCGAGCGCGTGACGGGAGGTCGCGTGACTCGGGCCCGAGTTCTTCGGGAGCTCGCCAAGCCCCGGCAGGTGTTTCACTTCGCGGGTCACAGCTACCTGGCCGGTTCGCCGGACGCGGGGCGTCTCCAAGATCCGTTGGGGGGCCAGCTCCGAACGGCCGATGGCGGGGTGACGATGCTAGACGTACTGCAGAACCCCGTCGGCGCTCGGTTAGTGGTCCTGTCGACGTGTTCGAGTCTGCTCGGGACGCGAAGAGCCGACGCGGCGACCGGCGAGGACATTCTTTCGATGGCCGAGAGCCTGCAGCTTTCGGGGGCTGACGCCATCCTCGGCAGCACGATCGACGTTGATGATGTGGCCACCGCCCTGTTGATGAAGCGGTTCTATCGAGCCGCCAAGAACGCGCCGGCCCCCTCGGCGCTGAGGTCGGCGCAGCAGACGGCGCGCGGTCTGTATGGACATCCGGCGTGGTGGGCCGGGTTCACGCTGTGGGTCGGGCCCGCCGTGCGGTAGGAGGGCCCGGACCCACTGCCCGTTCGTCTTAGCGCTGGTCGTCCTGACCAGTGCGGTCATTCTCGGCATCGTCGAGGGCTTCTTGGTAGGCCCGCTGGTTTCGGCGTCTTCGAAGGACGCTATACACGTCGAACCCCTGAACGGCCCCCAGGGCCGCACACAGGCCGAGGAACTGGGGCAGGCTGAGCTCGATGTCGATCAGCGCGAACTTGGTGTGTTGGTAGCCGAGCCATCCGATGATGGCGACGACGATCCAAAACCCGATCGCGATGATCGAGCCGACCAGGCGATTGAATTGCTTGATCACCACGATGCCGACGATGCCGATCAACATGTAGGTAGAAAGATTGAGCCCCACGGCATGATCATAGTCGTCGGCGGCGGGCGTTCCAATCGAGGAGCAAGCTCCCGACGTCGAGTACGCGAACGGAGCCAATGCGGAGCCTTCATCCTGTCGCGCTGGATTCGCGACCGCGAATCGAGGCGCCGAGGAGCAGATCGGGATTCGTGCCGAGCACTTAAAGCAGGCCGCAGTGGCGCTACAGGGGCCTCGCGTGTTTAGATTCGCGGGTGAGCCTTTTTAATCCCAATCCGCCTCGCGAACCGAAGGACCGCCTGATCTTCGCGCTCGACGTCGACAATATCGATGAGGCCGAACGATTGGTCAAAGCGCTCGCACCTCATGTGGGGGCTTTCAAAGTCGGGTGTCACCTGTTCACCAATGCCGGCCCGCTCGTTCTCGACCTCGTTCATGGGATGGGGGGCGAGCTGTTTCTCGACCTCAAGTTTCATGACATCCCCGCCACCGTGGCCGCCGCGGTGCGCCAGGCCGCGCGGCGCCGAGTCAAGATGCTGACCGTCCACGCCCTCGGGGGGGCCGCCATGATCGAAGCGATCGGCGAAGAATATGGCGAGATGACCCTCATTCCGGGGTCTATGCCCCCGCTGGTGCTTGCCGTCACGATCTTGACCAGCCAAACCGAGGCTCAGCTGGCAGCGATCGGCTTCGACCGCCCGCTCTCCGAGCTCACGGTTCATCTGGCCCAGATGTCGATCGAAGCCGGTGCGTCGGGGGTGGTCGCGTCCGGTCATGAGCTGGCGCAGCTGAAGCCCAAATTGCCGGAGGGTGTCGTGTTCGTGTGTCCGGGCATCCGGGGGCCCGGTGATCCGGTCGGCGATCAGGCCCGGGTGATGACCGCCAAAGAGGCGGTCGAGGCGGGGGCGACCTACGTCGTCGTCGGTCGTCCGATCCGGCAGGCCGACGACCCGGTTGATGCCGCTCAGCGGTTCGTGGACGACATCGCCCAGGCCCAAGGATGACCGTGAGCGGGCAGCTGTACGGCGTTCAGCCGGTGCTGCAGGCGATCCGAACCGGGGCCCCGATCGAGCGGATCCTGCTGGCCCGCGCCGAAGGTGGGCAGACCCAACGTATTCGGGAGCTCGCGAAAAAGCAGGGACTGAAAGTTCAAGAGGTCGCTCGCACCGAGCTCGACCGCCGGCTTCCAGGAGCGCGCCACCAGGGCGTGTTGGCTCTTCTCGACAAGAGCGAGGTCGCGTCGGTATCGCTGACGTCGGTTCTCGAGGACGTCTATGGGCAAGGCGAAGAACCGATCATCGTCCTTCTGGACGGTATCCAAGACCCTCACAATCTGGGTGCGATCATCCGCAGCGCGTATGCGATGGGCGCTCACGCGGTGGTGACGGAAAAGAACCGTGCCGCACCGGTGACCGCCGCCGTCGTACGGTCGTCGGCCGGCGCGGCGCTCGCGCTGCCGATGGTTCGGGTGACCAACCTCAAACACGCGCTCGACGAGCTCGAAGCCAACGAAATCTGGACGGCCGCCGCGACCATGGATGGTGCGCCGGCCTTCGAGGCGCGCCTCGAAGGCCCGATCGGCCTGGTGATCGGGGGTGAAGCCAAAGGGGTTCGACCCACGGTCGCCAAGCGCTGCGACCTGTGCATCGGCATCCCCATTCAGCGCGCGTTCGATAGTCTCAACGCGTCGGTCGCGGCCGGGGTTCTACTGTACGAGATCGGCCGCCAGCGGGCCGCCGCGGCTATACAAGTCGGAATCGAGGCCGGCGCCCAGCATGAGTCTTGACAGCCCCGTCCGAGTGCCTTAGTCACTCAGGCCCTCGGTTCGCTGGCGTAGCTCAATTGGCAGAGCAGCTGTTTTGTAAGCAGCAGGCTATCGGTTCGAGTCCGATCGCCAGCTGGGCGCGGGGAGAAGATTCGGAGCGACGAGCAACCAACACGGAGGGATGCCCGAGTGGCCAAAGGGACCAGGCTGTAAACCTGGCGCATTATTGCTTCGAAGGTTCGAATCCTTCTCCCTCCAACGCTCCTGACGCGGTGCGCGGTCCACAGCGGTTCGCATCCACCGGGCAGTCGGGGGCGGCCGTCGAAAAAACGGGGTGACTCGGTCGACGGTTTGTTCTTTGATGGTTAGGTCATTCGAGGGTGGTGGTCGTCAGTGCCCACTGCGGGAGTAACTCAGTTGGTAGAGTGTCAGCCTTCCAAGCTGAATGTCGCGAGTTCGAACCTCGTCTCCCGCTCTTCTATCGACGCCTACATAGCTCAGTCGGTAGAGCACTTCCTTGGTAAGGAAGAGGTCACCAGTTCGAGTCTGGTTGTAGGCTTCG
>CAZFIV010000106.1:0-26736 GCA_964519665.1 uncultured Myxococcales bacterium
CACACGCACGTAGGACTTCGTCATGAAGAGCGCGACCTTCCTCCCTTGCAGGGTTAGCCTAGGACGGTGGCTCTTCGGCCCGCGGACGATGATGCCGTTGGCGCGGAGCGGGCGCAGGTCGTAGCTCATCCGGTTCGCGGTGTATCCGCCGGGTCCTGGTTCGCGAAGCATCCGTCCGGTCAAAGTGACTTCAATCGATATCTTGAATGGCGCGTACCACCGATGGACGCCACCCCCAATGGACGCGACGAAGACGAGCCTCCGCGGTCAATGGCCTGGTTGCGGCGTCGAGACCAGTACGACGAGCTCCAAAGCACCTGATATTGCGGTATCGTGCCCGGTCGAGCCGCCCCGCGCGCTCGGAGCCGGGCGACGATGGTAGGGTCCGCTTTCATGTGGCTTATCGCTCTGTGGGCACTAGCGGCAGCGCCGGACCCCTCCGCTCCCGAACCCGGACCGGCCGTTCCCCCGGCGGTCATCCGTGATGCCGTGCGACTGCGGGACGCGGCGCTTCGGGACGATACCGCGTATCGCTTTGTCGAGGCCCTCACGACCGAGGTCGGGCCTCGGCTCGCCGGCACCGCCCAGGAAGCGCGGGCCCGCCGGTGGTCGGTCCGGCGGCTCAAGGCGCTCGGATTCAAGGATGCTCAAATTTCGGTCGAGACTTTCGAGATAGAGACCTGGGTGCGCGGCCGGGAAGAGGTCGAGATCGTGGCGCCGTTCGCCCAGCCGATGGTGGCCACCGCCCTCGGTCGAAGCGCGTCGACCGGCCCGCGGGGCATTCGCGGCCAGGTGGTCCTCTTCCCCACGCTCGACGAGCTCGAGCGGGCCGACCGGGGCGCCGTGCAGGGCAAAATTGTTTATATCGGCCACGCCATGGGCAAAACCCAGGACGGGTCGAGCTACGCCTACTTCGGGGGCGCGCGTTTTCATGGCCCGGGCATCGCCGCCCAACGCGGTGCGAAGGCCGTGATGATCCGATCAGTGGGGACTCAACACCATCGAATGCCGCACACCGGCGCGACCAGCTGGCCCGCCGAGCAAGCGCCGATTCCCGCCGTCGCGCTGTCGCCGCCGGACGCCGACCAAGTCGAGCGCATCGCTGCCCGCGGCAAAACGATGACCGTGTCGATGGTCGTCACGCCCAAGATCATCGGCATGAGGGAGAGCGGCAACATCGTCGTCGACATTCGCGGCACGGATAAGGCCGACGAGATCGTGATCGTGGGCGGTCACCTGGACAGCTGGGACCTCGGCACCGGAGCGGTCGATGACGGGGCCGGAGTGGCGATCACCACCGGCGCCGTGCACCTCATCCAACGGATGGGCCTCAAGCCCCGCCGAACCATTCGCCTCGTGCACTTCGGCGCCGAGGAGGTGGGTCTATACGGGGCCAAGGCGTACGTCGAGGCGCACCGTGATGAGCTCGCGGGTCACGTGATCGGATGCGAAAGCGACTTCGGGGCGGGGAGGATCTATCGAGTCAATGCCAACCTACCGCCGGAAGGGCTGAAGGTCGTCGAAGAGATGCTCCGCGTCATGGCCCCGCTGGGGATCGGGCGCGGTGAGTTCGGACCATCGTTCACGGGATCGGGCGGTCCAGACATGATCCCTCTTCATCCGCACGGCCTGCCCCGGTTCCGTCTCGCCCAGGACGGGTTCGACTATTTCGACCTGCACCACACCCCCGACGATACCTTCGACAAGATCGAGCCCGAAAACCTCGCGCAGAACGTGGCCGCCTACGCGGTTTTCCTGTGGTTTGCCGCCAACGCGCCCGGTCCCCTCAAGAACACGGCCACGGCTCAAGCTGCAGGCCCCTAACATCGCGAACCGGACCACGCGTCGCGTCATAGGCTTGGTTCCTGCGTTTCAATGAGAGGAAATGAACAAAAAGCCCGGATGCCGCTTCATCGGTGTGGGCTGACGCGAGTTCACGCAAAGGCCTGATTCGACTTTGTGATCGACGTCTCACCCCGCCGGGGGCCGCCCAAGTGCGGCGATCGAGGCCGAAACCGGGCCTGCGGCCCCTTGCGGGCCCCGTTCAGTATTGGTTACTCCTCACTCGGTGCCCAAAAACCCGCGGGTCGTGGATCACTCCGTCCGGTCCGCTCGCTTCAAAGGTCAAGACATGCACGTGTTTAATTGCAGACGCCTATCGATCGCGGCGGCCCTATGGGCAGTGACCCTGATCGCCTGTAGCGATGAGTCGGACCCCGAACCTCGCATCCTGTCCGTTGCCCGCGAAGCGACCTCGACGGAGTGCGCCAACGGTGGCGCCGTCGTCGAAAGTGGTCTCGACAGCAACAACAACGCCATGCTCGAGGCCGGCGAAATCGACGCCGCGACGACGCAAATCGTGTGCGACGGCGCCGACGGCACCCCGGGCGGTCTAGGTCCGGACGGCCTGAACGCCGTGGTGCGAACCGCGCCGGAAGCGGCGGGTGGCAACTGTACCGAGGGTGGCGTTCGTATCGACGTCGGTCTCGACGACAACGGGGATGGGCAGCTGGCCGATCCGGAGATCGACGCGACGGAGTACGTTTGCAATCAGCCGGCCGGCATGGATGGCGCCGACTACCTGGTCAACACTTCGCCGGCCACCACCGAGGAGTGTGAGAACTCGGGCGTGCTGATCTCCTCGGGCTTGGATGTCGACCTCGACGACCAGCTCGACCCGAACGAGGTCCAGCTGACCCGTGTTCTGTGCGCCGCGGAGGACGGCTTTGACCGCTTGATCGAGTTCGCGGCCGAGCCGGCCGGTACGCCCTGTCCGACCGGTGGTCAGCGGGTGATCGAGGGGACCGACCTGAACCGCGACGGTACCCTGCAGCCCAACGAGATCGAGTCGGTGACCCCCATCTGCACTCCTGTGGCGGGCTTCATTCGAACCTCCAGCGTCGCTGCGGGCACCGACTGCACCCTGGGGGGCGAACGCATCGAACGCGGCCTCGATACGAACGGTAACGGCCAGCTCGACCCTGCAGAAGTCAACGACACCACGCTGCTGTGCGCGACCGGCGACGGTCTCGCGAGCCTGGTCGAGACCAGCACCGTCACCGACGGCAACTGCCCGCAGGGCGGTTCCCGGCTCGACGCCGGTCTCGACGAAAACGACGACGGCGTTCTCGACCCGGACGAGATCGTGTCGACCAGCTTCGCGTGCAATGCCGCCGCCGCCAATGGCCGCGGCAATAGTGCGGTGGCCATCCGCGATGAACCGGCCGGTGACAATTGCTTGCTGGGCGGAGTTCGTATCGACACGGGACCGGATACCAACGGCGACGGTCAGCTCGACGATTCCGACGCTTCCGACGAGGCCGTCAACACCACGTACCTGTGCAATCCGTCGGAGGGGCTCCTGAACCTGGTCGAGATCGAGCCGGAGCTTCCCGGCGAAAACTGCCTGGAGGGCGGTCAGCGGGTCGTGTCGGGCATCGATGATGACGCCGATGGACTGCTGCAACCCGCCGAGATCGACGAGACCCGATTCGTTTGCAGCGCGGTGGCGGCGGTCCCGGTCGCGATCGTGACACCGGCCGATCTCGGGACGGCATTGGCGGGCGAGATCCTCGACATCACCATCGAGGCCATCGGTGGCTTGGGGGGGTACAGTTGGCAACTGATCGATGGTCCGCCCGGTATCAGCATCGGTCAGGGCACCCCCAGCGCTCAGCTGACCGGCACGGTCACCAGCACGGGCACGCTCACGATCGAGGTAGTGGTCTTCGATATCTCGGGAGCGGCCGCCACCCGGACGTTCTCGTTGGTTGCGGATGAGCCCTGCGGGCCGGGCAGCTTCGGGGCCATCGTACGCACCGCCACCGAGATCACGGTCGCGGCGCCCACATTCTCGACCCTCGTTCGCGGCATGGCCGCAGACGAGGATCCGAACGGCTGGATCTACTATGTCGAGCCCAACAACGGCGTCAGCCGGTTCCGTAAGGACGGAACGGTTCACGAGCTTGACTTGCAGGACCGAATCGACGGCCTCGAGTCGAGCATCATCGGGTACGACGTCGAAGTCGCGGGCCCGAACATCTACCTGACCAACGATTCGACCTCGTGCACCACCAATTGCGTGTACCGGGTCAGCAACGACGGAGGCGTATCCTTTTCGTTCGAAGACATCGGCGATTTCAGCGCGGACCCTCCGAACGACGACTTTCGAGGCATCCACGTCGCGGGCACCACCATGTACGTCATCACCCATGACGCGGCCGCTACGCAGCTGTGGTCGCTCGACTTGTCGGGTGCCTTCCCGACCCCCGCGACCCTGTTGGCGACGTTCGGCGACTTCGAATACTGCTCCGGGCTCAATGGCGATAGTACGTACCTCTATACGGTGTGTGATGACACCGACGGGGATACGACTTCCTCTCAGGTTCAAGGTGTAGCGCGCATCGATCTGACGAGCCTGACGGTCGAGCGGATCGTCGAGGCGCCCAGCTTGACGGTCTCCACGGCCATGTATTCATCGGTGTACGGGCAGGATCTCGACGACGATGGCCTGTTCGACCTCCTGTACGTAACCGGCGACAGCGGGACCGATGCGTACGTGTGCCGGCCTTCCGCCGCTGCCACCGCCGACGCCTTCGCCGAGGAGTGGCTCACCGACTTCTCGGGCGAGGACGAAGGCATGGCCTACGACCCGGTCACCAATTCCCTGTACAAGGTGGGCGAATCGAGCGCCACCGCAGTGAGATTCGATTGAGGCGAACGGCGAAATGAGGAAGGAAGCGATGAAGACTATCTACATCTATCGGGTCGGCGTCGTCGCCGCGCTCGTGGTCGCCGCGTGTTCGGACGATGCGGCGGCGCCCTTGGTCGCCGAAACGGTCAAGACGGAACCGGCCAGCTCGGCCGAGTGTCCCAACGGGGGGCTTCGCTTGATCACCGGCCGGGACGCTGATGACAGCGGAACCTTCGAGGCGGACGAAGTCACTTCAACGGCCGTGGTGTGCGCCGGTGAAGACGGCGAAGACGGCCCGCAAGGCGCGCCCGGAACCCCACCTCTGGTGGTACGGACGGCCGAGCCGGCCGGCGCGAATTGCGCCGACGGAGGCGAGAGAATCGAGGTGGGCGTCGACGACGACGAAGACGGCCAACTCGCACCGGGCGAGGTCGACTCCACGACCTTCGTTTGCCGAGGGGCCGACGGCGCCGACGCTGCGGCGCTGCTCACGTTGACCAGCGCCGCCGTCGACGGCGACTGCGAAGGGCGGGTCGGTACCCGGTTAGAAGCGGGTCGCGACAGCGACCGCGACGGGCAGCTGAGCTCTGACGAGATCACCACGACCGAGACGTTCTGCGCCGGCGAAGACGGGCGGCCGACGCTGATCGCGGTCGAGCCCGAGCCTCCGGGCGTCAACTGCTCGACCGGAGGAGAGCGCATCCAAAGCGGGGTTGACGTCAACGGCGACGGCGCGCTGGCGGCGGCCGAGGTGACGAACGAGTCGTTCATATGCCGCCTGGCCGAGCCCCTGGTGATCGTCTCCGAAGTGCCGGTGGGCGACGCGAACTGTGTCAGCGGTGGCACTCGGGTCGACAGCGGTCTGGATGACAACGCCGACGGTCAGCTCGAGGCGCTCGAGGTCGTGAACACATCCTACGTTTGCAACGGCGAAGACGCGCCTCGGGTGCTGGTGGCCCAGACCGACATCGCCGCCGGCCCGACCTGCGCCACCGGCGGCCTCCGTACCGCGATCGGGCCGGACCTCAACCAGAACGGGGTCCTCGAATCGGCCGAAGAGACCACCGCCGAGGTCCTGTGCGCCGGCGAACCCGGCCAAGACGGCACGACCGGGTCGGCGGTGCGGCTGGCTTCCGAGCCGGAAGGCAGCAGCGACTGCCCCGGCGGAGGGACCCGGATCGAGACCGGGATCGACGCCAACGCGAACGGAGTGCTCGACGATGCCGAGGTGGCGGCCACGCAGTTCGTGTGCCGAGCTCCGGGCATCAATTCGCTCGTCGACATCATCGCCGAACCGCCGGGGGCCAACTGCTCGGACGGGGGTCAACAGGTCGCGGCAGGGCCCGACGTCGACGCCAGTGGCTCTTTGGATCCCGAGGAGATCACCTCGAGCGTCTTCGTCTGCTCGAGATTGGCCCAGGTGCCGATCCGCATCGAAACGACGACCCTCAACGATGCTTTCGCCAACTTCAGCTACGCCGAAACGCTCACTGCCGTCGGCGGCAGCGGCGGAAACTACACGTGGACCATCACCTCCGGCGCGCTGCCGCCCGGCCTCACGCTCGAGGCCAGCGGCACCCCGAGCACACTGATCTCCGGGCGCCCGACCCAGCTCGGGACGTTCGACTTCTCGGTGCAGGTTGAAGATTTCTTCGGCAACCGGGCGACCCGTAGCCTCACCCTGGCGGTCACCGAGCCGTTCGCGATCACCAGCCTAAGCCTGCCCCGATTTCGCGCCGGTCAAACCTATACCGCCACCCTGACCGCGAGCGGTGGTCAGGCACCCTTCACCTGGTCGGTCCTCGAAGGTACTCTGCCGGTGGGCTTCACGTTGTCGCCGGACGGCCTCCTGGCGGGGACGTCGACCGCCACTTTTGGCAGCCACGTGGTCTTCGAGGTGGCGGGGGCCGACGGGCGGACTCGCCGAGCCGGCATCGACATCAAGAGCGCTCCGCGGTTCTTCGCCTTCTGTGGCGACACGTTCATCGACGGATTCGACGAGCTGGTCGTGGGCGGTCTCGATGAGACGGGCGCGGTGACGGTGACCGTCCCGGTCAACTTCATCGGCGCCGACGCGGACTGCGAAACGGTCGAGTTCGCGCCCGGCCGAGACGCGATCGCGTTCCTCGGCGAGGAGACGACGGACCAGGTCGAGCTATTCGTGGCCGATCTATCCGCGTTTCCGACGGTTCGGACTTTCCGGGTCAACCCGACTTATACGAGCGCCGATCAGAACGTCGCGAACTTCGCGTGGTCGGCGACCGGCGACTTCATCGCTTACCGCGCCGATGAAGACGTCAACGCCCGGGAGGAGCTTTTCGTCGCCGATCTTCGGAATCTGGCCACTTTGGACCCCGCGTCACCGATCGGCTCCACGAGAGCCAACGATCCGATCTCCGGCACGTCGAGTTCACTCGAGGTCATCAACTTCCAGTGGGCTCCGGGCGGCAACCAGCTGGTCTACATCAGCGACGAGGTCACGAGCGGAAGGCAACAGATCTACCTGTACAACGCCGCGACGGGCGCCCCCCGCATCCAGCTCAACGGCGTCCTCGCCAGCACCAGTTCCGACGTGAACCTGGTCTACGTGTTCTCGCCGAACGGCCGGTGGCTCGCGTACAACTCCGACGAGAATGCCTCCGCGGTGGATCAGTTGTTCTTGGTCGACCTGGCCAACCCGGAGCCCAGCACGCCGCTGCTCATCAGCGGTGAGTTCGCGGCCGGGGGCGACGTCGACGCGGAGACGGGTGACTTCGCGTTTTCGCCGAACAGTGACTGGATCTTCTTCATCGGTGACGCCGACGACGACGGCAAAGAAGTGTACTTGAAGAACGTGCGCGACCTGACGCAGCCGGTGGTTCGCATGTCGCCCCAGCTGCCTTCGACCTCCCTGGTGACCTTCGAGGGTGAATGGTCGCCGGACAGCCGCCTGCTCGCGGTCCGCGGTGACTACTTCACCGACGGGGTCTTCGAGCTCTACTTGCTGGCCACCGAGTTACCCGGCGTCGCCATTGGGGCGAGCGGGGAGGTCCCGTCCTTCGCCGACGTCGAGCCGTTCGGCGACACTTTCGCGTGGTCGCCGAACGGCGACTATGTAGTCTTCGACTACGACGGCTTCACCGCCGGCGCCAACGAGCCGTGGGTGAGTTTCGTCGCCGACCCCACGAGGCCGATTCAAATCTTCGCGAACAGCATCAGCGGTGACGTGCAGCGGGTCGAGCCTTCGGACGACGGGGCCTTGCTCCATATGGTCGTCGAGGTCAACGACCCGGATATTCAGGAGCTCTACGTCGCTGGGCTGTCCGCGACGGCGACCGTCGCGGCGCCGATTCCGGTGAGCCCGAGTCCGCTCATGACGGGGCAAGACGTGCAGGACGACATCGTCCTGTTCAACGCCGGGCGGTCGGTGTTCTACCGCTCCGACGAAGCGGTGATCGACGACGACGAGGCCTTCATTCGCAACATTTCCTTCGGTCCCCCGCTGTCGGCGGGCGACGCGATCCGGGTTCACCCGCCGGTGGTCACCGACGGCGACGTCGCGTCGATCCGGGTGCAGGGAGAGTAATCCGATGTATCTTCATCGCAGCACCAAACATCTCAGCACCACGGTCTTCAGGTGCATGGCGACTCTGACCGCAACCGCCCTTGCCGCCGGGAGCGTCGCCTGCAGTGAAGAGGATGAGCCGCTGCCGCGTTCGCTGGTGGCGGTCGTCGCGGCCTCGACCGACGTCTGTCCGAACGGGGGGCAAACGGTCCTCGCCGGCACCGACGACAACGGAAACGGCACGCTGGAGACCGCCGAGGTCGACAGCCAGCAGTCGGTGTGTGCGGGGGCTCCGGGTGCGACCGGCGACCAGGGCGTCCCCGGCACCGACGCGCTGGTGCGCACCACCGATGAACCGGCGGGCATGAACTGCCTCGACGGCGGGGTCCGCGTCGACGCCGGCATCGATGCCGACGGCAGCGGCACGCTCGAATCTGGCGAGATTGCGGCCACCGCGTACGCTTGCGACGGCGCCGACGGAGCGGCGGGGGTCTCGAGCGCGGTCCGCACGTCCACCAATACCGGCGGCCAGTGTGAAGTAGGGGGCGTGCGCGTTCAGTACGGCCTCGATTTCGATGGCGACGGCGTACTGTCGGACGCCGAGGTTCGGACCACCGATGATGTGTGCAACGCCGAGGCTGGATTCGAAGCGCTGGTCGTGACCAGCGCCGAGCCGGCCGGCATCAACTGCTCGATCGGTGGAACTCGGATCGAAAGCGGCATTGACCAAGACCGATCCGGTGTCCTCGAGTCGGCCGAGGTCGAAGACACGACCTACGTGTGCGACCCGATCCAGACCATCGCCCGGCTGGTAGAGACCAGCACGACGGTCTGTCCGAACGGCGGTTCACGCATCGAGACCGGCGCCGATCTCGACCGAGACGGCCTGCTCTCCGATCCCGAGGTCCTCGACAGCGCAGTGGTGTGCGCAGGGGCGGGCAACGCCAGTCGTCCGCTGGCCACCATCACCGTGGAAGCGGTCGGGGTGAACTGCGCGGACGGCGGGATCCGGATCGATAGCGGCTTTGACACTTCGAACGACGGCACCTTGCAACCGGATGAGATCGACTCCACGACCTACGCGTGCAGCGGCTTCGATGGCTTTGACGGGTCCGGCGGCAACGCCAGCCGGGTCGCGGCGGAGCCGCCGGGGTCCAACTGCGCCGAGGGCGGGGTCCGGGTCCAGACTGGCCCTGACACCAACGAAAACGGGATGCTGGACGATGGCGAGGTCGCGAATACCTCGTATGCCTGCAACAGTCAGGGGAACGCGACGCTGGCCGCGGTCTCCGAAGAGCCGGCGGGCGAGAACTGCACCGACGGTGGCCGTCGCATCGACATCGGTCGAGACTTGGACCGCGACGACGAGCTCGACGTCGACGAGATCGCCTCGACCAACTTCGTTTGCGATACGCCGAGTTCGGACGTTCCGTTCGCCATTACCACTCAGGCCATCCCGACCGCCCTGCAGGGCATTGCGTTCAGCACGACCATCGACGCGTTCGGGGGCACCAACGGCTCATACACCTGGCAGGTGAGCGCCGGGACATTGCCTGCGGGCTTGACGCTCGAACCCAGCGGCACCCCTAGCACCACCTTGAGCGGTACGGCGACGTCGACCGGAACCTTCACCTTCACCATCAAGGTCACCGACTTCTTCGGCGCGAGCGCGGAGCGGGACTTCGCGTTCACGGTGGACGTCCCGCCCTGCAGCCCGGGAAGCAACGGTATGGTGGGCTCTACGATCACCCGGGTGCCGAGCTCGATCTCGGTAACGACCGAGTACTACGTGGCGGCGGACGGGAACCCCTCGGGTTTCGTATATGTCGGCGGCACCAGCGCTATCGAGCGAATCCCGAAGGCGGGAGGTACCGTCGAGGACATCGAAGCGCTGGCCGGTTTGGGCACCGGCAACTTGGGGTACGAGATGCTGATCGACGGCAACGATATCTACACCATCGACAACACCACGAGCGGCACCGATGGTCGGGTCTTCCTCATCTCCAGAGACGGTGGCGCCACCTTCAACAATCCGCCGGTGGATGCGGTTTCGTTTCCGACGGCGCCGGCCGACGACTTCAGGGCCGTCGAAGTCTACGACGGTCGTATCTACCTGATGACTCACGAGGGCACGTCGGCGCCCACCGAGGTGTGGTCGTTTCCGAGTGGGGCGCCGACCCCGGCCACCGCGCGCCTGGAGGTCGCGTTCAGCGACCGAGGGTTCTGCAGCGGCCTGGCCGTCGACGACGCGTACTTCTACGCGGCTTGCGGCACGTCCGATGAGCTCGTCCGCGTCGACCGGTTGACGGGCGACTCCGAGCTGCTCACCGCGGACTTCGACCTCTCAACCACGAACAACAGCATGTACGGCGTCGACCTCGACGGCGATGGTTCGACCGACATCCTGTACGTTCATGGGTGGACAGAGAACGGCTTCTTCGTGTGCGACCCCGGTGGGGTGGTCTTCGTGGGCGAGCATTGGAGCTTCGGCACCTCGACCTCCAACTACGGTATGGGCTTCGACCGTAGTACGCGGCTGTTCGCCTTCGACGACGGTACCGACGATGTGATCATCATCGAGTGATGTCGCGCCGTTAAGACCAAAACACGACACTTTCGGACCGTCGGGTGGCGGGGCGCCCGCCCCGGGTGGCTTGGGTTTGGCCGGGGTCGACGGGAGTGCTAGCGTCTTCGCACTTGGATTACTTCTGCGTCGACGTCGAGTCCTCGGGGCCGATCCCCGGCCTTCACAACCTCCTTTCGGTCGGCGTGGTCCACGTTCGTCGGTATCAGGGCGAGTACCGGAGCTTCGACGACCTGTACGTGGAACTCTGTCCGGTCTTCCCGGAGTTCGAGGAAGCCGCCATGCGGGTCAACAAGCTGGACGCGGCTCGCCTGGAGTCGGAAGGGCTTGCGCCGGAGGCCGCGGTACAGACGATCACCGAGTGGGTCACCCGACAGCGAACCGGCAAAAAGGATCGTCCGGTCTTCGTGGCCCACAATGCGCCTTTCGACTGGATGTTCTTCACGTACTACTGCGGCCACTTCGGAGCCGACAATCCGTTCGGGCACTCCGCGCTGGATACGAAGGCGCTGGCCATGGGAAAGCTCCAGATTCCCTGGAATGAGACCAGCCTGCGCAACGTGTGTCGCCTGATGCCCGAGGTGGCGCCGATGGATCCCGACAAGCTCCATCACGCCGGCGAGGACGCTCGGTACCTCGCTCGGGTGTTCTGCGGCCTGATGTCCCGGTGATCGGTCGGTGGTCGCCGCCCGGTTTTTCGGGCTACGATGGTCGCGCATGGATGATCGAGCTTTCGAAAAGACCCGCGCGTCGCTGCAGTTCTTGATGCGCACCCTGGTCGACGTCATCCGCGACTCAGGGCATGAGGCGGTGGCCCAACGGTTACCATGGCCCGGCCTGTGGCGCGACGAAGGGCCCGAAGCCGCCGTCGCCGAGCCGTTTCCCCCCGAGATCGCCGACCACTGCGTGCGGGCCTTCTCTTTGGCGTTCCTGCTGGCCGACCAGGCCGAAGAAAACGCGATGGTCCAGAGCCTGCGGTCCTTCGAAGACGAAGGCCGCATGCACGAGGAGTCGGGTTCTTGGGAGCAGATGTTCGGTCTGTTGAAGACCCTCGGCTACGACGAAGCGCAGATCCTCACCGAGCTGTCGAGCTTGCACGTCGAGCCGGTCCTCACCGCGCACCCGACCGAAGCGAAGCGGCAGACGGTTCTCGAGCACCAACGGGGCCTGTACCGCCTCCTGGTCGAGCTCGAAAACTCGATGTGGAGCCGAACCGAGCGCGCCAACCTCGTCCACGACGTGGCGTGCGAGGTGGAACGGCTGTGGCGCACGGGTGAAGTCTATCTCGAAAAGCCCGCGCTCGAAGACGAGCGTCGAATGGTCCTGCACTATCTCCGCTCGATCTTTCCGAAGGTCGTCCTGCTCGCCCGCCGTCGGCTGGAGGCCGCCTGGCAGGCGGCCGGCTTTGACCCTCAGCGGCTGGCGGACCCGGCGGCTCATCCCACGGTCACCTTCGGCAACTGGGTCGGAGGTGACCGTGACGGTCACCCCTTCGTAACTGCCCAGTTCACCCGGCAGACGCTCGAGTTGTTCCGCAGCTCGGCGCTCGAGCTCCTCGACGAGCAGCTCGAGCGATTGGCGGTCCGCATGAGTCTGTCCGAGAACCGGCTGACGACGCCCCCGGCGCTTTTGGAGCGGGTGCGGTCATGGGCCGAAACGCTCGGTCCCCCGGGCGCGGTCGCGGTCGCCCGTAATCGCGAAGAGCCGTGGCGACAGATCGTCAACCTGATGCGGGCTGCGCTTCCGACCGACGGGCCCGGCCGCGAGGGCCAGTTCGGTGGGGCCGACGAGCTTCTCGACGCGCTGAATGACTTGCAGGGTTGGTTGCGGGAAGCGGGGGCCGACCGGCTCGCCGAGCATGACGTCGGCCCGCTGATGACCCTCGGGCGGGCGTTCGGCTTTCACTTGGCCGTCGTCGACGTCCGTCAGAACAGCGCCTTTTATGACAAGGCGCTCGCTCAGATGCTGTCGACGGCGGCGATCGCCGACGGTAGCGAGTATGCGGACTGGAGCAACGAGCGACGTCGAGCCTGGCTGGACGCGGAGCTCGGGTCGCGGCGGCCTCTGCTCCGCCCGCAAGACGTATCCGGCACCGAAGCTACCAAGGTCATCGAGCTGTACCGAGTTCTGAGCAAGCATATCGATCGGTTCGGTCCCGACGGCGTCGGAGCGTTGATCGTGAGCATGACCCGAAGCGCCGAAGACCTGCTCGCGGTCTACTTGTTCTGCCGCGACGGAGGGCTCACCAAGTACGGCGACGAGGGGCCCTACGTTCCACTCCAGGTCGTTCCGTTGCTGGAGACCATCGACGACCTCCGGCAGGGGCCGACGATTCTCGACCAATATCTCGGGCATCCGGTGGTGAAGGCCAGCTTGCGTTACCAGGCGGCCGCGGCGAGGCGAACCACGCCCATCCAGCAGGTGATGCTGGGCTACAGCGACAGCAGCAAAGACGGCGGCATCGTCGCCAGCATGTGGAGCCTCAATCGGGCTCAGCGGGAGCTGGTCAAGGTCGCAGAGCGCCACGGCGTCGAGCTTCGGTTCTTTCACGGCCGAGGAGGCACCATCGGTCGGGGCGCTGGGCCGACCCACCGCTTCGTTCGCGCGATGCCCGCCGGGGCGGTCAAGACCTCGATGCGGGTCACCGAGCAGGGCGAGACGATCCGTCACAAGTACGCCAACCCGATGACCGCGGCCCATCATATCGAGTTGCTGACCGCCAGCGCCCTCGGCCGCAAGGCGCTCGACCAGCGCGGACGGGCCGACCCTCCGCACCTCATGGACCTGATGGACCGCCTGGCCGAGGCCAGCCGGCGCACCTACACCGCCCTGCTGAAGAGCGAGGGTTTCGTTCCATTCTTCGAGAACGTTACGCCCATCGACGCGATCGAGAGCAGCCGGATCGGGTCGCGACCCGCCCGGCGACCCGGTGCTCGTCAGCTGTCGAACCTTCGAGCCATTCCGTGGGTCTTCGCCTGGAACCAGGCCCGGTTCGTGTTGCCCGGTTGGTACGGCCTGGGCTCCGGTCTATTCGAGCTCGCGGCGACCGATGCCGCCACGTGGGATGTGCTCCGCGCGGCCAAGGAAGATGGGCCGGACCGATGGCCGCCGGTTCACTACCTGCTCAGCAATGCCGCGACGGCGATCGCGACCACTTCGCGACCGATCATGACTCGGTACGCGGAGCTCGCGTCGGCCGTCCCGCAGGCTGAAGAACTCTTCGCGCGTATCCTCGATGAGCACGACCGCACTGTACAGGCCCTCGAAAAGGTGTACGGGCAGCCCCTGACCAAAGCGCGGCCCAACATCGATCGGATCCTGAGCCGGCGCGACGAGGCGCTCCTGCCGCTTCACCTGCGCCAGATCGAGCTGCTTCGAGCGTGGCGCCAGAGCGATGGCGAGAGCGCGGATCGAATGGTCCCGGCTCTGCTCAGGACCATCAACGCCATCTCCGCCGGGCTTGGCGCGACCGGCTGAGCGCGTGAGACCGCAGCGTCGGCGAGGCTCTTTAGCTCCAAGTGGTCCAGGCGGCGTCGTGCAGGGCTGGACGCAGCGCTTTGATCGCCTCGTTCGCTCGGGTGGGGTTCACGCGGTTGGTGACGAGGACGACGATCAGTGCTCGGTCGGGTTCGATCCACAGGCTGGTGCCCGTGAAGCCGAGGTGGCCCACGCTGTGATCGGGCCAGCGCCCCCCGGTCGACGAGCGCTCGCCCGACGGTCGGTCCCAGCCCAGCGTCCGGGTCGACTCGAGCAGTGCCGACGGCTGCCAGAGCGTTCGGACCGTGTCGGGCTGGAGGAGTTCGCCCTCGGCGCCGTGGTAAGCCCCGACCAGGGATTGGGCCATGGCGAGCACCCCTTCGGCGGTGCCCCACAGACCAGCGTGACCGGCGACGCCGCCCATGGCGCGGCAGTTTTCGTCGTGCACCTCGCCGACCTCGCAGTTCTCGGTCGGCGCGATCGGGACGTCGAGGGCGGCCGGAGGTGACGCCGGCGGACCTCGCTGGTCGCGGTAGAACAGCGAGGTATTCAGGGCCGCGAACAGGGTGGACAGCGGTCGTTCATACATCGCTTCGAGGGCGGCTCCGAGCAGGATGAACCCGAGGTCACTGTACACGGCTTGAATGCCCGCTGGGGCTTCGACCGGGGTGGCGGCGACCGCGGCGACCATGTGGTGGTAGGCTTGCCAACTCGCCGGCGGCACGCTCTTCGGCAGCATCTCATCGAACCGAAGATGGGCCGGGTACCCGGTCGTGTGCTCGAGGGCGTGCGCTAGTCGGATGCCTTCGGGTACGCCGGGTACGTACCGAGCGATCGGGTCGGCCAGCGTGCACCGTTGCTCTTCGATCGCTCGGCCGACCAAGACCGAGGTGGCCAGAGGCTTGGTCAGTGACGCGAGGTCGTACACGACGGACACGTCGGTGGCGGGACCACCGGCGCTCAGGTGGCCAGCGGCGGTCGAAACCAGCGATTGCCCTTCCCGAGACGCGGCGAGCTGTCCGCCAGGATAGACCCCGTCGTGCACGCCCTGGACGAAGACTTGAACCGGATCGCTCATGCGTTGCCCTCAATGGTGAGTGTCTTCGCGTCGGCGTCGAGCCGAGCGGCGACGCCGACCGGGATGGCCTGGTTGCGCGAACCGTGCCCGAACGGAAGCCCCGCCAGGACCGGGACGCCGAGGTCGCCCAGGCGCTCGATGAGGACCTCGCCCACATCCGGATAGCCCTCGCGGGTCTCGCGGCTTCCCTCGAAGTCGCCGATGGCCACGCCCGCGATCCGCTCCAGCGCCCCCGCCAGGCGAAGATGGGTCAATAGGCGGTCGACGCGATAGGGAGGTTCGCCGACGTCTTCGAGCAGCAAGATCATGTTCTCGAAATCGGGCGCATAAGGGGTGCCCAGCAGGGGGGTGATGACCGACAAGCAGCCTCCGAACACCCGGCCGCGCGCGATCCCTGGCGCGATGGTCGGGCCGTCGGCCGTATAGACCAGGCCTTTCCAGTCCCCGGTCAGCACCATGTTCAGATGGTCGAGGTCGGTCGCCGATAGGGTGCCGAGCTGAGTGACGACAGGGCCGTGAACGCCTGGCAGGCCGCGCCGATACAGCCAGGCGTGGATGGCGGTGATGTCGGAGAAGCCGACGACTCGTTTTTTGTTCGGGCTCGGACCCAGGGTTTCGAATCGCGGCAAGAGGCGATGGGCGCCGTACCCACCGCGCGCAGCCATGATGACGTCGACGGCGTCGTCTCGCCACGCTTCGGCGAAGGCCTCGAAGCGGCGCTCGTCGTCGCCGGCCAAAAAACCTCGTCGGAGTCGGGCGGCGTCCGGCACGTCGACCGTCAAGCCCAGTTGCACTAGAAGGGCGAGGCCCGCTTCGAAGCGAGACGTGTCGAATGGACTGGACGGCGCTACGATTCGAACGGTCGCGGTCACGAGGGAGCCTTACCAAATCGGTTCGCTCACCGAGAGGGGCTGGTGGCCGGAACAGGGATAAAAGTGCCCCGAGGGACGAAAATGTCGAGGCTGCCCCTTCCTCTTCCATTTTCGCCCCTCGGAGCGGGTGGTACCCCGCCGTCGAGCGACTAGGCCGGGGAGGGGTCGGACGGAGTCGGCCTCGCCGGCGGGACCCGGCGTTGCCACCGGGTTCGTAAGCTGGAACCCAACGCGCCGCCGGCTTATTTCGTCGGCCTATTCTGTGGATTCGAGAGCGAGCGTTTTCTCGAAATGTAAAAGCCACTCGATGTTGCCTTCGGTGCCGGCGATCGGCGACTCCGTGCGTCCTACCAGGCGCAATCCAGCCGTTCCGGCGGCCCGAATGACCGCGATCACGGCCGCTTCACGGACCTCGGGGTCGCGAACGATGCCGCGATCGGTCGAGCCTTTCGGTGCCTCGAACTGAGGCTTCACGAGGATGATCATCTCGGCGGTGGACGCGAGGACGGTCGTCAGCACGGGGATCAAGGACGCAGTCGACACGAAAGAGAGGTCGACGACCATCAGTTCGACGGGTTCCCCGAAGGTGTCGACAGTGATGTGACGAGCGTTGGTCCGTTCATGGAGGACCACCCGCGGGTCTTGGCGGACCTTCCACGCGACCGTGCCGTACGCCACATCGACGCCGTGAACGCGGGCGGCGCCCCGCTGGAGCAAGCAATCGGTAAAACCGCCGGTGCTGAGACCGATGTCGGCGGCGACCCGATCGCGAACCTCGATCCCGAAGGCGTCGAGCGCGTGGGCGAGCTTCAGGCCGGCCCGACTGACATAGGGGCGGGCGGTCTGCTTGAGTCGAAACGACAACTCCGGGGCCAGCCGTTCCCCGGCCGACCCCACCTTCCGCTCTCGACCTTCGGCATCGGTGATCAGAACCAAGCCGCGCATGATGAGCGCGCGCGCCTCGGCGAGGTCGGCCGCGACCTGGCGTTCGACCATGAGCTCATCGGCGCGGGCTTTCTTGAGCGACATCCCAGCGGGGGCTTCATTCAAGCGATTCGACTCACCATGCGCTCCGCGATCGTCCGAAGGGCCGAGGCGGCGGCACCGTACGGGGCGAGCTGCGTGATGGCCCGTTCCGTCCACAGCCGAGCCTGCTGGCGGGTGGTCGCGGCGCCCATGATGGCGGCGAGGCCGTCTTCGTCGAGGATGTCGTCGACCAACTGAAAGGCGAGGCCCACGTGGGCGCCGTACGTGGACAGCCGGTCGACGTCATCGTGGTCGCCGCCCCCGAACAGCGCGCCGATCGCGCATGACGCCTGGATGAGGCGCCCCGTTTTTCGTCGATGGATGCGCATCAGACGCTCGGTCGAGGTCTGGCCATCGGCGGTCAGGTCGTCTTGCTGCCCGCCGACCATCCCGGCCGCCCCCGCCGCCCGGGCGAGGAGCCGAACGGCTTCGGCCTGGATGTCGGCCCGGATCGGCGCCCCGTCGCCGAGAGGTCGGGGATCGGTGAGGGTGGTGAACGCTTCGGTCAGGAGGGCGTCGCCCGCCAGCAGCGCGGTCGCCTCGTCGAACTGCTTATGGCAGGACGGCCGCCCTCGGCGCGTGTCGTCATCGTCGAGGGCCGGAAGGTCGTCGTGCACGAGCGAATACGCGTGGATCATCTCGAGCGCGCACGCGGCCAACAGGGCGTCTTCGGCCCGACCGCCCACGGCCTCCGCCGCGGCGAGCACCAAGGTGGGGCGCAACCGCTTGCCGGGCGACAGCACCGAGTACCGCATCGCGTCGAGCAACCGCTCCGGAGCCAGGTGGGCGTCCTCGGGCCCGTCGGTGTCGGTTCTCTGCGCGACCCGATCGAGCACTTCACCCAACGCCGCGTCTACCCGTTTGGGCCCGTCTTCCAGAACGTTCATGCCGATCCCTCGGGACCCAAGATATCTGCTTCATCGATGGTCGCAAGTTGTCCGCCGCGAGCGACTTCCTCGATGCGTCGCTCTGCGGCCGCCAGCCGCTGATGGCCGCTCTTGGCCAGGTTCACGCCCTGCTGATAGGCCTCGAGCGCTTCTTCGAGCGAGAGGTCTCCGTCTTCGAGGCGAGCGACGATCGATTCGAGCTGCTCCATGAGCGCTTCGAAGCTCAGGTCTTCGCGGCGGTCTTGCGGCTGACTCATCCGTCCCGTGAACATGCGTTCGGCCCCCGTCGTCGTCAACCGGGGAAGGCGGGCTTCAATCGGCCTCGTCGACATTCATCGGTGAATCGACGGCCGGGCCGGCTTCGGTGACGGTCGCCCGGATCCTGCCTTGAGCGATCGAGATCTCGACCGGATGGCCGACCTCGACCTGGCTGGGCCGCCGGACGACTCGACCGTCTTCGGTGCGAACGAGCGCGTACCCTCGCGCCAACACCGCCAAGGGCGAGAGCGCGTCCAGGCGGCCTCCAGCGGCCGTCCAACGTGCTCGTGCCGACGCCAGCCGTCGGGTCACCGCGGGATGCAGGCGGTCTTCCAGGCGGCTTCGGGCGCCGGCCAGCGAGCTCAATCTCAGCTGCAGGGCCCGGGTCAGGCGTTCGGGCGCTCCCTCGAGAGCGGACCGGGCTCGGACCAGCCGGGCCGATGGCGAGGCGGCTTGCAGACGACGGGTGAGGGCGGACAGGCGGCTCTGATCCCGGCGCAGGCGAGCCGAGACGCTGCAGTGGGCTCGATGTAGAGCGCTGTCCAACTCCTGCGCCCAGCGGAACAGCGGGGGGCGGTTCAGCTCCAGGTCGGCCCGCCGGCTGTGCAGGCGATGTTGAGCGCCAGTCAAGCGCTCTCGAACCGCCCGGCGCATCCGCTGTTCGAGGGCTGCGATTCGGGACTGCACCTGGGCGTAGTCGGGCACCGCGGCCGCCGCCGCCGCGGTGGGCGTCGAGGCGGATTTGTCGGCCACCATATCGGCGATGGTCAGGTCGGTCTCGTGGCCGACGCCGACCACGACCGGGACTGAACACGCGATGATCGCCCGGGCGACCGGTTCTTCGTTGAACGCCCACAGGTCTTCCAGCGACCCCCCGCCGCGGGCCACGATGAGGACATCGATGTCGCCGAAGCGGTCGATGCAGCGAATGGCCGACACCAGGTCGCCCGTCGATCGGCGCCCCTGGACCTGAGCGTGGCACAGGCGGATGCGGACCGCCGGATCTCGCCTGATCAGGGTCCGAACGACGTCCCGGAGGGCGGCCCCGGTTCGGCTGGTGACCACCCCGATCCGCCGGGGGTGCCGGGGCAGGGGCCGCTTTGTGGCCGGATCGGTCAGCCCCTCGGCGCGGAGCTTTCGCGCCCGCTCCTGAAACTGGGCCCATAGGGCGCCTTCGCCCTCGGGCGTACAGCGAAGCACCCGCAGCTGTAGGGCGCCGGAGCGGTCGTAGATGGTGATCCGACCGGCAGCCACCACCGACATCCCGTCGTCCAGGCGAAAGGGGAGCCGGGCGCGTTCGGTTGCGAACAGAACGGCGTTCAGCTGCGCCCGTCGATCCTTGAGGGTAAAGTAGGCGTGGCCGCTCGATTGGACGCGCAGATTCGAGACCTCACCCCGAACCGAGACCTCGCCGAACTGGTTTTCGAGGCGGACCCGGAGCGTGCGCTGGAGCTCGCTCACCGAAAAGACCCGCGGGGGGGAAAGGACGGCCTCGTCCTTCTCGGGCGACGGGGCCTCGGTGGCCGCTTCGGGGGGAGACGGAAGGTGGGGCTGCGCCTCGACCTTGGGCCGAGCATCCGCTTCGAGCTCCGCCTTGGCTTTGGGGGGTGACCCCGGGTCGGCGGTACGGCGGGTAAGGTCGCGAAACGTGAAGGGAAGCTGCGGCACCGGTAGCTAGCCTATACGCCTTCGAGGCGCCCGGTCATGGGCTTTGCTTTCGGTAGCGGCCTTCGAAATACAAACGTTCGCCTCCATCGTATTCGCCCCAGCCTTGGATTTCGTAGTAGGTGGCGCCGTCATCGCCGTCGATCACGCGTTCGGAAAAGAATTCTCGGGCTCGGGGGGTGTCGCGGGACCATTCGATCGCCTCTCCCGTCCAGCGACCGGTATGCTTCACCTGCTCTCCGTTGCTCTTGCGGACCTCACAAGTCATGGTGCGTCCGTCGTGGCTGTTGGTCGCCGTGGCCGTCGTCACCACCCCGGTGGCCACGTCGACCTCCCGAAATGACCCGAGCTGCTGGCGGGGGCTGAGCGACCGGTAGGTCTGCTCAACGTCGAGGGTCGTCAGGCGCTTGCCGGCGCCATCCTTGACGACGAACCGGCCTTTCCAGGTCCCATCCCACGGTTTGAACACCGGCTCCGGAACGGGTCGAGGGTCGGCGGTTCGATGGGGGGTGTCAGTGCGGCAGGCGGCGCCGGCGATGCTGAAGGCGAGGGCGATGCGTGCCATCATGGATATCGACATGGGTAGACTCATCAGCGTTCTCGTAGGGGCAGTGCTCGCGGCGATCGTGCTCTCCGTCGCGACCCCGTCCCACGCTCAGATTTACAAGTACAAGCGGAAGGATGGCAGTGTCGTCTACACCGACAAGCTGGTCGATCTTCCGCCCAAGGTTCGTGCCAAGTACGCCGAACGGGAGGCCAAAAAGGCCCGCGAGCGGGCTCGACTCGAGGCGTCGATCGGCAAGCGCGAGGTGGAGCGGCGGGAGGCCGAGGAAAAGCGTCGAGCCGAGCTGGAGCGGCAGATCAAGGTCGCTGACCAGCGCCGTCGCCGCCAGGAGTTGCGGGCCCTTCTGAAGCGCCTCAACGAGCAGGAAGCCGAAGAAGAGAAGAAGAAGGCGCTGTGGAAGAAGCGGGTCAAGGACGCACGCACGGCCGTGAAGGAGCTGTTCGAGAAGTTTACCAAGACCCAGCAAGCGTACGACAACCTCGCCGTCCGGGCCGACTACGCCCTGTTTCCAGGGCAGGCTCAGGAGAAAGACAAGTTGCGCAAAGAGCTGGCCAAGCTCGAAAAGGAGCTCGATGCGGCGCTCGAAGAGCTCAACGTGAAGATTCCGACCGAGGCCCGAAAACAGGGCATCCCGCCGGGTTGGATTCGATAAACGAGGTCGGGCGAAGCCGTCCCCCCCGTCTGCGCTCGCCGCGCACCAAAACGGTCGCAACTGCGCGAGGTGACTCGCCAAAACTGTGGTTAGTCCTTTACCGCTTGGCGCCCCCGCGATAGACAAGACGCTTAGCGATGAGCGAACAAGAGGACGCCCCAACGTCATTGACGGGGCAACCGCCTCCCACCAGCAACAATGGTGTGGCCGTCAATGAAGCCGGATCCCCGATGAACGGATCCGCCGTCGACGACGGGGCGAGCGACCGCTCCAGCGACGGCAGCAACGGCGGCGGCAACGGCTCCGGGGACGGCGGCAACGGCTCCGGGGACGGCGGCGGAGGCGGAGGCGGCGCCAGCGGGGGCGAGCTGGTGCCGATTCAGCTCGAAGACGAAATGCGCACCTCTTATCTCGATTACGCGATGAGCGTGATCGTGGGGCGCGCCGTCCCCGACGTTCGCGATGGTCTCAAGCCCGTGCACCGGCGCGTCTTGTTCGCCATGAACGAGGCGTCCAACTACTACAACCGGCCGTACATGAAGTCGGCCCGCGTCGTCGGGGACGTGATCGGTAAGTATCACCCTCACGGCGAGAGTGCGGTCTACGACACCGTCGTTCGGCTCGCGCAAGAGTTCTCGATGCGTGAGCCGCTCGTCGACGGGCAAGGCAACTTTGGGTCGGTCGACGGCGATTCCGCGGCCGCCATGCGGTACACCGAGGTCCGCCTCACCAAGCTCGCCGGCGAGATGCTGGCCGACCTCGACAAAGACACCGTCGATACGCAGCCCAACTACGACGACAAAGAGCGAGAGCCGGTCGTCCTGCCCACGAAGTTCCCGAATCTGCTCGTCAACGGGGCCCAGGGCATCGCGGTGGGGATGGCGACCAACATTCCGCCCCACAACCTCCGCGAGACGGTCGACGCTTGCATTGCCCTGATCCACGACCCGAGCGCCAGCCTCGAAGCGTTGATGCAGATCATGCCGGGGCCCGACTTTCCGACCGGTGGCATCATCTGCGGGCGCGACGGCATTCGTCGCGCCTATCAGACCGGTCGAGGCTCGATCAAAGTTCGGGCGGTCGCCGATATCGAGGAGCGCAAAAAGGGCGGGTACCAGATCGTCATCGATGAGCTGCCGTACCAGGTCAACAAAGCCAAGCTCATCGAACGGATCGCCGAATTGGTCGGTGAAAAGCGCATCGAGGGCATCAGCGACGTCCGTGACGAGTCCGACCGCCGAGGTATGCGGGTGGTGGTCGAGCTGAGGCGCGACGCGGTCCCCCAGGTCACGCTGAACCAGCTGTTCACCCACACCGCCCTCGAGACGACGTTCAGCATCAACATGCTGGCGATCGCCCACGGGCAGCCGCGTTTGTGTTCGCTGCACGACTGCCTCAACCACTTCATCGAGCACCGACGAGAGGTCGTCACTCGGCGCACCGCCTTCGAGCTCGCCGAAGCCGAGAAGCGCTTTCACACCAACGTCGGTCTGCTCATCGCGCTCGACAATATCGACCGCGTCATCCAGATCATTCGAAGCTCGGCCGACACGGCCGAAGCGCGCGCTCGATTGGTCGCGGAACCGTTTCCCCAGCTCGGCAACCTCGAGAAACTGGTCGAGGCCGAATACGACCAGATCACCAAGGCGCTGGCCGACGGTTTCGTGCATCTGACCGAGCGGCAGGCCGACGCGATTCTCGACCTTCGACTCCATCGCCTCACCGGCCTCGAGGCCGACAAGATCCGGGCCGCCACGCTCGAGCTCCAACAGTTGATGATCAAGCTCCGGTTGATCCTGGCCGACGACCAGGAGCTGATGCGGGTGATCGTCGAAGAGCTCACCGATCTCCGCGAGTCCTACGGAGACGAGCGTCGGACAAGGATCACCGGTGAGGTCGGCGTCTATACCGACGAAGACCTGATCGCCGAAGAAGACATGGTGGTCACCTTCAGCCACTCCGGCTACGTGAAGCGAACGCCGACCACCGAATACCGGGCCCAAAAGCGGGGCGGACGCGGGGTCGCGGGCACCGACACGAAGGCCGAAGACTTCGTGGAGCAGCTGTTCACCGCGTCCACCCACGCCTACCTTTTGGTCTTCACGAACCTCGGCAAAGTGTACTGGGTCAAGGTGCACGCGCTGCCGCTCGGTGGCCGTACGGCCCGGGGCAAGCCGATGGTCAACATCGTACAGATGGCCAAGGGCGAAAAGACCACGGCCATCCTGCCGGTCCGAGAATTCGAAGGGGCGTATTTCGTCGTCACTTGTTCACGTCGTGGAACGGTCAAGAAGACCCCCCTGACCGACTATAGCCGTCCGCGGGCGACGGGCATCATCGGGGCGGGTATCGCGGAAGACGACGAGATCATCTCGGCGCGGCTGGCCACCGACAATCAAGACATCTTGATCGGCACGGGCAAGGGCATGGCGATCCGCTTCAAGGCCAGCGACGTGAGGTCGATGGGGCGGCCTTCGGTCGGCGTTCGCGGCATCCGTCTCGATGGCGACGATGAAGTGGTCGGCATGACCGTGCTCGACTCGGGGTCGGCGATTCTCGCCGTGACCGAGAAGGGGTACGGCAAGCGCACCCGCACCGAGGAGTATCGGGTCCAGCAGCGCGGGGGCCGTGGCATCATCCTGATCAAGACCGGCGATCGGAACGGTCGAGTGGTCGGGGTGCGGCAAGTGGTCGACGAAGACCACATCATGCTGATCACCAATCAAGGGGTGATCATTCGCATGGCGGCCCGCGACATCTCGATCCTCGGGCGCAACACCCAAGGTGTTCGCCTGGTGCGCGTGGGCAAGGGCGACATCGTGCAGGCGGTCTGCCATCTCGCGGAGGCCGACGACGAAGACGCGCCAGCGCCTTCCGGGCCCGACGGCGCGCCGCCGTCGGCCGAAACGTCCGCCGATGCGGGGACGACGCCCGAGGTCGGGCCCACGCCCGACGAAGCGACCGATCCGGAAGACGGCACCGAACAATAGCGGTCCGGCGTCGGCGAGGTAAGATGGCCGCGATGGGCGCCCAGGACGCATACCTGAGCCTCGAGGTCCCCGACGATGCCTTGGTGGTCACCCTGGCTCGCGAGGCGGCGGTGTCCGACGCGGTGTTGGCGTCGGTGACCGCGGAGATCGGTCGATCGGAACTCGACCCGGGAGCCCTCGCCGCGCTGGCGCTCATGGCGGGGCGGGCCGGCTACGGGGCGGCGCGCTCGGCGATGCGGGGTCAGCAAGACCGCCTGCGGGAGTTGCATCCGGGTGAAGCGCGGGCCTTCGGGTTGGCTCGGGCGCTGGTCGAGCTTCGTCCGCCGCCGGGCGTGGAGGCCGCGGAGTCCGGGTACCGGTTCGTCGACGAGCAGGGGGTGCTCTTCGTCGAAGACCCGATCGCCGCCTACTGGCATCATCGAGGCCGCTGGGGGCCCCCGCTGCGCCCCGACGTCTACCGGTCGGGGCGCCATGCTTCAGGCACCGGGCAGGTCGAACGCTGTCGGGGGTGGGCCGCCGACGGCGGGGTGGTGGTGGTGACGTTCAAGGGCGCTGCGAGCAACCGACCGCAGCCGGCCTTGCGTTTGTGCCGGGCCGGCTTCGCCCGGGATCCCGCCTTTCGGTCGCTCGTTCGCTGGTCGTCGCTGCGCTCGCTCGGCCGGTATGAAACGGCACAAGGTATGACGGCGGCCTATCAGCGAGGCGGGGAGCCACCCACGGCCTTGCCGCTCGGGCCGAGCATTCCACCCGATGACCTGCTCGTCCTGATGGAAGCGCTGAGCGCGCTCGGCCGAGGGGATATCAGTCGCGGGTGAGCGCCTGCGCGGTGTTATAGTGTGCCTATGCTCCGGGTTCGAGTCCGGTACGGAAGAGCCGAGGATTTTCTCAAGGACGATCGCGAACAGCTGGCCCACCGCGGACTGTTCGTGCGGGTCGTTCCGCCGCCGGGGCTCGAACAGTTCTCGGTGGCTCGCCTGATCGTGATGGTGGGTGATCAGCGAGCGGTTATCGACGGTCAGGTCGTGCAGGTCGCTCCGGGCATCGGAGTGGCGATATCGTTCACCGATGCGGGCGATGATGCTCTGGCCGCGCTTCGTGCCTATGCGCACGGTGGGGGCGCTCAAGAAGACGCGGACCCGGTGTTCGAGATCGTCACCGACGACGCCGGCGCCGGCCTGTCGAAGACACCGGATGCCACGCCCGACTCGCTCGGCTCGGCGACGTCCGGGGATGCCACGCCCGACTCGTTCGGCTCGGCGACGTCCGGGGATGCCACGCCCGACTCGCTCGGCACGGTGACGTCCGGGGATGCCACGGCCGACTCGCTTGGCTCCGCGAGGTCCGAGGTGGCGGCGTCGACGGCCGGCCATGCACCCGCCGGACCGATGACCAAGAAAGACAAGATCCAGCTGGCGCTCCGGGGCACCAAAGACCAGCGGCTCAAGATCATTCGGGACACCGACCGGACTCTGCACATCTATCTGCTCAAGAATCCCCGCCTGGGTCTCGATGAGGTGACGACCCTCGCCAAGACTCCGACGATATCCGTCGAAGTATTGAAGGCGGTCGCGGAGCGCCGCGAGTGGTACCAGCGCTCCGAGGTTGCGACGGCGCTGGTGCGCAACCCGAAGACACCGGTCCCGATCGCGATTCGGATGCTCGACCATATTTCGCAGCAAGAGCTGCGGCGTCTGGCCAAGAGCGATGGCGCGCGGATGCCCATCCTTCAGGCGGCTCGGCGCAAGGTCGTGGGCGGGGGCTGACGGTCTCGCGCCGTCGCCCTTGCATCGGCGGCGTCGAGTGACCATAGGCCGAACACAAGGTGGCGAACTACAAGAAGGAGACTCGCATATCGGCGAGCGCGGAAGTGGTCTTTGGCTTTCATGAGGCGCCCGAAGCCTTCGAACGGCTGCAGCCGCCCTGGCAGACCGTCGACATCATTCAGCCTCCCGCGTCGTTGGCCGTGGGGACGCGGGTGGTCCTTCGGATGAAGGTCGGGCCTTTTTGGCAGCGGGTGGTCGCCGAGCACAAGGAGTATGAGCCCGGCCATTTGTTCGCCGACGAGATGCTCGAAGGCCCGTTTGCCTACTGGTACCACCGCCACATCGTGACGCCGGTCGCTCCTGACGCGTGCACGCTGACCGACGACATCACCTATCGGCTGCCGCTGGGCGCGCTGGGGCGTATCTTCGGAGACTGGTACGCGCGCAGAGAACTCGAGCGTCTGTTCACCTATCGTCACGACGTGACTCGCCAGGCGTGTGAAGGCGCGCCTGGTGGTCCACCCGAATCGTCGTCATGATCGCTTCGCTGGGTGGGCGGGCGCGAGTCGACGAGCCGCGGAACGGCTCGGCGTCCGCGCCGAGCAGATTTAGCGAGGCTGCGCCTCGAACGCTCGAGTTCATTCGCGATTCCGTGCTGGCGGAGCCTCGCGTCGACAGTTGT
>CAZFIV010000107.1:0-8843 GCA_964519665.1 uncultured Myxococcales bacterium
GGCGCCGCCCCCCGAACCCCCCGTGCTCGGGGGGGCGAGACAAACACGAAAGCCCTGATTCCGGTCCCTGTTGCCGGCGTGGTTCCTGTTCCGGTTCGCGGACCGGAGCCCGTCCGCGACGACGTTGAAGCCGCCGCCCCGCACCACATGGTAGTCGGCAAAACCTGTTGCCACTTCCGGGTCGATGGTGCCGGAGGCGTGAGGGGGGGTCTGGTATGCCTCGCCATCCCAGACGTCCTGACACCACTCCCAGACATTGCCCGCTAAATCGAGGTGGCCATAAGGGCCGATGCCCTTCGAATACTGGCCCACCGGCTTCGCGGCGTCCTCACTGTAGTCCTGTCCGTACCACGCAAGCTCGGGCGTCGGGTCGGCCGAGCCCCAGGGATAGGGACGACCATCGTCACCGCGCGCAGCGCGCTCCCACCAAGCTTCGCTAGGAAGACGGGCCACCCAGCCCCCTTCGAACTGAGCCGTGAACCATTCGCAGTACGCCGTCGCGTCGTGCCACTTCACCCCCACAACCGGCTGCAAATCTTGGTTGTACTTCGTCTTGTCCCAATACTTCGGTTTTTTGCCCGTCGCCTCCACGAAGGGACGGTACTGCGCGTTCGTCACCGCCGTCTCCGCAAGCCAGAAAGAAGACACCGTCACCGCATGCACCGGCTTACACGCATCCCCTCGGTCATCCGCGCCCATCTGGAACGTACCGCCCGGAACCGGCAAAAAACGCATCTGCGTCAAAGGCTCAACGATGACCTGCGCCGAATCAGACGGCGCCCGTCGTGCCGCGGGAGACGATCGCTCCGCTGTGCGCACGCGGCGCTCGCGGGGCGCTGCAGACCGCGATGCACTGCCCTCAGGCGAGCGCGAGGATTTCGACGCCGCACGAGCGCCCCGCGCTTGCCGCGGATCTACGCGCCCTTCCGTCGCTGCGCGCCCCGGAGGCACAGAAGGCATCGAAGGCGAAGATGCCAGCGCCTCGAGCTTGGCTTCGGCCACGTCCGCAAAGCGTCCCGAGGGCCACTGACGAACAAACCGCATCAAGTCCGAAAACGTCGGCGACGGACCGAGCGCCGACCATGCCTCCGCCTCTTGGCGCTCCACCAATCGGTTGTTCGCCACCTCGGCGAATCGGCTGTGCGGATAGGCCTCCACGAACCGCGCCAGCGCCGCCGCCGTGCCCGCCCGCTCGGCCTCCGTCCACGCCGACAGCTCCACGTCCTCCGGGCGCGCCCGACGGCCCGCATGCTCTTGAACCCCCTGGATCAACCGGTCGACCGCCGAGTCCCCGGGGTCTTCATTCCAAGCCACCAGGTCCGCGTACTGCACCTTTTGGTGCGTCCACGCGATGCACCCGGCGTCGAGCAGCACCGGAACCAGAACCCGACGCTGATGACCTTCGTCCGCCTCGTTCTCCACCCACTCCGACACGTACGTTCGGTCCGAAGCCACCGAGTTGCGCGTCCACACCACGACCACGCACTTCGCCGCGTCCAGCTCTGCCTTGATCTGCTTCGCCCAGCGCCGACCCGCTACCAGCTCCAGGTCCCACCATACCGTGTACCCACGAGCCTCCAGAGCCTCCGCCAAAGGCACGATCCGCGCCCGATCCTCACGCTTGTACGAGATGAAGATATCCGCCACGCCGTGCTTCGCCTCCCAGTAACGCTACCGGAACGCAGCACCGCCCACCATCGACGGCCGACCCAAACACATCGCATCAGCGTGGGCTCGAATCTCGAGATACGGAGACTCGCCGTCATAGACGGCGGCCCCGAAGCTGGGACAGCATGTTCAGGCAGGCCGCGGGAGCATTCACGCCACGGTTCACCGAACCGGACTACCTGGCCCTCGGCGCCGCGGCAGAGCTCAGCCTTGAGTTCATCGGGGGCGACATCCTGATGGCGACGGGGGCCGAGCCCGACCACAACCAGCTCGTCCAGAACATTCACCTTGCCTTCGGCAACCAACCGCGAGGACAGCCCTGTCCGCCCATCACATCTTCATTGGCGGCCACACCAGAGCTAGCTCCAGGGGAACGGATGCGAATGGTTCGAGGGCCGCAGCCTCATGACCTGTGGCTGTTCGCGTCCGGACCCAACCGTTGTCCGACCACGAAAATACCTCGACGGTCTGCTCACCGGGGTCGACCAGCCATGCCCAGTCAATCCGATTCGCATGGTAGACGTCGAGCTTGAGGATTCGGTCACGACGGGCAGTGCTCGGCGACAACACCTCGCATACCCATTGCGGCGTAACCTCAAAGTAAGCCAAGTCCCAATCAAGCTCGTCCGCGGCCTGCGATCGCCAGCCTGCCAAATCGGGAACCAGGACGTCGTCGCCGAGATGCAACTCGGGTTCATGGAGAATCGTCCAACCACCCGGCCCTCCTCGCCCGAGCTCGAAAGGAGGCGTGAGAAGACCGCCAATCCGACTCGCGCTTCGGACGTGTCGCGCGGCCGGGCGAGGCTGCAGGTAGAGCTGGCCCGCGACCAGCTCGGCGATCTGATGCTCGGGGGCGTCCAGCACATCCTGGTAGGTGGCGCCCGCTTTTTGTGCCCCACGCACGCAACGACAGTAGCATGTTACGGCTGGGTCCCGGTCCGGTTCCCGGTTTGCGTGTCAGCCGCACACGGCATGCGACGCCCCCAGTCAGGTAAGTGGCTGAAAACACGCAAATCCTCAATGATTCCGAGGTCCGTGTCACTCTTCACACGGCGGAAATCGCTGGTTCGAATCCAGCTGTGCCCATAGCTACTCAGCCTTTCGAATCGGTGACGAGGCTCCGCCGCTTCGAACGAGCGCGACCATCGTGAACACAAATTCATCTCGGGGCGCCCGCACCAGCTCAGTCAGGCGGCCAAGAGCGGCGCCAGGTCTGCCGGCTCAACCGGCCTGGCTCCGAGTTTCTCAAGAAGACTATTCAACGGAGCGAGCTGGACAGCGGCCGGGTCTAGGATCTCGATACCTATAAGCGCAAACCGCGTCCGTTGGTCGACGAAGCAGCGGCGAGCGCTGCTGGATAGGGCACGGTCCCTTCGAAGCGACGGCAAGACCTGGGCTGAGGTCAGCACGGCGTTGGATGTCTGCCAAAGTCTTCTGTTCCGGTGGAAGCGCCAAGAGGCGCCAGAGCCTACCTTCAAGCCTGTTGTTGTAGCCGCCACCGACACAACGCCGGTGGCGACAGCTCATGTCGGGCAGCCGAAGTCTTCGGTGACCGTAGTGACGCCGGATGGCTTTCGAATTGATGGACTCGACATGGATAGCGCCGCGGTACTCGTGGAGATGCTTCGATGATCGGCCTCGAAAACCGAGCGTCCGTCTATGTCTACGCGAGGCCCACGGATATGAGAGAGTCGTTCTTCAGCCTTGCCGACCTCGTGAAACGCGAGATGGATCGCGACCCTTTATCTGGCGACGCGTTCGTCTTTGTGAATGCGTCTACGACAAGTTCGATGGCCACCTTCCATTTGAACGACAGGTCCGACGGATGGGGCGCGCCGGTCTCAACACATCGACGCAAGCGCTGTGGGAAGAGTTGTCAATACCGCGCCAAGTTTCGACCGTTGGGCTAACGCAACGTGGTCGAAGTTGAGTGCGCAGTCGGTCGGCATGCCGTCTTCAAGACCAAGTTCGACCTCTGATGACAGGCCGCGGACGGTGCGGGTGGTAGGAGCGACCACGATCTCGTTGATGACGTCGATGACCTCGTCTCTGGTAAGCAGCAACACGGGCCGGCGCTTGTCAGGTGAGCGGTAGGTATACCAACGAATCTCACCGCGCCTCATCGAATGCTTCCCAGCCTTCAGCATCCCAGTCGAGACCGCTTGTCTCGTCACCGAATTCGTCAGCTGTAGGGGGGTGGGCCCGATAAACCCGTGCATCGGCCAGAGCCGCCGCCCGTAAAGCTCTTCGTGCCAGCTTGACCTGCTCGTCGTGCGGCAGCTTCTGGACGAGAGGCCACAGGTCGTCTGCAGTGAGCGTTTCAGCCATCACAGACCTTTACCATCGTTGGGTGGGCACAATACCGCAAGCTTCAGACCTGGCTCGGTTCAGTATCGATGTAGTGGTTACGCCTAAGCGGCCGGAAGTATGCCCGTTCGGAGGACTTCGACCGCCTTTGCCCCTCCACACGCGAAGCTCGCCGCGCTCCAAATCGACATCCTTCAGCCGCAAGCGCAGCGCCTCCATCAGCCGAAGACCACTGCCGTACAGCAACAGCGCCACGATTTTCGGGGTCCCGTCGGGGCGAGCCGAGCCGCGTGGGGCGCCGCTCAGTTCCGGGGTTGACCGAGAGCGTGCCGGATGCGGAACGGGAACGGGCGAGCGGGAGAGATAGGGAGCGAGGGTTCGTCCTCGAGGCCGCACTCCACCCGCTGGCCGTCGCTCAGGACGTCTAGATCTCCCGCTATCTCCTGCACGCGGGCCTTCGCGGCCGGTTCGAGGGCCGACCACTTCGCGAGCAGGGCGTTCCAGGCGTGAACCCGGTAGGTCGTGGTCACCGTGCCCCGCAAGCGGGCCGTTGAGCCGTCCAGGTCGAAACGAGCGCGGCCCTCAGCGAAAGCCTCGGCGTTTGCCATGAGGTATGGAAGGTAGTCGCCGCGGATCCGCTCGAAGACGGCGTCCAGGCCACTCGCGTCGAAGGGGCCGCTCGCCTCGCCGGCGTCGCCTCGCCAGACGCGGGCGAGCCACTCGTACACCGCGGGCGCCTCACGCCGCATGACCTCGGCGGGCTCCGGATCGTTGCCGAAGTGCCGGAACATCGGACCGAAGTAGCCAAAGTCGGCCCACGTCGGGCGGTGTCCGAGAACGAAGGGCCGACGCTCGAAAACTGCCTGCAAGCAACTCAGCTCGTCGAGGTACAGCTGGCGCACCCAGCCGTCTGAGCGACGCGTAACGCCATCGGCGTAGAGCCACTCACGGCGCTGCCTCCAGGCGAACCACGCCCCCACCAAGCCGTTCAGGATGGGGCCGAAGAATTGTCGGGCGATCTTTCGACCGAGCTGACGCTGGCTCAGCGGCGGCACCCAGCGCCACCACATGGCCGGGCGCCAAAGCCACTCGTCGCCATAGTCTTCGAGGAGGGACGCCACGAACTCCTCGCCGGGATCCTCGAGCCGCACGGGCGGAGTGGGATGCCGATCCTCCAACCACCGCATCATCCAGCTGCTGTCGATGAGCCAACCTCCTTCGGCGAGCTCTATGGCAGGCATTTTCATGACGCCGGTGTGCCTACGGATCCGCTGCATCGCGAAGTAGTTGGCGTCCGCGAGGTCGTGCTCCAGGCCCTTGACGTGAAGGAAGGCCTCCACCTTACCGCTGAAATAGGAGATATCCGATTTGTATAGTTTCACTTGGTCGCATCCATGGGGACTTTCGCGCAGGCTTCGGGCGGCCGCCGCGTGGGCGTCATCCGAGACGAGTAACCCCGGTTTTGAAAGCAATGGAGCACGAGCGGCACACGCTGCTTGCCAGATTCGGCACTCGACACATCCTGCTGACGCACGCACGTGGATTCTTCACCGGATCTCGTTCGTTTCACAAGACTCGGGTCCCTTGCTAGATCCTCCAGTCGCCGCCTAAGATGGTCTTCACCGACGGCAACCGCACCGTCTGGTTGGCCGACCTGGACCCCCGGACTGGTCTTTTCACCACCGATACGGGCCGCCAGGTTCTCGTGGATACCGGGCACGCGCGGCTGGCCGACACCGACAACGGGCCCGAGTTCGGCATCGACCGAGACGGCTGGTCGATCGTGTACACCAAACCCATCCAGAGCGAGTACCGCCTACACAGGGCCCGACCCACCAACGATGGCTTCGACATTCAGGTCGTGCCGTCGCAAGTGCCCTTGCTCGGCGCGACCGTCAGTAAGGACCCCGACGCCGACACCACGTGGGTGTTCGCCATCCGCGACGGCTGGGACATCGGCGACGCGGTGGCCCTCGACCTGGCGACGCCCGACACGATTCAACGTCTGGGACCTGCCATCGACGGCACTACCGACGGGCGATGGATCGACGGCCGCCCGTTGGGCATCACCACTGTCGACGCCGCCGCCAAAGGCACGATCCGCGCCCGATCCTCACGCTTGTACGAGATGAAGATATCCGCCACGCCGTGCTTCGCCTCCCAGTAACGCTACCGGAACCGACCATCGACGGCCGCCCCAAACTACTCCGGAGTCCATTTCATATCGAGCTTTCGACCGCTCGAGGCGCAATCCTTCAAGTAGAGGTTGATGAGGGTCTGGTACGGGAGATCCGTCTCCTCCGCCAACTGCTTGAAGTAATCAACTACGCCGGGATCCAATCGTATGGTCACCGACTTCTTGAGCCTGCCTGCATACGGGTTCGGCTTCGAGTCGGAGAAGTCATATTCCTCTCTCATGAACTCACCTCTTGGTACTGACGGAGCTCGCGACGGGTCGCCCTCCGCGCAGAGATCAACCGAATGACCTCGTCGTCTTCTCGGTAGAATGCACCACCACCAAGTGGCGGGCTCCACTGCTCAAGCCCAGGATGACGAATCGATCTTCGTCTTGACAATGGTCAGGATCGGGCCGAAGCCGGGCATGCTCGTCCTCAAAGACCGAGACGGCCTCCTCGAACGAAACTCCGTGCTTTTCGCGATTCTCGGCAGCTTTCGCGCTGTCCCACTCGAACCGAAGCCCGTCCACTCGCGGAAGTGTACATGCGTCGTATTTACGTCGCAACACTAGGCGAGTGCGTTGGAGCCGGGCTTCCCGCCACACCCTGTCGACCCAACACTGCGTTCAGCTGCGGGGCCGGCCCGAGCCTCAGTCGTCGGTTTGCCTCAGCGCTCGCGGGGCCGGGCCCGTTAGGTTGGGTGCAATGGAATGTTGGGTGGTTCCGCTCGAACACTCCAGAGTAGAGTTCAAGGGGTCTGCCGGAAACTCCCCACCGGCTGTGGGTCGACACTATCCCAATCACGCTGCTTTCCGCCATTCGTAGCGATGGTGGAGACCGCCTACGCGCGGTGCGCTCGACCCGCGGTGCCTTTCGCTACCTGGGCTTTCGGGTCACCCGGCAAGACCTGCGGGTCGCCGGCCCCGGCGTCGCGCGGGCCGAGCGACGGCTGCGGTCTTTGGCGGTCCGCCAAGAAGACGTAAAGCTCGAACGCAGTCTGGCCAGCTATCGGGGCTGGCTGCGCTTCCCCGCCCGTTCGGACGACGCGACCGACTGAGCGCGGGCGTGGGTCGGCGGCGCTCGGGCGGGGCTGGTTTTGGTCACTCGTTTTGGTCGTTTGGTCGTATCGGCGACCCATTTGGTCGGCTTTTGGTACTGCGGACGACCAAAAGGAGCGCAGAACTATCAAAGAACGACCAAAAGCGACCATTCTACGACCAAATAGTGCAAAATGGGTCGTTCTGAAAACGTCAGGGGGCTTCGCCCCCCGCCCCCCCCGTGCTCGGGGGAGACAGACAAACACGAAAGCCGATGCCGCTGTCGCTCCGGTAGTCGGCCCGGTTCCTGAGCCGGTACGCGGCCCGGAGCCTGTCCGGGGCGCCGTTGAAGCTGCCGCCCCGCACCCCACGGTAGTCGGCATTACCCGTTGCTACTTCCGGGTCGACGGCGCCGGCGGCATGAGGAGGTTTCTGGTACGCCTCTTCGTCCCAGACGTCCTGACACCACTCCCAGACGTTGCCTGCCAGATCGAGGTGGCCATAGGGGCCGATGCTCTTCGGATACTGGCCCACCGGCTTCGGGGCGTCCCACCTGTAGTCCTGTCCGTACCACGCAAGCTCCGGCGTCAGGGCGGCCGAGCCCCAGGGATAGGGACGACCATCGTCGCCCCGGGCGGCGCGTTCCCACCAAGCTTCGCTCGGAAGACGGGCGACCCAGCTCCCCTTGAACTGAGCCGTGAGCCATTCGCAGTACGCCGTCGCGTCGTGCCACGAAACACCCACGACCGGCTGCGCGTCTTGGCTGTACTTTTCCTGGCCCCAATGCTTCGGTTTCTTGCCCGTCGCCTGCACGAAGCTGATGCACCTCGGGAGACCATTAATCTCTATCACGTAATGCTTCGGTTTCTTGCCCGTCGCCTGCACGAACTGCACGAAGGGCCGGTACTGCGCGTTCGTCACCGGCGTCGCAGCCAGCCAGAACGAAGACACCGTCACCTCATGCACCGGCTTACAATCATCCTCAAGGTCCTCCGCGCCCATCTGGAAGGTCCCCCCCGGCACCGGCAAGAAGCGCATTCGGGTCAGTGGCTCCACGACGATCTGAGGCGGCTCGGCCTTCGCTCTTGGCTCCGTAGGTGCTCGCTCCACGGTGCGGACGTGGCGTTCGCGGGGACGAGACGACGGGCCGTCGTCGAGCCGGAGCTGCTCAACCAGGCGTTGCAGATCGGCGTCTCGGGACCGGGTCTGAATGAACGCCGCATGTCGCCTTGCTAGCGGTCGAATGTCCGCCGGCAGCTGCGCCGATGACGGCATGGCGGTGCCGTCGAGCAGGACCGGCACGACCGGAATGCCTCGAGCCAGCGCCAGGCGGATCTCGATTCGGACGAAGTCGTTTTCGCTATCGAGCCGGCGCTTCTGCGTGTTCGGGTCCGTCGCGGTCAGCCAGTTCGGCCCGATCATGACCAACACGATGTCGCACTGACGCACCCAGCCATCGAGGTACTCCACGAAGTCCACGCCGATCGGAATGCTGTCGATGTCCATAAACACGCTGTCCGTAGGCAGCTTCGCCCGCAGCGCGTCGTACACGCTGATCGCCGCCCAGCTGGCGTCGGTGCGCCGGTAGCTGATAAAAACCCGCTTGGCCATCTGCCCCCGCAGGATACCGGCATGGGCCCCGGCCCTCCAGCCC
>CAZFIV010000107.1:8943-26345 GCA_964519665.1 uncultured Myxococcales bacterium
AAGGCGAAGCCGCGCAGTGAGCGCAGCGAACGGAGAAGGGTGGCGCGAATTCACTTCGCGCCGGGCCCCTCTGCTACGGCGTGAAGTTGGTGCGGTTGTTGTCGTGCCGGTAGCTGGCCCAGCCTTCGTCGCTCATCAGGCCGCCGTTGGTGCGGACGCCGATGATCTCGCGTCCGCCGCGGCTGATCAGCATGATGCCGTCGCCTCGCAGGAGCGGGACGGTCGCGGTGAAGGCGTCGGTGATCGTCGAGCTCAAGGTCCATCGGATTCGGCCGCCGGGGTCGATCGCCCAGAACCGGTCGCCGTAGCCGACATACGCAACGCCGTCGTCGGCCACCGTCGGATATGGGTCATCACGGCTGTCGATCGCGCGCGCGCCCCGCCAGTCGGCGGGGTACGTATAAGGCAGCCGCGTTTCGACGATCACCTGGCCTTGGGTGTCGAGCTCGACCCACGACAGCGATACCGGGGTGATGCTCCCGTCGTCGGGCGTCACCACCCGACGCTCCATCATGAATAGAATGCGGCCGTCCGCCGAAATGACCGGGTCCGTCCGGGGGACGTACTCAGCGTCCGGCGTATCGGGGAAAGAGAAGACCTGGTTGCCGTTGAGGACCTCCACCCCGAGGATCTGGCCGTCGAAGATCTGGCCTCCTAGAATCCGGCGGGTCGATCGGGCCACGCCGAGGTCGAGCTGGGTCGACAGCGCGATCTCCTGGGTGATGGCGGCCGTAGGCTGGCTCCACACCAGGGCGCCGGTATTGAAGTCGACGGCCCCGAATCGGCCTTGCGACCAGAAGAGCACCCGGGGGCCGGCGACGCCGAGAAACTCGGCCCACCAGTCCGAGCTGCGCGAGTAAGTCCACAAGGGGGTCCCGTTGAGGTCGGCGCGCACGACCACGAGGTTCTGGGTGGCCTCTTCCAGCGTGGGGATGTCGTTGGTCGGAACCACCGTACCCCAGATCTGAGAGCCGTCCGGAAGGAGCGATCGGCCGGTCTCGCCGCCGACCTCGCGGGGGACGGACCGGTTCGGGTCCGCGACCCCGTCTTCGTCGAGGACGTAGGCGGTGGTCTGCGGCTGAAAGCCGTTCTCCGGCAGCTGCCGAACGCCCACGACCATGCGCACGTCGCTTCCGAAGACCTGCAGCGCTCGCCGGACGGCGGCGACCGAAACGAACGGGTCGGGGGGCGTGTAGGCGAAGTTGTACCCGGCGGTTCCGCACTGCTCGAGGGAGAAGACGACGTGGATCAGGCCCTGGTCGTTGGCGAGGTCGAAGTGGTCGAGCCCAAAGAAGACGCCGTCGTCGCTCATGCTGACGTGGCGGCGATGAAGAAACGCGCGCTCCGGGCGCGTTTCGAGCGGGTAGCGAAAGACGATATCGCCCTCGGCAGCCGGCGCGACGATCGATTCGCCGGAGCAGACGCCGGCCACGCAAATGTCGTTGACGGTGCATGAGTTGCCGTCATCGCAGGCACCGCCCGGGTTGACCGCCCGACCCACACACCGGCCATCGAAGCAGGTGTCTCGGTCGGTGCAGGTGTCGCCGTCGTCGCAGGCCAAGCCGGTATTGATCGGGTCGTTTTGGCAGCCGTTCTCGTCACACGAGTCGGCCGTGCAATCGTTGTCGTCGTCGCAGATGTTCGTGTCTTCGAGGAACAGACACTGACCGTCGATCTGCCGGCATACGTCACGGGTGCATGCGTTCTGGTCGTCGCAGGTCTTCGGGCTGCCCAAACACACGCCCTGCTGACAGACCGCGTCGATAATGCAGCGGTCGGCCGGCTGGCAGGGAATGCCGTCAGCAAAGGTGTTTTCGCAGGCGTTGGTCTCGGTGTTGAACCGGTCGGTGGTGCACGTGTTGCCGTCGTCGCAGACCGGCGCGTCGATGACCTGAAACTGCACCGGAATGCGAAGCTCCGGGTTCTCGGCCTGCTCCGCGGCGATGACCAGGGTGCCGGTGTAGACGCCCACCGAGTCGGCTTGAGCCGTGACCAAGACGGCCTCGCTCCCGTTTGGAGCGAGGGCCGCGGGCGGATTACCGACCATGCCGAAGACATCGTCGCCCTCGAATCGAAGACGCTCGAGCCCGAGCGGGAGCGAGCCGACGCTGGCGATCGTCAGCGGGGCCTGGCTCCGCACGGAGACCGGGACCGCCGGCAAGACCAACGGCGACGGTGAGGCCTCGATCCTCGACGTCAGCCGGTCGACTCGGATGGCCTCGGTGCAGCCGCCGGCGGCGATGACCCAAGCCAACGACCAGAAGAATCCTGTCAATCGGGTGCGTTGCAATTTGGACTGCATGATCGATTACCTGTTGCTGGTAGACAGATTGTCTCGTCGGGCGCGTGGCCAAGACGAGTTCGCGAGCGAACCGTCGCCGAGGATGAACAGCAGCTGGTCGTCGGCGGCGACGACCACGAACCCCCGGCTGGTCAGCGTCAGGGCCAAGCCGGAGGTCGGCGTCGATGTCAGGGGGAGCTCCGTTTCGAACTCGAAGCGTCCATCGGGGGCGACCACCACGAGGTCGCCGTCGGCGGTCACCACGTAGACCTGCCCGAAGGCGTCGACCGCGGGGCTATGCTGAATGGTGGGCCCCGGGAGCGCGACTTCGAACTGAGAGACGCCGGTGCTGGCGGTGAGGGCCAATAGGTAGTCTCGCTGATCGTCATCGGGGTGTCGAACGATCACGAACACCCTATCGTCGAACGTCACCGGCGACCCTACCTGGATCAATTCGGGGTCGAGCGGCGGCTCGACCAGGGTCTGCTCGACGCCCGTCCGGTCGATGCTCACCAGGCCCGCGCCCCACAAGACTTCGCCGTCGACCCCGATCGCGAGGTCGGTGCGAACGGCGTCTTGGGTCGTGCTCGTCCACGTTCGATCCGGGACGCCCTCGATACCCAGCCGGAGCACCTGTTCTTCGCCCACGCCCCGATCGATCGGCCCGTCCCTGAGAATCGTGACCACCGATTCGTCCTCATCGATCGCGACGCGGGTCGCGTGCTGGGGGCCCAGCTCTTCGAACCGGGTCGCGATCGTGCGCAGCGCGTTGACCTCGATCAGGTAGCCTTCGGTGGTGGTCGCGGTCGTGGTGGTGATCGTCCGAACCACCGACGCCACCAGCGCCCCCGAGCCGCGGACCGCGAGGTCGAGAACTTGGGTCGAGACCGCGGCCGACGAGGTGCTCGACGTACCGACGGGCGGCATGGCGGGCGGGGTCATCGGCGGGGTGACAGGCGGCGCCACGGCCGGGAGGGCAGGCAGGGCTTCGGCCAGGTCGAGGGACCGCACCACCGAGCCGTCGACCGTCTCCAAATCGTAGATCCGACTGCCCACCGGCACCGTCAGGAGGCCGGGCAAGCTCACCGCGGCCGAAAATCGAGGGGTCCCGAGGGTGTCGTTGGTCCATTGCGGCTCGCCGCACTGGTCGATCGCGGCCACGCCGCCCTGGACCCCGACGAACACGTTGTCATTTCGGTCGACGATCAGGTTCGCGCTCGCGTCGGGCGCCAGGGCCACGGTGGCGGTGTAGGCGACCTCACCGCGCAGGGGGGGCGGGACCGGGGGGATACATCTCCCGGCTTCGCACTCACCGTCGTCGGTGCACGGGTTGCCGTCATCGCAGGGCGTTCCGTCGTCGCGGACCTCGAACGTGTCGCACGAACCGCCGATGCACACGCTGACCGAGGTGCAGAACTCGCCATCATCGCACGGAGTCGTGTCGGCGACATTTTCGAACCGGCAGCCCTGGTCTGGCTCGCACAAGTCTAGGGTGCACGGGTTGCCGTCGTTGCAGAGGTTGGTCGGAATGTTGAGGCAGCCCGCCTCCGGGCTGCAGACGTCGTCCGTGCACAGGTCTCCGTCGTTGCAGTTGACGGCCGCGCCCCGGCAGACGCCGTCGACGCACCGGTCGTCGCGGGTGCAGGCGTTGAAGTCGTTGCAGGGCAGGGGCTCGGCCCGGTGAATGCAACGCTCCAACGCGAAGTCGAAGGAATCCACGGTGCAGCCGTTGCCGTCTTCACAGTCCGGCACGGCCACCGCGACGCCGGCCAGCTCGACGGCGGTGGTCGTGGTCGTGACGCCCATCCCGGTGACGCTCAGGGTGCCGCGCAGGTCGCCCGCCTGGCGGGGCTGAAACAAAACCAGGATCTGTTGCTCGCCGTTCGGCGGAAGCAGGCCCGATTGCGGTTCGAAGAAGAGTCCGTCGGGTGCTCCTTCGAAGCGAACCCGGTACTCGATGGGGGCGTCGCCGCGGTTCAGGACGTTGAACGGTTCGATCGGTTGCTGGCCGACGAAGACGCGACCGAAGTCGATTCGATCTCGGTCGACGCCGATGTCGCCGAAGCCTTGGGTGACGCCGCTGGTGCCGTCGCATCCACCCATCAAGACCGCGAGCGCGGCGCCCAGGGCCGCGACGAGCGCGATCGACGGCCACGATATGGTCTGACCTCGCGACGTATTCTTCTTGGACGGACGATGAATCCGGGAGAGCATCCGAGAACTCGGCAGCATCACTGAAAATAGGATTGCACATCCAGGGCCGAGCCGACCATCAGCGGATTCTTCCTGTCGCGGTCTGGGTGTCCGGCATGGGCGTCACGGAATTAACGTCGGAGGAATCGCACTACTGATGGGCCAGGGTTTGGCGAAGCCGGCGGGTAAGCACTTTGATGATGCCATGGGCAATGAGCATCTTCTCGCCCATGAGGTCGTACAGGTCTTCCCGTTCGAGCTTGAGCGCGCGAACCCGGCCGATGGAGCGGACGGTGGCGCTGCGCGGTTCGGAGTCGAGGATGGCCATCTCGCCCACGCTCTCGCGCTCCCCGAGCTCGGCGACGAGCCGGTTGTCGCGAATGATTTGGACCCGCCCCTCGATGATGAGATACATCGAGTCGCCGATTTCGCCCTCTGTGATCACGGTCTCCCGGGGTTCGAACGCGATCTCCTCCGCGATCTGAGCGACCCGAGCCAGGTCTTCCCCCGGAATCTCCCGGAACAGGTCGATCGACTTCAGGAACAGGACCTTCTCGACCGTCGTGATCACCAGCCTGGGTGTTTCACGGGCCCGGCCCGAAGTCGAGCTTCGTCGGTTCGCGGGAAGAGCCGGACGACGTGGAACATTGTAGGAGCGACCTCGTACCGCTAAGCGCGAAAAACGAGAGGTTGCGAGGCAGATGCCATGAAGTCATCGTGGGTGGTGGTGGGAGCAATTGTTGATGACCGAGAGCGGGTGGACTCCGGCGGGCGGCGGGCCTCAGGTGCTCGGCGGCCCGGACGGCCCGGACGGCCCGGACGGCCTCGGATGGCGAAAGTACCCGTCTTCGCCACCCTGGCGGTATCGTCGGTCGCCGCCGTATCCGCGGTCGCGGGGTTGACGGCCAAGCCGGCCTACGGTCAGCAGCCGTTCATCGAGGTCAGCGCCGCCGTCGAGCCGGAAGCGCTCGGGCCCGGTGACCGCGGGCGGATGAAGGTCGACATCGAAATCCCCTCGGGGTGGCACCTATGGAGCCTCGACCCCGGACGGGGCCCCAAGGCGCTTCGGATCGACGCCGGCGAAGGGAGCCTGGCGTTCGAAGGCGAGTGGCACGGGGACGCCCCTCGGCGAGGGACGTTCAAAGGGTTCAGCGATCCGTTGGGCTATTACGAGGGCGAAACCGTTCACCTGTACCGTCACGTTCGCTTGCGCGCCGACGCCCCCTTGGGCCCCCAGACGGCCGAGCTTCGGGTGCGGGCCCAGATCTGTACCGATGCGCAGTGTCTCGACGACGAGGTCCGGGTGCCGGTTCAGTTCGAGGCTCTCCAAAGCGCCGCCGGCGCCGACGGGGGTCTTCTGCCAGGCGAAGCCCTGACCGTCGGCACCGCGTCACGCCCGGATGACTGGGTGGCGAATGCGAAGGCTCAGGGGCTGTTCGTGTTCGTATTTTGGGCGTTCATCGCCGGCCTGGGCGCCCTGGCGACGCCTTGCGTGTTTCCCGCCATTCCGCTGACCCTCTCGTTCTTCTCGAAATACTCCGAGCAGAGCTTCCTTCGGAACGCGCGACTAGCGGGGACCTACGCTTTGACGATGGTCGCGTCCTTCACGCTGGTGGGCGTGATCTTCAGCCTGTTGTTCGGGGCGGTCGAGGTGAAGCGGTTCTCGGAACACCCGATCTTCAACCTGTTGCTCGGCGGCATGCTGGTGTTCTTCGGGCTGAATCTTCTCGGACTGTTCGAGATTCAGGTGCCGCAGGGCGTCCTGCGCTTCGTGAACAAGCTGGAGAACCGGTTCGGCGCGGGTGCACGGCTGACCGGCGCCGCGAAGAGCGGCGTCGGCGATTACCTGGTGGTGTCCATCGCCGCCATCACCGCGACGACCGTGTTCTTCACCTGCACGGTGGCCTTCGTGGGCAACATCATCGTTGCCGCCTCCAAGGGCGAGTGGTTTTGGGCGACGGTCGGGATGCTGGCCTTCGGCCTCGCGTTTGCGGCGCCGTTCTTCTTGCTCGCGCTGTTTCCGCAGGCGGCCTTCAAGTTGGCGCGACGGTCCGGCGGGTGGTTGGGCGCGACTCAGGTGGTGCTCGGATTTCTCGAGCTGGCCGCCGCCGCCAAGTTCATCTCGAACGCCGACCTGGTTTTGAAGTGGGGCGTGGTCACCCGAGAGGCGGTTTTGGCCCTCTGGATTCCGCTGTTTGCGTTGTGCGGTCTTTACCTGCTGGGCAAGCTCACCATCGGCGACAAGTCACTGTCCAAGAGCGACGGCTCGGTGCCGGTTCTTCAAATGCTGGCGTCGACCGCGATGTTTGGCCTGGCCCTGTATTTGGCCGCCGGCATGTTCAGTGGGCGCACCTTTCCCAGCTGGATCTCCGCTTGGCTTCCGCCCTCGACCTACCCGAACGCGAGCTCCGTCTATACGGTGGCCGGCTTCAAGTGGTTCGACTCGCTCGAACAGGGCCGAAGAGATGCCGAAGCCAACGGCCGGTTGGTGTTCGTGAACTATACCGGGTACACGTGCACGAACTGCCGATTCATGGAAGAGAGCATCTTTCCGGTGCCGGCGGTGGCGGAGCATCTGTCGACGATGAGCTTGGTCGAGCTGTTCACCGACGACGGCTCGCCTTCCAACGAACGCGCCCGGCGAGATCAGGCTCGACGCTTCAAGACCGTCGCGTTGCCTTTGTACTCGGTGGAGCGGCCCGACGGAGAGATCATCGCGACGTACCCGGGGTCGACGAACTCGGCGGTCGAGTTCGGGGCGTTTCTCGCCGAAGCAAAGGCACGCGCGGGAGAGATTCGCCCATCGGATTCGGCGCGCAACGTTTCAGTGGCGGGGCGTTCGCCGGCGGCGATCCGGCTCGATACCACCGATTTGTTCGAGGATCTCAAGAAGCCGGCCATCCACTCTGGAAAGTGGACCTTGGTGAATTTTTGGGCTTCGTACTGCGGTCCGTGCAAGGAAGAGCTCCAGGAATACATGGTCGACATCGGCCGAAAGCTGGAGGTCGAAGGGGCCGGGTTCGCGGTGGTCGCGCTCGATGAAGATGAAGACCTAGACGAGGCGAGGGCGTTCGCCCGTCAGATTGCGCTTCCCCGGTCGGCCGCGTTCCGCCTCCCCGCCGACCCGCGGCCGGATCAGGTCGACCCCAAGTTTGGGTACCGAGGGAGCCTGCCGTTCACCGCCTTGGTGTCTCCGGCGGGAGAGATCGTGTGGCGGCATGAACAAAAGGTCTCGGAAGCCGCGTTGCGCGCCGAGTTGAACAAGCATCTCGACGGCGCTTCGTTGTAGCGCGGGCGAACGCTACAGCTCGACGCCGATGGAGAGCGACGCGAGGTGAACCAGGGCGTCGTCATAGGTGAGGGACTCCATGTCGCTGGCGGGAGGAAAGTTGACGTTGCCGTCCCCCGGCGTGATTTCGCGCTCGCGCACGTAAAACGCCATGTACGCGGCGTCGACCCGCACCCTCCCGAAGTCGTAGCCGAGGCCGGCGGAACCGATGATTCGGTCGTTGTCGGTGAGGGTGGGATCGGCCGTTCGATTCGGAACCGGTGACACGTCGTACGCGACGCCCAGGCGGACCGCGAGCGGAAAGTCGAATCGATACTCGCCCCCCAACCGCACCATCGGGGCGACGTTCCAGCTGCGGTCGAGGGTGGATGAAGGAACCGGCAGCCCGTCGTCGAAGACGATCTCGAGCTCATCATAGGATGTCCACATCGTCACCTGGCCGGCCAGCTCCACCGTCCAGTTGGATTCTTCCCAGCCGACACCGAGCAAGAACGTGTGCGGAATCGTGAGGTCGCCGCTGATCGTCTGGTCGGGGAAGTTGGCGGCGATCGAGGCCGGGGTGTCGTCCGGAATCTGGAAGTCGGCGTCACCCTCGAACGAAAGGTCGACCGCCGAGCGGTACGTAAAGCCGACCCGAAGATGCTCGGTGGCGTTGACGTGCAGGCCGGCGATGGCGCCGACTCCAAACGCGGTCGCTCGAATATCGACGGTTCCTTCCGGAGGGCCAGGAAAGACCACCTGCCCGTTGTCGCTGGTTCCGACGACTCGGGTCAAAGAGATCGTTGCCGGCACCAGCGTGACGCCGACCGACACACTGACGCGGTCGCTGAGCTTGAGCGCGATGGCGGGGGTGATGAAGAACGTTCTCAGGGTGATTTCCTGCACCAGCGTCCGTCCGACGAACTCGTCCGGATTCTGCCACGAGACCCCGAGGCCGTAGTGATTGTAGAAGCCGAGACCGACCACCGCCTGGTCGGAGATCGCGTGCGAAAGATACGCATGGGGGACCGGGGTGGGGGTCCTCTCGAGCTCCTGCCGGACCGGGCTGTCGAGGGCATCGACCGGCCGCCCCCGGCCGATGTACGCGCCCTCGGGAATGATCAGGCTGAGGCCGCCCGAAAACTGAGTGCCTTCGGTTCGAATCAGGGCCGCCGGGTTGTGATAGATGGCGCTCGGATCGTTGATCGTGCTGATGACCGCGCCGGCTCGACCGGTGCCGACCGCCCCATGCTCGTTCAACTGAAAGCCGGCCGCGAACACCGCCGGCCCGTTCAACACGACCAAGCCGGCCACGATGACCGATGCGAACGCGCAGCGAGCGGAGCGAGCGAAGACGGGTGGGCGCGATTGAATCGCGCCCGGGCCCCGCTGCCCAGTATTTCGAATGAGGTTCACGATGCGCCTCCTTACTCTTGGCCCGCGCACGAGCATGAAATATCCCCTCGGATGAAGTCGAAGGGCTGCGGGGCGATGGTCTGACCGCCCGACGCAATGAAGGTTGCCGACTGTTCTTGGGCGCCGAAGGTTGCACAGAGGGCCTCCTCGAAGCAGACGCCGCAGCTGGGCTCGAGCAGGAAGTCGTGACATCCGAGGCCCGACGTTGCCTCGGGCAAACGGCTGAAGTCGTAGGCTTGGTACGGTCCGACCGGACCGCTCGTCGAGAACCCGTAGACGCCGGCCAGCGACTCGCTCATGACGTTCGGCACGACCAGGTCGGGGATCGCGACCTGCATCATGATGCCGTCGGTGCCCAGGCGATCGACCGCGAAGCGGCCGGTCTGAATTGGATCCGCGGCCTGCAAGGCCCAGTCGGCCAGAGTCAGCACATCCGCGAACTCCGGCGTGAGCTGGCATCCCGAGGCGGGGTCGAGCTCGCACAGACCCAGCTCGTCGAGCTGGGCGTTGATCTCGGCGGCGAGGATCGAGTTTTCGAGAAACTCGATCCAGTCTCCGCCCGCCACGTTGAGGACGGCGGCGTCGATCTCCTGGTTGTCGATGTAGCCCAACAGGTTGGCGCCCGTGATGCCGCCGAGACTCTGACCGATGAACCCGACCTGACGGGCATCGAGGTCTGACCAGGCGCCGGTCGGCCCGCTGACCTGCTGGAGCGTGTACAGGAGGGTGAGCTGATCGATCGTAGACTGCCGGAGATTGTCGCGGACGCCGGAGAAGTTGGCGCTCAGGTACCCAAACCCGCTCGAGTCTTGCATGCCGTCGCACGGGGCGAGCCCGTTACGGTCGGTACACGTGCCGTTCGGGCCGCAGGTGACGCCGGCCGGGTCGACGAAGGGCTCCTCGCAGGGAACCTCGACCAGGCCGACGCCGGGAATGTCTCGAAACTCGGAGAGGTCCGACGTTCGGTCTCCGTGCAGCGGCAGATCGAACATGACCGTCGCCCAGCCGGCCGCAGCGTAGGTGTTGGCGATGAGAAAGCCGTCGTCCTTGGACTGCCCCAAGCCGTGCTGGAAGATCAGGACCGGATAGCCCGTGGGCGGCGCGGGCATCACCGGTCGCACCACCCAGACCGGAACGTTCTCGATGGCTGGATTCTCGACCAGGGCGCTCGAGAACGTTCCGTCGACGAAGGGGCTGCCCGACACGACCCGGTGGGCGCGCATCTGGAAGAGCTCCGCGCTGCCGAGCTCACTGGTGAGGAGGTCGATCGCCAGCTGACAGACCGGGTCGTTCGTCAACGCCTCGCTGTCCATGCATTGCGGGCCCGAAATCAACAACTGCCCATCATCGCAGAGCTCCGTGCAGACTCGGTCGGTGAGCCGGTTGGCGATGGTCGAGGTGCCGATGGTGCTGATCGATGTGACGCGTGACCCGACGTCGTCGAACGCGCCGTTGAACAGCCGAGCTTTGATGTCGTCGACGTCGTTGGTGATCGACTGGGTCGTGTAGCTCCAGGCCAACAACAGGTCGGTGCGGGAAATCTGCTGGGCCTCGAGGGCGGCGAAAGTCGGCTGCCAGAGGATTCGCAGCGGCTCGAGGCTCTGCGCGGACGTTCGGACCTGGTCGACGTTGGCGAGGCTGTCTTCGCCCTGCGTCAAAGGCGCACACTGGAGCGCGGGCACGACGTCGGGCAGCACCACGCCCTCGTCGTCGACCAGGGGAACCGGCGTCTTCAAGAGGTCGAAGGTCGATGCGACGGCGTAGTCGCGCCCATCGGCGAGCTTGAGGTCGTTGGTGACACCGACGACGTACGAGGTCGAAGGCTCGAGCGGGACGTTCGGGCGGACGGTGATCGTGAGGCCGTCGGCGGAGGTCGCGGTGACCGTGATCGCTTCCACGGGGCTTGCGGTACTATCGAGGCGATACATGACGATGGCCGCATCGAGGGTGGTCAGGTCGGCCGGGGCCTCGGTGGTGAAAAACATCGTTGGGCCCGTCTGGGGGGCCGAGCCGATCGCTGGCGTGCGGAGCGAGAAGCCGTCGAGCTTGTTGAGGCCGCCCACCCATTCGGCGGGGATGGGCGTGCCCTCCGCCGGAAGATTGACCCTCCGCTGCCCCGTGGACGGGTCGACCGTGGTCAGCAGTTCGTCATTCGGGAATGGAAGCTCGCCCGCCTCGGGATCGAAAGCGACCGTGGGCCGGGGCGGGCCACCGGTGGTCCAGGTGTTGGTCAAGATCAGCGCGCTTCGGTCTTGAACCAGCCCCGCCTCGAGGCTCGTGGTGATGACCTCGTCGACGGCCAAGAAGACGGGGTAAAGGTCTTGCCCGGCCTCGATGACCAGAGCGTCGAGGGTCTCCCGCTCGGTCGGGGTCAGCTCTTCGACGAGCCTTCCTTCGAACTCGGCCGCCAGCAAGATTTCTTGCACCTGGCTGCGGAGAAGAGCGGACGTAATCTCGCCGGTGGGGCTGACCGGATCGGTGTCGTCGTTCAGTAGGAAAAAAAGCCCCGACGGCTGGATCGGGTTGGCGTTGAGGTCACGAAGGCCGCCCGTCGCATCGCTCTTGACCAGCAAGATGTACTGCGTCGACAGCTTGAAGTCGGCGGCCGGCGTGGTCGGGACCGCATCGTTGAGCGGTCGAAGGAACAGGTCGTATCCCGGCGCGATGTCGGCATCGGTGTAGCCGAACGCGGTTTGGCAGGCGTTCGGGTCGGCGGAAGGGTCCGCGGTGCGGTCGGGGCCCGGCGGTGTCCGCTCGACGAACCGAGCGTTGTCGAAGTCGAGCGGGACGGACACCAGGCCGGTGGCGGTCACCTCGTACAGCTCGATGCCGGCGGGCAGGGTCGTAAGGTCGATCTCGTCGGAGAAGAACAGGGTGATCTCGGTGCTGGTCGGCCAGCCTTCGACGAATGCCAAGCACTGCGCGCTCGTTGGTAGCTCGCAGTCGTCGGGCCGGACGGCGTCTTGATTGAGCGTCCCGTCGAGGTTCTGCGCCAGGATCGTGGGGGTCGGGATCAGCGTCAGGACGGGGATCGGATGGGTCGGGTCGAACTGTGCCTCTACGAGGGTGGAGCCTTCGGCCCCGGGGGGAATGGGCGGTGTTTCCAGACTTAGGTCTTCGACACAACCGACTGCGATCAGGACGGTGAGGAAGCGTAGACGAGACCATGAGTCCAGCCTTGGCCTAAGCATGCGAGCGATCCTCCTTCAGGCGACGGCGCCCGGTACGAAGTAGGCGCGGCCTTCAGCAAACCCGAGTAACACGAGTGAAGAAGTGTTGCCCAGCGGAGACCCTGAGGACGCGGGGGCCAGGGTTGCCTTCAGAACCTCCACGCCCGGTCTTTGCTCTTTCCCGTAAGGCTCCACCGGCGAAGGTCCCCTCGCGCAGTGAGGCCCTTGTAGTCGACCACGAAAGCGAGCGGCGTTCGGAAGTCGTCCTTGGCCAAGTAGACTTGCATGTCATAGTGCGGGCGATTCTTGTTTCGCAGGCCGGGGGTCGGCATGCGATCGAAGCTGAGTTGAACTTTCCATGCTTCCATGCGTCCGGCGGGGGTCGAAAGGGTATCGGTGCCGGCCACCCGAGCACTCATCCGCCACAGACGCCGGCTTCCGAAGACGTGCTGGCACGCGGTCAACCCGTCGGTCACGTCGACGTGGCGGGCCAGGTACAGCACCGACAACAGGTCCGTCATCCGGTGGTTGCTCGTGTAGTCTCGATGGATTTCGCGGCCTCGTAAAGTAAAGTCGGCCTGCAGACTGCGACCTTCGTCGGCGAACCGGACCCGCTCCCACCGCTGGTCTTTGTCGTACTTGGCCTCGACCCGAACTCCGATCGGTGCGAGATCCTTCATGTCGGCCATCGCCATGTAGCGGCCGATGAACGGTCGAAACGCTCTTGCAAAGCCGGTCGTCCGAGCTCGACCGAAGAGCGGGTAGACCCGGCGACCCTGCACGGTGCGAGGTCGACCAACCTTGGTCTCGAACCGGCCGATGAAGGCCCCGGCGGTGCTCAGGTCGTAGGAGAGCTCCTCGCCAACCTCGAAGGGCAGGGTCTTCAGGCGAGGCAGGTTCCAGACCCCGTCGCAGCCAGCCCACGCCCGCTGGTCCCGCGCCCTTCGCGTCCGCGGTTTGCGTTGGGTCGCGGCACCGCTCCTTCGCGACCGCCACAGAGGCGACAGCCGTTCACGAAGCGACAACCGTCGTCGGTCGCCCTTCGTTTGGGTTTTCGTTGCCGTCGTTGCGGCGAGGTCGCCGGCGGTGGTCGCCGTGCTCGAGGTCCCCGAGTCCAACTCATCCAAAGTCGTCCACCGGTGGAAGGGTCGCAACGCGTCCGCCCACTCGTACGGAACGAACGGCGTTTCTGCTTCGGGCGGCGCTGCGGTCGAGGACGTCCGAGTGCCCTCTCGGGCGACCGACGACGTGTCGGTGATCGCGGGACCCTCGACTTCGGCCGTCAGCTCGGCGGCGATCGATGAGGTGCGGGCGCCGGCGATGGCCGAGACCGAGCTCGTGGACGAGGAAGCGGACCATGGCGGGTGGGCCCAAGCGCTGGACCGCTCGGCCAGGCCCCCCGAGACGACGAGGCCCAGGAGGATGAGGCCAATGATGGTGACACTCTTCAAACCGTACGCTCTCCTATATAGTGCACGCCTCGTGGTGGTGAACCGGATGCGAGCACCATGGCAGCGACCGTGGGGCAGCCCACGGGCGAGCCTGGTTGGGTTGATGCTCGGGTTACTGCTCCCCGGGCTGGCAGACGCTCGTCCCCCGCGTTCGCCGCATACGTATCGACGGATCTTCGACCGACATCGTTCAACGCTCGTGCGCGTTCGTAGCGTGAGGGAGCCCACGGTTTGGCATACGGGGTTTTTGGCCGGCATCCAGGGCGAGTTCGTCTTCGGGAGCACCACGCGGCCTCCGAAGGCTCTGAGATGGCGGGCGGGCGACGGTATCGAACGGCCGGCCGAGCTGTTGGCGTACCATCCCAAGCTTCGGCTCGCGGTGGCGCGAGGCCCGATCGTCCCGCGCATCGTACCGCTGGTTCCGGCTCGCCCCGTGCGCCTGACCCCCGATGAGTGGGTCGTCACCCTCCGCTACAACACGGCGGGCCAGCCGGTGCACCATGCGGGTGCGGTGTCCCGACGCCGAAACAAGATGGGTTCGGTCGTGGAGGTACCGGGTCAGGTCGGGGCGCCCATCCTCGATCTCGAGGGACATCTGCTCGGGGTCGTGTACAGCGGCAATCGGCGCAAAGCCTTCGTCGTTTCGATCGACGTGGTGAGCCCGTTCCTCAAGAAAGCGGTTCTCGGTGACGGCGGCGGATAGTCGCGCGGGCCCCGAGCGACCGGCCTACGAACGGGATGGACTATGGGCCGCCCTGGCGGTGCTCGGGGTCCTCGGGGCGATCAAGTACGTGGGGGTCGCAAAGCCGAGCCTCGGGTCGTACGCGGCGACGGCGGCGATCGCCTTTCAGCTGTACGTTCCTCTTTATCTGATCGGACTTCGAGGCGTGACCCGCGAATCGTTGGGGCTGACCGTCGCCCCCTGGCGGTTGGATCTCAGCGTCTTGGTGGTCGTATCCGCCCTCACGCTCATCCCGTACGCCATCGCTGTGCACGTCTACATGACGATCTTCGAAGGCCGGGTCTTCGTCGCCGGGTGGCCGACGGCCGGCTTCTTCGACCTCGTCGTCACGCACCTCATTTTGGTGGCGCCGGCCGAGGAGATCTACTTTAGAGGGTTTCTGCAGGAGCGGCTCGGTCGCCGTTGGCCTCCCCGGTGTCGATGGTGGGGCGCTCCCGTCGGTAGGGCGTGGTGGGCGACCGCGGTCGTCTTCGCGCTGGCCCATTTCATAGGTGAGTTTCACGTACCGGCCCGGTTGGCGACCTTCTTTCCCGGTCTGGTCTTCGGCTGGATGCGGGCGCGGACGGGCAGCGTCCTGTCCGCGATCGCCTACCATGCGTTCTGCAACGTCTTGGCCGCCTGGCTGATCAATTCCTACCAGTTTCGATCGTTCTGACCGGTTTGCCCCGTGGTTTATGGCCGCCCGAACATCTCCACCCAGCAGTGGATCGGACGCGCGCCCTGTCGGCCGGGGCGCTGCACGACCGCCATACCGTAGTCTCGAGCGGTGGGGTCGATCACATTTCGGCGGTGGCTGGGGCTTCGGAGGATGTCGAGGTGGGCGTCGACCGCGGTGCCGGCGACCGCAACATTCTCGGTCACGGGGGCCCGATAACCGGCGTCAAAAGCGCGATGCTGGGGGCTGGGACCACTTCCGATGATGTGGGCGGCTTGCCGGCTCTTGCACACGTTTTCGGCGTGTCGGCGAGCGGCCAGCGCCAATGCTCGGTTCCAGCTCACCGGGTCCAGGCCCTCGCGTTTTCGAAAGCGGGCGACCCAGCGCTCGGGCTCGCCGGTGGGGCGTTGCAGCGCTCCGGTGGGGCCCCACCGCCACACGACGGCCGGCTCGGGGCCCTTTGCGGTCTCGACCATGAGCTCGAGGGTCCAGGTGCCCGGTCCCTGCATCGCGGGAACCACCAAGACCCAGCCTCCCCTTCGACCCGGTCGAATCCGCAGATTTCTGACGCCGCCCCGACACTCCGTGTCGCGGCAGGGCCCCATCCACAGAGCTTCCAGGCGCTGGCCGATGTCGGTGCGGCCCCGGAGCACGAGACCTCGGGGACTGGGCTCCTGCGGCAGAGGGCTGAGCCGAACCAATCGGCGGACCAGGAGAACGACCATCGCGATCCGAGGCCCATCGAAGGCGACGCCGATGCCAACGTGCGTGGCGCGTCGATCCTGAGCCCGTTCAACCGCCACCGGTCCGATTTCTTCGCCCATCGCCTCAGGGTCACCCCCGATCAACGCGATAGGCCAGAATTGGGCGTCGGCGATCCCTTCGGTGCGAAGGGCCTCCTTGACTCGCTCCCATCGGGCATTAATTCCATCTTCAAGCAAATCGCGCGCATGACGCTCGGCGGCTTGATTGAGCGAGGGATCGACCGTGAGGCCCACGCTTTGCGCTATGTCATGCGCGACTCGCGATGTGGTATGGGGTTTGAACCCCATGAGGGCGGAGGCTACGAGGAGCACGAAGGGCAAGGCGAGGGAGAAACGAAGAACGAAACGATGAGTGTGAAACATTCCCTGCACAGTTGCGTTCAATGGAAAGACGCGGAGCTTTTGGGTGCGAGGGGAAGAGACCTTTTGTCAACGGGGGACCACAATCTGTCAGGGTGGGTGACACCACACGTCCGGACAGAGGTGGCCGACAGCATTGGGATGAGGGTTGTTCGCGGTCGAAGCGTTTATGGCCCAAAGATTGCTTGGGTGTGCTACAGGTGACAGAGCGCCGATAGGTAACGGTCGCCGAGGCGGTACCAGGAGAAGATGATGTTCGGATTTAAACGACGCACCCAGACCAAGGAACGTTCGGAGTTCGAGGCGCTGACCCTGGAACACATGGATGCCCTGTACGGCGCCGCCTTACGGCTGACCCGAAGCCCCAAGGATGCCGAAGATCTGGTTCAAGACACCTATCTGAAGGCCTTTCGGTTCTTCGAATCTTTCGAGAAGGGCACGAACATCAAGGCCTGGCTCTTCAAGATTCAGACGAACACGTTCATCAACAAGTACCGCCGGAAGGTGAAAGAACGCGAAGTCGCGGAAGCCCCGGCCGAAGACGTCGTGCTCGACCGCTTCGTCTCCGCCGAGCAGGTGCGCGCCCTGCAGGACCCGGAAGGCGACTTCTTCGGTCAACTCCTGTCCGACGAGGTGGTCGAGGCCCTCGAGCAGGTGCCGGTCGATTTCCGAATGGTGGTCATCCTCGCCGATATTCAAGGCTTCTCCTACAAAGAGATCGCCGAGATCGTAGGCTGCCCAGTCGGAACGGTCATGAGTCGCCTGTTCCGAGGCCGACGCATTCTTCAAAAGCAGCTGTTCGAATACGCGGTCCACGAAGGCATTCTGGAGGCGGCGACCGACGAAGGCGGGAAACCCATCAGCCTGGAGACCTACCGTCAGCGAAAGAAGAAGACCGCCTGATTGGTATTACCCCATAATGCCGTCGCCCCAGTTGTCAGTTTAGTTGCCATTTGGTGCGACATCGCCATCACTACTCGGCGCCGGGGCGATTCGGCCGACTCCGGGGATGATCCTTCATCGGTCGGGAGTTGTAGACGCGAGCCTACGATGGACGCACGGGAAGTCGAAAGACTAGCCGACCTGAGCTTGGACGGTGAGC
>CAZFIV010000108.1:0-26126 GCA_964519665.1 uncultured Myxococcales bacterium
CGCCAGCACGGAATCGCGAATGAACTCGAGCGTTTGAGGCGCAGCCTCGCTAAATTTCTTGGAAGGACGGGGCAAGGCCGGGCCGGCTGCGACGCTCGTTCGCAGCCGGCCGGAGTCATGATGCTTAGTTGAGTTTGAACTCGATGCGACGGTTCTGAGACCGGCCCGCGCGAGTCTTGTTCGACGCGATGGGCTGCTCTTCGCCGTAGCCAACCGCGGTGAGGCGAGCTTCGTCGATACCCTTGTTCTTGAGATATTCGAGCACCGCGTCCGCCCGCCGTTGCGACAGCCGCTTGTTGAAGCGCGCCGAGCCCGCGCTATCGGTGTGGCCCGCGATCTCCAGCTTGAGGTCGGCGAACTCGGTCAGAATCTTGGCTGTGTTGTCGAGCAGTTCGTACGAACGCGGGGACACCCGAGCGCTTCCGCTGGAGAACTGGATGCCGCGGATGGCGCCGGTGAACTTCTTGACCTTGACCGGGACTTCGTCGGGGCAGCCGTCGGCGTCCTTATAGTCGTTCTTGGTCTCGGGCTCGTTGACGCACTGGTCGTAGTCGTCGATCACGCCGTCCTTGTCGGTGTCGAGCGGGCATCCATCCGGGCCCTTGCCGGCCTGATCCGGGCACTTGTCCTTGTCATCGACAATGCCGTCCTTGTCTCGGTCGCCGGCGGGGCAGCCGTCGGGTTCGATACCGGCAACCGTCGGGCACTTGTCCGTTTCACCGGTGATGCCGTCCTTGTCGGGATCTGGGTCGGGGCAGCCGTTGGGCAGGGTGCCGGCTTCGTTGACGCACTCGTCCGCGTCGTCGAAGACGCCGTCTCCGTCGGTGTCAGGGCAGCCGCTCTCCGACGTACCGGCCTTGTCCGGGCACTTGTCAGCCGTATCGGGCACGCCATCGCCATCGCGGTCGGTCGGGCAGCCATCTTCGCGGTCACCCTTCACGTCGGGACACTTGTCGAGGCGATTCGAGATGCCGTCGCCGTCCTTGTCGGGGCAGCCGTCAGGAGAGACGCCGGCTTCTTGTGGGCAGACGTCGACCGGATTGGTGATGCCGTCGTTGTCGTCATCGCCGGGGGCGCCCGAGTGGCGGCCGAATGCGAACGACACACCGAGGAGAACCTCGAACGAGGAAGAGATGTTGTTGTCGTCGGTAGGGTCTTCTTCGCGAACTCGAGGACCGAGCAGCTGCCGGACATCGAGCCGCACGCCGAAGTTCTCGGTGATGTAATACTTACCACCGACACCCCAGTGAAAGAATGCGTCGAGGTCATCGCCCTGCGCCTCGGCGCTCGACGATACGCCCACGCCGCTGGCGCCGACGAGTACGAACGGGGTCAACCGTCCGGGAATCTGAAGCACGGCGCTGCCGCTAATGCGGTACAGAAGAGCGTTCTCGTCGGACCCCCGGACACCGGTGGGGATCAGAGCACCTTCGACTTCGAGACCGATCGAACGGTGGGGGAAGAAGCCGACGCGCGCACCGAAGTCGGCAGCGAAGAGATGGTACGAGGACTGCTCAATCCCCGCGTCGACGTCGTACAGTTCGTGGTTGTTGGAAGGGCGCATCACACCCGCAAAAGCACCCAGCTCTAGATGGACGTTCTGAACCTCCCACGGATCGTAGTCTTCGGCCTGGGCTACCTGGGCCGTGCCGAGGACGGAAAGCAGCGCGACAGCGCCGCAGAGACGGTTTAAGGGCAGTGGAGACATCACGGCGGTGGGGAGCATTGCCCGTGCCAATTCGACGCTCAATTCTTCTGCATCGGGAGTGTCCCAATGGGACATCGTGACAGAGTGTACGACTGGGACACTGAATCGCTACAGAAGGCGATCACCCGTCTCCCGGACGGGCGTCCAGCGGCTCCAACCGCCCAGCAGTCGGCCAAAAGGGGCCAGAGAGGCCGACGAACACGGCAGCGGGCGGCGGTGCCTCCGGAGTCTGGCCCCTTTTGATGAGGGTTTACTTGAATTGGACTGCACCGTCCGATTCGGGATAATCTTGGATTTACGTCCACGATTTGAAGTCGGAGGTCATTCCATTCGTGACGACCTGCGGATGACCCTAGCTGGTCGCCCGACCTCCCGGGGCGAACCGATCATGGGCCCGGATCAGTCGCGGCTAAACAGCCTCGAGAAGAAGCCCTTTTTCTTGGCCGAGCTCTGCGTTTTCCCGGGCGCCGCCAACCCTTCCTGCTCGAGTTCCTCTCGGCGCTCATCGGGGGTCTGCCGCGTCGGTACCCGCATTGTGTTGCGGGCGTTGGAAGTCGGCTCGTACAGGGACACGGTCAGCACCCCGTCCCGGTCGATGTGAAAGTCGAGCTCGATGGTGAGCTCGGCCCGCAAGCCCTTCGGAAAGCCTCGGAGGCCCAAAGCGCCCAGGAATGTGTTCGAACGAACGAGGTCACCGTCGCCCTGATAGAACTTCAACTCGATGTCGGTCTGGTTGTCTCGAGTCGTCGGATAGCTTCGATGCAACCGCAGCGGAATGCCCGAGCCCGTCGGCGCGAGGGCGCGAAACCTGCCGCCGAGGAGCTCGATCCCGACCGCGGCTTGCAGGGTGCCGGGATGTGTTGCGCGTTCATGGCGGGCCATGGCCAACGCGATGCGGGCCCCGCCGGTAATGTAAGCCTGCGTGGGCGGCACGGTCGTCATGGGCTCCTGCATCGTCATGGCCGTCAGTGCTTCGACGACCGGTGGAAACGTTCCGCCACTCCCCGCGCAGACGACTGCTCCGAGCTCGCGGGGGTCGAGTTCGGCCGTCGCGATGATCTCTCGAACGTAATCGACGAACTGCGCGACCTGAGGATCGACCCGCTGGTACACCTGAATGCGGCCCAAACGGATGGTGTGCTCGCTCGGTGAGCCACCCGAAACGGGGGGCAGCATGACCCGCAAGTCTACGGTCGGGGCCCTTCGGATGTCGCCCCGAGCCCGCTCGGAGGCATCCATCAACTGGCGGTAGATCGACGGGTCGCCTCGGTAGTCCCGGTCCACCTGACGAGCCAGCTCTTCGAGGGTCATTTGCGCGATGGTCTCGTCGAGGGAGTGACCGCAGGGACGGTCATACCATCGATGCTCCACGACCGTCAGGGCGCCGTGCAGCCGGCGAACGATCGCCAGCATGAGGTGCGTCGCGCCCAAGTCGACGAGGAGCGCCGTCTCGATCGGATGCTCATCCAACGAGTACGCGTGAATCAGGACCTCGGGCTCCGATACCAGCCGGGCAACGGGAAGGCCGGCTGCTTCGCACGCCAGCTCCAGGCGTCGCCGACCATCGATCATCATGTCGTGCGGGACGGAAATGATCACCTGGAAAGCATCGGATGCGAGGTGCTGCACGATGGCGCGCTTGATCAGCGACAGGAAGTGGAACAGCGCCTCGCTCAACGGAACCAGACTGTTGCCCAGCGCCAACGCGATTTCGCCGTCGACGAAGTGGATGGACGCCGGGGCACCGTGAATCGGTCTGCCCGCGTCATCGAGCGCGTGCAGGACGTCGCGCAAGCTCACCGCCCGGTCGGGATCCTCGATCGCGATGAGTTGAGCTTCACTCCCCACCGCGATGCCTCCGTCGCGCCGTAGCGCGACGATCGAGGACGTGAAGGCGTGGCCGTCGGCGGGAACAATCGCGACCTCACCGGCGTCGTGAATGCCCATCTTCGTCCATCGGCCGCCGATGTCGAGAGCGACGATGGTGTTGCCTTCACCGTCGATCGGACGCCCGGGGCTGCTCGCGGGCACCGCCGGCGCGTTTAACACGGGGCCGGCGGCCGCTGGCCGACGGGACGAGGGCAGCGGAGGTGGACCGGATTCACCCGTCGACCCGAACACCCGCCCTCGTGTCGACGAGTCCTCGGCGGTGGCTCGCTCGGAAGGTGCGGGTTCGTCGTCGTCGGGGACGGGCGGCATTCCCGCGGCCGGGTTCGATTCGGAAATCGGGGCCATTGCGTCCGGATCGCGGGTCGGCCAGACCGGCTCGTCCTCGAGCAGGTCGACCGACGCGATGTCCGCGGTCCAGGTCGGCAAGGCAGCGGCCGGTGATTCCGAGCCACCGACGGCTTCTATCGATCGTCCCGGCAGACGAGGTGGACCCGAGGGCGGTGGCCCTTCCGTCCACACCATCGGATCCGGGTCGGCGGGCTCGAGCGGCTGCATCGGCTCGGTCCTCGGGAAGGCGGCGTCGTTGCTCGATGAGCTCGAATGCTCGGGGACGGTGATGTCGAGCGGATCGGACACCGCGGGTCCGAGGCCAATGCGCTCCAGCTCGATTTGGCTGACGCTCTCGGGCTCGTGCGGCAACAGGGGCGTAGGCTCGTTAAAAACCGGCGTTTCATCACTCAGGTCGCCGGCTTGGGGCACGGTTTCCGCCGAGTCCTCGAACGGTGCGGTCAACGGATTTCGGCCGCCCTCGGTTGACACGAACGAAATCGGCGCGGCCATGGGTGGCGGCTCGGGTTCGGCCGCCGACGGCCTGACCCTTTCCGATGACGCCGCGAGGCCCGTAAGGGCGCTCGCCGACCCAAGAATGGGGCGAGTGGGGTCGGGGTCGATATCGCGAAGTGACTCCTCGAACGCGCTCTGCGAATCGGGCAGCGGCGGAAGGTCGGGCTCCGGATCTGGCGCCAACGCGGCGCCGAGGCGCGCGAACTCCTCGTGCAGGTCAGCAGATTCCGAGGCCTCGGCCGAAGCCGTCGGATCGGGGAGGTCGGCGAGAGGCGGTGTCCATTCTGACCTTCCCGCCGACGTTTGCGACGACGTCAGGGTCGCGTCGGCATCTTCAGGGGGCCCGAAGTCTGCTTCGGCGACTTCGGGATCGGCCTCCTCCGGCCACAGCTTGACCAGACCAGCTGTTTCGAAGGGTGGCTGAGCATCGGGAAGGGGGCGAGTCGAGCGAAGGATCGGCTCGTCGTCGTCGGGTTCGTCGAATGCCGAAAAACCTGCTGGCGCATCCTGGTCGTCGATCAGATCTCCATCGCCGTCGTCATCGGTGGCGTCGACCTCGGCCGCGAGGGCGGGGTTGTCGTCGAAGAGCTCGTCCCCAAGGTTTCCATCGAACGCGGTCGGAGAGCTGAAGAGTTCTTCGTTGAGCGCCTCTCCCAGAGCTACGTCGAAGGGGTCATCGCTCGCGAGTTCATCGCCGTCAGGTTGCGACCCGACGGCGGGTATCTCGGCGGGGGCGTTCGACACTGCTGCTGGCGCTTCCGAGGACGATTCGAGGTCCGGTGTTGGAAACGAGGAGTCCGGCGTGGTGGACGACTCCAGGCCCTCGAGAGGGGCTCCGGACATGATCGCCGTCAGATAGGTGTCGGGATGGTCGGGGTCGCCGGTGGGCGCTGGAATGGGCTCCGGGCCAGGGTCACTCGTCAGCGGCGGCAGCGCATCGGTGAGCGCTTGCAACGCGTCCTTTTCGGGCGCTGCGGTTGCACGTGACGTAGACGAGACCAGGCCGCCTGAAGGCGGAGTGGTCGGAGGGTCCAGCAGGGATATGGGCCCGTCGTCGCCGCCGTCCGCCGAGTTCGGCTCGAGCACGGACCAGTGCGGCGCTATCGGCTCAGGATGGCCGGTCGGCGGACCGTCGGCGTAGGCCGATCGGTCACGGACGTCGAAAGCGGCGGGTGATGCAGGTTGACTTGCTCTGCTCTTCGGCGAAGGGGCTCGCGGGGAGTCGCCAGGCAGACCGGGGTCGGGAACATCTTCGGTCCGAGCAAAGTCTGAGCTCGGCGCGATCGGGTCCGAGCCGGGTACATCTTCCGTGCGGGCGAAGTCTTCCGGTGACGGTACTGCCGACTTGTCCACCCAGCCGGGATCGCTCAGGTAGGGGCGGACCGGAAAGGCTTCCGGCGATCCGCCCCATCGTCCCACCGAGGCTGGGGCTGAGAAGCGCAGCGGCGCTTCCCGGCTGTCGTCGACGGCGTTCGTATCCTCGACGTTCCCGTCCTTCGGATCCTTGCCGTCTGGGCTAGCTTCGCGATCCAGCCCGAAGTCGGAGGGAAATGCGCCTGGGGCTGGCGCGGGCAGGGCGGACGCCTCATCTGCGGGCATCCATCCTCTGGCTCCCGACTCGTCGTCAGCGCGGGACCGGGCTTCGGCCGACGCGGGCTCGAGCTCCGAGCCACGGGCGCCGGACGCAACCGTTGGCATACGGGCGCCGGCATCGAACTCGTCGGGCCGATCCGAGTCTTCGTGGGGCTGCGACGAGGCTGGATCAGCGTCTGCGAGGGCGGATTCGGCGACCGTGGATGGAACCGCGTCGAAGGGAACGGGTCCGACGTTGGAGCCTGCGAGTTCGGATGGGTCGTCGGCCGCGGAAGGAGGCGCCACCGGCGCCGCTGGGCTTTCCGCCGCGCTCGAGGCCCGTCCGAGTGCTCGCGCCGTCTGGGCGCTCACCGCGACGCCGGGTACCCGGCCCGGCTTGAACCCGAGGGCGCCCACCGTGCCCGCGCTCGGCGCGACACCGGGAAGGCTGCCCTTCGTCGAACCGTAGTTCAGCGGGTCGTTCCGAGACTCGTTCTGGTGCGCGCTGGCGGACTCGTTCAGGCGTTCTTGCGGAGGCCACCTCGGGGAAGTGGGCACGGGGTCCGAAGAGGCCGAATCGGCGCCTTCCGTCCGTGCGGGGTTCGTCTCGACGAGTGGCCGAAGCTCGTCGGCACCCACCTGGTCGGTCTCGACCTCATCGTCATCGCCTTGGCGACCCTCGGTCGGCGAAAACTGCAATGAGCGCTGAGCTTCGAGTTGTGCGGCCAGACGAGCGGCCAGGTCGCTCTGCTCCGGCAGCTTTTCGGGCAGAGTGCCCAGGTCGTCGTGAGCCGCCAGATTCTCCGGGTCGGCGTCGCCTAAACCGGCTGGAGAGAGGGCCGCTGGGGCCTGTGGGTCATCCGGCGAACCGGGCCGCCCGATATGGGCGAACTCTTCGAGGCGGTCGCGGGCCCCGTCGCTCGATGAGAAGTCGCGCCACGGAGGAAGTTCGTCGCCTTGTTCGGGCCTTGGGCCATCACCGAGCCCACCCGCTGGGGGGCTCTCCAAGCCCGGGGCATCCGGGCGAGGGAGACCTTGAGGCCCCTCCGTGGTCCGACGGTTGGCTGGATCCGCAACCACCGAGCCTGGGCGACGTCGCGGCGTTCCGCTGGCCGCCGCTGGCCTCGACGCGCTGGAGGACGATCGTGCGGATCGCTGCGGTGGCCACGTCGACGTGGCTCGGTTAGCCCGCCACCCGCGTCTTCCGGGGGCCTCACCGCGACTGGCCGATGAGTCGGGCCCGGGTTCGCCAGCTGGTTCGCTCCGGGGTTCGCTCGCGAGATCCCTCCGGAAATCGCTCCCCAACCCGTTCCTGAATTCGCTCCCCGACTCGCTCCTGAATTCGCTCCCCAACTCGCTCCTGAATTCGCTCCCCGACTCGCTCCTGAATTCGCTCCCCGACTCGTTCCCCGACTCGTTCCCCGACTCGCTCCTGAATTCGCTGCCAGATGGACGGGCGAGGCTGGGGCCGGCGTCGAGGGGCGCTGGGGCAAGCGCACCCTGCCCGTGGGCCGACACCAGACGTTCGATCAGGGAGCGGGATTCCCCGTCGAGGGTGGTGAACCGAAGCGACATGCCTGGCTTGTCGTCGGCCCGTATCCCGACCACGACGCCTTCGCCTCGAAGGGCGCGGGTCCCGTTCGTAAGCAGTAGCTCGAAGCGGATCCTCGTGCCCGACGGCTTGGGCGCCTTCGTCCGCAGAAACAGACCCGCCGACGACACGTTGTCGGCGTACCTTTGGACGAATTCGTCCAGGTCGCGGTATCTGAGCGTGATCCTCAGAGAAACCGTATCGGATTCGTTCGCCACCCGTGCCCCACTTTAGCCCGCTTCACCTTGGGCGCCCAAGGGCAGGTCGCCGCGGATTTTCGCCGGAGACCTGCCGCGGCCAGATCAGTTAGCTGAGTGGCTTAACATGGCGCGCGCGGCATCCAAAGCCTGGTCGAGTTGAGCGGCGTCACCGCCACCCTGAGCGAAGTCGGGCTTGCCACCACCGGACCCGCTCATGGCCGAGGTGGCCGCCTTGACGACGTTGCCCGCATGGACCCGCTTGCCGGCGACGTCTTTGGTCGCCGCGACGAGCAGGGAGGCTCGCTCGCCGGCGGCGGCGGCGAGGACAACCACTCCGCTGCCCAGTTTGTCGCGAAGTTGATCGGCGAGCGGACGCAGCGCCTTGTTGGGCGTTTCGTCGGCCCGTTTGAACAAGACTCGCAGCCCGTCGATCTCCTCGACATCGGCCATCGGGTCGGCCTGGCCGCCGCCGAGGGCGGCTTTGGCGCGGGCTTGTTCGAGGTCGCGTTCGAGCTCCTTTGTGCGCTTGAGCATCTTGGCGATGCGTTCCGCGATCTCGTCGGGCTTGGCTTTGAGCGCCGCGGCGGCCTGTTTCACCGTGGTCTCCTGCGCTTGCAGATACTGCAGGGCGTTAAGGCCGGTCACGGCCTCGATCCGCCGCACCCCCGACGCGATATTGCTATCGCTGACGATCTTGAACAAACCGATATCGCCGGACCGCTTGACGTGGGTGCCCCCGCACAGCTCTAGCGAGTCGCCACCGATCCGGACCGTGCGAACGACGTCGGCGTATTTTTCCCCGAACAGCATCATGGCCCCGTCGGCCTGGGCGTCGGCGAGCTTCTTTTCGGCGACCACCGTCGGCGCGTTGTCGAGAATCATCCGGTTCACCCGCTCCTCGATGGCCTGCGCTTCGTCGGCCTTCAGCGGCTCGAAGTGGGAGTAATCGAACCGCAGCCGGTCGGGGGCGACCAATGAGCCCTTCTGTTGCACGTGGTCGCCGAGGACCTCGCGCAGGGCGAGGTGGAGCAAGTGAGTCGCCGAGTGGTTCTTCTTGGTCTGATTGCGAAGCTCAGCGTCGACCTTGGCATCGAGGCGATCGCCGACTTTCAGGGTGCCTCGCGCGAGCTGACCAACGTGTACATGCAGCTCGGGCAGCGGTTTTTCGGTCATGCGAACCTTGAATTCGACCTTCTTGGACGTCAGCGCCCCAGTGTCGCCGACCTGGCCGCCGGACTCTCCGTAAAACGGTGTGCGATCGAGGAGTATCCGCACCTCCCGGCCGTTATGGTCGCTGGCCTTCACGGCGTTGACCCGCTCTCCTTCGACGACGATCGCCTTGACCGCGCCACGGGCGCTATCTTTGTCGTACCCAAGGAAATCGGTCGCCCCCAGCTCGTCGCGAAGGTCGAACCAAACCTTGGCGGTGGTGGTCTCGGCGCCCCGGTCGTCGTCGGCCGTCGGCTGCTGAATCTGCTTGAGGGCGACCTGGGCTGCATCTTCGTCGACCAGGAAGTCGTTCTCGTTCGCAATGACCCGGGTCAGGTCGATCGGGAAGCCGTAGGTGTCCCACAGGCGCGCCACGAATGTCGGGTCGAGGTTCTTGTCGCCGCCTTCGTCCATGCGGTCATTGAGGACTTTGAGCCCGCGCTCCAGGTTTTGGCGAAACGAGGTCTCTTCGTTTTGAGCGACCTTGTCGATCAGCGACCCGGTGCGGTCGAGCTCGGGATAGGCCGCTTTCATTCGGTCGATCACGAACGCGCAGATGTCGTGAAGGAACAGGTCGTGAAAGCCGAGTCGGTTGCCGTGGCGGATGGCCCGCCGCATGATCCGGCGAAGAACGTAGCCGCGCCCCGCGTTCGAGGGCTGCACCCCGTCGGCGACCAAAAAGGCGGTGGCTCGGGCGTGGTCGGCGACGACCCGCATCGAGACGTCGTCGGGCTCGTCCGTCGAGCCGTACTTCTTGCCGGCGCTCTCGGCGATATGGTCGAGAATGACTCGGAAACCGTCGGTCTCATAGGTCGACGTCTTGCCCTGCATCACCATGGCCAAGCGCTCGAGGCCGGCGCCGGTGTCGACGGATGGCTTCGGGAGCGGTTCGAGCGGCTGGTCTTTTTCGTGCCGGACGAACTGCATGAAGACCAGGTTCCAGATCTCGATCCAGCCGTCCGAGTCTTCGACCCGCCCGGGCGCGAACATGTTGTCGAAGTCGTCTTCGGTGAAGAAGTGGATCTCCGAACAGGGCCCTTGAGGACCTGTATCGCCCATCTGCCAAAAGTTGTCGGCCTTGCCGAGCCGGAAGATCCGATCGCCGGGGAAGCCGACCGACCGCCAGAGGTCCGCGGCTTCGTCATCGGCGGGGATGCCGTCCTCGCCCTTGAATACGGTGACCGCCAGTCGGTCGGTGGGCATCTGGAACTTTTCCGTGATCAGCTCCCACGCGTACTTGATCGCGGCTTCCTTGAAGTAGTCTCCAAAGGAAAAGTTGCCGAGCATCTCGAAGAACGTGTGGTGCCGAGGGGTGTAGCCCACGTTTTCGAGGTCGTTATGCTTGCCGCCGGCCCGGACGACCTTCTGGGCGGTCGTCGCTCGACTGTAGCTGCGGGTTTCTTTGCCGGTGAATACGTCCTTGAACTGCACCATGCCGGCGTTCGTGAACAGCAGGCTGGGATCGTTCGCGGGCACCAGTGCCCCCGACGCCACCTCGGTGTGACCCTGGGCGATGAAGTAATCCAGGAACGTGCGGCGGATCTCGTCGGTGCTGAGCGGTTTCATGGTACCGCGGGAACGTAGGAACCCGGCGCCGATCCGGCAACAAGATCTTGGTTGTCTGCGTTGTCATCGGGATGATGGTCTCGGTCGGGAGCGGTTGGTGTTGTTTACCGCCGGGCTTTCCGGTGCCTTCGTTGACGGTCGGACCGGGGCCTCGACGGCTTTCGTGGTTGCGGTGACCCGCGCGGTGACTGTTGAGGTCTCAACGGCGTCGCGGCCCTATGCGCTTCCCGAGCAGGACATGTCGTATCTGGGGGCGGTCGTGTTCAGTCTTCTTCAGTCACGTTGACGTAGCCGACGCGGATGATGGGCATGAGGGTTCGAGTCACGTCTTGGTCGTCCAGGGCGGGGTGACTGGCCCAGACGGCGCCGACGTCTACTCCGAATTTGCGGTATACTATGGACATAGTTGCTCTCGGGTCGATGGAGAACAAGACGCGCTCGGGCGCCGATTGCCAGTTGGCCGAGCCGGCGGCGCTGAATTTGATGTAAGTCGATTCATTGATCTTTCGCATCACGCCCAGACCGCCGCCGAACCCAAACATGAATCCGTTCGCGCGTTCTGTCTCGCCGTTATCTTCGCGCAGATACGTGTTGATACTAAAATCGAACCCCACCGGTACCATCAGCGCCCAGCTCGGGCTCAGCTGGGCTATGTTGAATCCGCCCCCGTACGTCAAGGAAACGAAGTAAGGCTCCGAGTCTGCCGTCGGGTTGAGTGTAAGAGTGCCCATGATGCCGAAATACCCTTTGGGTGAGGCCGGTAGGCCATCGACGGACTTCGGTCGGATCCTAGCGCTCAGCGAGTTTTTGTACGCATCTCGGTAGGGCTGCGATGGGTCGTTACGCTCGTCGAGCGCTTCGGGTAGGTACTTGCGGTAGCAGGCTCTCTTGTAGCGAGAGGTGCACGCCCTTGTGTACCACGTGCGCCAGCTCTGAGCGATCAGACCGGGATAGCGAGGTTCCGCGAACCCGGGTCGACCTTGTCGAGCGTACCATCCGAAGGCCTCGCACGCGAGGCTGACACCCATGTCACATGACTTTCGAATGGCCCTCGCGGCCTCACGCTGAGGCGCTCGCGTCTCACCGTAGAGCTTCATGATTTTTCGCCATCCGAATTCGAGGCACGAGATCGCATCGCTCTGTCGAGTCGACGACTCACACCGTTCCTCGAGCACGTCCATATCGGACTCTATGGGCGTCCTCGGGTACGGCTCGCTCCTGGGAAAGAGACTCTCGTTGAAGGCAAGGTCTCTGGCTTCGAGGGTGACCGTCTTCGTGAACACCTCCCCCGGCTCGACCTCCAAAGTAATCGAATATGTGCCTTGGGGTAGCTGTCGCTGAAACGGAGTCTTCGCGACGATGGCCTCGTTCATCTGACCAGCTCCGCTCTGGTCATCCACGCGGCGAACCACCGTCTTAACGCCCACGAGATCCGAGCTGATAGTGAGTGTAGGCAACTCGGTTCTCAAGCGCGGTTGAAAGATGTACTCTTCGGAGGCGTTGAGATCTACGCCCGTCTTCCAGGGTACGAATCCCGGCTGTTCAACTCTAAGTTCGTGTCTGCCCGGCCGTAGAAGACCTTGCCACGGTACCTCACCCATTGGGAGGTCGTCGACCCAGACGATCCCTCCTACACTGCTGCCGTCACCAGGGTCGCGGATGGACACTCGCGGAAACGGTGCGAGGGTTACGTAGACGCGCTGGGGACCAGAACCGAGCACTCGTCGCTGCTCGACCCGGGTGATATGATAGGGGGCAACAAAGCGGAATCTATGTTTCCCCGCGACAAGTTTTCGGGGCAGCTTCTTGATCGGCGTTCGTCCGACCGGTTTGCCGTCGACCCAGACTCGAGCGCCCGGAGGTTCGGAGAAGATGGATATGCGCTGGGGCTCACGCGGCGAAAAGGGTCGTTCGGTCGTGCACTCGCCGTACGCGTCGAGATAGGGGCAATCGGGACCCTGCGGCTGCGCATGCGTCCAGGGGATTCCAACGAGTCCTCCCAACACCAACCCAGCCAGAACGATGAGCAGACGCACTCGCTGGACAATGCCACACTTTCTCGATCGTGTCCCGTCGGGGCCCCCCGGGCCGCCGGAGACCGGCGGTCATCAGACGGCTGACAAGGCTCGATTCCTTGAGCGCTCGAGCGGTCCGAACTCGGGAAGAACCTTAGACGGCGGCCGAACTGGACTCGATCCATAGCTCCGTTTGTCGTCCGAAGTCTCGCCATCGCCCGGCATTTGGTAAGATGTCACGTCGGTGACCGGATGGCCGCAAGGGTGTGCGGTTGCCGGAAAGGCGGTTCGATGGCCCGGGTCTTCGTTAGCTACTGTCACAGCAATCCCGATGAAAGCCTCGCTGCATCGATCGTCCACGGCGTGCAGAGCGCAGGGCACGTCGTTTTCTGGGACAAGCGAATCGTCGTCGGGATGCGCTGGTCCGAAGAGATCGAACGGCAGATCGGCCACGCCGAAGTCATGATTGTCCTCATCTCCGAGACGTCGATCCGAAGCGACATGGTTCGGCGGGAGATCGCGTCCGCCCACGATCTGAACAAACGGATTCTGCCCGTACGCGTCGATTTCGACGGAACGCTGCCCTACGACCTTGCGTCGTACCTCGACCCTATCCAGTACGTTCTCTGGAGAAGAGAGCAGCCGCATCAGGAGACCGTTCGGCGATTGGTCGAAGCGCTCCGTACGAGCGGTCCGGAGAGTGTCGACGAGTCGGACACCGGGTCCGACGCCGAGGGGGTTCGAGCCCTGTTCAACGCGACTGAGGGTTCGGGTGCCCCCTTACCCGCTTGCGATCCCCGTTTCATCACCATGGAGACGGGCACGGTGCACCTGAGTTCTCCTTTCTACGTAGAGCGAGACAGTGACCGCATGGTGAAACGTCCTGTGGGGTTGCGCGGTGAAACCCTTATCGTCAAGGGGCCCCGACAAAGCGGCAAGAGTTCGCTGCTGGCTCGTTTGCACCAACACTGTCAGCGAAATGGTCATCGAACCTTCTACCTCGACCTTCAGCTGGTACCACGAAAGTGGTTCGATGACCTCGATACGCTGCTGCAGTACTTTGCGCGAAAGCTCTGGAGGACGCTGCGCACACCTCGGTCGCCCGATGAGTTCTGGGACGAGTTTCTAGGAGGGCAAGACAGTCTTCAAGATTTCATGCACTATGTCTTGTCGGAGTCCGAAGCTCCCCTCATCGTACTGATCGATGAGGTCGATCGATTGTTCGAATTCGAGGATTACCGCGAGGAGTTCTTCGCAATGATTCGGGGTTGGCACAACCTTCGCGCTACCACTCCGGAATGGGGCCGGCTCGATATCGCCATTGCTCATTCGACCGAGCCCTACCTGTGGATTCAGGATATCAATCAATCACCGTTCAACGTCGGTCTCCGCGTTGCCCTCACGGACTTCACGTTCGACGAGGTTCGGTGGCTCAATGAACGATACGGCAGTGTCTTGGACCATTCGGCGCTCCGGAAGCTCACCGACCTGATCGGCGGTCATCCATACTTGATGCGAAGGGGGCTGCACACCATCGCCACCGAGGGCCATTCGGTGGCCAGTCTGCACGCTTTGGCGGCCGACGAAGATGGCCCGTTCGGCGATCATCTTCGTCGCCTCAACTGGGCCTTGCACCGATCGGAGCTGCTGCAGAGATCGCTGAAGCAAATCATCACGCGCAAGCGATGCGACAATGAGAGCCATTTTCAGATCCTTCGAGCCACCGGCATCATCAGTGGTTCGGTACGCACCCAAGCGACGGTTCGGTGTAAACTGTACGGTCTCTATTTTGGTAGGCAGCTGTGAATCACAACACTCATCGACCGCAGGACTTCTACTTTGTCGGCGGCACCGTCAACCCGCAGCTTCCCAGCTATGTGGAACGACGAGCCGATGAAGAACTGCTCGCCCATCTTAGGCAGAATCATTACTGCTACGTGCTGGCGTCCCGGCAGATGGGGAAGTCCAGCCTCATGGCGCGGACCGAATGGCACCTCTCGCGCGACGAGAGCTGCGCGACGGCGATCGTCGATACCACGACGATCGGCGGCAAATCCGCCCCCGAAGAGCGGTGGTACTATGGAATCACGCACCGCATCACCCAGGAGCTCGAGATCGATATTCGGCTTTCGCAGTGGTGGAGATCGAAAGAGGGGATGCCGGCGGTGCAGAAGTTCTCCGACTTCATTCGGGAGGTGATACTCGAGCGGATCGACACCCGAATCGTCATTTTCCTCGATGAGATCGATTCGCTCGTTCGGCTCGAAACCGCGGGTGATTTCTTCGCGGCCATCCGGGCCTGCCACAATGCGCGGGCCCACGACATAAACTATGAGCGGCTCACGTTCGTGTTGTTCGGCGTCGTCAGCCCCTCTGAGCTCATCAATGATCCAGAGCTTACGCCATTCAATGTAGGCTATCGAGTCGAGCTCACTGACTTCTCCTACGACGAGGCTCGGGCGCTGGCGGGTCCGCTCGCCAACGACGATGCGACGAGGCAGTCGAGGTTGCGGCGTATCCTCTACTGGACGGGAGGCCAGCCGTTCTTGACTCAGGCCGCCTGTCGCACGGTGGCCGAAGCGTCCGACGTCGGTAATGTCGAGGTCGACCAAGTTGTCCGAGATGTCTTCTTGACGCCGGAAGCTCGAGACCAGCAGCTCAATCTCAAGTCGGTGTCGATGCGGATCGATGGCCGAGACAAGATGCTGCGACAGCGACTGCTGACGACGTATCGCCAAGTTCTTCGGGGCCGAAAGATAAAAAACTCTCCCCTTTCCGAGGTGCAGATCGAGCTGAAGCTAGCGGGTCTGGTGGTGGCCGACGAACAAGGATACTTGCGGGTCAAGAACGAGATCTATCGACGGGTTTTTGATGTCGACTGGGTCGGCGCTCGCCTTCCCATCAATTGGACGAGGAGGGCGCTGGCCGCGGTCGTGACGCTCCTTGTCGCGCTCTCGGGGTTCGTCGTTTATTACCTCTTGGTCATCCAGCCGCAGGAACAGGCGACTCGTACCGCGATCGGGCAGCTCGAAGCGACGAGCGACGAGGCGTTCGCCCGTGAGCGCTATGCGTTCTTGAAAGGGCGTATTCCCGACCTCGAACGGCGGCGCTTGTATCAAGACTTCTTCGAGCGGCTAGCCGCTACGTACGACGGCAACGCACGCCGGGAACTCAAGCGCAACGTCGACGAGAGCCTTCTGTGGGCGACGCTCGCCGCCCACAAAACGAATCGACCGTTGACTCCCGACTTCCAAGAAGTCCTGGAAGAGCGCGGTTACGCATTACTCGACGTCACCTTGCGGGGCCACCGAGAGGGGGTCAATTCGGTCTATTTCATCGGTGACCATCAGCTGGTCTCGGCGTCGAAGGACGGATCGATCGCTCTGTGGGAGCTCCAGGATGGCTTTCGCCGTTGGACATCGGCCGGCAACGATCAGATCGACGTCATCTCGATGAGCGAGCGCGACGAGGGCGCGATCGTGGCCGCAGTGCACGACCGTGCGGTGGACTCGGAGAGTCAACGCTTTTCGGTGTGGGACTTGCGGGGTGACCACTTCGAACGGCGCTTCTTTCGAGATATCGACATGCGATTCAAGTGGGTCGAGGTCTCGCCCACCGACGACACGCTGCTCATCGTCGGTGATAACCTTGCGCGGTTCGGATTGCAGAAGCGAGACCTGAAGTACCTTGAAGCGAGCGACGGGGCTCGTATTTGGCACGCGGCGTTTTCCTCCGACGGCAGGCAGTACGCGACCGCGCGGGCCGACGATTCGTCAGTCGACCTCTGGGATCGAGCGACCGAGAAACGAATCGCCAGATTCAACGTATTGGCGCCGGCGCGCCGGGTAGCCCTCGGCAAACGCGATGGTTCGACGGTCGTGGTCGCGGCCAACTCGGCGCGCAGCTCGCAGCTTTGGCAAGTTCGCGAGGGCAACGCCCAGCGCGTGTGGACTCGCCGCCATGAGGGCTTCGTGGTGTCGGTCGACTACTGCACGGCCCGCGACCTGGTCCTCGTCGCGATCGCGGACGCTGGTCAGGGGGGCGTGGCCGAAGTGTGGTCTCGTGAGCCAGCGGCACGGCCGGTTCAGCGCTTTACGCTGGCCGGTGTTCGGCTGCGGGCGGCGCAGTTCGATGGAGCCTGTCGACGCATTGCCACGGGGTGGAACGACGGCACCGTCCGCGTGTGGCGTCGACCGACGGCCGGCGAACCGGGTCGTGGCGATACCGGGTGGAGAGTCGCTCAGCGGCGGTTAGGTTTGACGATCGACGACGACAGGAAGGTTGTCGACCTGGCGATCATGGGACGCTACGCGAAAGAGACAACTTTGAGAGAAGCGCTCGATACTCTGCCAGCTCCACCCGACGACGCTCAGAAGTAAAAGATGCGTCCGAGTCGGCCGTAGGGCAGCAGTTGACGCTCCGTGTCCAACGAATCGGCCGTAGGGGCATAACAGACCCAGTTGAGCCCCCCCTCGATAAACCAGTTGCCCAACATGAAGCCCGTGGAGACCCGAGGATCGAACGAAAAGAGGACCCGTTTCGGCGCGGACTGCCACGTGAGCGCTCCGCCGCCATGAATGAACCAAAACGTAGGCCATTCTTCGCCCATGCGAATGCCGAAGCGAAGGGTGAGCGGAACACTGACCATCGGCGCGTAGACGCGGTCTGTATCTTCAGCCGTCTGCCGAGCGTAAGAGTTCAGCGTCAGCTCGAGTTCGGCCGCGAACATCAAGAACGTCCAGTCGCTGAGCGGCCCTCCGGCATTGATGGATGCACCGGCCGAGGCTAGGTAAAATGGCTCGTCCGAGGACGGCTCATAGCCGAAGCCCCCGAACGCCGTCACGAAACGATAGCCATCCCTGGCGAAGCGTGGAGGGCCGGGGGGCTTGGCGGTTCGGGCGTGGATGATGAAAGCCTCGCGATACGGTTCATCCGGTTTCGCTGAAGCGTCAAGCTGTTGGGGCGCGTACCGTCGGTAGCATGCGTTGGAGGCACCCAGGGCACAACCCTTCGCGTAAAGCGCACGCCAGTCGTCGCGGGATGCCGGTCGATCAGCGATGCCGTGGCGGCTGTACCAAGCCAGGTTTTCGCAGCCGGCGCCGGCCCCGAGTTCGCAGGCCCTTTCGAGCAGTTCGAGGGCTTTGCGGGGCTCATAGCCGGGAAGCCAGTAGGAGGAGTCACGGCGGCTTTGGATGATAGCCAGCTTCAGAGCGTCATCGGACCTCAGCTGCCAGGCGGACAGTAGACCGAGGTCTAGACAAGCCTCACCGCGGGTGCGCGATTCGAAGTCGAGCACGCCCGAGCCGCCAGACCCCCCGGTCTCCCCGGTCTCCCCGTCGCACTCGCGCATGAGGGTGCGCCAGTCATTCGTGACGGGCCGAAGGTGCGCTGGTAGGTCTTCAGGAAAGAGCCGGGCTGACAATTGAAGGGTGGCGGCCCGTCGCAGGTACGCTTCCCGAGTGAAGGGCGCCGCACCTTCAACCCGAAGCTCGACCGAGTAAGTTCCGGGAGTGAATTGCCCCTCGAACGGCGCGGTGGTCTCGACGATCGGGCTGTCATCTGCATCAGTGCGTTGGATGAAGGTCGGTACACCTTCCAAGTCCGAAGCGATGACGAGGGTGGCCAGCCCCAGCTCCAACTTGGGCTGAAACACATACTTTTTGGCTGGCTTGAGCTCGGTCCCGGTTTCCCAAGGAAGATACCCCTCCTTCTCGAGCCGGATCGCATGTCGGCCGGGTGGCAACGCACCATCCCACGGCACGCTTCCGACCGCGCGTCCGTCGACCAATACCGTTCCTCCCAGGCTGGTTCCATCCCCCTGATCGCGGACCGAGACTTGCGGAAACGGCGACAGCTCTACGCGAATGCTCTGTCGGCCAAACTGTCGGACTTCCCGAGTCACGGTTCGTGCGACGTGGCTTTTGACTTCGATTCGGAACTCATGGCGGCCGGGCGAGAGTCTGCGCTCGAGTTCGGTGATCGGCGTCCTCTGGGCGATGCGCTCTCCGTCGATGAACACCACCGCATTCGGGGGATCCGAACTGATGGAGATCCGCTGAGGCTCTCTCGGCTTGAAGGGACGCTCGGTCGTACATTCGCCGTAGTCATCCAGATACGGACAGTCCGGATCCTCGGACTGGGCACCCACGGTGGAGGCAAAGCCCAGAGGAATGACGACAGTGGCGAGGGCGAGGACCGAGCGCACGAAGCGGATGATGCCACAGGTTCGAGGTCGGCAAAGCCGGCCGCCGGGGCGGGTCCACCGATCCCCGCACCCCGGTCTCCGCGCGTGAAGCGCAGGAGACCATCGGGTTGCAGGGGGTTTTCCAGCCGACGCTCTAGCGAGGGAGGCGTCGGCCTCGCTGGTGGGCGGCGGCAACTCGACGGTCAGCCGACGGCCGGTGCTGCCTCGTGGCTCGCGCATTCGGTTTTCTGGGAAGGAATGGCCCACGCGCCGGCAGGGAGCTTGATGGTGAAAGTCGTGGCTTTGTTGGGTGCGCTGCAGACGCGAACCTCGCCCCCGAGACCTTCGATGACTTGCCGGGCGGCAAACAGGCTCCAGTCGCCCGACGAGATACGGCCGTCGGCCGTCTGGAACGAAGGGTTGAAGAGGGCTTCGATGTCTTCGGTCGCGAATCGCTTGCTCCGGCAGGAGATGTGGACCTCGACCCACCCGTCGCAGATACGGGTGTGGATATCGACCCGCCGGCACCCGCCGGGTATCCTGCAGCCTTCGCAGACCGAGCGCAGCACGCTCGCAACGCTGGTGGTCAGGGACGCGCGGTGGCAGTACAGCGGCGGAAGCTCGACGGTCTTCAGTCGAATCTCCAGTACGGGCTCCTGCGCGAACGCCACCACATCGGCGACCAGCTGGTTGAGGTCGACGAGTTGATGCTCGGCGCGATCGAGACTCGTAAATCGCTGAAGACGTTCGATGACCTGCTCCATTCTCGTCATAGAATCATCGAGGGACTTACTCAGCACTCCCTGGACCTGATCCAGACGCGCTTGTTCCTTGGTCGGCGCCGATCGTCGTCGAGAGGCAGTCCGGAGCAACGTATCGACCGTGCTCTTGAGAACACCCAACGGCGTATTGAGTTCGTGGCTCAACGCGGCCGCCACCCGACGGAGACGTTCAAGGTTCTCGGCCATCAAGGTTCGGCGTTGTGCTTCCCATTGTTCACGCTCGATTCGAAGGGCAGCGACGTTGGCCATGACTGTCAGCAGCTCGAGGTCGTCACGGGTAAACGTTCGTTGCCATCCCACGAAGTCTAGATAGAGCAAGCCGATGACTCGGTCTTCGGTCTGCACGGGCGCCGCGATCAGCGACTGCACGCCCTGATCGATCACGCTCTGGTGTTGGCTCAGTTTGGGCTCGTCCCGCACTCGACGGATCAACAGCGACGCCTTGTCGTTCAGGACCCGGTTGCACACCCGTCTGCTGATCCGTAGCCCAGCGCCCCGCGAAGCCTGGGCGACCAGGCGGTGACCTTCCTCGAGCGTAAGCAGCACGCCCCGCTCGGCGCCGACCGCCTCCAATGACAAATCGAGGATGGTCTGGAAGAGCTCGGACAACGGTTGTCGAAGAGCGAGCAGGCGCCCGGCGCGCATGAAGGCCCACAGCGCATCGACGCCTTGACTTCCATGCGCCGCCCGGCCGCTGAGGCCGCGAGCTCTCTCGCACGCCAGCACTTGGCTCAGTGAGGTGCTCTCCGCGGACTCGTCGGTGGAGGCGTCGGCGGTGGCCGACAGGTCACACCGATTCGTCTTCGGTTCGTTGTTGTTCCGGCGCACACGTAGGAGCATGGCTCCCGGATGCCGTATCCGGCACATCGGTTACGATTCGTCCATCACCTATTCGGTCGGCTTCGCCGCCAAGGGTACCCGCCGCGCGGAGCAGCTGCCGGGCGAACGCGGCGTGATGGCGTGCGACTTCGACCTCGTGCCCATCGGGCCCCGGCCAGTTGCTCGGCGCCCGACGGTCGGCGTCGGATCGTTCTGCCCAGTCGACCTACAAGCCAATCCTTACAGCTCGATAATCGGACCGATGCTAATACCCACTTCGTGGCCGATCTCTTCGCCGGACAGGAGGGCGTAGCCGGCCTCGACGAGGAAACCGTAGCGCTCGTCGAACCACACGTGAACACCCAACACCGCGGTTCCGCCGAATCGGTTCTCCGCATCGATGGCGACAACGCTGACGCCGCCGAGCCCCCCGTAGATCTCGAAGTGGGGAGTGATGTGGTACGGGACGTCGACGAGGGCTTCGAATGCGACCGACGTGTGCCGCCCTCGAAGCAGACGCACGCCGCCCCCGATCTCCAAGACGTTGTCGATCAGAAAGTGGTCGAGCATGACGCCGACCCCGCCCTCGTGGTCGGTGTCTTCTTCGTCGACGAAGGTTGCGGAATAGCTGCCCACGAACCCGAACTGCCAGCCGGGGAGGATGTGGGTCTCGGATCGTGAGTACGGATTGAGAAGGCTACCCGCCGGCCTCTCGACGTCGTCGGGAGCACGCGCAAGAGGAGCCTGCATCAGGTCGGACACCGCTTCGGGCGTCTCCGAAGGGCTTGGTTGGGCGGAGGCCGGAGCCGCCACCAGCAGGGAAAACAAGGTTCCCACGGCGGCGAGAGGCACCTTTCCGAGGACGAGAGCCGAGGTCTTCATGACTGTCAGTACTGATGCGCCGACCGTCCAATACGTTTCAGGGGCTCGGACAATCGGTACTGCATGGGTTTAACCCTGTATGGCGGGCCGACTCCTACTCGAGCGAGATGCGCGCGATCGGCTGGATATTCATGTCGGGTGAAAGCTCTTGGTAGGACAGGACGGCGAGGTGAGGAAACTCGAGCTCCACCAGCTTTCGGAAGTAGCGCCGGATCTCCATGGTGGTGAGGATAACGGGATTTTGGGCGGTGGGCGGTAGCGAGCCGACCTCGGTCCGTACCGCCGACAAGATCTCCTGAGTGATCTCTGGCTCGAGGGCCAGGTACGAGCCCGACGAGGTGTGCTGAATCGAGGAGCGCACCGTCTCTTCGATCTGCGGGTCGAGCAGATAGACGATGAGGGTGTTCTGACCGCGCGTGTACTTGTGAGAGATATACCGCTTGAGCGCCGCGCGCACGTACTCGGTCAGCATGACCGTATCGTGCTCCACCTGCCCCCACTCGGCGAGTGCCTGGAGGATCGAACGAAGGTCACGAATGGAGATCTCTTCCTCGATCAAGCGCCGCAGGATGTCCGTCAGCTGGAACGGCGATACGACCTTGGGAACCGTCTCTTTCACCAGGGCCGGGAATGCCTGCTCGAGCTGCTCGAGCATGTTCATGGTCTCCTGAATGCCTACGAACTCGGCGCCGTTCTTTCGGAGCACGCTGGACAGGTGCAGCACGATGTAGCCGGTGGCGTCCCAAGTGGTCAGGCCGGCCTGCTCTGCGACGTCCTGAAACTGCGCATCGATCCAGGCGCATTCGTTACCATTGGCGGGGTTGGTGGCCGGTTCGCCCTCGATATTCAAGAGTCGCAAGCGCTCTACGGTGTCGTTCACCAGCACCTTGTCTTGGGACACCGTGCCCATCACGAGCGGGATCTCGTTGAGCATGATGAGGTAGGAGCCCGGCGGCATATCGGTCTCGTTGCCCCGGACTCGGATGCCCGGAAAGCGCACCCCCAACTCGTAGAAGAGTCCATCGCGCATCATGGGGATCATCTCGCCGAGGAACTTGCTGCCCTCGCCGGTGTCTTCAACGAGCGGAATGAGGTCGGAAGCCACTTCGAGCGCGATCGGGGTGACCACCGGCAGCATCTGTTGAGACTGCCCCTCCTGCATCTTCTGCGCCTGGATGCGCTTGTCGCGCTGCTCGCGCACATCTTCCTCGGTCGGTAGGCCCCCTTCGTCGACCGTCTGGAGCTTGCCCTCCGCCTTCAAGCGGGCGGTGCGGTTCAGTCCGTACCCGATCCCGCCAGTGATCGCGGCCAGGATGAAGAAGGGTACGGGGGGCAGACCGGGCACGAGGCCGAAGGCGGTCAGCATGACGCTGGCGATGACGAACGCACGAGGCTGCGCGAGCAGCTGCAGCGAGATGTCTTTGCCGAGGTGATTGGCCTCGTCTTCGGAGGCGACCCGGGTCACTACGAGGCCCGAGGTGATCGAGATGAGCAGGGCCGGGATCTGGGACACCAGACCGTCGCCGACGGTCAGGATCGCGAACACGCTGAGCGCTTCGCTCACGTTCATGTTCATCGAGGTGCTGCCGATGATGATGCCGGCCACGATGTTGATCGCGGTGATGATCAGGCCGGCGATGGAGTCGCCCTTGACGAACTTCATCGCCCCGTCCATCGAACCGAACAGCTGCGACTCGCGGTTGAGGTCGTCGCGCTTGCGACGGGCGGTGTCCATGTCGAAAGCGCCGGCTCGGAGGTCGGCGTCGATCGACATTTGCTTGCCGGGCATGGCGTCGAGGGTGAATCGAGCCGCGACCTCCGCGACGCGCTCGGCGCCCTTCGTGATCACCAAGAACTGGATGATCGTGAGGATCAGGAAGATGACGATCCCGACCACCAAATTGCCCTGAACGACGAAGTCACCGAAAGCCTTGATGACCTCGCCGGCGTTCGCCGACAGCAGGATCAACCGGGTCGACGACACGTTGAGCGAGAGTCGAAAGAGGGTCGTGACGAGCAGGATCGACGGGAACGACGCCAGATGCAGCGCGTTCGGGATGTACATCGCCAGCAGCAACAGCAAGACGGAGATCGAGATGTTCAAGACGATCAGGACGTCGAGCAGGAAGGTGGGCAGTGGGATGATGAGCATCGAAATGATGACCATCACCAGCACCGCCAACATGACGTCGGAGTAGCGGCCGATCGTCTGCCGGACGTCTCCGGTCGTCAGAACAGCGATGAAGTTTCTCATGCGCGGACCGTCAGCCGAGGCCCGCTACGGCGGGGCTCGCACCCTCTCGAGTCTGTCAGAAAACGCGGGCCGGACGAAGTCCGCCGATGATCGGGGCGGCCCTACTTCTTGGGTGGCTGCGCCGCGGGCTTCTTAGGGCCTCGCATTGGAGTCGCGCCGGCGGAGCCCTCGGCCTCCTTGCGTTCGATCAGCTCTTTGATCGCCGCCGCGGTCGCCGCGGCCAGTGCACGGGCTCGCAGCGACGCCGGATTCTTGCCGTCCGGGTCGAGGTCGATGGCCGCCTTCAAGTCTTCCATCGCGTACTCGAACTCGCCGTGTTGAAGAAGCAGTTCGCCCCGGTTGACGTACGAGTTGATGTCTTCAGGGTCGAGCTCGATGGCGATCGAAAACTCTTGGGCCGCTTCTTCGTGGAGGTCGAGCTTGGTGTAGATCGCGCCTAGCATGGCGTGGAAGTACGGATCGTAAGGGTTACCGATGACGAGACCCTCGAACAGCGTTCGCGCGTCTTTGTACCGGCCTTGCTGGTACATCGTGTACCCGAACTCTGCGATCGCGTAGGCCTGCTCCATCGTCATGCCTTCGAGCTGGGCCCAGGTGATCTTCCCAAACAGGAACTTCTTGAAGTTCTCTTCGGTGAAGTTCTCGATCGGGTTCGGCGGGTCGACGTACTCGACTTCAATCTCGCCCTTCTCGACGGCCTTGACGACATCGTCGGCCGTCAAGCCCTCGATCTCTTTATCGAGCTCGGCGAGGACGGCCTTCTTTTCCTCTTCGGTGAGGTCTTCGGGCTTCTTTCCTTGGGCGATAAGCCGCTCGAGCAGCTTGCCGTTGGAGGCGCCAGACTGGCCGCCGGGCGGGGGCTTCACTTCGTTGCTCGCCATGGCTGGAGTCCTGGTCTTCATAGCATTCCTCTGCGCGTTCGCAAAAAGGGGACCGGCCAAAAAGGTGGTCGAAAAGGTCGTCGGATCGGGTCGAACCTCGCCCGTTCGGCGTTGCGATGCGGCCTGTTGAGTGGGCACTGGCCAAAGCACACGGGCGACATGACGGATCTCGAGCTCCTCGGGCGCGGCCCGTACGTACGTCCCAAGAATCTGAGAGACCGCTCGCGGGGCTCTGGTGATGTAGAGCCCCGCGCGACCGAGAGCAGGAGTTGGAAGGTGATTCCAGGATCCTAACGGCCGATCGATTGGATCATGTTCTTGGCGGTTTCGTTGTACTTGTCGATGATCTGACGCAGCATGTCGAACATCTGCGAGCGCTTATCGATCATCCGCTTGAGCTTCATCGTTTCGACGTCGATCGACGGCGACTGATTATTGGAGCCCGACAGCATACCGAACGGGCCGGTGTTGAGCGGATTGCCCATCTTGCCCTTACCGCCCCGGCTCGACTGCTGCTGCTGAATGCTGTTGATGTACTGGGCCTGGTTTTCGATGTCGCGGTCCATCTTCTTCATGATCAGCATGAGGAGGAGGGTGACCTTGTCTTCAACGGTCAGCGACGGGTCCGCGAGGAGCATGTCGGCCTCGTTCTGGTGGAACATCTCATACTGCGGGTTGGTGTTGTTGATCCGCCCCGGCATCGCCTGCGGGTTCATCGAGCCAAAGCTCTGACCGCCCCAGACGCCCGAGTTGTCGCGGAAGCCGTACATGTAACCGGCACTACTCGAGGCGCGACCCATACCGGCCGCGTTGTACAGCCCCATGGTGGTCATGCCCATGAACGGGCTACCGAACATCGATCCGGCCCCGAAGAACGGCATGCCCGTCGGCAGCCCCATGCCCATCGCGTAGTTGTTCACAAAGCCGCCCATGCTGCCCATATAGCCGTAGGCGGGCGCCATCATAGGGTTCAGGGCCATGCCCATGCCGCCGTAGCCGGGGCCGAAGCGCTGGATGGTGAACTTGCCGTTGTTCCGAAGGCCGAAGTTAACGATGCGACCGCCGATCTGCATTTCGAACGCGGAGCGGAGCTGCGGGTTGTGGCGAAGAGCCCGCTCGAACCGACCGGCGGCCCAACGGCGGCCGCTGAACAGCGAGCTCAAGATCGGAATGTCCGACGAGCCCATGGCCAGGTCGACGTGCTGGAATCCGCCCGCATAGCCCGCGGCGGCGAACGGCATCATTCCGGGCATCATCATGCCCGGCGCCATCATGTGCCCAAAAGACGACATATGACTGGTGTTCCAATGCCGCTCCCACGGTGATGTACCGCGGTGCATGGCCGCCTCCATCGCCGCGTCTTGGAGGTTCATGAGAACGCCGAGGTCGTTGCCGGTCAGTCCGTCGATGACGACGCCCAGCTGACCGCCTTTGAAACCGAAGAAGCCCAGGAAATCGTTCACGCGGGTGCCGAAAGTATTCATCCCGATCATTGCTTTTGTTCTCCTCAGGCGCTCGCAGGCGCCTCCGCATGGGGTTGGGGCCGGTCGGCCGGCCGGATGCCAGCCGGGAGTGACCCACAGATGAACCCGCAATATGTATCGGCGCGTCGACGGGGCCGTTGCTGGTTTTCGGGACCAGGGTCGCCGATCTTCTAACAGTATGGAATCATTAGGTTTTAGCGAGGCTGCGCCTCAAACGCTCGAGTTCATTCGCGATTCCGTGCTGGC
>CAZFIV010000109.1:0-1350 GCA_964519665.1 uncultured Myxococcales bacterium
GAGCAGACGGGGTGAGAACCAGCGACAATAGTGCGAACCAAGTGAATCGGCGCTCCAGCAGACCCGACCTCGCCTCTCGTCAGCTACGAATGACCCGACGCCTCATTCGACCCGGACCGTGGCGCCGGCCTTCTCGAGGGCCTTTCGAACCTCGATCGCCTTTGCGGTCGGCACATCCTTCACGACCACCGACGGAGCCTCGTCGACCAGCTTCTTGGCCTCTTTGAGACCGAGGCCGCTCGCGGTTCGGACTTCCTTGATGACCTCGATTCTCTTCGACCCCGCGCGGACCAGCCACACCGTCTGCTTGGCCTCGCTCGCCGATCGGCGAAGATGCAGGGGGACCGAGTACTGGAACTGGTTGGATTCAGCCCGACCGGTGCCCTTGGCGTTCACGCTGCGCCCGATGATCTGCAGGAAACCGAGCTTGCCGCCGTGGCTCTTGAACGAGAAGCTGACGTTGGGGTTTCGATCGACCTGCCACCGGGCGTCCGGACGCGCCGACTCGGCCTTGGCGAGCAATGTGACTCGGCCATCCTGATCGGCACCGAGATAGCGATCGTCGCGGGTCGCAATGAGGAGCTCTTCGGTCTCGGAATCCCGGAAGATGCTCCAGATGCACTTGTCGGCGTTGCTCTTGCTCGCACACTCGGCGGACGGAGCCACGGTTACGCTGCCTTGCTGGTTGACCATCGCGTAAGCGCGATTTCCCAGCACCGAGTACAGGGGAGTGTCGCGCTCTTTGACGAGGCGTTTCGGAACCGGGGGCGGCTTCGGATCGTCGTCGGGAATCAACGCGACCAAGATGCCGACGACGACGCCCAACCCCACGACCACGCCCCCTGCGATCAAGGCGAGCCGGGACCAATCGGCCCCACCGGTGATCCTCACGGTGGCCGGGTCGCTGCGGTCGGGGTGCTGGCCTTCGGCGCTTCGCAATACGAGCTGAAAGTGGAGCGGCTTATTTAGGGCATCCTTCGGGGGAGCCTTCGGCGCTTCGAACCGGACCATCACCTCGCGAGACTGCCGGGCCGTCAGGCGGACTTCCCGTCCGGTAACGACGTCGACCCAGTCAGCGCTCCCCTGGCTGGCCAGCCACTCGATCTCGACCGTCGCGTCTGCGGACCCGTCGGTTTGATTCTCGATTTTGTAGACGATTTCGCGGGCCTGTCCGGCGCTCAGCGCGATTTCGGTGGTCTCGGTCGTGATAGTGAACTTCGACATGTCGATCCTGGGGCGCAACCCTCGGCCGACGCGAGTATACGCGGCAGCCGGGGCGGGGGCCATCCGAAGGTCGCTCGCCGTGTTGCGGCGCCCGCCGCTCGCCGTGTTGCGGCGCCCGCCGCTCGC
>CAZFIV010000109.1:1450-26041 GCA_964519665.1 uncultured Myxococcales bacterium
GCTCGCCGTGTTGCGGCGCCCGCCGCTCGCCGTGTTGCGGCGCTCGCCGCTCGCCGTGTTGCGGCGCCCGCCGCTCGCCGTGTTGCGGCGCTCGCCGCTCGCCCGCGCGGCTCGGCGAGCGGGTCAAATCCTCGCCTTCATTTGGCGACGGCCTTTCCGCCTACAATCTTGAACGCGGGGACGCCTCGGATCATCGTTTCGCGGCCGAAGAGACTTCCGCACTCTGGACAGGTTCCGGCCTCTTCGGTGTGGTCGACCACGATCCGCTCTTTGAAGCACTTCACCAGGGCGCCTTTTCCGCCCTTGCGGTACTTGTAGAGGACGGTCGAACACTTCGTACAGATGATTTCGACCGTCTTCGACGGTCCTTTCTTGTGCGGGCGAGCCATCGGAAACACCCCTCATCGTCGATACACACCTCGCCTCAGTATCGGGTCGGCGTCATCGGGTCGTAGGTTCGGTAAAGTCCAGCCGTGAAAACCGTCTACTCTCCCCACCACCGACGACGTTGCGCCGCCACCGAGTTGTCGGGCGGACACCTCGTCGCGCCGTACGATACGCCAGAGCGAGCCGAAAATGTGCTCGCCGAAGTCCGACGCCGGTTTCCTCGAGCACCGGTCGTGGAGCCGACCGAGTTCGGCCTGGCGCCGATCTTGCGCGTGCACTCGTCCGACTACGTCGACTTCCTCTCGACCTGCTGGGCCGAATGGACCGCGGCCGGCCATCGAGGCGAAGCCATCCCGATGATCTGGCCGTCCCGGGCGATGCCCGCCGCCCGTCCGCCGCGCGACGTCGTCGGCCGGCTCGGCTACTACGCGCTCGCGGCCGAGACCTCGGTGACGGAGGGCACCTATGACGCGGCCCGCGCCGCCGCCAACGTCGCCCTGACCGCCCAGGCCGCGGTTCAAGGAGGCCAGAGCGCAGCCTTCGCCCTGTGCCGCCCTCCCGGACATCACGCCGCCACCGATATGTTCGGGGGCTACTGCTTCCTCAACAATGCGGCCATCGCCGCTCAGGCGTTTCGAGATGCCGGCACCGCCAAGGTGGCCGTGCTCGACGTCGACTTTCACCACGGCAACGGCACCCAGGAGATCTTCTACGACCGCTCGGACGTGTTCTGCGCGTCCCTGCACGGCGCCCCCGAAGACACCTTTCCGTATTTCCTCGGCGCCGCCAGCGAAACGGGAATCGGCGATGGCGAGGGATACAACGCCAACTATCCACTTCCTCCGGGAACCGCCTACGACCGCTGGCGCGAGGCGCTGGATGACGCCCTGGGGCGGATCCGCACCTTTAGCCCCGAGGCGCTGGTCGTCTCATTGGGCGTGGATACTTTCGAAGCCGACCCGATCAGCACCTTTCGGCTGACCCGTGACGACTTTCTCGACTACGGAGGTCGCATCCGCCGACTCCACCTGCCGACCGTGTTCGTCATGGAAGGCGGCTACGCGCTCGACGATATCGGCCGCAATGTCGCCAACGTGCTCGAAGGCTTCGAGAACGGGTGAGCGGTCGAGCCAACCGAAAGCTGCTATCGTTGCTCGGTGCCCGCGAAGAAGCGTTTAGTCCTGGAGATCGCCGGGCGGGAGGTCTCGGTCTCCAGTCCCGACAAAGTGTACTTCCCCGACGCCGGATTCACCAAGCTGGACGTCGTTCGGTACTACCAGAGCGTCGCGGATGGCGCGCTGTTCTTCGCTCGGGGCCGCCCGCTGGTTCTGAAGCGGTACGTCAACGGTATTGGCGAAGAAGCCTTCTATCAAAAGCGAGCCCCCAAAACGCGACCCGAATGGATCGAGACCACGATCCTCAAGTTCCCGTCCGGTCGAACGGCGGAAGAGATCGTCCTGCGGGATGCGGCGCAGCTGATCTGGATCGTCAACTTGGGCTGCATCGAGCTTCACACCCACGCGGTTCGCAGCGAAAACATCGATCATCCCGATGAGCTTCGGGTCGACCTCGACCCGGTGCCCGGGGTCCCCTGGTCTCAGGTTCTCGACGTCGCGCTGGTCACTCGAGAGGTCCTCGCCGACCTGAACCTGATGGGCTGGCCGAAGACTTCGGGGTCGCGGGGGCTGCACGTCAACGTGCGCATCCACCCAAGGTGGTCTTTCGCCGAGGTACGGAAAGCCGCGTTGGCCATCGCGCGGGAAGTCGAGCGGCGAGCCCCATCGATCGCGACCAGTCGATGGTGGAAAGAAGAGCGGCAAGGCGTCTTTCTCGACTACAACCAAAACGCCAAAGACCGCACGACAGCGAGCGCGTTTTCGGTGCGCCCGACGCCCGATGCGCGCATATCGATGCCCCTCACTTGGGGTGAAGTGTCGACGGTCGAACCCGCGGACTTCACCCTGCTCACCGCGCCGGCTCGATGGCACGAGCTCGGCCACGTTCACGGCGAGATGGACGACGTGGTCGGCGACCTCGAGGCCGCCCTCGAACTCGCCGACCGACAGACCGCCGATGGAATGCTTGACGCCCCGTGGCCGCCCCACCACCCGAAGGGCGCCGACGAGCCCCCCCGAGCGCAGCCGTCGAAACGACGGCAATCCAGCAAGCCCCTCATCGAGGTCGGGCGGGCAAAAAAGAAGCAAGACGCCCTGGATGGCCTCGAGCGCTGGAAAGCTCGCCATCCGGAAGTGGTGGCGCACCTACAACCCGCCGACATTCTCGTGGACGGCATGCGGGGGCGCCACTCCCTGTGGTATCGCATCCGCGTCAACCTCCAGCACGTGCCCAAACAACAGCGCCCCGCCCAGCAAGCCCTGGATCCCGACTACGACCCGTGGTCGGAGTGGGCGTCGACATCGCCCTCGGGCGACAGGCCGAAGATACGGGACAGCTCGAACGGCGGCGACACTTCGAGCTGATCGAAACGACAGCTGTCCGGAGTGCGGTCGGGGCGCCACCGAACGAAGGTCGTACCGTGCCGAAAGCGTCCGTCTTGCAAGCCGTCGTAGGCCACTTCGCACACCCGCTCGATGCGGAGCGGCTCCCAACTCAGATCTTTGCCCTGACTCCAGCGACTCATCATACCCGGCTTCCGTTCGTGCTCCGGCTGGCTCGCGGTCGCCCAAGAGGCCCAAGGGTGGCCGTCGAGCGCGTTCTCTCGCCACGGGGCCAGTCCCTCGACCATCGCGGCCCGCTCGGCCTTCTTGAACGACGACGTCACCCCGACGTGCTGGAGGCGGCCGCGGTCATCGTAGAGGCCGAGCAGCAGGGACCCGATGAGCGTCCCCTTTCCATCCTTGTGCCACCGGAATCCGGCCACCACACAGTCCACCGTACGCCGATGCTTGATCTTCAGCATGCTTCGCTTGTTGGGCTCGTAGGCGAGGTCGGGCGGCTTGGCCATCACACCGTCGAGGCCGGCGCCCTCGAAACGTTTGAACCAGTCGGCCGCGACCGCTGGGTCGGTGGTCATCGGGGTGATGTGGATGGGCCTTTCGACCCCCGCCAGGGCCGCTTCGAGGCGTCTTCGGCGCTCTCGGGTCGGCGCGGCCCGGAGGTCTTCGTCTCCCTCGGCCAGCATGTCGAAGGCGACGAAGCTGGCCGGAGTCTCGAGCGATAGCTTCTGGATACGGGACGCGGCCGGATGCAATCGAAGCTGCAGGGTGCTGAAATCCAAGCCTCGAGGTCCGGCGATGACCACCTCGCCGTCGATGACCGCGCGGTCGGGAAAGGTGGCCCGGACCGGCTCGATCAGCTCCGGAAAATAGCGTTCCAGCGGCTTGAGCTCCCGACTTTGCAGGTGCACGGCATCGCCGTCCCGAAAGATGACCGTTCGAAACCCATCCCACTTAGGCTCGAACAAGTAAGCGCCGCCGGTCGGAATCTCCCGCACGAGTTTGGCGAGCATCGGTTTCAACGGAGGGTCGAACGGCAGGGCCACGATAGGCGACCGTCGCACGCCGAGGCCGGTGCCGCCAAGTCGGGCGTTGAGATGGGAGCGCGATCTGGGCATCGTAAGACGACCGATGGCCGATCCGAGTGGACACATCATCGCCAGCCTCAAAGAGATTTCATGGCTTCTGTCGCTTAGGAGCGAGGACTTCTTTCGAAGCCGAGCCTACGGCAAGGCCGCCGACGCCGTGGCTCGCTTCTCCGGCGACATCGGGGCGCTGGTCGACTCCGGCCGGGTCGCCGACCTCGACGGCATCGGCGCCCGAACGGCCCTCATCATCGGCGAGCTCCATCAGACCGGCCGCTGTCAGCTGCTGTCCGATCTGCGCAAAGACTTTCCGCGGGAGGTCGGTCGCCTCGCCCGTCTTCCGGGCCTCGGCCTTTCTCGGCTGCAGATCCTGCACCGGGAGCTGGGGATCGAGACGGTCGAGGACCTTCGGCAGGCCTGCGCCAGCCAGGCGATGGCCAAGGTGCGCGGGTTCGGTCCGGCGACGATCAAGAAAATCGAGGCGGCCCTCACAAACTTCGAGGACGCCCCGACTCGGCTCTTGCTCCCCCACGCCCGGCAGCTGTCCACAACGCTGATCGCGTTGTGGTCCTCCCGCCTCGGCGCGTCCCTCGAAGTCACCGGTGCCGTTCGACGCCGGGAACCGGCGATCGACGCCATCGAGCTGGTGGCCGCCACCGTCCGTTCCGACGTGCCCGAGCTCGAGCGCATCGGCGCTCTTCGTCGCCTCGATGCCATCGCGCAGCTCCCGGCGCTCAGGGGCTTCGAGGGCGTCCTGCGTGAGGGCATCCCAGCGCGCCTGTGGCTCGTCCCTCCGGCGCAACGGGGCGCCGGGCTCCTGGTGACTACCGGGCCCGACGCGCTCGTGGCCACGGCGCTCGACCGGGCCGAAGTATTCGACGACGAGCGGGCGTTGCTGGAGAGCGCCGGTCTGCCGTACTGGCCGCCCGAGATCCGCTCGATGTTCGCCGAAGGACGGACGCCGCCTTCGTTGGTCGAGGTCTCGCAGCTCTCGGGCGTCGTTCACGCTCACAGCACCGACTCCGACGGACGCGACGACATTCGAACCCTTGCCGAGGCGGCCAAAGAGCTGGGCTATCAGTACCTCACGATCACCGACCACTCACCGAGCGCACGCTACGCGCACGGGGTCTCGCTTCGAGATCTCCGCCGGCAGGCGGAGGCGATTCGCGCCGTCGAGGCCGAAGTAGGCATTCGCATCCTATGCGGCACCGAGAGCGACATTCAGCCTCACGGTGGCCTCGACCACCCCCTCGACGTCCTCGAAGGCCTCGACCTGGTCATCGCCAGCATTCACGGCCGGTTTCGACTCGATGCGGAGGCCATGACCGAACGCTTGCTCAAGACGTTCGACCTGCCCATCCGCATGATCTGGGGCCACCCCCTCGGTCGGCTGGTGCTTTCGAGACCTCCGATCGCGGCCGACCTCGACCGGATCCTCGACCGGATCGCGGAACGGGGGCATATTCTCGAGGTCAACGGCGACCCCCACCGCATGGACTTGCCCCCTCCCTGGATTCGAGAGGCCAAGGAGCGGGGAATCCGGTTCGTGCTGTCCGCCGACGCCCATTCGGCGCGCGGCCTTCGGATGGCCGAGACCGCCGTGGACTGCGGTCGGGCCGGGGGCCTGGAACCGGCCGACGTCCTCAATACGCTCGATGTCCCGGCCTTCCTGGAAGCCGTCGGACCACGCGGCGCGACTCGACAGTGACGCTCGTCAACTCGTAGGGTCGTCGGCCTGGGTCACGTACACGTACATGCCCCCGCGCGCTCGTAGGTTCGCGTGCCATCCCTCGGTCATCGCCGAAGTGTCGAAGTTGTAGAGCCACATGGCGTCGACCGGGGCAACGTTCGTGCAACCATGACTGCGCACGTAACCGAACGTCTCGTGCCAGTAAGCGCCGTGAACAGCGTAGTTACCGTCGTAGTACATGACGTACGGAATCTCTTCGACCCGATACCGTCCGTGAGCGTCGTCAGGCCCCTTCATCGTCTTGGTCAGGTATTTTCGCTGGACCTGGAAGACGCCGACCGGGGTGTCGTGCCCCTTGACGCCCGTCGATACGAGGCTGGTGTACCGCGGCTCATCGCCTTCGTAAGCCACGAAGATCTGTTGATCGAGGTCGATGTGAATCCACCGCGCGTCTTTCGGAATCCCTTTCGGCCGTTCGACGGTTCGCGCGATTCGAACGAACGCCCCGGGGTACACTCGTCCGTCGCGGCTCAGGACAACCTTCTCGCCGCCGATCGACATCCGTTTGCGGGGCCTGAAGGAGCTGAACTTCCGGGCCGTTCCGCACTCGCTCCAGCGATCGTCGTCGATGCAGCGAACCAGCACCGAATCGTTCGGGCCGGTGACGAAAGCGAGGGGCAAGTCGTCTTCCCGATCGAGCTCGAGCCCCTTCAAAGTCGGCGTCGCCACCGGCTTGGTCTCGTCGGCGAGGAGGTATTCGCCGTAGACGGTCCGAATCCATCGCCGACCGTTCGCTTTTATCGGTCGGTCGACGGCGAGGAAGTACGCCTTGGTCTGCACTTCGGCAACTTGAGACGCGTCGACCCGCGGCACTTTGTACCGCATGGACTCCGTGGGCGTGGCCTTCACATAGGTGAAAGGCATCGGCCTATCGCCCTTAGCGCGGCGAAGCTGGGGCTTGAGCTCTTCGCGGCGCATCCCCACCGCTACCCCGCTGGCCGTGCACAGATATCCGCCCGGCGTCGCCAGCCACTTCCCCTTTGTCTTGTGGGCGGAGCAGGTACGTTCGGTCTTGGCCGGCCGCACCGGCAACCGGTCACCGCGCTGCATCCGCCCGACAACCCGGCGCCCGGGCTCGTAAGTACTGAAAATGGGGACGAATACGCGGACCGCGAGGCCCCAATTCGAATAGCCCTCTGGCAGGCGGCGCACTTCTTTCGTGACCGCCTCGGTACTCGGGCTCCCGAGCAACAACGCGGCCAAGATGGGGGTCGCGGTTAGCATTACAGGTTCCCGCATCGGCATGAGCTACGGTTTATCAATCTCCGATTTGTACCACCAGGATATTTCCCATTCAAAGGAGCGTTGCACGGATCACGGTCGATGAGAGATCAGCCGCTGCCTGAATGCGACTCCTCAACCTCATCGCGAAGTGATCGGGGCCAGACGGAATCGGCGGTCAGCGAAACCGCCGGCGAGCGGCCCCAGAATGAGGGGCGGTGTCATCTGTCGGGTGCGGGTGGCCGCGGTTGGACTCCGGCCGACGGCGCCGGCGACCTCGCAAACCCCGATGAGCTACACGGCCGGACCTGGCGTTCGAGCGTCGGGCTTCCGCGACGGAGTATCGGGTTTTTACAAGGCGCCCTGCCGCCATACGAAGGCTCGAATCAGCATGCCTGAGCCTTGGTGGCGTAGATGCGTTGAAGCTTGGCGAACCACTCGGCGCCGTGCTCGCCGCTTTCGGCTTCGGCGGGCAGCTCGATGCCGGCGAGCTCGGCGATCCGTCGTTTGGCCCACCCGGTGTCGACGTCGGCGGCCTTGCCCTTGGCGCGCGGATTCTTGGGGTCGAGCTTCTTCACCATGGTCGCCGCCGCCGAGGCGGTCATCGACTCGAGGCTGTCGATGAACCGGGCGAGACCGATCTCCTCCGCGAGCGCGACCAGCTTGGTCGTCGTGCGGCTCTTGGCCGGCAGCAACTTGTCGAGCGGCTTGGGCTTTTCGGTCGGCGCAACGTGGCCGATCCCCAGGGCCACCAAGTGCTTGCGAGCCCAAGCCGTATCGATAGCGCCGGCGGCGTTCGGGTGGTGAGGATCGAGTCGCTTCAAAGCACTCCGAAGCGTCGAGTCGGACAGCGCGTCGACCACGAGCACCAGCTGTTCAGGGCCGAGCACGCCGCTTATCGCCCGGAGGTCGGCCGCCGAGAAGCTCTTGGCCTTGAGAACCGCCTCGAAGGCCTTCAGAGCGGGCTTCCGGATGTGCTTCGCCACTTCGGCGGCATAGTCGGATTCGTCGACGAGCGCGCGCACGATGAGGGCGGGGTCAAACACCGCGGGCATGCAGTACCTCTTCGATCTCTTGGGTCAGCGCTTCGAGCTGGTCGACCAGCACTTCCCAGCGCTGTTGATAAGTGGGAACCGTCTCGACCATGTGGATCGCTTCCGACACCTTGATCGAATCTTGAATGTGAGTCTTGAACATCGCGTAGGGGTTGTGAGCTGCAGACGCCGCTTCTTGCATCAGTCGCATGTAGCGCTGGTGCTGAGTGGTCGTGGCGCGAACCCGAGTCGGCAAGACGTATGGCTTGCGTGGCTCCCCATTCGGATCACCGCGCCCTCTTCGCTGCTGGTCGATGAGATAGTTGCAGAACACCGGCAAGCCCTGCACCGAGATGAAATCGGGAATGGTGGGAGCAATGACCATGTCGACGAGGCGGATGGCTGACTCCGAGAACGGAGAAATCCCCGGCGCACAATCAAAGATGATGTAGTCGAATCGTTCCCGCATCACCTTCAGGTCGCGGTCGAGGATCTTCGCCAGCTTGGTCTCGATCGCTCTGAGCCCGAAACCACGTTGGTTGAAGTCGATGATGATTTCGCGCTCCATGAACCGCATGTCGGGCGAGGCCGCCATCAAAGAGATGTCGAGGGTCTTACCTGCCTGCGTGACCCGGGCGAGACCGCTCGCCCAGAACTCCGAGGCGGGACGAGGCCGCTGACCGTGGCGACCACCCGCCTCCACATTGCGGGTGAAATACACCTCGACCGTTCGTCCCTCTCGCAGGAGCGACTCGAAGCGGTCGGTGCCCACCACGCAGACGCTGGCGTTGGCCTGGGCGTCGAGGTCGACAACGAGGACCCGGAGGCCGCGGGCCGCGAAGCTATCGGCAAGACTGACCGCCGTCGTCGTCTTACCAACGCCGCCCTTCATATTGGCTACCGCGATCGCGTATCCCATAAACCCTTGCCTTACTCGGGAGCGGTCAACCCGACTCTTGACCTAGATTCGTTAGGGCGATCTTCGCATGAGCGCAAGGGCCGGAGCCTACGCGACCTTACTTTTGGCACGGCTTTCGCCCGCGTGCGTTCACTCACCCTCCGGAGCCTCCCTCCCTGGTGACACCGGAATCGATCCGGTTCCCGGACCGCGGGAAATAACGTACAACCCGACCGCCATGGTGGGGTGGAACTGGAATATTCGGGATGCGCGGTGGGCGGTATTGACCGCTTCGCTGATCGCCGGGAGCGGCTTGAACCCGCTCCTGGCGCGCGCGCAAAGCGGGGCCGGCGAAACGGCGCGGGCGCGCTGCGACCGCCGGCTGAAGCCTGCGCCGGGGGCGATCGGCTATACTTGGCGCGGCAACCGCTGCGAAGGTTTTTATGAATCGCCGATCTCGGCGCCCGCGCTCAGCGTGGTGTCCGTCTTGATCGGCAAGATCAAATATAGCCTGAAGGACGACGCGCCTCTCGAGCTCGAAGCGCCCAAGTGCCATGACGGGCCGATAACAGTGCGAGCCCTCTCCTTGCGGCCTCGCACCTACTATCGGATGGACGCCGAGCTGAACCCCGGCGAGAGACTCGACTGGCCGGTCAACGATATCATCCGCCGCGCTCGACTGCGTCCGTCGGTGCTCGGCGCGTACGGCTTCGAGCGGAAAGGCAAGCGTACGTTGTACCTTCCGTTACGCATCTACCAGGCGGGCAAAAAGTCCGAAGGATCGGCCGACCAGGTGAGCATCGCGGTTCGCACCGGCACGTCGCTCAAGACGGTCAAGTGGCGAATCATCAAGAAGGGCGCCTTCGTCAAACAGTGGCGTACCGCCATCAAACGCCCGGTCGCCGCCCAAGCGGTGGTCCGTTTCGATGTCCCCATCGAGCGGCGAGGTGTCACCCAAATCGAACTCGCCGCCCAGGAACGCGCCACCGACAGCTGGTCGACCCTCCGCGTTCCGCTCTTGATGTGTCCGGCGGGCTGACATGAGAAAGCCGCAGTCCCGCGATCTGCGCGAGCTGGAGCGTCAAAGCACCGACGAAGCCGCGCGTCTGGTCATGGAGGGCGACGTCGACGGGGCGATGTTGGCCTTCAAACGAGCGGAGCTCGCCCAAGGCCTGCTCGACCATCGCCGACACGCCTCGTGGGTGGGCGTCCTCGTACCGGTCGTGGTGGCCATCCTGTGCGGCGTCGTGGCGAGTTTCCTCGCCGTCTATCGCATCCCGACCACCACCGTCGCCGCCACCATCCGCAGCACGGGCGTGTCATTCACGCCGCGGTCGCCCCTCGAGTGGCAGGGCGACGCAAAGCTCCAGACCGAGACCTTTCGCTTCGAAAAGTTCGCCGGCGCTCTGGCCCCGCCGGAGCCCGACGAGATGGGCGAAGACGAGGTCGACGACGATAGCGGCCGAGGCGCGCTTCACCTCGGCCGCCAGGGCCAGGCCGCGTTCAAGGCCCTGTCCGTGCAGAAGGGGGCTAAGGTCGCCCTCGAAGTCGACCGCGCAGGGCTGGTCCAGATCATTACCAGCCGGGGTCCAGCCGACGCCAGGCTGCTGTTCTGGGGTCGAGTCGAGGTCGAACGCGAAGTTGACGGCCAGATGATGAGCGCTTCCATGAACGTCATCGACGTGCCCGAGACCCTGTACTTGAACCGCACCGACCCCGGCATCATCTCCAGCGTTCTCGCCTTCGACCCTCGACCCGCCCTCGCGTTTCCGGTCATCGAGGTCGAGGCGGTCAGCTTCTCGAAGGAGGTCCTCGATGACGGCGCCTCGACCTTCGTCAGCACCATCGTCGACGGCCGGGTGTCGATCATCGACACCGACCAACATTCGACGCTCGGTCCGAATCAATCGCTCACTCTGGTCGGCTTCCAGGGCCAGATTCGGCGCCTGATCGTCGACGACCAGATCGAGCTGGCCCTGTCCGGCACCGCCGATGACATCATCGTCAAGACCGGCAACATCGAGCGAACCTTGGTGCCGACGTACCTAGGCTTCATGTACCAGAATCAGCAGATCGCCCTCATCTGGAGCGGCGTCGCGTTCTTGTGGGGGATGCTGTGGAGCGTCGGTCGATTCATCACTCGGCAATCCTGACCGGGCTCGGCCTGGCCGGTAGCGTGCTGCTCGGCCTCCCGAGCCGCGCCACCGGCGAACCTGAACGCCCCGGCGACAAGATGGTGCAGGCCCTGCGGGCCAACACCGTCGCGATCCGGGCCGAGTGGGAGGAGGACGACCATCGCTCCGATGGATTCGGCTTCATTGTCGGCGTCAAGGGCGAGACGACTTTCGTGGCCACCGCCAACCACGTGGTGCGCGGCTACGAAGGTGACCGTCTCGCCGACAAGGTCACCGTCCGATTCTTCGGTAGCCGCAAGACGGTCGAGGCGAAGGTCCTGCCTCAGCACGACGTTGCCCGTGACGTCGCGGTCATCCGGGTCACCGGACTACCTCAGCGGCCCTGGTTCCGGTCGGCGAGCGGGGCCTATGCGACGGCCGAGCGGGGAACCCAAGTGTGGTTCATCGGCCGCTCTGGCACGTGGTACACGCCGGCCCGCCCCGGGACGGTCAACTATCTCGATCCCGACCTGGGGCTCGTCCTCGAGGGCTTGTCGGTGATCGTCGGGACCTCCGGCGCACCCCTGATCTCCGCTGAAGGCATCGTGGGTCTGATGACGACCGACGCAGCGGGCGACCTGAGCCGCGCTTGCCCCATCCGAGACGTGCGCAAGCTGCTGAGGTCGTGGAAGGTGCCGTGGCAACTCGTGCCCCCGAACCTCGAGCTGGTGCCCCCGGGCATCGAAGTCTCCCCCGCGGCGACCTCCGACGCGGCCCGTCTCGCGATGCGTTTGGGCAACTTCGAGCGGGCCGGGGCGGCGGCCAAACGCGCCTTCGCCGCCAACCCGAACGACGCGGAGGCCGCGGAGCTCCTGGTCACCGCGGCAGCCCGCGGGCCCTGGAGACTGTGCGTTCTCGTCGAACCCAACACTTGCCGGGTCGACAATCCCTACCTGGAGCTGGCCCCCAAGGCCCTGAAGACCATTCGAACCCAGGCTCCCGACCGCGCCCAGTCCGAGGCGGTCTTGGGGGCTGAGATTCGGATTCTACGCATGATGGGCGAGACGAAGTCAGCCGCTCAAAAAGCGAAAGACGGCTTGCGTCGGTTCCCGGACTCCGCCTGGTTCTTGGCCGAGGCGGGCGTCGCCCAGGCTCGCAACGGAGACAAACAGGGCGTCACCCTCATCGCGCGCGCGGAGCAGGAAGACCCCGACGAGTTCCTGTACTGGCTCTACGGCGCGTTCGCGATGATCGACGCGAAGATGCTGATCGAGGCCGGGCGGCGGATTCCTACCCCGATGGAGGCCCAACCCTATTATCAGCGCCACCCGGCCCTGTTCACGAAGCTGACCCCGCTGCTCGGCTCGCGGTTACCAAAACGGCTGTGGGCCGCCCTGATCGAGCTCATCCCGGTGGTCGAGGCCGATCGCAAAGGCGCCGCCCTCCCTTACGACGACCTCGCCGCAGTGATGGAAAAACACAAAATGATGGGCGGTTACGACGCCAGCGTCGACCGGATCCGGCTGATGGTCGACCTTCGCCGGGGCAAGACAGCCGAAGCCCTCGCGCGATCGAGCGAATTCATGCGGAAGTTCGGCGGCCTGCAGATGTCGCTGCGAGCCGCCCGCGACCCGTTGAACCCAAAACACGAAGAGGCGCGGGGCGGCCTGCGCGCCTACCACGAGCTCCTGGTCGCCACCCAAGCCAGGCCCGAAGAGCGCTACGCCATCGAGCGCTACGGCAACCTCGGGCTGCCGTTCTCGACGCCCCACCACCCCCGCGCCGAAGAACCTCTGGTTCTGCGCGACGGCCCGGGCGGGCAGACCACGGCGGTCGCGTTGACCGATCCGCCGACGCTTATCTACTCCGCGAGCGGCGACGGCGTTCACCGGTGGCGCCTGCCCGACCTCACGCGCGAGGGGTTCGTACTCTCGGATGAACCGGTGTGCGGCCTCGCCGCGTCGAAAAACGGCGATGTCGTCGCCTTCGTCACCGAGACCGGGCGGGGCTACCTGTGGACGCTCAGCGGTCGGGGGCAAGTCGAACCGTTGGTCGGCGGACGAAAGTTAAGTTGTCGGGTCGCGATATCCGCCGACGGCCGCCAGCTCGCCGCTGTGCAGTCCGACCAGCAGGTGCTCGGGTGGACGACCGACGCGGTCGGCCGCAAGCCGTCCGTCGGCCCTCGACTTCCCTGGGCGCCCGAGGATGCACAGTTCGTCGGGACCGACGAGGTAGTCTTTACGCCCGCGTCAGCGAAGAACGCGTTCGCAGCCGTGCGGCTTGGCGGAACGAAGGTCCGAGCTTTCAGGTGCGGCGACGGTGACGATGCCGTCGGTACCACTGTCGACCGCACCAGCGCCCGCGTCGCAGTCGCAACGGAGACCAAACTGCGGGTCTGCTCCGCGGCAACCGGCGAGCTGGTCGACGAGTTTGACGTCAAGAGCAAACGCCCCGCGCAGATCGACCTGTTTAGCAGCGGACAGAAGGTGGTGCTCCGGACGTTATCGAGACGCCCGGAAGTCTATACTGTCGGCGGCAAGTACCGGCGAGCTCGGTACCACTACGGCACGGGCTCGGTGACCGACCTCGCGATCTCGGAAGACGGACGCACCGCGGTCGGCTGGGATCGCCGCGACGGTGAGCTCACGATGCTCTATCAAGTGAACCCCGATCGAAACCGCTGGGAACGCACCCGCCGCCCGCCCAGCAAAGACCGATGGGGTCGGGTCGCCATCGAGCCCACCCGACGCCGAATGGTCGTTACCTGGCAGGCGGACCGCGGCGTCCCAGGAGGTTTCGTGTACGAGTTCGCGAAGCGCAAGCACACCTGCGGGTTCAGACGCGCCGACGAACGTCGCTTTCCGCTCTTCAACCAATTCGGAGGATTGGTAGAGATCGTTCGGAACGACCGCCGGTCGACGAGCCTATACGACGAAACGTGCAAGCGAGTAGGCTTCTTCTCAGACCTGTCCGTCTCCCCTTCGGGCAAGTGGCTCGCGATCCGCGAGGACCGGAGCATCGAAGTCCGAACGGTCGTCGAAGACAAGTCGAAGACCCGCCGCTTCGATTGTCAGCTCGGCAGCCTCACCGCGCGCGGCTTCAGCCCCGACGAACGCTGGTTCGTCGGCGCCGATGACGAGACGATCTGCTTCGTCGATCTTCGGTCCGGCGAGATCACCCGAGACCGCTTCCAGGTCCGGATGGACGGCACCCAGCGAAGCAACGGACGACCGCGAGACTTGGCCTTCGCGCCCGACGGTTCGGCGGTGGCGGTGGTCGACCGCATCGGCGTAGTGAACCGTTGGACCCTCCCGGGAAAGACCCGCAAGAACGAATGGGGTCCGACCTACTGGGAATACCAGCAGCCATCGACGTTGCCCCGGATCGTCTACGCAACCGATGGGGCGGCCCTGTTCACGCTGAGCGGAGAGGGTGACCTGATGAAATGGTCGACCATCCCTTTGACCCTCCAGCGAACCGCGGTCGCCGCCGGCAAGCCCTTCGAGCTGTCGATCGCCGATGACGGTCAGACCCTGTTCGTCCACGACTTCGTCAACAAAGACAATCTGGCGGTACACGCCGTGAAGCCCACCGATCTGTCGACGGTCGCCACGATCCGCGCCTTCGCGTACGATCGATGGCTCGCCTATCGCCCCGACGGAACCTGTTCGGCCTCCTCCGGCACCGCGGCCGCGGTGATTCCGGCCTTCGCCGTTCGATCTGGGAAAGTCATCCGGACCGGACGTGAGTGCGACGAGAGCAGCGTGCTAGCGGCCTTTGCCCGCTAGCCGAAGGCTCGACGTTTTCATCGCCATGGCGAGACTCGGCACCAAACGATCCCCCGTCCCTCGCAAGTGGGACCATCGCTCGACCGAGGTGCGCTCGAACGCCTCGGGCGGGGCGGTCATCGCGGTCATCTCCGACACTCACGGCAACGCCCACCCCGACAGCGTGCGTCTGGTCGCTGAAACCAAGCCGGACGCCGTCCTCCACGGCGGCGACATCGGCAACCCGGAGGTGCTCGCCCCCTTCGCCGACATCGCCCCCCTGATCGTCGTCCGCGGCAATATCGACGCCCGCCGCCAGGAGGCCAAGGCGGCGACCGACACCGAAATCGACGCTGGCGCCTCGACGTCGAAGGTCGATTTCCCCGACTCGGTCGATGTCAAGGTCTTCGACCGGTCCGGACAGCCGCTATCGACCATCCTGCTTCAACACATCTGCCTGGCCGGCGTGAAGCTGCGCGGCGACGCCGCGAAGAACGCGGAAGCCCACCGCGCCAACATCGTCGTCTGCGGTCACTCCCACATCCCGTTCATCGGTCGCGACCGGGGCCGCATCGTCTTCAACCCCGGGTCGATCGGCCCCCGCCGCTTCGCCCTTCCGATCGTGTTCGGTCTCATGACGTTCTGCGACGGCAAGTTGAAACTCCAACACGTCAGCTGCGAGACCGGACAACCGTGGTATCCGGAGGCACCTCCGACGTAAGCCGGCTTCGACCGGATGCTTTTCAACGCCGCCGATGCTCTCAGCGCCCCCCTGGTCGCTTCACGACCGGTAGTGGTCGCAAGTCCACCGCATCGCTTCGGTATCGTCGACGAGCGGTGCGTAGCCGAGGTCGCGGGCCGCCTTGTCGCCGCGGACGGTGAAGTCGAGGGCGACGAATCGGATCGAGAAGCGGGTGAGGCTGGGGGCGAACCGCCAGACCGGCCGGACGAGAAAAGCGGTGGCCTCGAAGAAGGCGCCGACGGCGAACAGGGGGGCGACGGGCAGGCCTCTTTCGGGAGGCGGCATCCGGTGGCCCGCGGCTTCGAGGACCGGGGCGAAGAAATCGAAGAAGTTCGCCGGCGGACCGTCGGTGATGAAATAAGCCTGCCCGCCGGCGATCGGACTTGGCTCGAGGAGGGCGGCGGCGGCGAGGACGTGGCCGTGGGCAACGTTGTCGACATAAACCATCTGGGACAATGACCGGCCGTTGCCGACGCGAAAGAGCTGCCCTTTATCGGCCAGGTCGATGAGGGCTTGGATGTGGTACGGGTCGCCGGGGCCGTAGATGCTGGCGGGTCGGATGACGCAGACCCGAGTGCCTCTCGGGTCGTCGGCCGCCAGAGCGACCCGCTCCCCTGCGATCTTGGTGGCGCAGTATCCGTTGGGCGGGATCCGAGGATAGGGGAGCGACTCATCGCCCTCGAGGATCGGTCGCCCAGTGAACACCACGTCGATACTCGAGGTATGCACGACAGCTCGTACGTTGGCCGCCGCCGCGGCGCTCAACACGATCCGGGTGCCTTCAACGTTGACCCGAGCCAGCCGGGACCGCGGCTCCCGCCCCCAATCGACCAAGGCGGCCATGTGGAAAACCACATCCATGCCATGAACGGCGGCGGCCACCGCGTCGGCGTCGGTGACGTCCCCCGCCACGTGCCGAACCGCCGAGTCCGTAGAGTCGGCAGGTGGCCTCGGGTCGAAGACCGTGATTTCCACCGAGCCGTCGGCGCTCAGCGGCGACGGGGCCTGCAGGCGCCGGACCAGACTTCCCCCGACGAAGCCCGAACCGCCGGTGATCAGGACCTTCATGCTTGGTGTTGCTCCCTTCTTTGGCGATAACCCCGGTTATGGTTGAACGGGTTCAATGGGTATTCCGGCGCCGGACTTCGCACGTCGCGCGGCCAACGTTCGTGGCGGACATCGAGACCGCCGTGGCAAAGATCGACGCGGATGTCGCTCCCCGTCTGAAACTGACCGCCGCCACCGAACCCCCGCCCCGGATGAGCTTGATACCATTTTCGTCGCTGCCCGCGGCCCTCGTCTCGATCGAGACTCCGGACGCCACCGCCCTCCACGCCCGCGCAATCGAAGCTGAGCTCGACCGAATGCCGTCGGCGACGTTCGAGTCGTTCGGGGTCACCACTTCGGTGCCGGTCGAGCTGCCGGTCGAACCCAAGGTCGGAGCGGTGACCCCCGGCGTCGAGTTGCTGACCCTGTTCCGCCGTAAGCCCGGCCTCGACGACGCGACGCTCATCGAGCGCTGGCACGGCGGTCATACACCTTTGTCCCTCGAGATCCATCCCCTGTGGGGATACATCCGGAACGTCGTCAAGACTCGATGGCCCGACAACGCGACCCCGCTCGACGGTATCGTCGAAGAGTACTTCGAAACGCAGAATCAACTGCTCAACCCGTCGGTATTCTTCAAGGGGCCGATCCTCATGGTGCCGAACATGATCCGGGTGGCCTGGGACATCTACGGCTTCATCGACATGAAAACGATCGAGACGTACTGGGTCAGCGAACGGTGGCTTCGATACGACTAAGTCATTTCCGGTGGGGTCGGCTCCGCAAATCCAGCCGGACCGAGCAACGTATGGATCCTGCTCCACAGCAGGTCGCCGTACTCGGTGTTGAGCGCCGCCGGAGCCGGCGTCTTGCGCCGAAGCAGATGCAGATAGGAGCCGGATCGCTCGCCCTCCTCTGCCGCGCAAGCTAGGTAGACGGCGGGCTCGGCCGCCGTCTTTGGTGACTGAAACGTCAGCGCAAAGATCGCTTTGAGCAGCGGTTGCGACCAACCGGGCGCCTCGCGAGCGATGTTGCTGTTGACCGCCCCCGGGCACAGGGCGTGTACCGCCCAGAACCTGTCCATCTTTCGACTCAGCGTCATCGCGTACGCCGTCAACAGGAGCTTACTGCGGCCGTACTCACGGACCGCCCCTCCGGCGCCGTAGTCGCGAGGCTGGCCGATGCTGTCCCCGGACCCGGGCTCGGCGGACCGGTGGGCCTCCGAGCCGACCACGATGACTCGAGGCCCCCCAACGTCCCGAGGTCCGGGAGCAAGCAAGTCCGCTTGCCAAAGCGCCGACAACAGCGCCGCTGGCCCGATCACGTTGACCTGCTCCATCTCGTCGTAGCCGTCGTTGGTCAGTCGAGACCGTTGGGCGACCATGCCCGCGTTCTGCACCACCCGCGAAAACGACAGGTCGTGCGCCGTCAAGCGCTCGACCAGGCGATGAATGCTGTCGAGCTCGCCGAAGTCTACGGAGGCGAAGACGACCGGCGCCGAGGCTCCGAGGTCCGGCCAGCCGCGCGGCTTCCGCCCGGTGACCACTACCCGAGCCCCCCGCTCGGCGAGCTGCTCGGCGATGGCGCGCCCGAGGCCGCTGGTGCCCCCGGTGACCAATGCGGCGTGGCCATCGAGCCGCGCGTCAGCGGGAAGAGGGCCGACCTCTCGTTTCCGCAGGAAGAGATCGCGAATGCCCGCCCACGTGGCGCCGACCGCCGAACGGTGCTCTTCGGTCATTGTATGGGCTCCGCGTCCATCGCGATCGCTTCGACGGAGTCGAGCCCGCGCCGAATCCAGAACTGAAGGTCGTGGGGCCGATCGACTAGCTCATCGACGGTCTTCCACACCAGCCGGCATGTCACCCCAGAAAGCGGCTCGAAACCGTACTTGCGCCATAGAGGCTCGGGCTTGGTGTAGTCACTGGGGCGCCGGGCATCATTCTCTGCTCGCATGACCTCGCAGAACACCGCTTTGGTCACGCCAGGAATCGATCGGGCGTACCCGAGGCGTTCGACGAAGAACCGAGAGCCTATCCCCCGCCCCCGATACGGCCGAAGCACCATCGACTCGCCGAAGTATGCGAACTCCGACGGCGTCAGTCCGGCCAACTCGACGGGCCCTTTGATCTCGTCGACCTCGTCCTCGAGCGGAATGACGGTCGACACGCCCACGATGTCCTCGCCGTCCCGGCACAGGATCATCCGGGCCCGAGGCGCTTGAAAGTACGTCGACAGGTACCCGCGCGCGTATTCCGGGGTCGCGTGGTACAGATAAGGAAACTCTCGAAAGACTGAACTCTGGATCCTTGCGATGGTCGTGAGGTGCGCCATGGCCTGGGGGCCGTCGACGATCGAGAAGTGAAGCATCGTCCGTTTTCCTTACGAAATACCGCCGTTGTTGGGCAGGCCAGCGAGATAGCTGTAGTAGCGCGCGTACTGCGTGCGCACCCGCTCGGGCGTAAGACCGAAGTCGGCGAGCTCGTACTTGTGGCGACCGTATCGGTTCTGCTTTTGCCGCTGCGTGACCTCCGTGACCGCCTTTCTGGCCTCGTCGTCGAAATCCCAGTCCGCGAACCCGTAGATGCGCTCCACCGTCCCCACCGGATCGCCGGTGATATCCTGATAGGTCACGTCGATCGCCGGCAGTGAGGGATCGGCTTCCCGCAGCTCGAGCGCTCGATGGATCATGCCGCTTTGGCGCACCAAGAACTCCTCGCCGATCGCGTGGGGATCGATCGCGTCGCTGAATACGCCGCGACCGTGCGCGATCATGCTGCAGTATGAAGGCAGAGACGCGGCCGGGTCGCGGTGGGTCATCACCACTCGCACGTCGCCGCCCGACCGCTTGAGCACGTCCAAAAAGGGCAGGTGGGCCGGTGACTTCAAGACCCAGCGCCGCTCGGGTTCGAGCACCGCGAGGGTCTCCCGGAGCATGTGATACGCCCCGCTCATGTCCTGCCGCTCCAGCCACTCGGCGTAGGCCGGAACCCGCAGCGTCGCCTCGGCGACCGGGCTGTAGAACGACAGGTCCAACAGCAGTGAGTCTTCTTCGACGCTGTCCGCCTCGACCGGGTGCACGGCGAAGAAGTCCGGCGCCAGATATTTGAGAGCGTTCTGGGCTCGCAACGCAGCTTGCTGTCGACGATCCTTGCCTTGGGGAGGGGTTGGCGCCAGCGCTTCCCACGATGCCAGCGAGCGGGTACGCGTATCGCCAGCGAGCAGGCGATGAAGATAGGTGGTGCCGGTACGTTGCATACCGGTGATCACCAGCCATGGGGTCGGCCGACGGGCCGTGACTTCCGGGTTCTGCTTGAGGTGCTCGGCGAGGCGCAAGCGGTTCGCCAAGACCCCCACCAACCGCTCCCGCGTCATGTATCGACCGACCGGATGCAGGTCGGCCTCCGCGTCGATCGACTCGACCAGCTGCCGCAGCGGCGCCGACACGGACAGCGAACCAAAGTCATCGAGGCGCTCGCGCCGTCGAGCCATGTCCATCAGGCGCTCCGGACTCAGCGACACGTTCAAGCCGAGACCGATTCCGATGGTGTTGGCCCACCGGACGACGGTGGGCCGGTGGGGTGTCCGATAGGTCGTGGACGTGGTTCGAGTGGAAGCTGCAGCTTGGGTCATCGGGAGATCTCGCGAAATGGAACGACGCGGGTATGCGGTTCGGGGTGTTCGGTGGCATGAATCCACCGAAAACACATCGTGCCGAACCCATGTCCGCCGGTCTGAATCCAATTGGGTACACCGGGATCCTCGTGGGCGACGACGATGCGCACCGAACCATCTTCTTCGAGCTGAGCGGTGTGCTGATTGATGTGGATGGTGAGGTGCCGATAGTCGAGCGACTCCATCCAGTGGTTATTGAGCTGGAAATTCCACATCCGACACTTCGGAGGGGTCGCCTCGATCACCAGGGCTTCGTCCGGCCCGAGCCGCCAGTAAGAGTGATAATAGGCGATGTTCGGGTCTCCGCCGGCGGCGGTCGAGCGGTCCGGATCGAATCGAGGGAGCTCGTTGGTGTGCTTGGCGAGATCGGCGGCCCACCGCGCGAAGAAGACCGACGCGCCCGCGACCAGATCGGCGGTCTTCTTGAGGCCGCGATCGAGGCGCTCGGCCGACAGCGGCGCCAACGGCCCCTTCGTGCCCATCCTTTCGAGCCGGAGGACGGCCGGCGCCTCCACTTCGCGGTTCAAAAAGGTTTGCCGGACGATCAGCAGCCCCGTGTCGGGCTCCATGGGCAGCCAGTTCTTCGGCTTTCGATGTCGGCTGACGAGGATCTCGACCGTGCCGTCGCTTTCGACCTCGAGATCTTCCGAGTCCAGGAAGCCGGTCGGTGGCAGGCCTCCACCCTCTCCGTACCCCCCTTTTTGAGTGCTGAAGGTCAGCATGTGCACGGTGCCCCGGGTGCCCACGAGGCGATACTCGAGCTCCCCGCTCACAGAAGCGTTGAAGTAGTGATTGTCGGGATTGTCGGCCCCCAGCTTTACGGTTTCGTGGACCATTCGGCGGAGTTCGGTCGTCTCGGGGTCTCCGTACTCGAGAAAGGCCTCCAAGCCGGCCCGGGTCAGCCTCGACAGGTAACGGTAGCCTTCGGCTTGGGTCAGCGGATCGGTGGGCGTTCCGAAGCCGCTCACCGCCGCTCCGGCCGCCTTGAGCCCGTCGCAGAACTCGTCCCAGCTTTGGCCGCTGATCACTCGCCGCTCGGCGATCGCGGCGTCGCTGATCCCCCTCAGCCCCCGAAACCAACGGGCCGCTTGCCGATACCACCCGAGCACTCTGAAGATCAGTCGGCGAATGATGACCTCGTCGAGGCGACCCATAGCTCGCCTGAGCCCGCGTGGCGAGCGTGACCCGCGACGGCTCGGATCGCGGTATGATGGGGCCCTGCCCGCCCTGATCACCAGCCCTGAAGATCCTCGGATCGAGCCCTTTCGAGGCCTCAAGGATGGCTCCCGGATCCGCTCGCGGGGCCAGTTCTTGGTTGAGTCCAGGCCCGTCGTGACCCGCCTGGCGCTTCATCGGCCAAACCTGATGACCGCGCTGCTCACATCCCCTCGGCAGTGGGCGAACCTGCAGCGGGAGGTCACCCCGTGGCCCGCTCACGTAGCGGTCCATATCGCCAGCCCTGAAGTGCTCGAGGCCGTAGCTGGCTTTCCCATTCACCGCGGCTGCATCGCGCTCGCTGAATGTCCGGCTCCCGCGCCCCCCGAGCTCGGGGACGATGGACCCGGTTGGTGGCTGGGCATGGAGGGCATCAACGACCACGACAATGTGGGCAGCCTGCTGCGCATCGCGTGGACCCTGGGCGCGCGAGGCGTTTTGCAAGATCCCACGTGCGCAGATCCGCTCTACCGCCGGTCCGTTAGGGTGTCGATGGGGGCAGCGTTCCTCCTTCCGAGATGGTCGGCCCCGGTCCACGAATTGATCGCGCGATGCCGCGAGCACGGCGTCCGCACCGCCGCGCTTACGCCGGGGGGCGACCGAGTGCTCGAGTGGGGGGACCGCCCCTTCGAGGGCGACCGATGGGCGCTCTGGATCGGGGCGGAAGGTCCTGGGCTCACCGAGAAAGTGCTCGCCGACGCCGACCTTTGCCTCCGTATCCCGATCGCAGACCGCGCCGACTCGCTCAACGTCGCCGTCGCCGCCGCGTTGGCCGCCTGGGCGTTCCAAAGGGCCCGCTCTCAATGAGGCCCCTCGTTGTTGTTGTCATCACCAGCGGCAGGATCCAGACTACGGCGGCCGTGCCGCGTACCTCACTATCGTTCGCGTTCTTGGCTTTACTGGCCCTCTGCTGCCAATCCGCGCCAGCGCCCAAGAAAGCTCCCCCCATCGACCGAAACGCTACCTGGTTCTGCCCCGCGCGGGCGATGCCCAACTTCCCGGACCCACCCCCTCCCTCCTCGTATTCGGCGAGGATCCCCCGCGACCAGCTCTTCGGCGCCGATGTCGAAGTCAAAACGCTCCGCCAGGTCGCCCGGAAGCTAGAGTCTCTGTTTGCGCAAGGCTCCTTTCAGCACGTCTCGTTCATGGGCTTCGGCTGCTCGGGGTTTGCGGTCTTGGCCGAGCTCGAGCGTATCCGCGCCGACGGCACGCCGTTCAGCGGCCTCGACCGGTTTGGGCCAGCCGGCCCGGCCGACCGATTCGACCTCGACGAGGTGGCTCAACGCCTTCACTACGCGCCCAACGGCTACTATCGGCAGACCGTATTCCTGGTATCGGACGACCTACCGGAAGAAGCCGATACTCTCCAGACCGCCGACGACCTGCAGAACGTGGTGGCCACCGGGCAACTCAACCTGCCCTACGGGTACGACGAGATTCCGTTCGGTCCCCAGCACTCGGTCCGAGTGCTGCTGTACGAGTTCGAAAAGGGGCCCGGCGACAAGCAAGTGCGCAACATCGATTCGGAGAACGACCCCGCCGCCCAGCAGCGAGCCCGGATCTATCGCGGACTGGGCGCGCCTGGCCCGCCTGATGATTAGAACCACCTAAGCGTCCAGCCCAGGAGTCTCGAGATTCTCAACCGAACCGCGCGGGGACGACCTCGGGAACCGGTCGAGCTGCGAACCCGGCGGTCTGTGACGAACGTCGTCGCGTGTCAAAGCAACCCACCATCCTGCGTCCTCGTTGCAGCTCCGGCGACTCCATTCGACGATCCCCAAACGCACCGACGGTGCGAGATGGAGACGCGCGAATGCCCCGCTACCAAGATCTCTTCGGCCTCGTTGGCCTCGCCGCTGTCCTCAGCACGGGCTGCATAACGGGAACCATCCCCGAGGCAGCCGAAACCGGGAGCGTCGGATCGCATGACGCCAAAGAGGCGGACGTCGGGTCGAGCGTCGACGGCCCCGCGCCCGACGCGGGCCTACCGATGGTCGACACCGGCCTCCCGATGCCCGACTCCGGCCTGCCGGTGGACGATGGGGGGCTGCCGGTGGACGACGGGGGGCTGCCGGTGGACGACGGGGGGCTGCCGGTGGACGACGGAGGGCTGCCGGGGGACGACGGGGGCATCCATCCCACGTTCTTCGTTCAGGGCACCGAGCTGTACGACCCCTGCGGCGAACGGGTCGTCTTGCGCGGCGTCAACGCCGGCAACGCTTTCCCTTTCCCTAGCGATACGGAGTCCGAGAACCTCGACGAAGTCGGTCAAACCGGAGCCAACGCGGCGCGGATAACCTATCTCATCTTCGCTCAGGACGACGGCCGAAGGATCAGTGGCCCCGAGGAGCTAGAGGCCGGACTGACCCAGGCCATCGCCAACGGAATGGTCGCCATGCCAGCGGTATGGGACGCCACCGGCAACTGGAGCGAGCTCGAAACCGCCATCCAGTTTTGGACGTCGCCCGAGGTGGTCACCGTGCTGCGGCGGCACGAGCGCTACACCTTCTTGAACATCGCCAACGAAGGTGGCGATGGGTCCGTGTCGAACCAGCAATTCCGGGAGGGCTACGCCGACGCGATCCGGCGCATCCGGCAAGCTGGCCTGCGCATGCCGCTGGTGATCGACGCCGCCAACTGGGGCCGCGAAGAAGGTTACATCATCGACAACGGCAACTACCTGCTGCAACAGGACCCTGAACGCAACCTCGTCTTCAGCTGGCACCCGTGGGATCCCGACGAGCCCCAGAGCCGCTACACCGACGCAATGGACGCCGTCCTCGACGCCGACCTTTGCATGATCATCGGCGAGTTCTCGCACGTCGGGGTGTTCTTCACCGAACCGATCGACTACCGCTACATCATGGCCTCCGCCCAGGCCCGCGGCATCGGCTGGTTGTACTGGTGGTGGTGGAGCCCTGAAGACCCGCACTCCATGACGGAAGACAACGTGTACGGTCACTGGACGCCGGTGGGCGAGGAAATCGCGATCACGGGTACCCACAGCATCCGAAACACGTCGGTGCGAACCCGCTTCCTCATCAACCGGGGTCAATCCTGCGATTGACCCCTCCCGTTCGTCAAGGTCACGCCCATCGGCGGACTCGGCCCTGACGAGGACACAGGCTCTGGATCCTGGGTTCTTGTGTCCCGGTTGGGAAGTACGGGTCATTTTCGCCGGCCCTCTCCGGCGACGTTCG
>CAZFIV010000110.1:0-25719 GCA_964519665.1 uncultured Myxococcales bacterium
GACGGGGTGAGAACCAGCGACAATAGTGCGATCCAAGTGAATCGGCGCTCTAGATATCATCGAAGCGGCCGGCACGTCCTCGCCCCGACACGAACCGACCGGCGCCGTGCTCGGTCTCCTTCGACATCAGGGTCTCGCATCCATGGCGAGATTCGTTGGCCATGGCTTCATCGAAGTCCATGCCCCACTGCTCGTAGGCCGAGGCCCGATCGTTGCGCATGCACGTTTGCGGGAACTTCGCGAGCTGCTGCGCGAGGGCTACGGCCTCTTCACGAGCCGTACCCTTGGCGACCACCTTGGTGGCCAGGCCCATCATACGCGCTTCTTCAGCGCCCACGGGACGCCCCGTCAGGATCATGTCCATAGCGTGGCCGTGGCCTACGATGCGCGGCAGACGAACCGTGCCTCCGTCGATGAGCGGGACGCCCCACCTCCGACAGTAGACCCCGAACACTGCGTCCTCCTCGACGACCCTCAGGTCGCACCAGAGCGCAAGCTCGAGGCCTCCAGCCACCGCGTGGCCGGAGACGGCGGCGATGACCGGCTTCGTAAGACGGAGGTAGCTCGGCCCCATCGGACCGACGGCGTGGCGACCCACCGGAGGTTCGATGGGGTCGGAGACTGAGAACTCCCCCGTCGAAACAGCCTTGAGGTCGGCGCCGGCGCAGAACGTCCCCCCCGCACCCGCCAACACCGCGACCCGAGCCGAGTCGTCTTGATCGAAGCCGATGAAAGCCTCCGCGAGGTCTTTCGCGGTGGCCGGGTTGACGGCGTTGCGAACCTCGGGCCGGTTGATCGTGACGATGGTCGTCGAGCCTTCACGCTCGACTTTGATTCGCTCACTCATCGCACTCATCGCTATCCCCTTCCGTGGAGGCATCGGCGGAAGCCCCCGTGGCGCCCCTCGCCGGCCGCGAATTTCGCGGCCCGGCGAGGGAGCCTCCGCCCTCGAAGCTCTTCCATCCCAGCTGGAGCTCTTTGAGGTACCCCATGGGATTCGGGAGATCCATCCCTCGAGATTCGCCTTACCCTGTGCGCCTTAGGTGTCCGCCTCGTCTCGATAGTAGGCCTGGTGCTCCGCGTTGGGGGGGATGAAGCCGCGCGACCGGGCCGGATTTGCAGCGGCGATGACCGTGGGCCCAGGCGAACAGCGCCGCGTGCGCCAGGCCCAACTGTTCATAGGAGCCCACGCGGCGAGTGGCCGCCGCGCCCCCTGCCGGCTGGTTCTCCACTCGGAGACAAGGGGCGGCCGGTTGACCTTGGCGAAGCCCCGCGAAGAGAACCAAGTTTCTCCGCCCGTCTTCGTCCGGCTCGAACATATGGCAACCGACGGGCTCATCGAACGCCAACCCCTCGGCTTTCAGCGTGTCGAACAAACGCCCACGACGTATGCACAGCGGCTCCGACACATGCAGGCAGATGCTGACCGCGCCGGCGGTCGCCCAGGCTGTCGCGGCGGCGCCCATCCAACCGGGCAGCCGCGGCGTGGACATGGGTGATTGACGGCCCCGGGGATCAGGTCGCCAAAGATAGCGTGAGGGAGACGACCCAATACGCGATGACGACGATCTGAAAGACGAAGAAGACAAATCGAAGCAGCACGGCTCGAGCCCGGGTCGAAATGATGTGCGTGACCGACTGAGCGATCCGCGCCCCCACGACCGGCAACGCCAACGGGTCCGTTACGGCCGCATGGTCGCTTACGACGGCGGCCAGAACAACGCTTGCAAACACCGGTAGGTTTTCGAAGCAGTTGGCGTGAGCGCGACATAGACGTCCACTGAAGGCCGATACGTCGTCACCGGACGGGGCGAATTGGTTGGCCCGTCTTTGCCCGCTCAGCGTGTAATAAGTGCGAAGCAAGCCGATCGCCAACACGAGCGCTTGCGTCCATCCCGCGTAGAGGATGATGGCCAATACTGACATACCTGACATACCGCCAGACTAGGTCTGGGCAGCACGACCGGCCAGTGTCAATTAAGACAGGTTTCGTGCACAATCCGTCGTTGCGAATACCCGAACAACCTACAGACCGCTGATGCAGTTCGTGTAGGTGTCGGCACACGCCGCGACACCCGCGATATTGTCGTTGACGGAGGATCCGGACGGGCAGGCGCTCTGGATACAGTTCGCATAGGCACCAAAGCAAGCCACCAGATCGTCGCAGCTTTCGATCGGATTCGGCCCGTCGCAGGAGGCCGTCAGCGCGTCGAAGGTGAACTGGGTTGCGCAAGCCTGAACGTCACAAGACTGCGGATCGTTGGTCGTCGTGCAGTCGTACAAATCCTGGAGGGACGGCGGCACATTTCCGTTTGAATTGTTGTTGGCCGAATTGCTGTTGTTGTTGGCCATATTGCTATTGTTGGCCATGTTGGTGTTCGTCTGGTTGTTCGACGAGTCGTCGTCGTCGTCGCCGCCACAAGCCAGATATGAAAGACCAAGACCTAGAATAGCTCCAAGGAGCATCACCTTTACTTTCATCGAAATCCTCCACCGCCCTTTGAGGGCCGACGGCACATCATACTCGATCTAATGGCGGAAGGGAGCCGCGCGGACCGAATATACAGCTGCGCATTCTACGGCTTGGCATACTGCGGTGACGGCGTCACCGGCGGCCGAACTCATGACGATGGCTTCCCGCCCGCGATCGATCTCTTGGCAGAACTCGAGACTCACAGCGACATCGTCAGCTGCCGACGGCGGAGACGGTCCGGCGCCTGCTGAATGATAGCTTCGATGTCTTCGGACGCCGACTTGTCGAGCGAAAAGCCACCTTGCAGGTGCTCATCGAGCTCGAAGGCCGTCAGATCGGAGAGAATGGGGATGCCGAGTCCAAGCCCCGCGCTCAGGCTGACCATCCAGCCCCGGGCCACCCGGTCGCCAGCGGCGGTCGCCCGAAAGAAGCCGATCGACGCCACCAGAACGCCGACATCTCCCCCCCGGCGCTGAGTAGGCCGTGACAGAGCATCGCGGGGCCCGTACAGGCAGCTCACGTACGCGCCCGTCGAGGCGCCCAACGCCAGGCGCGCGGTCCGACCGCTCATCGAGTTGACCCGCAGCTGGGCTCGGACCGGCCCATCGGGCCGAACGTAAAAGATCTCGGTCCCGGTGACTTCCGAGATGCCGATGCCTCGCTGGGCAAGATAGCCGATCGCCACCGCGTTGGCCTGGCGGTCGAGTTGACTCGCCAAAGGCTCGAGGGCCTTCTTGAAGTGCATCGTCAGAGCGTCTTCTTCCTGGAGGTCGTCGGCGGCCGAGGCGAGGGTCGTGATGACGATCCGAGCGGTCTCCCCGGCCTCCTGCGCTCTCTCCTGAACGTCGGTGGCGGCGGCCTCCAACCGGGCTCGCGCCGACTCCGTCGCTTGTCGAACCCTCTCGAAGACCTCGGATTCCTGGATGCTGCGGGTTGCTTCGCTCGCTGCGCCGGCCAGGTCGGCGGCGTTCGCGGCGATCCGCTCCGAGACTCGCTGGGCCTGCCGCTTGGCTCGTTCGCGGGCCTGAGCCCAGAACCCGAGGCCTTCGAGCTTCGACTTGTCCTCTTCGGTCATGGGCCCTCGACCCAATCGCGCCCGTACCGCCGACGCAAGCGACTCCATTACAAATCCGCGTCTACGACGGTCTTACCTGGCGCCGGCTCGGCGCGAGATACTCCAGGTTCGAGGGGCGACGTCGATCTCGGAGTCGGGGCGGTTGGCCAGGGCGACCTGGGAGGCTTCGGCTTGGAGCTGGCCGGCAAGGCCCGGCACCACCCGGAACACCAGCTGTGCGGCCGTGCCGGGCACCCGATTGGGGAGCTCCAGAGTCAAACCGCCAGCGTCTCCCCGCCACGACCGCAGCTTCTGGGCCCGAACCAGCCCGTCGAGGTCGGCCCGGATCGGCTGCACGCCGGCGGGAAGCGCGTACCGTACCCGAAGCGGCGCGCCGCCCGGGCCATCGGCGAGCAGGGTCACGGTGACCGGCGTGCCGACCTGAGCGCGCTTCGCGACTTGGGCCTGCAGGGTCAGGCCGGCCTCCGGAGCCTTCTTCCAGGGCACTCGGTAGTCGATGCGAAGCGCATACGCGAGCCCCGGCACCGCCGGCTCGGCGGTGAGCCGCCATTTCGGCCGGACCGTCGCCTGGGGCGTTCGGGCCTGGATCTCGTGGCGCTCCATCCGCTCGGGACCGGACAACACGGTCTGGGCCACCTGCTCGTTTCCGTTGAACAGCGTCACCGTGACCCGCTCGGGGAGCGGATCGGCAAACAGAGCAGTCACCGCGTCGAGCGCCACCAGATTCGTGCGGCCGTCGCCCCACCCCACGCCGGGGCGATAGGCGGCCAGCAGAGCGTTTCCGAGCCCCGGCAGCCTATCCGTCGCTTCCGGGTCGTCGATCAGCGCCAGCACCGCGAGCGCGGTCGCCTCTTCGACGGTCGGCGGCACCCCGTTGACCGTCACCACCCCGGGGGCCGGCTTCAGTCGCACCGTCTCGGTCCCGGTGAGACCTTCGCGAACCCGCTTTCGCAGCCGTTCGGCCAAGGTGCCGTCGACTCCGCCGGCCGCGAGCACCGCCGCTGCGGTGTACGGATCTTGAACCGCGTCGACGTACCGCTCGAATGCGCCTTCGGCTCGGATCCGGGCCCCGCGGAGAAGCCGCCGGCTGTCATCGTCGTCGGCGACCGCCGCCAGACTATGGATGCCCGCCGCCGTGCCCACGACCACCCGCTGCAGCGTCCACCCACTGCCGCCGGTGAACGTACCGTCGGGACGCTGAAGGCCGGCGATGGTGTCGGCCAGCCGATCGGCGAGCCGCGACAAGAGGACGTCGTCTTGATGAACGCCGGCGCCATGGGCGATCATCAGCGCGACCTCCGGCTGTGGCACCCGGGCCGACCGCAAGATTCGCTGCCCCGCCTGCAGTCGTATCCGCCGCAGAAACGCGGGGTCGGACTCGCCCCCCAAACGCTCGAGCAGGTCGGGCGCCCGGCCGGCCAGGTTGAGCGCGTATACCGTATCCGCGAGGCCCCCGCGGTCGGCCGCGGTCAAGAGCTCGTTTCGCACGAGCGCCAACGCACCTGGGAACACCGTCAAGCCGACCTCCACGCTTTCGGGCCGGGCGTCGGCCTCGAGCGGAAGCTGGAAGGCCAGATCCGCGGCCAGCGCTCCGGTCTTGAGCTTCTCTTTCGGCTGGCCCGGCGCGACCACTCGGATCGACTTCCGCAGTCGGTCGGACCCGCGCAGCGAAAAGGTGAGGTCGATGACGCCCGGTCGCTCGGCGACGACCCGCACGTACTCTAGGGCGTTCCTCTGCGGCTCGAGCACGACCTTGCGCGACACCCGGAGCTCCGCCGAACCTGAGGCCTCTACCGTCAAAGTCCCGGCCTGCCGCTCCGAAGTCGTGTTGACCACCAGAACCGGCAGCTCGACGGTGTCGCCCGCGATCAGCGCATCGGGCAAGACGGGGTCGATATAGGTAGGCAGAGTGCTATCGAAGGTGGTCACCGCCCCCCCGCGTCCGCCCGCCCGGTCATGGGCGAGCGCTAAGACACGCCAGGTCGTCAACCGGTCGGGCACGCGGACGGCCAGCTCTGCCCTACCATGGTCGTCGGTCATCACGGACGGTTCGAACAGGAAGGTCTCCGGGAACCACGCCCGCGTCGGCGCGCCCGCCGGCGCGATGCCCCCGCCGCCCGGGCCATCGGCCAGCGGTTCCTCGTCGACCGACGCCGTGCTCCTCTTGGACTCAGGGAGGACCATCATCATGGCCTTGGTATCGCCGCCCCCTCGAGCGCGACCGGCCGAGAGTCTCTTTTCCATGCGCGGCGCCGGCTTGGCCGGGGCCGCGGACTGCATGGAGTCGATGGCGGCAAGACCGTCGTAGGCCCGGTCGGCTTCCGCCTCCATGGGCTGAGCCACCGGTTCGGACTCGGGGGCCGCCATCATACATCCGGCTAGGCTCGTACAAGCGAATACAACGAATGGAAGCTGTTTCACGGTTGGTTCCTCCGAACCCAGCGAGTCCAGTTTTCGACGTCTTCCGGCAGGCGCGTACCGTTGGTCACCACGACCCGAGGGTCGACCAGGGCCAGCAGGTCATTCGGGAGGATGCGAAGACGCATCCGGCGACCGAACGGATCGAGCCGCTCTTCGTCCGGCGCCGCGTCGAGCACGTCGTCCCAGAGCTGGGCCATCGTGGCCGGCGTCATGTAGGTGCCCTCCGGCGCCTCCGAATCCCACTCGCGAACCCGATCATTCAAACGAACCAGGAGGCTGTAGAAGCTGTCGGTCAGAGGGATGCTCGGGTCGAACCTCTGCTGAACCGAAACACTGACCGGGCGGTCGAGGTCGGCGGCGGCGGGCACCTGCGTCACCCTCAGCACCGTCGCCTCGAGGGCCGCGTCCCCCCTGACCCGTCCGCTCGCCAGCGCGATCGCATCGAGGGCTCCGAACGCCGGCTGCGACATCGTGGGGACCGGCAGCAGGCTCGACCAGACCGCAGGCCCCGGGAGCGTCGCCAACTGGCCCAGCGTCTCGTCGACCCCGAACAGTCCGACCATCGCCGGAACGCCCGTTCCGTTGGCCAGCGTCTCGATTCTCAGGCGCGCCTTCTCTCCGGGCCGGTAGGCCGGCTGCTCCGGCGCGATGTCGACGGCCAACGTACGCTGCTCGGGCACGAACACTGCCGCTCGCGCACCGTACAGCTGGACCTCGTACCATCCGACCCGGTCCTCGGGCAGCGTGAACCGAGCGACCCGGGTATCGGCGTCGAGGTCGGCTTCGATGTTGAGGCCCTCGTTGACCAGCACCAGCTTCTTGGGCAGCTCACCCTGGAATTGGGGCCCTCGCAGCACTTTGACCTCGACCGTTTCGCCGGGCTTGGCCACCACCGGCGATGCGCGCAACCGAAGATTGGGGATCGCGCCCGGCCGCAAGCGGACCTTCGTCTCCCCGATCTCCTCGTCGTCCACGAACGCTTCGACCTTCAGCTCGTAGCCGAGATAGGTCTTGTTTTGCCGGCGTCGCGTTCGTTGCCCCGCCCCCCGAGTGACCGATGCCCGGATCAAGCCGAACCCAGGCGTGTAGGGCGCGTCGACGCCCAGCTGCTCGAGCGTCGTGTCTTCGGCGGTCGCCAGGGTCTTGAGGATGCACGCGGTCAGCTCGACCGGCTGGCGGGCTCCGCGGCGCGGCTCGGGCACCGTTCGGAGCTGAAGCCGACCGCGAGCGTCGACCGACCAAGCGAGCAGCTGTCCGAGCCGCCCCCCGCGGACCCGGCGCGGAAGACACGTGCGCGCCCGGACCGCGAGTTCGCTCAGCCGCCGGTCGAACGCGTCGGGAAATCGGTCGGGGCCTTCCACCGACACGCCGACCACCGGTCCCGACCACGTGAAGACATGAGACATCTCGAACAGGCGCTCGCGTCCCCGGGGGAATTTGAGGCGACGAAGCGCCTGCTGTGCACACTGTTCGAGGTCGCTCGAACCGGACGATAGGCCGGACACCGTGCCGTTCGACGCCACCCGCACGACCGTCCGTATCCGCTGCGAACCGACCGCGAAGACGGCGCACGGCTCGAGCTGAGCCTTGTCGAGGACCGATTGGTCCGCCAGCGCGGGCCCCCGGTCGCGCAGGTAGTCGACGAGCCCTACCCGCTTCACCGGGGGCGGCGGCTGAGGGGGTCGAACCGGCATGCCGGGCTCGACGACGGTGACCGCCGGCCCCGGATCGATCTGAAGGGCTGCGACCCCGTCGACGTCGGTCTTGACCACCTGCCCTTTGTCGGTCGGATCCCACGCGCGGGTGACCCGCAACGAAGTGTTCGGAAGGGGCCCGCCAAACGGCCGGCTCGCCCGCAGATACAGTCGATTGTTGAAGCCTTCGACCAGACCGTCGGCGAGCTCGGTCACCGTCGAGACCCGAATCTTGTCTTCCGACAGCCGCACGAACGCGCTGCCGGTCACGCGATCCCCGGTCGCGTCGGTCGCGCTAACGCCGGCGAAGAGGGTCACTTCTCCCCGCAGATCGGTCGGGATCGTCGGAAGCTTGACCTCGAACTGCCCCCGAGCGTCGGTCTTGGCTCGCTTGGGCAACCCGCCCCGGGTCCACGAAGGCGGCGCCGGCCATGCCCCCACCACCCGCCATTGGAGCTCGAGGTCGGCCTCGGCGACCGGCGCCCCCGACGTGTAGCGCACCGTGCCCCTCACCACGGGTTTATCGTTGGCTCCGTAGAGAGGCTCCGACGGCGTTGCTTCGACCGTAAACCGAGGTAATTGAAAGGGCTCGACCCGGAAGGTCGTCGCACCGAAGTCTTCGCCGGACTGCCATCGCAAGGTCCAGACCCCGCTGGGAGCCGAGGCATCGAGCGGGAAGTCGCCGGCCACGACGCCGTAGTCCCCCGCCGCAACCGAGTCTTCGTAAACCGTGACGCCCTCGGGATTCAGGAGCACCCAGTCCCCCGGCCGACCATCGAGGGGCGCTTGGTCTTTCGCTCGCAGCACCACCGCCCGGAACTGAACCGTGTTGCCCGCTTCGTACAGAGGGCGGTCGGTCATCACCAGGATCCGGGCCGGCGCGAACACCGGCACCGAGAGCGTCGCTCGCGCCGGACCGACCGGCGTATCGACCTCGGCCACCAATCGGTGCCGGCCGTCGGGCAGGTCCGCGGGCAAGGTGATGGCGCCGGACAAGCCGCCGTCGTCGTCACGGTCCCAGCCGTCCTTCGGGGCGAGCGCGATGGTGCTGGATCCGGTTTGAAGGACGACTTGCGCATCGCCCCGATGAATGGCCGTCGACTGGTAGCCGCTCGACCAGCCGTACGTATAAACGGCCTGGGGCGTCAGATAGATTTGGCCGGGAGAACCCCGTCGCAGCCCGTATGCGTTGACCAGCAGCTCCGGCTGCATCCGGCCCACCGGGCACTCGTTCAGATGGACGCCGTACCAAAAGCGCGCCGACCAGCAGGTGCTCGCGGCCACGCTCCACCCGACCCCCAGCGCGATGAGAATAAACAGCCCCCATAGGGCCCTACGCCATGTCATGAACCACCTCGCCCTCTCCAACGAACCACGGCGTCAAAAGTTCTGCCGTGGGTCGGCGGGAGGGTACGGCGAACCGGCGCCGGCCTGAAGACCCGCAGCGCCGATCCGTCTCGCACCGGCGAGCGATGATCGGTTTAGCGGTTCGTCATGGGTTGGGAGCCGAGGCGAAGAAGCCGGCGGCGAGGTCGTCGATCCAGGCCTGGACTTCCGGCGTCTCGACGGCGGCCGAGAGGACCGGCCAAGTAGCCCGCGCCCAATCGTCAAAGGCCGGATCGCTCTCGACCCCTACGACCGCCAGGACCTCTTTCAAGGTGCGCCCCTGATGAACGGAATAGACCTGCTCGACCAGGCGGTCGACGACCGCGGACGTCTCGTCCCGCTCCGCGATGTGGACCAGCGTCGTGCGGGCGATGGCTTCCAGCCGGGCGATCCGATCGTCGGTCAACCGTTCGACATGGAACTGCCCGGTCTTCTGCAGCGCGAACCGAACCATGTTGCGGCGCCCCTCGCGCGCGGTCGGGCTATCGAGGTTCTGGGCCGCGAAGGCCGCCGCCTGGTCGAGCGCCTTGCGGGTGCCCTTCTCGAGGAATCGCCGGATCTCGCCGTCGAGGACCCGCTCGACCTCGTCGAACATTTTCCCGCCCGCGGTGGCCGCAAACCCTGCCAACCGGCCGAGGCCGGACGGGAGGATGTTCTGAAGCACCCGGGGCACCAGGGTCGAGAAGTCCTTGAGCGCTTGGTAGAGCGTCTCCGCCAGGAGCTCTTCGGCGGCCTCCTGCGCGAACAGTTGTTCGACCCATGCGCCATCGACCAGACCTTCTTCCGCCGCGAAGTCCTCCAGCGCCTTTTGCGCTTCTTCGGGCACCCACCGACCGATCGGCTCGGCGTCGACCCGGGCCTCTTCGACCGCCGGTCGGACCGCCGCGGTGACCGCCACCCGCACCAGATCCTCCATCCGGCGCGCATTCAGATAGCTACCCGCCAACGTCCGGACCCGCTGTCGGTCGACGATCTGCTCGAACGGCTGGTCGACCAGATGACGGTACATGGCCTCGACAAGGCGCTGCCAATCGCCCTCGGCGTCTCGCAGGCGGGTCTTGAGGTAGGCGGCTAGTGCGGGGGCATCCACGGAGGGGTCATAGAATTCCCAACCGCCTGAGCGCAAGAACTCATGGGGACACCCGCCTCGACTCAATGCGTCATCGAGAATTGACTTCAGTCCACGAGAACTTACGGAGATCGATAGAGTTTTTGGTTCACCGAGGCGCCCGATACTGCCGGGACGGCGAGGTCCAGGTTATACTCAGCGGTCATGGGGGCGGAAACCGCGGAGATCGAGCTGTTCGTGCGGAGCCTGTCCGAGCTGCATCAAGTGCTCGATGGGGGCGCCGAGACCGAAGCCCTTCTCGATACGGTGGTCACCGAGGCCGCCCGCATCGCCGGGGCGGATTCGGTGGTCTTGATGTTGCTCGACGACGATCGCCGCCGGCTTGTCTTGAGCGCTACCTACGGTCTCACCGACGCGCAAGCCCAACAGCTCGATTTTCGGCCTGACGAAGGGGTCGCGGGCTGGGTCGTCGACCATGGCGAAGCGACCGTCATCGACGACACCGCGACCGACGACCGGTTCCTGCCCTTGATCTCTCCGTCGCGACCAGCTCGCTCGATGGTCGCGGTGCCGTTGAACGTGCGCAACCGCACGATCGGGGTCCTCTGCGCCGGGCACGAGGCCCCGGGGCGCTTCGGCGAAGATCAGCGCGCCCATTTGGACTTCATGGCGACCTCGGCGGCCGGAGCCCTCGACAACGCGCGCTTGTACCGGCTGGCGCTGACCGACCCTCTGACCGGCCTGCACAACCGGCAGCACCTTTCGGAGCGGCTGCGCGAGGAAGTCGACCGCTCGCATCGGTACGGACAGTCCCTGTCGGTCCTGATGATCGACCTCGACCGGTTTACCGCCCTCAACGCTCAGCACGGCCACGGCGTGGGGGACACGGTCCTCGCGGCCGCGGCTCACCGGATCCACGGAGCCCTGCGCGAGGTCGACATCCTGGCCCGCTACGCCGGACAAGCCTTCGTCGCGGTCCTGCCGTGCACCGGTCGCGCGGGGGCCGAGCGGGTCGCCGACCGGGTGCTCGAGACGGTCCGCGCGATGCCCTTCGACACCGAGGCGGCGCCGGTCACCATCACCGCCAGCGTGGGCGGCGCGGTCCTCGGCCCGCGCGAAGAGGCGCGAGACCTCCTCGTCCGGGCCGACGCAGCCCTTCTGCAGGCCAAAAGTCAAGGAAGAGACCGCGCTGTTTTCAACTGGCTTTGCTTTGCCAGCGTTTCCTGATTCGGATCCCTACATGTCTGACAAGAACACCCGGCGCCTCGATCCGCCGAGGCTTCGATGGCGGATCGTTGGTCTCAGCGTCGGGGTTCTCGGGACGATCCTCGCGGGCTCCTTGTTGGCGAGCACGGTTCGTGCCGAGGCCCCGCAGCGGCCGCCCCCCAATGTCCTGAAGGAACTGTCTGTGACCCTCAACCACACCCTCGGCCGTCCACATTCGTTTCAATTTACGCCCGACGGTCAGACCTTGTTGTACCTCCGAAGCGGCCGCCGCGACCGAAACACAAAGCTGTACGCGCTCGATGTGGCGACCCGAACGGAGCGGCTCATCGCGACCGCGGAGACCCTCCTCGGCGGCCACACCCAGGAGACGGAGGCCGAAAAAGCTGCCCGAGAACGAAAGCGCATCAAGACCGCCGGCTTGTCGGGCTATCAGCTCTCCGAAGACGGGAAAGCGGTCCTGCTCAGCACTTCGGGGCAAGTCTTCTTACACGACCTGACGAACGGAACGACCGCCCGGGTTCTGCTTCCCGACGGCGAGCTCGCCCACCCCCAGCTATCACCTGACGGCCAGAAAATCGCGTTTGTGCTCGACTACGACCTGTACGTGGCCCGACTCGGCCGCCCCGGCAAGCGGGGTTTCAAAGTTTCGGTGACCCGACTCACTCGGGGCGGCACCGCTAGCAAGCCCAACGGGTTGGCCGAGTTCGTGGCTCAGGAAGAAATGAGTCGCCACGAGGGCTTTTGGTGGTCACCGGACAGTCGACGGATCCTGTACCAGAGCACCGACCAGTCGATGCTCGACCGGTTCACCATCGCCGATGCTTCGGCCCCCGAGAAGGCGGCGTCGATCTTTCCGTACCCCCGCGCCGGTCACCCTAACGCCGAAGTGCGCCTGTACGTGATCCGGATATCCGGACGCGGCCGGGCCGAAGTGCGCTGGAACCGTCGGGCCTGGACGTACGTCGCCAAGGCCGAGTGGTCGCAATTGGCGGGGCCGACCGTCCTGTTGCAGGCCCGCGACCAACGAGCGCAAGTCTACGTGCGGATCGATCCCCGGACCGGCGCGACCACCAAGCTGCACGGTGAGCAGGACGCGGCCTGGTTGAACATTCACGACTCGACCCCCTGGTGGCTCGAAGACGGAAGCTACCTGTGGGCCAGCGAAAGCGAGGGGGCCTGGGCCCTGTACCGCAACACACCCCGGCGGGTGAAGGCCGGCCTCAAGCAACGGGTCACCGTCGTGCCCCCCGACGCCGGCTTTCACGCCCTCTTGTTCGTCGACGAGAAGGCGGGCTGGGTGTGGTTCTCAGGGGGCCCCAACCCGACCGAGATGCACATCTGGCGCGCTCCGCTCGATGGAACGACCGCCCCTGAGCGCGTCAGCCCCGACGGCGGGCACCATCACGCCGTGTTCAGTCCGGACGGCGCCCGGTTCGTGGTGTCCCGCGCGTCGCTCGACAGCCTTCCTCAATCGAGCGTGGTCGCGGTCGACCAGACCGCCCCCCTGAAGACCGAGGGCCTCGGCGTTGGCTTCGCGGTGCCCGATGAGGGGTCCAAACCCAAACGGTTCCCGCAGGTCGACCTCGTGTCGCCCGACAAGGCGGGCGGCTTCCACGCGGCGATCATCCGGCCTCAGAAGTTCGACTCGACGAAGAAGTATCCGGTCATTCTGTACGTCTACGGCGGGCCGGGCGTACAGCTGGTGAAGGCGATCGGCCACAACTACCTGCTTCACCAGTGGATGGCCGACCACGGCTTCATCATCGTGAGCCTCGACGGTCGCGGGACGCCTCGCCGGGGTCGCGACCACGAGCGCGCGCTCCGGCTCCGCTTCGGCGACCTGCCGCTCGACGATCAGGTGGCCGGCCTTACCGCCCTCGCCGAAAATTACCCGGAGCTCGACCTTGACCGCGTCGGCATCTACGGGTGGTCCTACGGCGGCTACATGGCCGGATTGGCGGCCCTCAAGCGTCCCGACCTGTTCAAGGTCGCGGTCGCCGGGGCCCCGGTCGTCGACTGGACGTATTACGACACGCACTACACCGAGCGCTACCTGGGCCTTCCGCAAGAAGAGACCGAGGCGTATCGGCAGGCCAACCTGCTGACGTACGCCGACGACCTGAAGGTGCCGCTGATGCTGGTGCACGGCATCGCCGACGACAACGTGTATTTCGCGCACACGCTCCTGCTGGCCGACCATCTGTTTCGAGCGAACCGGTCGTTCGAGCTGCTGCCCCTCGTGGGGCTGACTCATCAGGTTTCAGACCCAGAGATCCGAGAGCTTCTTTACACTCGAATCCTCAACTTTATGGGAAAGGAACTGTGGTGACCGCGGACCAGCTACTCCCGTTTTGGGGCTTGGAAGACGCCGAGATCAGCCCGATAAAGGTCGGGCTGATCAACGAAACCTGGCGGGTGACCCGCCCCAACACGAACCGGTTCGCCCTGCAGCGACTCAATCGCATCTTTGATCCGGTGGTGCACAACGACATTCACGCGGTCACTCGACACCTGGAGCGCTGCGGCCTGCCGACTCCGAACCTGGTGCCGGCGACCGACGGTCGGCTGTGGGTCATGCACGACGACAGCGCCTGGCGGGTGCTGACCTGGGTCGACGGCGACGTGCACGGGCGGGTGACCGAGCCCCCTCTCGTGCGCGAAGCCGGGGCCCTGCTGGGTCGCTTTCACTCGGCGCTTCGCGACCTCGAGCACGACTTTCAGGCCCGCCGCCTCGGCGTGCACGATACGCCCAAGCACCTCCGCAAGCTCGAAGCCGCGCTCCGCGATCAACGGGTGAAGCCCGAATACGACGAGGTCGCGCCGGTCGGTCACGCGATTCTCCAAGAGGCCCTCGTCTTACCTCGGCTCCCCAAAACGCCGGAGCGCGTGGTTCACGGGGACCCGAAGATCGCCAATATGGTGTTTACCGCCGACGGTCGCGGCCGCTGCATGATCGACCTCGACACCCTGGCCCGAATGGCGCTTCCCCTCGAAATGGGCGACGCGATCCGCTCGTGGTGCAATCCGGGTGGCGAAGACGACACCGCGGCCCGCTTCGACCTCGAGCTGTTCGAGGCCGCCGTCCGGGGATACGCGAGCTCGGTCGGCAACTGGCTGACCGATGACGAACGTGGCAGCTTGTTCATCGGCGCCCGAACGATCGCCGTCGAGCTTGCATCTCGGTTCGCGGCCGACGCACTTCTGGACTGCTACTTCGGGTGGGACGAGAACCGCTTTCCGAGCCGGTCCGCCCACAACCTGGTACGCGCCAAAAGCCAGCTCGCGCTCGCGCGGTCGATGAAAGCGCAATCCGCGGAAGCCGAACGGGTGCTCGCGTCGGCCTGGGCCCTGTAGCGAGCCCGGCTTCGCCGACATCGTCTTGCTGCTAGACGGGGCCACGGCGCCGTGGCATGCCCAAGGGCATGAGCGAAAAGACGATCTTCGCCAAGATCATCGACCGCGAAATCCCGGCCGACATCGTCTACGAAGACGACCGGTCCCTCGCATTTCGCGACATCAACCCGGCCGCGCCGACCCACATCCTCGTCGTTCCCAAAAAGCCGATCGACATGATCGAGAACCTGGAAGACGAGGATGACGGGGTGGTCGGGCATTTGATCGTCGTAGCCCGCAAGATCGCCAAGGAGCAGGGCCTCACCAACGGCTATCGGCTCGTGTTCAACAACGGCAAAGACGCCGGCCAGAGCGTCTTTCACATCCACCTGCACCTTCTCGGCGGCCGCTCACTCGCCTGGCCTCCGGGTTGATTTTAGGGTCGGTCAGGGTCGGTCGCCTTGAAGTTCCTGCGCCGAGTGTTCCTCATCATCGCCGGCCTGGTCATCCTGCTGACGCTCGTCGTTCTCTGGATGGCCGGCGGCGTCCAGTCTCCGCGCACGTTCGAAGGTTCGATCGTGGAGCTGCCCAGCCCCCCCGGGGCGGACCCCCGTCGGCCCGACGACCCTCAGCACCTCAAGGTCTTGGTGTGGAACATCGCCTGGGCCTACGGATGGGGAAGCGAGGGTTCCGGCGAAGCTCGGCCGCTCGCCCACTTCGAACGCAACCTCGACACGATGGGCCGCCTCCTGGCCGCCCACAAGCCCGACATCGTTCTGCTGCAGGAGGTCGACTTCGACAGCGCTCGAAGTCACGGCATGAATCAGGCGGAGCGACTCGCTCGTCAGGCTGGCTTGTCGTACGTCGCTCCGGCCGAGAGCTGGACGGCCCACTACGTGCCGTTTCCGTACTGGCCACCCGCGAATCACTTCGGCCACATGCACTCGGGCGGTGCGATCTTGAGCCGCTACCCCTTGCGCAAGCACGAGGTCGAGCTGCTCCCCAAACCGACCGACAATCCATGGTGGTACAACCTGTTCTATCTGTTCCGGTACGTCCATCAGGTCGAGGTCGAGCACCCCGAAGGCCCGATTCGCGTCGTCAACGCGCATCTCGAAGCGTTCGATGCGGCCAACCGATTCAATCAAGCGTCGCGGGTGCGTGACGTGCTCGATCAGCTCACCGACGCTCACGTCATCTTTGGCGGCGACCTGAACTCCGTCCCCCCGGAGTCCCCGGTTCGGCACGGCTACCCCGACGAGCCCGACACCGACCATCGCTCCGACGAGACGATCGCGATTCTGCGCAGCGCCAATCCCGTCACCGACACACTTGCGGCCGCCACGTTCACCTCCACGCCGACGGCGTGGTTCACCTTTCCCGCCCATGCGCCCAACCGCAAGCTGGATTACCTGTTCGCCAGCGAGACCTTCGAAGTGGTCTCGGCCGAGGTTCTTCGAGAGGTCGACGGCGCCAGCGACCATCTACCGGTGCTGGTCGAGCTCCGGCTCCGCTAAGTCCGGGTCGTCGGGTCCGTTCGGTTTCGGAGCCTCTACCAACGCTCTCTCGACCGCCTGTGGAACGGCCTGCGGGCTCAGACCGACTGAGCCCACGGCCGGTGCAGCCGCTCGGGTCGACCGGACCTACGGGCGCAGATCGACGTACAGGGTGTCCAACACGAGGTCGATGCCCGCCTGAAACGTGGCCTGCTCGTCGGCGCGATACCAAAGCGACAGAACCACGACCCCTCGGGGGACGGGATCGCAAATTTATCGAACACCATTCGGTCGGTATATATACCGTTCGACATCGTGTGGATCCGACGGCGTCCCTCGCGGTCCGCATACGAGATCCGCCGGTAGAGGACTTCGTCTTGCTTCGCTTTCAGCCGGAGCGTCGGCCCATAGCCTGACCCGTAGGCGGGGGGCACGGGGTCGAGATGACTCCACTCGTTGCGCGCCACGAGCCCTTCAAAATACTCCGTATCGACGTTCATCTGGTAGTCGAGGTCTACGGTTCGATCGTCACGGACGAGCACTTCGATGTGGATGATGCCGCTCTTGCTGCTCGGAATATCGACCCCGATGTACCTTCGGCCGCCCGGCGACCCATCGCTCTGTTCCTGAATGCTCCAATCGTTCGGGTACGAAAAGCGAACACCGTGCCGTTCGAACGTGAGGGGCGCATCGATCTGTGGAGCCTTCAGGTCGAGGGTCCGGCGGCTGGCTTCCAGGAGGCTGGAGAGGCCCGGACAGCCCACCGTTAACCCGCCGACGGTCATCGTGGCCAGAATCTGCAGCTTGGCACGCATGGCGGGACCGCTGTGGTATACACTACTCTGTTCCGAAATACGGCCTTCCCTTTCGCTCGGGTAATGGGGCGTTGACCCGGCGACGCCAACCCGTAGGGTCGACGGCGTTTTGGTGGGTCCATTCGTTCCTTTTCGACCGCTGCTGTTCGTGCTGGTGCTCGTATGGGTCGCCGCGCCGAGCATGGCCCTCGCCCAGTCGCCAGCGCCGTCGGACCGAGTCGCGGTCGCGACGGCGACGGGCCCGCGAGAAGCCGAGCCGGTAGCGCTGACGAAGGGGGTCGCGAACGGCCTTCAGGGCGAAGGGTTCGGGGTCGCGGCCGGGCGACGATATCGCCGCCAAGCGGAGAGCGCAGGCCTGAAGATGACCGACCTCGCCGCGGCGGAGGCCGCGAGAGCCCGGTTCCTGGTGCGCCTACGGGTCAGGAGCCGGGAGGGCCGGTTCCTCGTGCAGGTGATCGTGAATGACGTCGGGGGAGCCGAGGTCAAGCGACTGGGCCTTCGTTACCAGCGAGCCGAACAAGCCGAGCGCGTGGGACAGGCCTTAGCGCTCCGCATCGCCAAAGCGATCGAGGACTACCTCGACCCGGTTGATTCGGCGCTGGCCGCAACCGAGCAATCCGACGCGCCCAACTCGATGGCCCGTGATTTTGAAGAGGCGCCGGCCGGCTCTTCCACCCTCCTCGACCCCGCGCCCGCCGCGACGGAGTCCGAGCCAGGGTGGCGCGAGACCACCGTCCAAGAGGCGGCGGCGCCCCTCGATGAGCGAGGGCGCGGCGAGGCGCGGGCTTTCCGGTTGACCCTGGCCGCCGGCAGCGAGCTGACCACGGCGTACCGAGTGCGGGTGGGCGGCGACGACACCAGTCTCGGGTACGACATCGGCCCCCGGACTCGGGTCGACATCGCCGCCCGATACCTGTGGCGCCCGATCAGGCTTGGGGTGCGCGTCGAGTTCGGATTGACGCCCTCCGGTTTTGAAGTCGACGAGGCGCTCCCGGTCCAAGCCCAAGACCTCGAAGGCACCTTCTTTTCAATGGGTGGGCACGTGTTCTACGCCCTCGATGTCGCCCGGTTCGGGCAACAGAGCCGGCTCACCCTCTTTCCGCAGGTCGGCGTGGATTATTCGTCGCTTCGCGTCGACGACGACGGCCCCGAATCGATCGTGCTCGACCACGACGCCGTCGACGTCGTCGCTGGAGTGCGGGGGCGTTTTCTGTGGACCGAATCGTTGGCGGTCGAGGCCGACATCCGGGCGGGAGCTATCGTGAGTTACCGCGAAGAGCCGACCAACACCGGTTCGCCGAGCCCGGGCTTCGTTCTGCGCTTCGGCGGCGGGGTCCGGTACTGGGTCAGTCCGTCGTTTGGCGTATCGGTCGACCTGAACTATCAGTATCGTCAGTTGTCCTTGAGCGGGCAAGGCACCCGCAACCGATTCCCGAATGACCCCACCATCGAAGATGCGACGATCGTGAGCAGCCACCTGCGGTCGGTCGCGGGGTTCATCTTCGCTTTATAGCCGCGTCATCCGAGCAGCTGCGGGAACGGACCGCGGATCTCGTACGTAATCCCTAGACCTCGCCCGTTGTTGAACAATCGACTCCCCCGCTGCGAGCTGAAGTACAGCCGGGTGCCGTCAGGGCTGAAGGCCGGCCCGGTGATCTCCGAATCATCTTGGTTAACGACCTGAAGCAGAGGCGCGACGTCGCCGTTCTGGTCGATGACCACGATCTGCATATCACCGCCGTCTTCGGCCACCAGGATACTGCCCGAGTCCGAGACGGTGACGTTGTCGACGCCGGTCAGGATGGGGTTGGCAGCGGTGGCCGCGTCGTAGATGATCGTCAGCTCCTGGGTGTCTAGGAACAAGCACCACACCCGATTGTCGCCCTTGGTGGTGAAATACACCTTGCGGTCCGAGTACCAGATGCCTTCGCCCCCATCGAACACCGTGCTGGTCGCGATCTGGCGACGGGTGGGGGTCTGAAACAGAGTGGGGTTCGGATTGGGAACCGGCGTCCAGGTGACCGCGCCGGTGCCGTTTTCGACGGTGGCGACCTCGAGCTGGCCAGCCTCGAGACTCGGGCGCCCGGGGGCGTCCGGGTCGGACGGCACGAAGCGATAGAATCGGCCTTCGGGGTCGTCTTCGGTCATGTAGATGATGTTCGAGTCGGGGTCGACCGCGGCCGCCTCATGCTTGAAGAAGCCGAGGGCGGGCCGGACGACGCCCGACGATCGCCCCATCGGGTCGCACTCGTAAACACGACCAAAGTCGATCTCTTCGCACGACAGCCAGGTGCCCCAGGGGGTCGGCCCACCGGCGCAGTTGATGTTGGTGCCACCGAGGATGCGGTACGCGTCCTGGATGTTGCCGCCCGAATCGAAGCGGATCGCGCCGACGCCGCCGCCGAGGAACGACGGCGATTCGCTGTTCGACACGTAGACCCAGCCTCCGTCGGAGGTCGGGAAGGTCGCCCCCCCGTCCGGGTAGATGTGCCATTTGTATCCTGTGGCCTGCCACCAGCTGCGACGAACCCGCAGGCCGGCGCTGGCGACGACCCGGGACGTGAAGCCCTCGGGAAGGCGAACGCCGTTGTCGTCGGGGCCGCCCAAGGCCCCGATGCTCGACGCCGCAGCTTGGGCGTGAAGGGGTCGGGTCATCGACAGCAGCGATGGGCCGATGGCGAGAGCGGTCAATCCGCCCCGAATCGCCTGCCGGCGGGTGAAGAACTCTGATGGCTGGGTCATGGCGAGGTCGATCTCCTTGGGCGCCTGATGCGCCGACCCCCAGTTTCTCCAGATCCGAGACCTCGTACAGGATACGCATTCAACAGCTTGGCAACGTGCGGATGGACGAACCGTGAACCGAAAACGCCTCCCTCGGACCCGATGCGTTCCGGGCGGAGCGCCCATCGGACTTGCTTCGAGTCGCGCAGCGGTGAACGGTGCGGGTGATGAGAGCTGTCAGCGTTGTGCCGTTGTTCTTGGTTGGCTGCGTCGGGTTGGGCGGGTTCGGATCGACGAATGTCTCGGTCGGCTTTCCGTCCGCCGAGGGCTTTCGACCGGGCGACCCCGTCCTGTACAAAGAACAGTCGATCGGCGAGGTGACCCGCGTCGCCGTCGAGCAGGCGCGCACCGTAGTGTACCTGCGCATCACCGCCCGCGAGCCGACGTTGCGGGCGTCGGCGATATTCCACCTTCAGCAACCGAGCTTCTTCGGCGGCGGCCAGCGAGCGGTCGTGCTGGACAACCCCGGCGAAGGCACGGTGCTGAAGAGCGGAACCGAGCTGCGGGGCTATACCAGCGCTGAAATGGCCGTCGAGGCGGTCAAGAAGGCCGCCCGGTCGGTGTACGACAGCGCACGCCAAGTGATCGCCGATGCCGCCGATGACGTCCACACCGAAGAGGGTCAAGCGTTTCTCAACGACCTTCGCGACATCGCCCAAGACGACCGCTCGTCCGAGAAGCTCAAGTCGATGGGGCCGAAGCTCGAGAAGAAGCTGCGCGAGCTGCAAGAGCACCTGAAAGCGGCCGGCGAGACCGAGGAAGCCAAGGCCCTCGAAGACGCGTTCCGGTCGCTGTACAAGTAGCCCGCCGCCGCGGCCCAGGCCGAGGTGGAGCGCCGACTCTAAGATCAGCTCCACCATATCGGGCACGCTCGGCGTGTTGCCCGGCCTCGTCGACGAGCCCGACCAGGTGGTCACGGGCGCGTCGAGTCGGCCTTGGGGGCGGTCTCGACGGAAGCGCCATTTTCGCGCAGCGCGTGGGCACCAGACGCCTACGAAGGCTCCCTGGCTCGTGCCCCTGCGCGCCGGGCGCGGTCCAGTGAACCTTCGAAGGCGTCGCCAGACGCCGTTAACGTTGTGATCACGGGCCGTCGTCGGCGTCGATGGCCAACGCGGAGGCGTCCATCGATTCGAAGCCGAGGTCGGCCGGCGAGGCGCGTTCATCGAAGGCTGGCCGGGTCTTTCGCTTCCGTAGGGGGATGACCTCAACCCCTTCCGAGCCGACCATGGCCGTTCGAATGTCTTGGGAGCCCATCAGATCGCCGACCTTCGCGGCCTGCCTCAGGGCCTGGTCCTTGGCCGCCATCGCGGCCAGGGCGTCGAGGCCGACGGCTTGGCCTTCGACCAGGGTCGAGTCTTCGCCCTCGATCAGGATCTCGGTCGCCTCGGCGAAGATGTCGGGCTCCTCTTCTACGCGGGCCTCAGCGGCGGCGTTGGCCGGCGGCTTGAGGGTGGCGGGCGACTCGGCCGTCTCCGTGGTCTCGGACCAGCGCGACAGGTCCATCGACGCTTGGCCGGGGATCCAAAGCTCGAACAGGGTGCCCGCGTCGATCGCCGACGACACCCGCACGTCGCCGCCGAGCGACCGCATGCGGGCGCGCACCACCGACAGCCCGCGACCGCCGACCTGCTGGCGGGCCCAGTTCGGGTCGAAGATCAGCTGCAGCTTCTCGTGGTGGTCGGCCTCTTCCTCCCAACGGGGCGAGCGAAGGCCCGCTTGCACGGCGAGGGCGGCCACCTGGTCGGCGTCGATGCCCGCGCCGTCGTCCTCGACCGTCCACCGCTGCCCGCCGTCTTCGCGCCGGAGCATGCGGACGGTCAGCCGCACCGGAGTCCGGACCTGGGCTGCGTGCTCGATGACGTTGTCGAACAGAGCGATCAGCGCCGCGTCGACCCGCTGCACCTCGTGATAGGCGACCTCATCGGACCCGTTGGCGATGATGAAGCGAACCTGCTTGCCCGTGCGCTCGCTCTTGGCCTCGACGTAGCGCTTGTACCGAGCCGTCACCCGCGCCAGCGGATGGCACCGCAGCTCGAGGGCGGCCTGGCGGGCCGCCGCGAGGTCACCCTGGCCGAGAGCCTGGCGCAGGTCGGCGATCCGCTCGGGGGCCACCGGCACCAGTCGAGCGAGGGTGAGGCCGAGGGTCTTGGCGATGTCGGTCGACTGAATGCGCCAGGTGCGGCGGAGGTCCGTCCACAGCGCGTCGACGGGGTCACCGAGGGCGGTCGCCTGCTCGAGCTGGTGGCAGATCGCGGCCGCCTCTCGGTACGCGAACAGGCCGAGGGTGCTCTTCAGGGCGTTGAGGGTCGCGGTCACCGCGCCCGCCGAGCCGTCGGGCGTGCGCCGGATCCGGTCGGCGATGCGGATGCGCTCGGTCACGTCTTCGACGAAGCCGAGGTACGCCTCGAGGTCGGTCGCCGCCGCGCTCAGGCGTTCGACCCGCTCGAGCGTCGCGTCGTGCTCGGCCTTCGAGCGCGCGAGGTCGGTCTGGTCTTCGACGATCATCAGAACCTGGGCGAGGCGTCGGTCCGCGGTTTCGATCGGCCGGTAGAAGAACGCGAGGTGCCGGGTGCGACTGCCGATCTCGACCATCCACCGCTTCGGCAACATGTCCGTCGTGGCGGCGAACGGGGCCGTCGAGGCGTTCTTCCACAGCAGCAGCCGGACGATCTCCACCGTCTCGGTCTCGGCCCCGCATCGCTCGAGCAGGCGGTCGATCGAGGGGGAAGCGGCGGCGTGAGGAATCAGGCGATTGAACACCGCCGACCGGTCCGTGATCCGGCCCTCGGCGTCGAAGGTCGCCACCCCCTCGTTGATGAAGTTCAGCACCCGCAATCGGGCCGCGGCCTCCTCGTGGGTGACCCGCTGCACGTACGACAGCCGTTCGGCGCGAGCGTCGGCCAGGGCTTCGTAGTCCGTCGCCGCCGCCCGGAGGAGCTCGTGGGCGCGACCGGCTCGATACCCGAGCAGACCGAACACCGCCGTGCCGATCAAGACGCTCCATACCAGGGGATCCAGTGGTAACGAATCGGCGGCGGCGGTCACCCCCATCTCGAGGGCTCTCAGGGCGAAGCCGACGACCAACAAGCCCCCGCCCCCGAGCACGCCCAGGGCGGCCCAGGTCGACGCGGCGTTGGTCGGTCCGGTTGCTGAAGACACACTTCTTCGGTCGGCCGGCCGCGTGGCGAATTCCCCGTCAAACCTCGTTTTTGTCACCGATGTTGCGGCTTAAAACACCGAAGGGCACGCCTTGACTTGACCGCCCGATCGTCGGACCTCACCCGACGTGGGCGATACGCGAGAGTTTCCCAAGCGATTCGATTTTCGAGACGCCGAGCCGCAAATCTACCAGCAGTGGGTCGACGCCGACGCGTTCCGGACCGCCTGGTCAACGGACGGAGACGTCCAGGATGAGGCGCGAAAAGACGCGGAGACCTTCGTCATCGTCATTCCGCCCCCCAACATCACCGGCCGCCTGCACATGGGGCACGCGCTCAACAACACGGTGCAAGATGTCCTCATCCGCCAAAAGCGCATGGACGGGTTCGACGCTCTGTGGGTGCCGGGCACCGACCACGCGGGCATCGCCACCCAGACGGTGGTGAAAAAGCAGCTCGACGCCGAGGGCATCGACTACCGCGAGCTGGGCCGCGACAAGATGATCCAGCGCATCTGGCAGTGGCGCAACGAGTACGGCGACGAGATCCTGAACCAGCTCCGCAAGATGGGCTGCAGCTGCGACTGGTCGCGCACCCGCTTCACCATGGACGAAGGCCTCAACAAGGCCGTCCGCCACGCCTTCGTGACCCTGTTCGAGCAAGGCCTCATCTATCGAGGCCAGCGCATCGTGAACTGGTGCCCGGTCGACCGCACCGCCCTGTCCGACGACGAGGTCGAAAAGGAAGACGAAAAAGGCAAGATGTACCACATCCGGTACCCGTTCGAAGACGACCCCGACGCGTACCTGGTGGTGGCCACCACCCGCCCCGAGACCCTGTTCGGCGACACGGCGGTGGCCATCCATCCCGAGCACCCCGAGCTCGCCAAGCACATCGGCCGCACGATCCGACTGCCGCTGCAAGGCCGGTTGATTCCGGTGGTCGGCGACGAGCACGCCGACCCCGAGAAGGGCACCGGGGTCGTGAAGATCACCCCCGCCCACGACCCGAACGACTTCGAGGTGGGCCAGCGCCACGACCTCGAGGCGATCAACGTCATGAACGAAGACGCCTCGCTCAACGACGTAGTGCCCGAACCGTACCGCGGCCTCGACCGGTACGCGGCCCGAAAGAAGATGCTCGCCGAGCTCGAAGAGCTCGACCTGCTCGACGAGGTCAAAGACCACACTCTGGCCATCGGGCGCAGCTACCGGTCGAAGGTGCCGATCGAGTTCCGGCTATCCGACCAGTGGTTCGTGAAGATGGAGCCCCTCGCCGATAAGGCCCTGGAGGCCTCAGGCTACCGCAAGACCGACGACGGCTGGGACAAGCCCGATGACGCCGAAAGCCACCTTTCGTTCTACCCGGCCCGGATGGAGAAGATCTACTTTCACTGGCTGAGCAACATCCGCGACTGGTGCATCAGCCGGCAGATCTGGTGGGGCCACCGCATCCCCGCTTGGTATCACAAGTCCGACGGACGGATCCTGGTGGCCATGGAGCCGCCGAGCGAAGTGCTCGCGGCCCCCCACGACTGGCGCCAGGAAGAAGACGTGCTCGACACCTGGTTCAGCTCGTGGTTGTGGCCGTTGAGCACCCTCGGCTGGCCCGACCATACCGAAGACTTCAAGCGGTATTATCCGACCTCGGTCTTGTCGACGGCCAAAGACATTCTGTTCTTCTGGGTGGCCCGCATGAACTTCGCGGGCCTCGGCTTCGAGAACAAGCTGCCGTACCAAGACGTGTACCTGCACTCGACGATCGCCGACGAGCAGGGCGTGACGATGTCGAAGTCGAAGGGCAACGGCATCGACCCCTTGGTGATCATCCAGGGCGGCACCGTCGACGACCTCAAGAAGCCGGTGATGGACGCGCGCCCCAGCAACATGAAGGCGCTGCTCAACCGCATCGAGAAGAACTACCCCAACGGCTTCGAAGCGGTGGGGGCCGACGCGATGCGGTGGACGCTGATCTACAGCATCACCGAAGGCGAGCACGTGCGGCTGTCGCTGGGTCGATTCACCGAGGGCCGAAACTTCGTGACCAAGCTCTGGAACGCGGCCGGCCGGGTGATCACCGCCCTCGACGCCGAGATGGAGGCCAGCGAGAACGGTGACCCCATCGCCGACGAGACCGACGAAGATCAGTGGCTGCTGGCCCGACTCGACACCGTCATCCGCGAGAGCCGAAAGGCCCTCGGGGGCTTCGACTTCGGGGCCATGGCCCAAACCCAGTACCACTTCGTGTGGGACGACTACTGCTCGTGGGCCCTCGAGCTATCGAAGACCCGGCTCATCAGCGACGACGCCGAGGTGCGCCGGGGCGCGCTGAGGGTGATGGGCTCGGTGCTCGCCGACATGCTGCGCCTGTTGCACCCGGTGATGCCGTTCGTGACCGAGGCCCTGTGGGCGCGGCTGTTGCCACCAATGACCGAGCTCGGCCTGTGGTACGACGAGGCGCCCAGCAGCGAACTGTTGATGCGCGACCGTTACCCGCAGCCCCGCCGCGAGCCGCAGCCCGACATCGAGGCCCGGTTCGCCATTTTGCAGCGGTTCGTGGTCGCCGTGCGGCAGCTGCGCGCGGTCTCCAACATCAAAGACAACATGAAGGTCGAGGTGAAGGTGAAGCCGGTCGGCAAGGCGACCCGGGCCATGCTCAACCAGGCGAAAGACGCGGTGATGTTCCTGGCCAAGCTCGACAACATCCGGTTCGCGCGCAAGCGCGGCAAGGGCATGGCCGCCCAGTACGACCCGGACTTCGAGCTGTACATCGACCTCGCCAAGTACATCGA
>CAZFIV010000111.1:0-110 GCA_964519665.1 uncultured Myxococcales bacterium
GCGAAGCCGGACCCACCCGCCTCCGCTCGCTGCGCTCGCTGCGCGCTTCGCTTGCCGGACTGCGGGGTCCGGGACGGCGAAGCCGGACCCACCCGACTCCGCTCGCTTCG
>CAZFIV010000111.1:210-25421 GCA_964519665.1 uncultured Myxococcales bacterium
TTTGCTGCGCGCTGCGCTGGCTGGACTGCGGGGTCCGGGACGGCGAAGCCGGACCCACCCGACTCCGCTCGCTTCGTTTGCTGCGCGCTGCGCTGGCTGGACTGCGGGGTCCGGGACGGCGAAGCCGGACCTACCCGACTCCGCTTGCGTGGGGCTCGGCTTGTTTAGTGAAGGCTGATTTCGCTGATGCAGGCTTCCTTCGCTCGGCGACCTCGCGAGCGACGGGGAGGTTTGGTGGACAGTACTTCGAGTCTTGCCCAGTCGATGGGCACCCGGCCGTCCAGGAAGACCAGGAGTTGACGGCCGAATCCGCCATCCAGGGCGAAAGCCCCGCGGCCTCGAACGCCTCTGGGCCATGGGCCTCGCCCATCCGCCCGCAAATCCATGGTCAGGCCGCTCGACAGCTGGACCCTAAATCGGTCGACCCGATAGTTCCGCGCCCATTCGTCGGCCCCGCTCGCACAACCGGGAACGACCCTAATCATACCGACCTCCGGTCGCTGGCCAAATCGAAGGGTTAGGGTCTGTCCGACCGCGCGGGCCGCCGGCAGCGCCCAGGAAGACTCCAGGTCGCCGTCGGCGCCCCAGAAGGCCTGTGCCGTGCCCCAGATTTTCGGGACCTGGAGCGACGCTTCGACTTGCGTAGGGACTCTCGGCGGGAGGAAGTCCCGAAAGCGTTCCTCGCGGCCCTCGACGTACACCTCTTGCCGGCGGTCGAACCGCAAGACCTGCTGACGCGCCCCGACGACCACCTCGACCGGCCCCGTGGGCCCATCCACCTCGAGGGTCTGCGGTCCGAGCGTCCACAAGATCTCGAGGTCGCCGTGATCGTCGAGATTCTCGAAGGTGAAGTGGGGCGCTTCGTCTCCGTACCGGAACCGGGACGCGGGCGGCGAGGCGGATACCAGGTAAGTCTTCTCGAGGAAACTCCGCATGCCGGTGGCGCCCTGGCCGACCACCCGAACGTTGAGCACGCGCTCATCGGGGGAGGGCGCCTCGAAGACGGCGATCACGTCGGGCGCCGGGGCGCCCGCCACCGGCTCTACGTCGAGGCGAACGACCCGGCGAGCGGCGGCGATGATCTGCCGGTGCAGAGCGCGAAAGGCGTCTTCGTCGTCGGCATCGCCACCGCGATGAGCGAGGACCGACAATCGCAGCCCTGGGCGCCCACTTTGGATCACGACTTCTTCGGGGCGACCGTCGCCGGTCAGGTCGGCGCGGTGGGTTCGAACGGTCCGCCATCCAGCCCCCCGGTCGGCCATCTCGGCGGCCGACCCTTCGAACCGCACCGGGCCCCCGAGGGATACGGCAGGGGTAAAAGTCAGCCCGGCGAGCGCAGCGGCCGCGAGTCGTGGGCAGCCGGGCCTGATCCGCGGCGCAACCAGCATAGGGAGAAGGTAAAGGGTCCCGCGACGTCCACCAACCGAACCGGGTCGACCACGCATGGACGTGGCGCTCGAACGTCTCAAGCCGGAGTGGGCGACGGGGGGACCGCGTCGCCATCGACCGTCGGCAGACCGGCGTCGCTCGGTTCGGCGCGCGCGATACCGACCCCACCCCGACGGTCGCGGGCCGCGAGCATGTAGATCGAGGGCACCATGAACAGCGTGAAGAACGTCCCGATCGCCATGCCCCCTACAAGCACCAGGCCGATGCTGTTGCGGGCTTCGGCGCCCGGACCGGCAACCAAGGTGAGCGGAAAATGCCCCAGCACCGTGGCCGCCGTGGTCATCAAGATGGGCCGCAAACGAACGCGAGCAGCCGCCCGGATCGCCTCGAACTTCGACTCGCCCTCCAGCTGCAGCTGGTTGGCGAACTCGACCATCAAGATCCCGTTTTTGGCGACCAGCCCGATCAGAGTGACCAATCCGACCTGAGAGTAGATGTTCAGGGTCGTCGTCCAGCCGTCGGTCCAGTACGGCAGATTCGGATTGTCCATCTTGAGGAACATGAACAGCGCCGCCCCGAACATCGCGACGGGCACCGAACCGAACAGGATGATGAACGGGTCGCGGAAGCTGTTGAACTGCGCGGCGAGAACCAAAAAGATCAGCACGAAGGCCAACCCCATCGACGCGTAGAACGCGTCGCCCTCTCGGCGCAGCTGCCGCGACTCCCCCGTATAGTCGATGACGTAGCCCTTCGGCAGGATTCTCGCGGCCTCGTCCTCCAAGAAGCGCAACGCCACGTCGAGCGTTTGTTTGCTGACGCCGCTCAGCTTCACCGCGTTGAGCTGCTGAAAGCGATTCAGACTGCGCGGTTCGACGCGTTCTCGCAGCGAGGCGACCGTCGACAGCGGCACCAGCTTTCCGTCGGGGCCGGTGACGTAGAGGTCCCGGAGCTGGTCAGGGGTGAGGCGCTCGATCCGCTCCACCTGGGGAATGACTTTGTAGCTCCGGCCGCCGACGTCGAATCGGTTCACGAAGTTGCCGCCGACCGCGGCCGACAGATCACTGCCCACTTGAGCGAGGTTCAAGCCCAGCTGTGCCACTCGGTCGCGGTCGATGATGAACTCGGTCTCCGGCTGGTCGATCTTGGTGTCGATGATCGGCGGAAAGATGAACATTCCCCTCGCCAAGGCCCGCTGCTTCAGCTGCTCGGCGAACTCGAGGATCTCTTCGGGTTCCGCGGTAGATGCGATCACCAGTTCGACGGGGAAGTTGCTGCCGCCCGGCAAGGCCGCCGGCGTCACTGGAAACACTCGGATTCCCGAGATCGCGCTCAGCTTCTCCTGGATCTCAGGTTTGATCTCTTGAACCGAACGTCCGCGCTCCGTCCACGGATGCAGCCTCATCCCCGAAAAACCACCGGTCGGATTGGTCAGCTGAAACGTGTAGGCGGTCTCCGGAACGCTCATGAACGCCTCGTTGACGCGTCGCGTGTAGGCGGTCGTATGTTCGAGCGTCGAGTTGGCGGGGGTGTCGACGATACCGAAAATGACACCCTGGTCTTCTTCCGGTGCGAGTTCTTTGGGCGCCATGGCCACCATGGCCACCGCCAAGGCGGCGAGGCCCAGCCATAGCACGTAAACCGCGGGGCGAACCGACAGCGAGAAATCGAGGACCCGCCCGTACAGGCCTCTCAGTCGCTCGAAGCCTCGGCTGATGCGCGCCGGAAGCCCATGCTCATTGTCGCCAGGCCGAAGCAGCCGGGACGCCATGACCGGTGACAGGGTCAAGGCCACGATCCCCGAGATCGTCACGGCCCCGGCCAAGGTGAAAGCAAACTCTCGGAACAGGGCCCCGGTCAGCCCGCCTTGAAAGCCGATCGGCGCGTAGACCGCGGCGAGCGTGACCGTCATGGCCACCACCGGACCGGCCAACTCTCGGGCCCCGATGCGCGCTGCTTCGATGCGGGTGTAGCCAGCCGCGAGGTGCCGCTCGACGTTCTCGACCACGACGATCGCGTCGTCGACCACGAGCCCCACGCTCAACACGATCGCCAAGAGGGTCAGCAGGTTGACCGTGAACCCGAACACCAGCATCAAGAAAATGCCGCCGATCAGCGAGACCGGAATGGCGACCACCGGCACCAACACCGAGCGGAGCGACCCCAAGAACAGGAAGATGACGATCACGACGATCACCAGAGTCTCGCCGAGCGTCTTGACCACCTCTTCAATGGAATCCTCGATGTAAGCGGTCGAGTCGAAGGCGATCTTCGCGGTGATCGGCGTCGGAAGGTCGGGCTTCATCGCTTCGACCTCGGCCCGCACCCGCTGGATGACGTCGAGCACGTTCGCGTTGGGAAGGCCGTAAATCCCCATGAACACCGCCGTCTCGCCCGAGAAACGAACTTCGGTGTCGTAGTCTTCGGCGCCGAGCACCACCCGCGCCACGTCCCCGAGCCGAACGATGGCCTGACCGTCTTTTCGGATGACCAGCTGCTCGAACTCCTCGACCGAGTGAAGATTCGTATTGGCGCTGAGTTTGACCTGGGTGAGCGCGCCTTTCGTCTCACCGACCGCGGCCAGGAAGTTATTGGCCGCCAGAGCCTGTCGCACTTGAGCCGGGCTCACGTTGAGCGCGGCCATGCGCTCCGCGTCCATCCATACGCGCATCGCAAAGGTGCGCCCGCCGAGAATATCGGCCCTTTGAACGCCTTCGACCGCCGACAAGCGAGGCTGCACCGATCGAACCAGAAAGTCGGTGATTTCGTTTTGCTGCAACTCGTCGGACGTGAAGCTCAAGTACATCGAAGCGAATCGGGAATCGACAGACTCGATATCGATCGTCGGTACCTCGGCTTCCGGCGGGAGGTCGTTGCGGACTTTGTCGACCTTCGAGCCGATCTGAGCGAGCGCCGCCGTCGCGTCCTCGTTGAGTTTGAGATAGGCTCGAATTTCTGAGAACCCCTGCGAGCTTTGGGACTCCAGATAGTCGATGCCGTCCGCCTCGGCGATCGCCCGCTCCAGGGGAACGGTCACGAAACCCTTGACCAAGTCGGCGCTGGCCCCGACGTACACCGTTTCAACCACGATGGCGGCGTTGTCGCTCCTCGGATACTGGCGAACGTTCAGGCTCCGAATCGACCACAGGCCGGCGATGACGATGACCAGATTGACCACCACGGCGACGACCGGGCGGCGAATGAACAGATCGGTGAACCGCATCGCGACTACGAGTCCTTCGGCTTGGGGGCGACCTGAGGCTCGACGGCCGGCGCATCGTCTATGAAAACCCGAGCTCCGTTGCGCAGCTTGAAGGCGCCAGCGCTCACCACCAGCTGCCCTCGGGACAGTCCCGACTCGACGGCGACGAAGTCGCCCCGGCGCTCACCCAGCTGCACGAACACCTGGCGGGCCACCTTGGCGGGAACCGAGGGCAGCCCTTCGCCTTCGATCCCGACCGTCCCGGGGACGGTTATCGCATCGGGCGCCGTCAGCTCATCGCCGGCACTCCCTTCGTCTTCCGGCTCGACGGGCCGGTCATCTTCGACCACGAAGACCGAGTTGCCGTACGGCGCGTACACGACCGAGGTCGCGGGCACGATCAGCTGCGGGGGACCGTCGGGGAGCACGACCCTGACTTCGGCAAACATCCCAGGATGCAAAAGACCGTCCGAATTGTCGAAAACCGCGCGGACCTGAACATTTCGGCTGGCTGCGTCGACCGCCGGCTCGATGGACTGCACGGTGCCGACCCAGACGCGATCGGTTGCGATGTCGGCTCGGACATCGACCTCCTGGCCGACCGCGACCCGGCGCAGGTCGTGTTGGGGCAGAAAGAAGTCAACGTAAACCCGCTCAACGTTTTGCAGCGACACGATCGGGGTCCCCGCCGACAACACCTGTCCGAGGTCGACCTGCCGGATCCCCAGCCTCCCCCTGAACGGGGCCCGGATGGTTTTCTTCGCGATCTGGGCCTCGAGATTGGCGACCTGAGCTGCGGTCTGGTCGGCCTCGGCCTGCGCGGCGTCGAGGTCGGCCCGGGCGTTGATCCGTTGCGCCGCCAGTCGTTTCGACCGGCGCAACGTCACCTGAGCCAGCTTGGCGTTGGCCCGCGCGGCTTCGAGCTGCGCCTGCTCGATCGAAGCGTCGAGCTGCACGAGCACCTGCCCCGCCTTCGCTCGCTCGCCGGACTCGAACTCGAGTTCGGCCACCAGACCCGGAACCTCCGCGCTCACCATAACGCCCCGGACCGCCCGGACGGTGCCCACCGCCCGGAGCATCGGGGTCCACACCGCCTCCGTCACCTCGGCTGTCGAAACAGCTTGCGGTGGGGGGCCCGATTGTTGGTCGGCCTCGATCATGGTTGCGATCTGGCCGCCCTTGATCAGCACCAAACCGCCGGCCACAAGGACCAGAGCCAGTATCGCAATCGCAATTTGTTTCAACATGACCTCGCCGGTTTCCCTATAGGCGTCGGGAGTCGCAACGGACAGATATATCCACGCATTCCGGCAGGACGGCGCAATATGTGACTAGAGTCCGTTTTGGCCGACCCACGAGCCGGCCCGTCGTCAACTCGGACTGCACGATGTGATGTCGACGGGCTCCGACCCGGCTTCATGCTCTTTCGAGCCCCGCCATCGTGTGAGATGATTCACTCGTGAAGGGTCGCACGATCGCGGCAGCGTTCGGGTCCGCGCCAACGTTCGCTCTGCTTTACGGCCTTGGACTTTATCTCGCGGCCGCCGGATGCGCGTTCGGTCCGGAAGAACCGGCGGGCGCCTCGGGCGGCGACCCGGACGACGCGGGCCTCGCCGACGTCACCGCGACCTCGGACGGTCCGCGCTCGATGCCCGACGCTGTCGGCACCGACGGGCCGGACGTCGATCCGCGCGACGCGACCGTCGACACCGGAACGGACTCTGGCGCCAACCTCGGTCCACCCGACACCGGTCTGACAGAACCTGATGCCGGGCCGTTCTTCGTCGACGCGGGTACCACCTGTCCACAAGACTGGACATACCCGCCCACGTCGTTCGACCCGTGCGCGGTCGGTCTTCCGCCTATCGAAGAGGCGATCGACCTGACCGCGGGCGACTGGGAATTCGACACCGACTTTGCCAAGCTGCGTGACGACGAGGGCGACGTCGTCTACGAGTTCGTGCCGACGGTGATCATTCAGGCGGGGGGCGTTCCGATGTTGGTCACCGCGGTCGAGGGCTTCACGGTCGCCGCGGACGCCGAGTTGGTCGTGACCGGCGACGACCCGTGGTTGCTGGTGGTCTACGGCGAGGCCCGCATCCAAGGCGACATCCGAGCCGAAAACCAGACTGACGACGGCTGCAACCCGTCTCGGGAGGGTTTCAGCGCCCCCATCGGCCACGGGGGCGGAGGCGGGGGCGGAGGCGGCCACTCGACCAAGGGTGGAGCCGGGGCGGAAGGCAACATCAACGAAGGCGCCGGCGGCATGGGGGGCATCGCGGTCGCTGCGCAGACGTCCGCGGTGCGTCCCGGGTGTTCGGGAGGCCGCGGCGGCGATGTTCGCTCCGGCGCTCAAGGTGGCGCAGGAGGCCAAGGTGGGGGTGCCATCCAGATCTCCGTACGTGACCGCCTCAGCATCGAGGGCACGCTTTGGGCGGTCGGCACCAAAGGGCAAGGCGGAGACCGCCTGCGCGGAGACGACATCGACGACGAAGACCGAGGCGGCGCGGGCGGCGGCGGCGGAGGCGCCGGCGGCGATATCCTGCTCGAAGCCAGCGACCTGTACATTACCGGGCGCCTGTGCGCTGGCGGCGGCTCTGGCGGCAATGGCGGCAACCGCCTCCAACGCGGCACCAACGGCACCGAGGGTAGCTGCATCACCGCGAGGACCTTGGGTACGGCCGGCGGCGGAATCGGCGGCAACGGCAGCATCGCCGATGACGGCGAGCCCGGGGGCCAAGCGAGCGTTCCTACACGAGGTGGCGGGGGCGGAGGCGGCGGAGGGACCGGCCGGATCCGGGTGCGAGGCCAGCGTCTTCTCTTGACCCCCGGTTTGCTCGTCCCAGCGCCCTAGAGAGCGCTGACGACGTCAGCCTCGGCTAGAGTTGCTCGTCGCGCCTAGCCGACGAGCACCGAGGCGCTGATCTCTTTGGCGACCGGGGTATTGTCGAGGCCCAAGTGCGCCGAGAAGACCGGATGGTTGGCGATGGGCGTGCCGAACTTCCCCGACGAGGGACCCAAGATCGAGTTGCTCAACAGAATGTGAGGGTGCCGAGTGAAGGACGAAATGGCCCATACGTGATGGCCATCTTCGTCGGCTCGATTCTGGTCGAGTCGACAAGTCCAGACATCGACCTCGGCTCCGTCGCGAATCGCGAGTCCTCCGCCTCGGAGCGACAGGTTGTTGTCGAGAATGGTCGCAATGATCTGAACGCGCGCACGACCGCCCGCGTAGATTCCTCCCCCCACCTTGCCCGCGTTCCAGGCGAGGGTCGACTCGGAAACGATCAGCTCTCCGGCGTCGATCGCGATCGCACCGCCGCAGCCCGAAGGCGCTCGGTTCTGGGTGAGCAAACACCGGTGGACCTCGGCCCGGCAGCCGTTGTCGATCGAAACACCGCCCCCGAAGGAGGACCGCCCCTGCGTTATCGACATGCTGTCGATGCGGACGGTGCCCTCTTCGGCTTCGACCGCCACCACCGGACCGCTCCCGTCGCCCTTGAGGATGGTCTGCTCGGCCCCTGCGCCTCGCAGCACCAGCGGTTTGTCGATCACAAACGTGCCTTGGATCCGGCCCGCCGGCAGGTCGATGATCTGGTGCGGAGGAGCCGCATCGATCATCTCTTGCAGCTTACCGGCGCTGACTTTGGCCTTACTTCGCGGTTCGATGGCCATCCGTTCGCCTCAATCGCCCAAGCCGCCGACAGACAAGCCGCCGACAGACAAGCCGCCGACAGACAAGCCGCCGACATACAAGAACTCGAACGCCGCCCGGGCGTCGGTCCACGGAACCTCGTGAAGCACGGCATCCAGCGGGCGCGACCCCCGGCGGGTTCCCCACGGATTGTACAACTTGACGTTGCCCTCACCATCGACGCCGACGACCGCGTAAGCGTGGTCGGCGACAAAGGGGGCGCGAACCTTCGAGGTCTTGCTGATCACGAGCATCGGCAGGTCGGACGCGTGGTAAGCCCGCATCTGCTCGAACTGACCGTTCGACTCTCCGTTCATGCGTACTCGACGACGGGCGCTGCGGCCCTCGACGAGCAGCGGGAAGACACGACTGGGATTGCCGGTCTCGATCTCTCCGTACGAGCAAGCGCTGTCGAGCGCGAAGGCCTTTTCGAACAGGGCCACCCAGAGCGTATCGCGCCGGTTCTGGGGCTCGGGCTCCGCGTACCCCTCCGACGGAAACTCGGGGCTAACCGGATAAATGCGGTCGCCCAGCCTAATCTTGAAATCGCCGTCGTCCTGCGGTTGTACCCGTTCGATCAGGGCGCCCGGCTGAGCGTGGGCGACCGCCGCCAGCAGCGCCAAGAGCCACGCGTCGTGAAGGTTGCCCTGCTCGACATCCGAGAAGTGCGGCGGTACGTCTCGCCCTTCGTCGTCGAGCCGAAAGGCGCGGCCCGAGCGGCGGATCAGCGTCTTGGCGTGACCCGGGGCCGGGCTCAGATCTTTGAAATCGCCAAAACCCCGGCCTCGGCGACGCTTCTGCTCTTCGCTGACCTCATCGACGAGCCGGTTTTCTTCCTCTCTCGAGACCCGGTCGAGCGCGCGGGAACCTGGGCCGGCGGCCCCTTTCGGACCTCGGCCGCGCTGGCCCTTCTTGAGAGTTGGCGCCTGTCCGGACCGGTCGAGGCTCCGAACCCCGACCTCGGTTCGACTCTGTTGGGGCTTCGGAACGTTCTGAGGGACGATGGGCATGGGGCACTCCGCCGAACGCGGCGGCCGCGGCCGCCTCGGCGGTCAGTGTAACAGAACGCGTGCCCCCACGGACCCCGAACTTCTAGCCGAAGTCCGGGGGGCGGACGGTACCTACGCGGCGACCGCCTCGTCGTACATGCTGTCGAAGATGTGGCCGTACTTCTGGTTGCAGATCTTGCGCTTGACCTTGAGGGTCGGGGTCAACTCTTCACCGATGGCGAAATCCTGCTCGAGGATCTCGAACCGCTTGATGGTCTCGAACTTGGCGAGCTGGCCATTGGCGGTGTCGATCGCGCCCTGCACCGCTTCTCGGACCTTCGGATTTTGGGTCATGGCCGCGTACTCTCCCTTAAACCCGTGCTCTTGCGCGAAAGAAGCCAGATTGTCCGGGTCGAGGGTGACGATGGCGCTCAGGTACTTGCGCTTGTCGCCATGGATGACGACCTGCGAAATCAGGGGATTGATGGACTTGACCAGATTCTCGATGTTCTGAGGCGCGACGTTCTTACCACCGGCGGTGACGATGATGTCTTTCTTGCGGTCGGTGATCTGCACTCGACCTTCTTCGTCGATCACGCCGATATCCCCGGTCGAGAACCAGCCGTCGTCGCTGAGCACCTCGGCCGTCGCATCGGGCCGCTTCCAGTACTCGCGCATGACGCCGCCGCCGCGGACCAAGATCTCGCCGTCGGGAGCGATCTTGACCTCGGTGCCCGGCAGCGGCTGGCCGACCGTACCCACCTTGTTGGTCTCGGGCCGGTTGATCGTCGTGGCGGCCGAGGTCTCGGTGAGCCCGTACCCCTCGAGGATCAGGATGCCCGCGTTCTCGAAGAAGTACGCCATCTTCTTGGGCAAGGGCGCCCCACCGGACACGAAGTACCGAATTCGACCCCCGAACCGCTCTTCGAGCCGCGCATTGATCTTCGTGAAGACCAGGCGCTTCGCGAGGTTGAGCTGCAGCTGGAGACCGAAAGGAATCTTGCGACCTTCGATCATCAGCTGCGCGTAGCGGTCATTGAGCGACAGCGCCCATGCGAACAAACGGCCCGCGATGCCCGGCGCTTCCAATCCGTTGGCGACCGTCTTGGCGTAAACCTTCTCGAAGATCCGCGGAACCGACGCCACGACGGTCGGCTTGACCTCGCCGAGGTTGTCGGCGACCCGCTGCACGTCGCCGTCGATGGCCATTTCGTGGCCGATGCCCAACCAGATGCACTGAAGCACCTTCGCGAAGACGTGCGCCATCGGCAAGAACAGCAGCTGCAGGTCTTCCGCGAGGAGCAGCTTGACCTCGACGGAGGCCTTCACCTCGTAGAGCATGTTCTCGTGGGTCAGGACGACGCCCTTGGGGCGTCCGGTCGTCCCCGACGTATAAATGATGGTCAGAATGTCGTCGGGCGCCAGCGAATTGCCACGATCGATCAGGGGTTGCTCACCGTTCTGCTCAAGATACTCGCGACCTTTGGCGACCAGGTCTGACCAACTGGTGACCCCGTCCGGCAGCGGATCCGGCGCATCGCCGCCCTCGTTCATGAGCACGATGTGTTTGACCTGCGGGAGCTTGTCGCGCTGCTCCAGGATCTTCGCCAACTGCACGGCGTCCTCGACGAAGACGAGAACTGACTCGCAGTTGTTGATGATGTACTCGCACTCGGGACCCGTGTTCGAGTGATAGATCGGAACGGTCTGCGCCCCACAGCTCTGGATTGCGAGGTCGGTCACCATCCATTTGTAGGACGTCGCCGAGACAATGTTGGCGCGTTGCTTCGGTTCGAGCCCGAGAGCCAACAGACCCGCGCCAAGCTCCTTGCGATGACTGTCAAATTCGCGCCAGGAGACCGACTGCCACCTATCATCCGAGTCGCGATATCGCGCAGCCGAATTGTCCGGCATGCGTTCGACCGTTGTGAGAAAAGTCGCCAAGATACTGCTCGCCATGAGTAGCCCTGGACGGTAGGTACGGTCCCGTCGTATGTCAATGATTCCCCGCGATTAGGGGACGATAGACGGGGGATAGACGGGGGATAGACGGGGGATTGACGGGGGATAGACGGGGGATAGACGGGGTATCGACGAGGTTGGATGGTCGGTCCCGCCGACCCCTCGATGCAGGGGGCCGGGCAGGCCCTACGCGGTGCACGAGCGAGGGGCGGTCGCCGCGTGATCGCCTCGTGGTCGCCACGAATTCCGGTTCTGTCGTTCGGACAATGGGGGTACTATCCCCGCGCGGCGACGGTCTGCGAGGACGTAGTGGGAGTCCCCGAATTCGACCAAATCGACCGGTACGAGGTGCTCGAGGAGATCGGGCAGGGCGGCATGAGCGTGGTCTACCGGGCTCGCGACCGCCAGCTCAACCGGGACGTCGCGCTGAAGATCCTGCACGGTTTTCTCGCCCGCCAGGAGGACGCCCGCCGCCGCTTTCATCGTGAAGCGGTCGCCGTAGCTAAGCTGCATCACCCAGGAATCGTTGAGATTTTCGATTACTCGGGGCCCGACGCCGACCGCACCTACATCGTCTGTGAGCTCATCGAGGGCCGTACCTTACGTGAGGTGATCGACGATGAAGGCCCTATCCCGCATCCCGAACTGGCCGCTGTCGTGACTGCGGAGCTCATCCGGGCCCTTCGGCACGCGCACGAGCAGGGCATCATTCATCGGGACCTCAAGCCCGAAAACGTCATGGTCACCCGGAATGGCCGCCTGAAGCTGATGGATTTCGGCATCGCGCAGATCATGGGGGCGTCGACCCGCCTCACCGCCACCGGCACCCTGCTCGGCTCGCCGGCTCATATGGCGCCCGAGATGATCGACGCCCAACCGGTGGACCATCGAAGCGACATCTTCTCGGTGGGCACCATCCTGTACTGGCTGGCGACCGGCGCCCTCCCCTTCGCGGGCCCGAATCCGTCGGCCCTGTTCCGCCGGATTCTGCAAGGGGCCTACGAACCGCCGCAAGCGATTCAACCCCGCATCGGCAACGGATTGGCTCGGATCATCGACCGATCCCTGGCTGTCGATCCCGACGCCCGGTACCAAGATATTTCCGAGCTGCAGGCTGACCTGCATAGCGAGCTCGAGGCCGTCGATCTGCTGCCGGTCGAAGCGACCGCCCGCGCCTACCTGGCGCGGATGTCGCCGTTCGCGGATGAGCTCCGGCCGAAGCTCATCACCAAGCTCGCCGAGGCCGGCCGCGTGGCCCTCGACCAAGGTAATTTGGGCCGGGCGATGGATCGCTTCAATCGAGTGCTCGCCATCGATCCCGATCACCGCGAGGTCAACGCTGCCGTTCGGCGGGTCGGGCGGCAGCGAGCCATCGGCACTCGAAATCGGCGGGCCCTGATAGCTGCGGTCAGCGTCGCCGGCGTCGCCGGCGTCGCCGCGATCGGCATCGGTTGGTACGGGCTGCGGCCGGGTCGCAAACCGGCCGCCATGGGCACGCCGCTGCGCCCCATCGGCCAGTTGTTCGGCCAGCCGACCCTCTCGGCGCCAGCCGACGAGCCGGAAGTCGGATCGGCCGATACCGCGACCCCGACCGAGGTCACCACCACCGAGGGCATCGAAACCGCACGTTCGCCGAGAGTTCGAGCGTCAGCGGAGGCCCGCGATCGCACGGCGAGACTCCCGTCCGACCCCAAGAAACCGCGAAACAGCGACTCTGCCCGTCGAGTCGCCGACAACGCCGAAACGACCCCGTCCGACGGCTCCGACCCGGCCCCCTCGTCGGCGGAGCGCAAGGCCGAATTCCCTCTGCTGCTAAGGGTCCGCCGCGGCTGGGCGGACATCTGGTTGGACGGCCGGCTCGTCGCCGAAGGCGCGTACCGGACCAGACTGCGGCTGACGCCGGGGCGACACGTCATCGAAATCGAGAACCAGTATGGACGTCAGGCACCGCGGGTCGTGCTGGTCGGCGAGCACGGCCGAATGGTCGAGGCGATCGGCGACAGCGAAGAACGCCCCATCCGAGGCGAGCTGCTGTTGACGCCCCCCAACCCGCCGCCCTGAGCAAGGTGTGAGAGCAAACACGGCGCAGTATTTGTGAGCGGCGCGGATACCGGGCATTCTAAGCCCCGGTGAGGAGAACTCGTACTCTCTTGACGGTATTTGTCCTCGCGCTCTCCGTGCCCCGACCGGGCCATGCCCAGCCCGCCGACGCCGCCGCCGACGCCGACGCCGACCCGGTGCCCACAACGGCGAGCGCGGCCGTCCGTCAGGCCAGGAACGCCTTCGAGTATCGAGACTTCGAACGCGTCGTGAAGCTCCTGCGCCCGTGGCTTCACCCTCGGCGCATTCTCGACCGAGCGCTGGCTACCGAAGCCCGACATCTGCTGGGCGTGAGCCAGCACGTGTTGGGTCGAACCGAAGAAGCCAACGAAGAGTTCGCCGAGCTGCTCCTGCTCGACCCTCGCTACAAACTCGATCCCTTCCTGGTGCCACCGGCCGTGATCCAGGCCTTCGAAGACGTCCGGTCCGCGATGCAGCCGACCCTCGACGAGATCCTCCGCGCTCAGGGGGTCGAGCCGGAATCCAGTCGCCGACCCGGACCCCCGAACGAAGTCCGAGCGGTGGAGCTGCCTCCCCTCGCCATCGCCTGGCTGCCCGGCGGCCTACCTCAATTTGCCGCGGACGAGCCTGGATGGGGCCTTCTGTGGGCGGTTCTCCAGGTCGGGTTCCTCACCCTCAACCTGGTGGCCTTCGATCAGGCGGGTCGAAACGACGGGGGCGGCTTCGACATGTGGACGAGCCTGCAGTTCGTCGGCTTGGGCGGATTCATCGGGACGTGGACCGCCTCCGGGATTCAGGGCTACGGCCAACTTCAGGAGACCCGAGCCCGCATCCTGGGCGAGACCCCGCTCGTCGATCCGTCGATGCCGCTCGAGCCCCGCGCGACCCTGAACGGGCCATCGGTGGTCCTCGGGTGGGAATTCTGACGGGGATCACTTTGACCCGCCCGGCGAGCGTCCTGATATGTAGGAACGGATGCCTTCGCTTCTATTGGAAGCACCGGAGCGCCCCCCGAAGCCGGTCAAGCTCCTTCGTCCGCTGACGACGATCGGCGCGTCTTCGGAGAACGATATCCCGGTCAGCGGCGCGGGACTCGAAGCCACCCACGCTCAGATCACCCGCGAGGGGGCAGACTACATCGTCATCGGCATGCTTCGCGACATGACGGTCAATGGCCGACGCGAGAAGCGCAAGAAGCTATCGAGCGGCGACGTCATTCGGATCGGGCAGCTTACGGCGACCTTCTACGCCCGAGAGGCCGATATCCCGAAGCCGACCTCGGTGCTGCGACCGGCGGCCGCCGGGAAATCGGCCGCGGTCACCATGGAAGTAGTGTCCGCCTATCAGCGGGTGCACGCGTTCTCGATGAAGCTGCTCGAGAACGCGTCGACCGAATCGCTGATCGAGACGATCCTCGACTCCATCATCGAACTCACCGGCGCCGACAAAGGATTCTTGGTGCTTCTCGAAGATGGCCAACTCGTGGTGCGGGCGGCGCGAAAGGTCGACCGGGCGGACGTCCAGCGGTCTGTCGACCAACTCTCGGACTCCATCCTCCGACGGGTCGTCGAAACGAAGAAGCCGTTGATCGTCGCCGACGCCCTTCGCGACGAAGAATGGAGCGCGTCGGTTTCGGTGGTCAATCTGAAGCTCCTGAGCGTGATGTGCTGTCCACTCATCGACCGGGGCGAGCTCAAAGGCCTGTTGTACGTCGGCAACAACCGGGTCGCCCACCTCTTCGACGAGGCCGCTCTCGACGTGCTCAACGTGTTTGCCGCGCAGGCCAGCCTGCTCCTGAGCCAGGCTCAGCGGGTGGCCGAGCTCACCCAAGCCAATATCGAGCTCGAGAACCAGCTCGCCGAGACTCGCTTCGGGAGCATCGTCGGCGCATGCGATTCAATGAAGGAAGTCTTCAAGCGGGTGCGCAAGGTCGCCACCGCCGAGATCTCGGTCTTGATCACCGGCGAAACGGGGACCGGTAAGGAGCTCATCGCTCGCGAGATCCATCGCTATTCTCGCCGCAGCGCAGGCCCCTTCGCCGTCGTCAATTGCGGCGCCATCCCCGAAAACTTGCTGGAATCCGAGCTCTTCGGGCACGTTCGAGGCGCTTTCACGGGGGCCGTGAGCGACAAGCCGGGTCGTTTTCGGGCCGCTCACGGCGGAACGCTCTTCCTTGATGAGATCGGCGAAATGCCGACCTCTTTGCAGGTTAAACTGCTTCGGGTCTTGCAGGAGCACGAGGTGACGCCACTCGGCGATACGCGGTCGATCCCCGTCGATATTCGAGTGGTCGCGGCCACCAACCGGGTTCTCGAAGAAGAAATTCGGCATGGCCGCTTCCGAGAAGACCTCTACTATCGCCTCAATGTCGTGAACATCGCTCTTCCCCCCCTGCGAGCCCGAGGCGACGACCTGCTCATCCTGGCCAAGTACTTCCTCGCCAAGGAGTCGGACTCGATGGGCCGCAAGATGAAAGGCTTTTCGAAGGCGGCGGTGGTCGCGATCAAAAAGTACGATTGGCCGGGTAACGTTCGGGAGCTCGAGAATCGCATCAAGAAGGCGGTCGTGCTGGCCGACAAACCGGTGGTCACCTCGGAAGACCTCGACATTCGGCCCGAGGACGTGGAGGCGATTCTACCGCTCAGCGAGGCCAAAGAGCGATTCCAGACCCGATACATCAACATGGTGCTCGAAAAGAACGACGGAAACCGAACGAAGACGGCTCGAGACCTAGGCGTCGATCCCCGCACGATCTTCCGGCATCTCGAAAAGCTGAGTCAGCCCCTCCCTCGCGAAGATGGCACCTCCGGCTTGACCGTCAACCCCAGCGACCGAAGCCCCCCTCGCCTTTAGGCGCGACACCAATGTCGGAGTCTTGGAGCACGCATGGTCGGCATGGTTCGTAACTTCGCGAAGCGACAGCTTCGATCGATGCGTCCACGGTCGGCACAAGCTCTGCTCTCGCCTCGAGAGCGGTCGCTGAAGCCATCTCGCTCCGCTCTTCAGATGCTGATCATGCTCATGTCGTTGGCCGTCACGCACTGCGTATTACCGAACGAACCGCTCGATGAGCCGACCAGCTTCAATCAACCGCCGCTCATCGACTTTGCCAGCGTCGCTCCCAGCGCGGCGGTCTCTCGGGTCGGCCTCAACTGCGCGAGCTTCTCGATCCAGGCCGAGGCCACTGACCCTGATAACGCCACGCTCTTGTTCCGATGGGTCGTGCGCGACGAAGACGACACTCGGCACGCGTTCGATCAGGTTTCCAACGGCGCGCCCAACACCGCCCGGCAGGCCTTCCGACGCTTCGTCCTCAGCGTCGACTTTGCCGACCAGGTCGAGGTTGTCGACAACGTCGGTGACGCGCCAGTCGGCAGTCGCACCGCGGTCGTTACTCTGTACGCAACCGATGCTCCGTCGTGGGCCATCGAAACGCCCGACCTGAGAGGGCAAGGGCAGAAGACCGGACCCGGTGACGACGACTCCAAAGACTATCCGGTCGACTTCAACCTCGGACAGATACCTTCTTTCGAAGAGACCGGTGAGCGCAATTCGGTCACCTCATTCAGCTGGGCCTTCGAGTTCACGCAGGTCGAACCAACATGTCTGCCGTAGCGAGCGATCCAGCACAATCCCGACGCCCATGGTTCGTGCTCCTCGGCGCGGCAGGGTGGCTCGGGGCCACCGCGCTCTCGCTGAACGGCTGCGGTACCGACGACACCGGACTCGGCACGACTTCGCCGGGATGCAACACCGCCTCCGAGTGCGGTGTGACTCAGACTTGCCTCGACCGTCGATGTGTCGAAACGGCCGTCCCCGGGCAGATCTCGGTCGACATCACTCCGGTCGGCGGCTCTGGCTTCCTTCGCACTCAGCTGGTCGATGTTCCGTTCGACGGCCAGACGTTGACCTTGTCGCTGGTCCGCCCCACGCCGTACGACATCCAGGTCCTCGATGGACGGCAGAATCCGATCTCGGCGAGCGTGAGCTTGCTGGAGTCCAACGGTATTCCGGGTCGAGAATTGGTGACGAGACAGTTCGTCACGGCCGCGGCCCCGCTCCGGCTCGGACTCCTCGAAGGCAGCTACGGAGTCACCGTGCAGCCCGCAAACGGCCCTGGGCTCGAGGTCCTCGACTTCTCGGTCCGCTTTCAGCCCGAAACGGTCACCAAGATCTTCCAGTTGCCCGAACAGTTCCGTCGCTTGAGCGGAACCGTGACGTCGGTCCGGTCGAACCAGGTCCGCCTCGCCGGGGTTCGGGTACGGGCGTTCGGGGCTCAGTCTGGCTTGGCGTCAACGACCACCGTTACCGACGTCTCCGGTGACTTCGAGATCCTCCTGCCGGATACCGAGGAGACCTTCTTCCGAGTTCAAGCCGATCAACCATCAAGTCTTCAGCCGGCGTGGTCGTTCCGACGGATATTGCGGGTCGAGCAGAACGCCGACCGCGTCCAGAGCATCGCGCTTCAGCTCGTCAACGCTGACGATCAAGGCACCGTTCGGCTTCAGGTCGTTGGAATCGACCGCGATGGGGTGCCCCAGACCGTCTCCGACGCGCTGGTCACCTTGACGGCGACGGTCACCACGTCCGATGCCCCGCCCTCCTTCCAAGTATCGGGCCGGACCGACCGCGAGGGGCTCGTTCGAGTCTCGGGACGCGCCGACGACGACATCCCGCTGATCCGCGCTCGGTATCTCGTCGACGTTCAGCCGCCCCCCGGGTCCGAGTTCAGTCGAACCAGCACCGCGATCAACCTGAGCCGCGCGGGACAGAGATTCAGCCTCGACGAGCAGGTTTCGCTTCCTCGGCGCACCGAGGTGATCGGTACGCTGAGGTCGGCTGGCAACCGAGTGCTTCCCGAAGCGCTCGTCTCGTTCTGGCCCGACGAGCCCAACGTGATGCCCACCGAGGTCATCACGACCCGCGACGGCCAGTTCATCGCGTTGGTCGATCCCGGGCAGTACGTCATGGTTGTCGAGCCCCTCGACATGGGAGTCGACGGCGAGCCCATCCCGGTCACCGCGAAGGTGGTCACCGTCCAGACCCGAGCCCTTCAAGACCTCGAGATCGTGCGACTCCCCCCTGGGCGAGTCGTTCGGGGTACCGTGCTCGGCAGCGGAACGCCAGACCAAATCCCGGAGTCCGGCGCCCGGCTCGTATTCTTTACGCGCGTCAACGGTGTCACCGTCCGGCTCGGAGAAGCCGAGTCCGACGACGACGGTGGATTCGAGATCGTTCTCGGGCGGTCCATCCCTTGACCGCGTCAGCTCAGCTTGGACAGGTCGGCCAGCGGCGCAAAGATCCGGTGCGTAGCGCCGACCAACGCCACCCGATTCGCCCGTACGTTCGGATCTTCGGCCATGACCATCACCTCGTCGAAGAACCGGTCTACGACCGGTCGCAGGTCTCCGAGGACCCCGAAGGCACGGCCGAAATCTTTGGCTTGCACGGCGGTCGCGACCTGCTCGGCGATCTGGTCCACCGCGGCATGAAGAGCGGTCTCTGCGGGCTCGGTAAACGCCTCCGGGGACACGGCCTGGGGGTCTTGTCCCTTCAGAATCGACCCCACCCGCTTGAAGACAGCTCCGATCGTCTCGAACTCCGGTCGCTGGCGCAGCTCGGCCAGAGCCTCGGCACGCGCCATCGCATCGACCACGTCGTCATATCCGGCGCTGAGCACCGCCTCGGCGACGTCGGTGGGCACTCCGTCGCCGGTGATGACACCTCGGAGCCGACCCCGGAAGAACACGGTCACTTCGTCCATGACGGTCTGCAGGTCCTTGGTCGCCTTGTCGCCGAGCTGGTGATGCGCATCGACGATCAGCTGGCGAAGGGATAGATGCCAGTCCCGGTCCCGCAACACCGCGACGATCCCGAGCGTGGCTCGACGAATCCCGAATGGATCGGCGTTTCCGGTCGGTCCTTTGCCGACCGAGAAGATACCCACGATGGTGTCGATGCGGTCGGCTAGGCCGAGCAGGGCACCGAGGTCGCCTTCCGGAAGCGCGTCGTCGCCCCCCGCCGGCCGGTAGTGCTCCGCGACCGCGTTGGCGACCCGGTCGGGCTCGCCCTGCCGACGCGCATAGTGACTCCCCATCACGCCTTGAAGCTCGGGAAACTCGAAGACCATCTGGGTCGTCAAGTCAGCCTTCACCAGAAAGCCAGCCCGCGCCAGGTCGTACGTGAACTGGTCGTCAGGGGATTCGGGGCGTACTCCGGCGGCGAGCGCCCTCAGGTCGCTCGGCGCCGAAAAGTCGGACGTCGCAGGGGCTCCCTGCTCGGAGAGCTGCCCCGCCAGGGTGGCCGCCGCGTGAAACGCGAGGGCGGTCAAGCGCTCGACCTTTTCGTAGGTCGAGCCCAGGGCCCGGTGAAAACGAACCGTCTTCAGCCGAAGCACACGCTCGAACAGAAGGACCTTCTGGTCCTCTGAAAAGAAGAACGCGCCGTCCTGAAAGCGGGCCGTCAACACCCGGCGGTAGCCATTCAAGGCCACCTCGGGGTCGCTGACCTTGGTGTTGGCAACGACGACGAAGTGGGGCATCAGCTCGCCCCGGTCATCGACCACCGGTAGGTACCGCTGGTGATGCTGCATCTCGGAGATCAGCACTTCTTTCGGAATCTCCAGGTACTTCGGGTCGAAGCGATCGAGGAGCGGCAGCGGCTCTTCGACGAGCATCGTGATCTCGTCGAGCAGCGCCGGGTCTTCGAGGAGCTGGCCGCCCGACGCCGCGGCCGCCAGCCGAGCGCCTTCGAGCACCATCGCCCGGCGCTCGACGTGGTCGACCACTACGTGCCGCTGCGCCAACGCGTCCAAGTAAGCCTGACGGCTGGTGACCGTGAAGGTGCCGGGCGACATGAACCGATGTCCTCGACTCTTGTCGCCCGCGACGACCCCGCCGAACACTGCGGGCACCACCTTGCGCCCGAACAGGGCCACCAGCCAGACCACCGGTCGTGAGAAGGGCCCGCGACCGTGTCCCCATCGCATGCTCCGCTTGAACGGGATCGCGGCCAAGGCGGCCTCGACGACGGCCGGCAGCAGGGTGAGGGTCGGCGAGCCGACCTCGGCCTTCACCGCGTACAGGTACTCGCCCTTCGGCGTGTCTTTTCGGATGAGGTCCGCGACCTCGAGCCCCTGCCCTTTGGCGAAACCGGTCGCGGCCTTGGTGGGTTCACCATTCTTGAAGGCGGCTTTCACCGGGGGCCCGGCGACCTCCACCGTGCGGTCGGCCTGGCGATCATCGGCCTCCATGGCGACCACCAACCGGCGGGGCGTGCAGTACACGGTCGCGGGGCCGGGATTCAGGCGAAGCTCGGCGAGGCGACCGATCAGCCCGTCGCGCAGCGCCTCCACCGCGGGCAACACCTCGCCGGCCGGAAGCTCCTCGGTGCCCAATTCGATGAACAGCTCCTTTCGGGTGGGCTTCTTCGGGAGTTTCACTTCGGGGGCGTCCGGCCGACCGACCGCGGCCGGCGCCGGCTTGCGCAGCGGAAACTCGAGTCGCTCCCGCAGGGCGAGGTAGCGTTCGGCGCACATCATCGCGAGGTCGCGGATTCGGAGGATGTAGCCTTGGCGCTCGGTCACGCTGATCGCCCCCCGAGCGTCCAGAGCGTTGAACGCGTGCGCTGCCTTCAACAAGTGGTCGTACGCCGGGATCACCAAATCGGCTTCCGCGAGCCGCTGCGTCTCTTTCTCGTTGGCTTCGTAGCTCGCCGAGTAAGCGGCGACGTCGAGGTGCTCGAAGGTGAAGGTCGAGTACTCGACCTCGTCTTGGTGAAAGACCTCGCCGTAGGTGATTCCGGGCGCGTAGGTCAGGTCGTACACATTGTCGACCCCTTGCAGATACATCGCGATGCGCTCGAGGCCGTACGTCAGCTCGGCGGGCACCGGTTCGCACTCGATGCCCCCGCATTGCTGGAAGTACGTGAACTGGGTCAGCTCCATCCCGTCGACCCAGACTTCCCACCCGAGCCCCCAGGCCCCTAGGGTGGGCGACTCCCAGTTGTCCTCGACGAAACGAATGTCGTGGTCGTCGGGATGGATACCCAACGCCGCCATCGATTTCAGGTATAAACCCTGAGTATCCGGCGGCGAAGGCTTCATGAGCACCTGGAACTGGTGATGGCGGTACAGACGGTTGGGGTTGGCGCCGTAACGGCCGTCGGTCGGGCGCCTCGACGGCTCGACGTAGGCCACGTTCCATGATTCAGGCCCGAGGGCTCGCAAGAACGTGTGCGGGTTGTACGTCCCCGCTCCCTTTTCGACGTCGAAGGGTTGCCCCAGAACACAGCCAAAGTCGGCCCAAAAGCGCTGGAGCCGAAGGATCATGTCCTGGAAAGTCTTGGCGGGGGCGGTCCGCCCGTTCGAGGCCGGGGACATCGCCGCGGGCTTAGCAGCGCCCCGCCACGGTTCGCAAGTCTAACTAAAGGCCTACTTCCGCCAGCAGCGGCCCCGCTTTGAGGGGGCGGTCCAGCAGGTTGGCCCAGAACGCTCGCACGGGGCCCGTCAGCTTGGTCGCCGCCTTCTCCGCCCACTCCGAGTCGACGCCCCCATCCGGGTCCAAACCGGGACTCGCCAGTACCGAGGCCAACCAGCGCATGGTCTTGGGCCCGATCTCCGGAGCGCCGGCCCGATGGTCGTCGCAAAAGAGCCCGCCGCGCGCGAAATCGACGTAGGGGGGATCGAGCTCGGCGCCGCACGCCACGCAGCGACCGAACTCCGGCTGATAGCCGAGTTCAGCCAGCAGCTTGAGCTCCACGGCGCGGCACAGACGACGGGTCGGTGGCGCTTCGACCAGGATGTCCCATGCGTGCTCGACCAGAGCCGCCACCCCCGACGACTGCCCTTCGGGCGCGATGCGGAACCCGAGCTCCGCCCAGTACGACGCGAGGGCGATGCTCTCTAGGCTCCGGCGCAGCGGTAGCCGGGCTCGTCGAACCACCGCCTCGGACAGGGTCGGTAAAGCACCGCGCTTTCGGGACTCCGTGTACTGCACGACCACCGTCGTGAAGGGCTCGAGGGCGCCCCCGAAACGACGGCGGCTTCGTTTGGCCTGGGGTGCGAAGGCGACCAGCCGGCCGTCAGCGGTCAGGAGGTGGACCACCCGATCGGCATCGCCGCTGTCCGCGCCACCGACGACCAGGGCTTCGGTCGAATGTACCGGAGGCATTCGCCTCAGCTGAGGACGGTGGCGAAAGCGACCACCACGGCGATGATCGCGATGCCGTACAGACCGGCGGAAACGGCCAGCCGACGTATCGGCCGGCTGGGCTCGACATCTTGTTCGGTCGTTGCCGGAGCGACCGGGTGCGCGCGGTCGAAGAGCTCGACCATCACCTCGGCGTCGAGCTTGAGCGCTCGGGCGACAACTTTGAGATGGCCGCGAAGATATACGCGCTCGGGGAGCACCGCGGCGATCGGTTCTTCGATGAGGGCCAAGATGGTGGTGCGAGGTACCTTGGTGCGATCGGCGAGCTCGTCGATGGAGAGGGTCGAAGCTTGGATGGCCTCCCGAAGCGCTCGGGCCAGTTCGCTGTAGTCGGTATTCATGTCTCGCTCTCCTCTTTCCGCGCGTTCGTCGCCTCTTTGCCCTTGCCGTCTAGACGTAGAGTCGACGCCTGATCCCCAACCTTAAGTCGAAGGATCGATGTGTTTGTCCTGGCCCATCCCTCGAGCAGGGGGCTCGAGCGGGGGCATATCTTCAGCGGGGGAGGAGTCGGAGCGACTCTTGGCACTCGCGCCCAACATCCTCGACCGGAGCTCGATTCACCCCGGACGGGGTGTTGGCTCTGATCAGCTGGCAGCGTTCGAACGCAGTTCGGGCAGACTCGACGTCACCCATCTCCGCGTAGGCCAGCCCCTTGCGATAGTAACACAGAGCACTCTGCTGCGGTAGGACCTGTTCTCTAATCTTCTCGTGTTCCTCGCAGTGATGAACGAAATCCTCACAGGCCTGGACGGTCACGTCGGGTCGGCGCGAACTCGAAGCGAGTCGCGACAGTGTGAGGTAGCCGAGACAAAAGTACGGACGCTTCGTGACGAGCTTGTCCAGGCGCGATATCGCTTCGTCCGTGCGTCCTAGGCACGCGTAGGCCTGCGCGAGGTTATGTTCGGCAAACTCCGGCGTGGCATAAAAGATGTCTTCCAGCACCTTCTCAAAAAGGGGCACCGCTTCTTCGCACCGGCGTTGCTCGAGGTAGACAACCGCCAGCTCATTTCGACTCAGCGACGACTTCGGATTCGACTCGAGCGAGCGCTGATAAAAGCGCTCCGCGTCGTCGAGCCGTCCGAGGTTGAGATAGGCGAGGGCAGTTCCGCGGAGCGCATCGAAGTTGTCGTCTTCGACATCGAGCACCTCGCTGAAGGCTTTGATCGCTTCGGCCCACTGAGCCTGCGCGAGCTGTTGAGTGCCCAGGTCGATATACGCGGTCACCGAATCCGGCTGCTGACCCGTTCCGCCCGATGTGCTGCCCGACTTGCAAGCCGCGAAGACCAGCATCACGCATGCTAGAAGCACGAACGTCCCGAGAAGGCGACCGAGACGCTTGAGCGCTTGCGGATCCGGCTCGGGTTTTGGAGCGGCCGGCACCGGGGCCTGTGTCAGGGGAGCGGTCTGCACGGTCGCCGGCCCCGGGAGCGCGGATCCATAGCCGCCAGGAGTCATCGTCTCCGCCTCAGAAGCAGCCACACTCGCCGCCGGGTTGCCCATCGCGTTCACCGCTGGATTGGCCGTCGGATTCACCGCCGGGTCGATGGCGGGGCGCCGCAGCGGGGCGGGACCCGGCGACAGCGGGGTCCCCAGGACCGGCGGCCTCCCGACATGCAATACTCCCGGATTCGTCGGATGATTCGCTTGCCGAAGCAAGGCACTGTCCGACGGGCTGAGACCCCCGAAGATCGGTGCCGGGGCCGGGCCGCGCGGGCCGCTCTCTTCCTGGACGTCGTACAGATCCAGAGTCGCTTGAGGAGGGCGAAACAGAGGAATGCGTTCCATCAACGCCTCTTGCTCCGGAGGCGCCAAGGTCGGGAAGTGCAGGTTGTCGACCATGAAGCCCATCGACTCCACGAATCGGAGGGCCTCCGCTTCTTCCGCCCGATATTGTTCGTGGGTCAAATGCCGGGGCTCCGATACGTAGACGACCACCGCCCGGGTCTCGACCTGATAGAGGTAGACGAAGACCGTGTAGGCACCTTGGTCATTCCGAGTTCCCATCACAAACGCGCCGGTCGGCGCGGTGCCAAAGCTGGGGATATTGACCAGTGGCTGGTTTATCGACTCGTGCAGACCAATGACGTGATTCCGCCCCGCAGGGATATGATTGAGGCTACTGTCGACTTTGAGCATAGGGACGTCCGAATCCGGGATGAGCCCAGGAATAATCGAAGGGCCCGGCGGAGAACAAGCGCCCGACCGACCGTCCTGCGAGCCCCCCATCCGAACGACCCGTCCGAGCGACCCGTCCGAGCGACCCAACCGACCGACCCCTCCCAGCGACCCCACCGACCCAGACCTGATTCTGTCAATAACGCCAGAGCAGGCCGGATGGGATTATATTTCGTTCCAGGTGCGGAAACTTACCGCCGGGCATAGCTGGTCGTTCAACACGGGCGAGAATGAGCTTGCCATCGTCATTTTGAGCGGCGACATCAGCATCACGTCGAGCCGGGGCGAATGGTCGGGCTTGACGCGGCGCGGTGTGTTCGTGGAAGCGTCGTATGTGCTGTATCTGCCACGCCACACCGAGTTCACCGTCTCGGCGCAGGCAGAGAGCGAGTTCGCGGTGACGTGGGTGCCCACCGACGAAGACCACGACCCGTGGCTCATCAAGCCAGAGGACATGACTATCTCGATACGGGGCGGCGATAACGTCAGCCGCCAAATCAACGACACACTGCCGCCGGGGTCGCCCGTGC
>CAZFIV010000112.1:0-25149 GCA_964519665.1 uncultured Myxococcales bacterium
AGCGCCCAAAGTCCGCTTCTTTGTCACGCTTCGCTCGGAGCAAGTCTCCTAGACCCACCTGTCGTTGACGGTGACTCACGTGCTTGCTGCGTCCTACACGAATGTCATCTTCGTCCCGGTCCCGATGATCTGCGTCCGGAAAATGAGGCCTCGATTCCCGATTTCACTGTCGCAAGATAACGAATCGACATTTCCGTAGGCCAGTTCCACCGATCCAACAGAAATGTCTGGCTCGATGATGAATCGCATATTCATCCGGTTGGTCTGGAATTTGCCAATACCGCCTAATGCCGCTGCCTCCGAATTCGCAACCTTCATTGCGGAGACCAACCGGTTTATCCGGAAATGGCAGAGGCGACGCCGTGCGAATCTCGACGGCAAGGATGCCCAGTTGATTGGGCGGGAGGAGGCTTCAAATGAATAGAAACTTATTTTCCACCGCGTTAGGGTTGGGGTTGGCGATGATCCCATGCTTGGTCGATGCCCAGGAAAGCGATACCGAGGCATCGTCCGCCCCCGACACCTCGATCTCCGTAGCACTCAAACAAGATATCTTCTTTGGCTTCCACGGCCTCAGCCAAGTGTCCATTGGGTTGACGGACGACTTGGACCTAACGTTCTACGCGATCCTATGGACCCGACCGGGCTTTGGGGCCGGCGGCACCGGCGGCAACCTCTGGACGGAGTGGGGCGCCGGTGTCAATTTTCACCTGCTCGATGGTGACTTGACCGTCAATCCGCAGCTTGGCGTGCTCAATGGAACCCTGCTATCGAATTCAGACCGCGGCCTGACCTTGGAAGGCGTCGTTCCCAACATCACCGCAACCTATGGCGACGGACTGCTCGAAGGACAGGTCTACGCAGGCATCTACATCGGTGCCCGAACATCGAATGATTCGATGAACAACGACTTTCTTCACTATTGGGTGAGTGCGGGTATCGTGCCCATTTCGTGGCTATCGTTCGGCGTACACTGGGAGCATCTTTGGCAGACTCGGGGGGCCGGTCCGGACCCTGAAGACGTGTACCAGTGGGTGGGCCCGTATGTCGAAGCCAAAGCCAGTGTCGGCTTCATCCGGTTTTCAGGGGGAGTCGACCTCGTGCCCGATGACCTGTCAGATTTCTACCAAGTTACGATCGGCATGACTCACTGACGGGTCGTCAGGTCCACGAGATCTTTCACGCCGGAAATGCTGGCGACGATTCGCCGCACCAAGCGCTGTTCACCCTCATGGGCCAGCATCCCCGCCACGATGACGCGGCCGTCGTCGTTCGCGACCGCAGCTACGGCGGACGCGTCGACGCGATGGTTCAATCGCAGCGCCAGTCGGACCTCGTTCGTGAGGTCGATGGCAGTGGTGTTCTCAGCTCGAACCATGACGTCTTCGGCATTCACGTTCCTGACGCCCGGCGTCTGCTCGACGAGCGAGACCAACTCCATTTTGGACAGCATAGTAGGGACGAAGCCGGATAGTTTGACGGTCGGGCCGGTGACTTCGTCGACATCGACTTCAGACGGGTCGAACTGAAGCTCAACCCGTAGGCGCACATTCTCCTGCAAGCGTGTCGTCGTCGACCGCGAGGCGTCGTCCTTTCCCTCGGCCAGCAAGATCTCGAGCAAGGGACGCATGAGGAACGCTTCTTCAGGCCACGCGACAAGCAGCGTCGCACCCGCATCATACATCTGCATGGACTGCGTCCGAGAGTCGGGTAGCGGAACGATCGCCGCGACCGGGCGCGACCCGAGCGCTTCTCGGGCGAGCTGCACGATTTCGGTGCTCAGGTGGTCGTCCATTGACACTACAATCGCACTCCGTGCGCCTCGGAGCTCGCTTGTCGGCATGGGTGAAGCGCCCAGCCACCGCTTTTCGATTGGCAAGCCCGCGAGTATCTTGAGCAGTGGACGTTTCCAACTCTCGGGCCCAATGAGCGCCAGATACTCAGGACTATCGATGATGGGGCTCTCCGGCGGGCCTATGTGCATGGGAGCGGACATCGGTTGCATCCGCGATTCGCGTATCGGTTGAGACATCGAATTCAACATGACTCTGTCGACAGCAACTTCGATGCCAACGATGCCAACCGCGAACCGTAGCTCCCGGCAGCATCGATGCGTCGCGAATCAGACCGCGCGTCTGACCCGAAATCTGGCCGCGAGTCGAATCCAGATAAGTTGGGACCGGCGGGACGACCGTTGCTGACTTGGTTTTTCGGACATAGGCGAATTCCTCCCACGCGCCATGCAATCGGCCTTACTCCGACGCCGAAGATCAACAGTCGGTCGAAACGGATTCGGGAACCCTTGGGGCGACTTGGTCGGAGGCGGTGTGCGGCGAGGCGTTCTTGAATGGTCCGTCTCGTCGGACCCGACCTGGACCGTTTGCGCTGAGCACTCGGCAAGACCGGCCGCATTATCCGCTGAGACGCGTCGGGAGGTGCCTCAGCGAGTCGTGAGGTCGTTGGCACGCCCGCTGCATAGTAATCCGTCACGGTCATTGACCGGAGATAGACATGAATAATTCGACTTTTAACACCCGAGTAAACCTTGACCCGACTACACGGCAAAGCCTTGTCCAGCTGTTGAACACGGCGCTCGGTACGTCAGTGGACCTTCGAACTCAAATCAAGCAAGCGCACTGGAACATTAAGGGCGCGCAGTTCGTGGCACGGCACGAGCTCTTCGATGATCTGGCCGACCACGCCGCGACCTGGACCGACGACATTGCCGAACGCGCCGTCACGCTCGGCGGGTATGCGCACGGGACCTCGAGGCTCTCAGCAGAACGAAGCCGATTGCCGGAATATAATCTGAGGGCCGTCGACGGTGCGACCCACGTGAAGGCGCTCGCGGACCAGTTTGGGCGATACGCAGCGTTCATGCGAGAAGGCGTTCACGAGACACAGCGTCTACAGGATCCGGGCACGGAGGATCTCCTGACCGAAATTCTTCGGGATGCAGAGAAAGACATGTGGTTCCTCGAAGCTCACCTGCAGGGCTAAGGGTGAAAGGTATCTTGTATGGAGGAATCGACCGGATATTTGACGGACCACGGCCGGGAGTGGGCGTGGGAAGAAGACACGGAGCCCTACACCATTCCCCGCTCCCGGTGGTCTGCGAACCCGCCTGCTCCCGACGAGCCGTCGGCCGGTCCACGGCTTGAGTGGCAATCAAACGGGGTTCCGCCGGCTCGGATGGCGCCACGACGAAGGCGACGTCGAGCGACGGCGGGCCGCTCCCACACTGTAGCGGCGTCCACCGCCGTACTCGGGTCAACGCCCTGAACGCGAAGGCCTGATCAGCCCCCATCGATCGGGATCTCTACACTCCACAGTCTTCCGCCCCACCACGTTCCTACCCTGAAGAGAGAGGGGCCCTGAAGAGAGAGGGGCCGACGCCTCGGGTCCTCGAATCGAAAGTCACGCAGCAAGCGCGTCTCGCTCCTCGCCCGAGGCGACGTCGCGCCGCTGATGATCCCCGACGACCCGGACCGCGCCACGCATATCCGAAGATTCGTAACGCCGGTTGATGACACTATGAGCGAGCCTGTCCTGACCCTCGGCGTGGTCCGCCCGACCTGGAAGGCTGACCGGCGCTACCGCCACTTAATTGAGCGGGTATTTATAAATCTTCGCCGCGGCGGCTTTACGCCTTGAGCCGCGGCAAGAACAGTCGATGAGGGCTTTGTTCTCGGACTGCCGGCACGATGATAGAGCGCCGGAAGTACGACGGGGACCGGATCATGAGCCACAGGCCGTGAGCCGTGAAACTGACGACCAGCAAGACTCCGAAACCCCACCATGACCAGGGTGACCAATCTCGGTTCGCTATAGTACCGGAGAGCATCAGGAGGCTGGCGGCGAGCGCGGTGACGGCACTGGTCGCCGCCAGGGCCCGCCCACGCACCGGGCTGATGCTCGCCACCAAAGCCATTCGCGCAAGCGCGATGCCCAAGAAAGAAAAGGCCAGGATGCTCGCCAATACCTCCGGTCCATCCGTGATTCGGCCCGCGAGCGCCGCGCCGGCCACGATCGTCAGTGCCGCGCCGGACAAAAGGGGCGCACTCGGCCGGCTCCGCCAGCTGCGCAAGGCTCCCATCAGCTGAGCGATACCGGTCACGACCAGTAGTCCCGCCAACAGCAACCCGACCTTCGTGCCCATTGGCTGCACCGACGTCGATATTGTCGGCAGGAGAATCGCCGGACCGGCCGCGAGTGATGCCAAGCCAGCGCAGCGCAAGGACCATCCTGGTGGAATGTAGTGGTGATGACCTGCCCGACGGTGAACGGTTAGAGCTGGGACCTCGTTGCTCATGTGAAGTGCGAAAGCAGGTATCGTTCCAATGCTGGCGCTCACGTGACACGGCTTTTACCCTATAAGACACAGCGATCAACCGTGGCTTTTCGCCACACCTGGGGCATTCGGTCTCGCGTTGTCGGTCGACCTTCCGCCACACGAACTCGCGAACCGTGGGCAGGCCCGCGCCGTGGTGAAGGTTATCGCGTGCGCGGCGGACGCGAACCGCACCCGGTTTCGGCGATGAGGCTGTCCGTGACCCCAAGCAACGAGCTCGGAGGCCTTGGTGAGCCCTCGTGGCAAGACGTGGTGGCCGCAGAGGTAGGCGCAGCGAACGACCTGAACGCGGTCGGCGTATTGAGCCACAGAACCCACAAAGCCCAGTCGGTGCGTTCGCAAGCCGCGACGTGGCCGAACGGTCAAGTCCGATGACCGCGTCACGCCGCCTCTCGATGACAATAGCGGGCGCCGCGCCTCTCGGACTCCTCCAGACGATCGTCGATGACGGCCTCCGTGTCGGCGATTTTGAAGTACGTACCGACCGCGAACGCCTCGATCTCTCGAGGACAACCCGACTCGCTCGAGACGTCTACGCGCCCGATGACCGTGACTTGCGTCCTTTTGAAAACTCCTGAACCCGGGACTGGGCAACTAACAAGTGACCGGTCACGACGTAGCCGACCCACCCGATAAGTCAGGTCCCCCACAAGCGAAACGTTTTCAAAGCTGCACATTCCATCGCATCGATGGCTCCGAACCGGGCTCTGCCCACCATTCGTCGCAAGACGACGGAATGCCGTCGGCTGGTGTCGTCGCTGGACATGAAACGCGTGCAACATGCCTTTCTGCCTAACGACGACGGCGGCCGATCGACCGAGACCCGCCTAAACTCGAGGGCACCGGCCCGTCGGAAGCCTGCAGTGGAGTCACCATAGGCCCGTGTGGACTCGCTGCCAGTCTAGGGCGCCGTCGTCTGCGCCCATAGCGCCGGACCGGACCATCGACGTCGCGGACTCGCCGGTCTGGAAAGTTACAAATCTTCATTTAGGGGGGTTGACAGCGATACGGGTCCGCAAACAGTGTACGCGGCATCCGATGACGGCAGCAGCGCCAGCATCGCGTAACGCAAACCTGGTTGTCCAAATGGCGACGTGCAGACTCGTATCGAGGTCTGCCTTCCAGATCGAATCCCCCACTCAGCTCAGTCGAACCTATGGCGCCGCAGTCCTCGGTCTGATCGCCCTCGCCCTCGTTGTCGGCCTCCTCGAAGGAAGCCTCCTCCTCGTCGTAAGCCTTCTAATCGTAGTCCTACTTATTAGCGGGTGCGGGCCCCCTTGAGCTGACAACAGTCGACTCTGAGAAGGCCCCGCACCCGACGAGCTCGGATGCGGGGCTTTTTTTTTACCTGAGCCGCTTTCGATGGCGGCGGAAAGTGACCAAGATGATGACAAACGAACCACTCCCCGTCCGATACGAAAGCGACGCTGACCCCAGCTTGATCAAGAACGAGCGCGTGGCCGTCATCGGCTACGGCTCGCAAGGCCACGCGCACGCCCTGAACCTCAAGGACAGCGGCGTCACCGTGAAGGTTGGCCTCCATGCCGACAGCCGGAGCCGAGGCCGGGCCGAAGCGGCCGGCCTTGATGTCGGGTCCGTTCGAGACGTCGCCGAGTGGGCCAGTACCATCGTGATGCTGGCGCCGGACACCCGTCAGCCGATGATCTGGTCGGAGTCGGTCGCGCCGGTCTTGTCAGCCGGCAAGACGGTCATGTTCGGTCACGGATTCAACATACGGTACGGCACCATTGCGCCCCCGCCCAACGTCGATGTTTCGATGGTGGCGCCCAAAGGCCCCGGACATCGCGTTCGAGAAACGTACGTTGACGGGGGCGGTGTGCCGGCGCTGTTGGCGATTCATCAGGACGCCAGTCGGCAAGCCGAAGCCAAGGCCCTCTCCTACGCCTGGGCGATCGGCGCTGCGCGGGCCGGCGTCATCACGACCACCTTTGCAGAAGAGACCGAAACCGACCTGTTTGGCGAGCAGGCCGTGCTGTGCGGGGGCGTAAGCGAGCTCGTGAAAGCGGGCTTCGAGACCCTCGTCGAGGCTGGCTACAAACCTGAGATCGCCTATTTCGAGTGCCTGCACGAGCTCAAGCTCATCGTCGATCTCATGTATCGAGGCGGTCTTCGGTACATGCGCTACTCGGTCAGCGACACGGCCGAGTACGGTGACTATGTCAGCGGCCATCGTGTCCTCGGCGAACCGTCTCGGCGGGCCATGAAGGAAATCCTGGCCGAAATCCAGGACGGAAGCTTCGCCAAGCGCTGGATTTCCGAGAACGAGGCCGGGCGGCAGGCGTTCGATGCCCAGCGCCGCGCCGAAGCCGACCACGAGATCGAACGCATCGGCACCCGTCTTCGAGCGCTGATGCCGTTCGTTCAACCCGTCGACATCAATCCTGGAGCCTGAGCCAGCCATGGAACCATACGTAAGAATCTTCGATACGACCCTGCGAGATGGCGAGCAATCACCAGGCGCCATGATGACGAAGGACGAAAAGCTCAAGGTGGCGCAGGCGCTCCTTCGGCTCGGCGTAGATATCATCGAGGCCGGCTACCCAGCGGCGTCCCCCGATGACTTTGCCGCCGTGGAAAGCATCGCGAAGTCGGTCGGCGGAACTCCCGACGGGCCAACGATCTGCGGTCTCGCGCGGTCGACCCAGCACGACATCGACCGCGCCCTCGGCGCCGTCGACTGCGCCCACAAGCCTCGGGTTCATTTGTTCCTCGCCACTTCGCCCATCCATCGAACGGCCAAACTGCGCATGGAGAAGCCGGAGATACTCGACCGAATCCAGGAGATGGTGAGCTATGCCAGCGCTCGATGTGACGATGTCGAGTTCAGTCCCGAAGATGCTTGCCGCACCGAGACGGAGTTTCTCCATCAGGCCGTCCAGGCAGCGATCGAAGCGGGCGCCAAGACCATCAATATCCCTGACACCGTAGGCTACACGTATCCGGCCGAATATAGCGCCTGCATCGAAGGCATTCTCACGGCCGTCCCTGGAGCCGCCGATATCGTGCTTTCGGTGCATTGCCACAACGACCTGGGCCTGGCCGTGGCCAACACTCTCGCGGGGATTCGTGCCGGCGCCCGCCAAGCGGAAGTGACCATCAACGGTATTGGAGAGCGTGCTGGCAATACGGCGCTCGAAGAAGTCATCATGGCGCTGCAGACCCGTCGCGACATCCTCCCCTTCCAGCACGGTCTCGACTCTACTTGCATTTACCCCACGAGTCGCCTCGTCAGCCAAATCACCGGGATGGAGGTGCAGGCGAATAAGGCCATCGTCGGTCGCAACGCCTTTGCGCACGAGGCCGGAATTCACCAAGACGGTATCCTCAAGAGCCAAGAGACCTATGAGATCATTCGTCCGGAATCGGTGGGCGCTCCCAGCAGCCAGCTCGTGATGGGCAAGCACAGCGGCCGCCGCGCCTTGCAAGCGCGATGGCGGGAGCTCGGTTACGAGCTCTCCGGCGAGATCCTGGACCAAGCGTTTGCTCGCTTCAAGGCCCTGGCCGATCGTCGTAAGGAGGTGACCGACGGGGACCTCATTGCCCTCGTTCGTGACGAAGTCGAGCAAGAGTCGGAGCAGTTCCGACTTGCGCGCCTCGAAGTCACGAGCCGGACCGACGCGTCCTGCACGGCACTCATTTCATTGTACGGGCCGGATCAGGTGCACGAGACGATCGGCGCGGGCCTCGGTGCGGTCGACGCGATATTCAACGCCATAAACCGCATCTTGGGCTCCGCGTTCACGCTGGCCGACTACCAGCTACGCGCAACCAACGAGGGCTCCGACGCGCTGGCAGAGGCCCACGTCCGAGTCCGCGGGCGCAACGGACGCCACTACCGGGGATTCGGATCCGACCAAGACGTCAACGTCGCGAGTGCTCGCGCCTACCTCTCGGCCCAAAACAAGGCGATCGCGGCCGAAGGCGCAGCCAACCCTGCGCAGAGGAAAGCATCGTGAGCCAAACACTCCTCGACAAGATCTGGGCGAAGCACGTCGTCCGTGAGACGCCCGGACATCCAGCCGTCCTCTACATCGACCTTCATCTGGTCCACGAGGTCACATCGCCGCAGGCCTTCGCCGGGCTCCGGCAGCGCAAGCTGCAGGTGCGCCGACCGGATCGAACGTTGGCAACGATGGACCATTCGACGCCCACCGACCCCGTCAAGGCAGCGTCGGTAGCAGCGTGGTGCTCGGACCGCGCGCCGCGCCCTGGCCTTTCCACGATCGATAACCAGGCGGCGCAACAGATCGCTACCTTGATGGCCAACTGCTCGGAACACGGTATCGAGCTGCACAAACTGGGGAGCGCCGGCAACGGTATCGTTCACGTGATAGCGCCTGAGCAAGGCCGAACGCTCCCCGGTATGACGGTGGTCTGCGGCGATAGCCACACCTCGACCCATGGCGCCTTTGGTGCCTTCGCCCTGGGAATCGGGACGTCCGAGGTCGAGCTCGTCCTTGCAACTCAGTGTCTGCTGCAACGCAAGCCTCGATCGGTCGAGGTTCGCTTCGACGGCACCATGGGGCCCGGCGTCAGCGCAAAAGACCTGGTGCTGGCGCTTATCGGTCAGGTGGGGACCGACGGTGGTACGGGGGCCGCGTTTGAGTATACCGGCGAGGCGGTGCGTCGGCTCGACATGGAAGGGCGAATGACGATCTGCAACATGTCCATCGAGGCCGGCGCGAGAGCGGGCATGGTCGCCCCCGATGATGTGACCCTCGAGTATCTCGCCAACACGCCCCACGCCCCTCAGGGAGCCGCGTGGGCGGCAGCGGTAGACCGTTGGCGAGGACTTCGAACCGATGACCCGTCGGCCCACGACGATACGATCGTCGTCGATGCGTCCTCGATCGCTCCCATGGTCACCTATGGAACCACCCCGGCGATGACCGTCCCGGTCGACGAACGAATCCCCACCCCGGCCGGACCCGGCAAGGCCCGCATGGAAAAGGCGCTTCAATATATGGACCTTAGGCCGGGCCGACCGATTGCTGGGCAGCCGGTCAGCACCGTCTTTGTCGGCGCTTGCACCAACTCTCGCTTGAGTGACCTTCGAAGCGCCGCGAGCATCCTGCAAGGGCGTAAGATCGCCGCGGGCGTTCGCATGCTCGTCGTTCCCGGGTCCGAGCGGGTCAAGGCCGACGCCGAGGCCGAAGGCCTTCACCAGACATTCATCGACGCAGGCGCCCAGTGGCGATCGCCCGGGTGCTCGATGTGCCTGGCCATGAACGACGACCGAGTGGGCGAAGGCCAGTACGCTGTGAGTACCAGCAACCGCAACTTTGAAGGCCGACAGGGGCCCGGGAGCCGAACCTTCCTCGCATCGCCAGCAACGGCCGCCGCGAGCGCCGTCGCCGGGTGCCTCACCGACCCCCGACCATTCATGGAGAACCGCTCATGAAGTTTGGCACCATCCGGTCACCGGTCGCTCCTATGATGCTCGATCACATCGACACCGACCAGATCATACCGGCGCGGTTTCTGAAGACCGTAGACCGCGCCGGGCTCGGCGACCAACTCTTCGCCGACTGGCGAGGTCGAGACGACTGTCCTGTCGGTCGCCCCGAGTATGCTGACGCCCAGATCCTGATGGCCGGCATCAACTTCGGGTGCGGGTCGTCCCGGGAGCACGCGCCGTGGGCTCTCTTGGGGGCCGGCTTCCGCGCGGTCATCGCTCGCTCTTTTGCCGACATCTTTCGCGCCAACGCCCTTCGCAACGGCCTTTTACCGGTCGTCCTTGCCCCCCAAGCGTACGCATCGGTCGCCGCTTCCGTCGTGACCGGCGAGGAAGTCGAGGTCGACCTTCAAACACAGAAGGTGTGGATGGGCAGCAAATCCTTCCCCTTCGATATCGATCCTTTCGGGCGTGACTGTCTCCTTCGCGGGATCGATCCTCTCGAGTACGTCCTCGAGGGCAGCGAGGACATCGATCGGTACGAGGCCCAACATGGCTAAGCGGCGAGTCGTTGTCCTTCCGGGAGATGGGGTAGGACCCGAGGTCACGACGGCCGCCATCCAGGTGCTCGAAGCGGCCGAGGCGGAGATGGACGTCCAGACCTGCGAGTTCGGCGGCGCTGCCATCGATAGTGTCGGCGATCCGCTGCCGGAGGCCACCTTTGGCGCGTGCCTCGACGCGCAGGCAGTACTGCTGGGCGCGATCGGCGGTCCGCAATGGCAGTCGGCGACCCGACGGCCCGAAGCGGGCCTTCTCGAGCTGCGCCAACGGCTCGGCCTCTTTGCCAACGTGCGACCGGTGCGCCCCACCATGGCGGTGGCCGCTGCCGCTTCGCCGCTCAAGGCCTCCTCCCTCGAAGGTGTCGACCTGGTGATCGTTCGAGAGCTGACCAGCGGCATCTACTTTGGTGAACCCCGAGGGCGCCGCATCGAAGGCATCGACGTCGTGGCCTTCGATACCGCGGTGTACCGGGCCTCGGAGGTTCAGCGCATCGCCGAGTTCGCGTTTGCGCTGGCGAGGAAACGACGCGGTCACGTGACCAGCATCGACAAAGCCAACGTCCTCGAGACGTCGCGCTTGTGGCGTGAAATCGTGAACGAGACCCACGCGCACTTTCCGGATGTCGTCCTCGAACACCAGTTGGTTGATTCAGCGGCGATGCGGCTCCTGACCGAGGCGCGCCATTTCGACGTAGTGCTGACCAACAACATGTTCGGCGATATCCTGAGCGACGAAGCTTCGGTGCTCGCCGGATCGATCGGCTTACTCTCGAGCGCCTCGCTGGGCGCGGGTCGGTTTGGCCTGTACGAGCCTATTCATGGTTCGGCTCCTGACATCGCGGGCAGAGGCGTTGCGAACCCGGTGGGCGCGATCCTGAGCGCGGCCATGATGCTCGAGCATTCCCTCGAACAACCAGACGTCGCGGCCCGGATCGAGGCCGCGGTCAACGCTGCGCTCACCCGCGGCCATCGAACACGAGACCTCGGCGGAACACTCAGTACAACAGACATGGCGAACGCGATCATCGCCCGATTGGGAGACTAACCATGGCTATCAAGCAATCTAAGTATATCTGGTTCGATGGGAAGCTCGTGCCCTGGCAGGAGGCGACGGTTCATGTGCTGGCCCACGGCCTTCATTATGGTTCATCGATCTTCGAGGGCATCCGCGCCTACACGACGTCCGACCAAGATACGGTCGTCTTTCGCCTAACGGAGCACATCGAACGATTCTTCGATTCGGCCAAGATCCATCGAATGGCCGTATCTTGGCGGCAGGAACACATCGTGGAGGCGTGTCGAGATATTCTGCGGAAGAACCTTCTGTCGTCCGCCTATATTCGCCCCGTCATCTTTCGCGGAATGGGCGACCTCAGCCTGACCGGAAGCAAAGGACCGGTTCACGTGGCTATTGCGGCCTTCGAATGGGGTGCTTATCTCGGCGAGGATGCGTTGGCCCATGGTGTCGACGCTTGTATCTCGTCATGGACTCGAGCCGCCCCCAACACCTTTCCCGCCATGGCGAAGGCCGGCGGAAACTATCTGTCGTCACAACTCATTGGAAGTGAAGCCGCCCGACATGGCTACGCCGAAGGCATAGCGCTCGACCACAACGGACTGGTATCTGAAGGTTCGGGCGAGAATATCTTCATCATCAAGAAAGGCCGAATCATCACGCCACCCCTGTCGAGCGCGATTCTACCCGGGATCACTCGAGACACGGTCATGACCTTGGCGCGCACGATGGACCTGGAGGTCAAGGAAGAGCGACTCCCTCGCGAGGCGTTGTACATCGCCGACGAGGCCTTTTTCACGGGCACCGCAGCGGAGATATCGCCCATTCGGTCCATCGACGGCATCCAGATCGGCGAAGGTCGACGCGGACCGATCACCCACCAGCTACAGGACGCCTTCTTCGGACTTTTTAACGGCCGCACAGCCGACCAATGGGGATGGCTCGACCGAGTGTCAGCGCCGGCCCTCGCCGTGGCCGACGGCTGATTGCTCAAGGCAGGAGAATTAAACGATGGCAAGTGGAGTTTCACAATTGGTGACGGCCTCGTCCGAGGCCGACATATCGGCGCATCCACTGGCGGGCACCGAGATGTCCGGCGGTGAGATGGTCGTACAGGCCATGGTGGACTGCGGAGTCGACACCATCTTCGGGTATAGTGGCGGCGCCATCCTCCCGACGTACGATGCGGTGTTTCGGTACAATACGGCCAATCCGTCAAATCCCATTCGGCTCGTGGTGCCCGCAACCGAGCAAGGAGCCGGGTTCATGGCCGCCGGATACGCGAGGGCGACGGGCCGCCCTGGCGTCTTCTTGGTGACGAGCGGCCCGGGCGCAACGAACACCGTGACGCCGATCCGCGACTGTATGGCCGATAGTATTCCTTGCGTTCTCATCTGCGGCCAAGTGCCTCGCAGCGCAATGGGAACCGACGCCTTCCAAGAAGCACCGGTGTACAACATCATGTCGGCGTGCGCGAAACATAGCTTCTTGGTGCTCGACCCGGAAGAGCTCGAGGAGACCGTTCGTGCGGCTTTTCATATCGCGACCACCGGGCGCCCGGGCCCGGTGGTGATCGACCTTCCAAAAGACGTCCAGAACTGGCGGGGCCGGTTCCGCGGCCGAGGCCGGCTGGCCATGCGAGGCTACGACCGTCGCTTGCGGATTATTGAATCCTTTGAGGTCAGCGAAGCCGCAAAGGCGGATTTCTTCGCGAAGCTCGCCTCGAGTCAGCGTCCTCTCATCTATGCGGGTGGAGGTGTCATCAACTCGAACGCGGCCAGCGAATTGCGGACCTTCTCGAGGACACTCGGCATTCCTGCGGTCACGACCCTCATGGGGATCGGCGCTATGGACACGACGCAGCCGGACTGCCTGCACATGCTCGGCATGCACGGCACGCCCTACGCCAACTATGCAGTCGAAGACTGCGACTTCTTGATTGCCGTTGGTGCGCGCTTCGATGATCGCGTCGCGGGCAAGGCCGCGGCCTTCGCCCCACTAGCCCGCAACATCGCGCACATCGATATCGACGCAGCGGAGATCGGCAAGGTCAAGGCCGTCACTTGGAGCCACGTCGGCGACGCCGGCACCTGTCTTAAAGCTCTATCCAACTACGCAAGAGAAACGGGCTTCGACGGGGACTTCTCTGCGTGGCTCGACCACTGCCGTCGGCTGAAGACTGACCATCCTCTCGACTTTGACCGCAACAATGAACGGATTCAGCCGCACGCGGTCATCGAAGCCCTCAACAAGATCACCAAGGGTGAAGCGATCGTATCGACGGGAGTCGGCCAGCATCAAATGTGGGCGGCCCAATACTTCGACTTCAAGCATCCTCGAACCTGGCTCACCTCGGGGTCCATGGGCACGATGGGCTTCGGCGTTCCCGCCGCGGTTGGAGCGGCCATCGGACGCACGGACATGCCCGTGGTCGTTGTCGATGGCGACGGGAGCATCCGAATGAACCTCGGCGAGCTGGAGACGATCACGACCTACGGCATCGACGTCAAGGTCCTGCTGCTGAACAACCAAGGGGACGGCATGGTTCGCCAGTGGCAGAAGTTGATGTTCGGGTCGCGCTTTAGTGGGAGCGATAAGACGATGCATACGCGAGACTTCATCCAAGGCGCCCGAGCTGATGGTTTTGAGTTCGCGGAACGGGTCCGCGAAAACTCGGAGCTCGTCGACGCCCTGGAGCGCTTCATGAAGCACGACGGACCGGCATTTCTTGAGGTCTGCGTTGACCCCGATGCGCTGGTGATGCCGATGGTCGGGCCGGGCCAGAGTTATAAGGATATGGTGGTTGGAGATTGGATCCGGCCTCGGAATAACATCGCCTCGTCTGATATGGACGGCGCCACTCAAGCCGATCTGTTCTAAAGAATCGGAACGAGAAAGACACGCCATGGTTTCCTCTTCACCCATACCCCTTCGCTCCGTCCCGTCGACGCCCGACAACCGCCACCTGTTGTCGGTGCTGGTCGAAAACCATCACGGTGTGCTTACGAGGGTCTCGGGCATGTTTTCAGCTCGGGGCTTCAACATCGAATCCCTCACCGTCTGCGAAACAGTCGATCCCACGATCAGCCGGATGACGCTCTCCGTAGACGGTCTGATGGTCGTCGTGGACCAGATTCGCCGGCAGCTTGAAAAGTTGCCCGAAGTCATCGCGATTGACGATCTGTCGAAAGACGCCGCGTTCGTCGAGCGAGAGCTCGCGCTCGTCAAGCTTAGGCCGCACGACGCTGAGGCTCGGGTCGATCTCATGCGCACATCGACAGACTTCAACGCGACCACCGTAGACGAGACGCCCACCACAGTTACCTTCGAAGTGGTCGGTCGGGCAGTGCATATTACCGAATTTATCGCGCTGTCTCGTCGGAACGCGGAAGTCGTGGAGGTCGCCCGAAGCGGCGTTGTTGCTCTGTCTCAGGGCGCGACCGGTCAACGGGACCGATTCCTGGAAGAGGTCGCAGCCCATGAGCGCTGAAACAAAACGGCGTCGTCCTTATTCGTCGCTCGTGGTCGACGGCCCCGAGCGGGCCGCCGCGCGCGGAATGCTTCGGGGCACCGGGTTCACCGACGAAGACTTCCTTCGTCCGCAGATCGGGATCGCGTCCCTCTCGAGCAAACTTACGCCTTGCAACATGCACATCGCGCAGCTCGCCGATCAGGTAGAGGCCGGCGTCGCCGACGCTGGCGGCAAACCCATCACATTCGGGACGATAACCGTCTCCGACGGGATATCGATGGGCACGGCCGGAATGCGCTACTCGCTCGTTTCGAGGGAGGTCATTGCGGATTCGATAGAAACAGTCGTAGCAGGTCAGGGATTCGATGGACTCGTGACTATCGGTGGCTGCGATAAGAACATGCCGGGCTGCGTGATGGCGATGTTGCGGCTCGACCGACCCTCCGTATTCGTCTACGGCGGCACGATTTTACCCGGTCGGACCCACGACCGCGATGTCGACATCGTCTCTATCTTCGAGGCCATCGGCCAGCGGGCGGCCCAAGACATCACCGATGAACAACTCAAAGTTATCGAGTCGACGGCAATCCCAGGCCCGGGCAGCTGCGGTGGCATGTACACCGCCAACACCATGGCGGCCGCCATCGAGGCCCTCGGACTGAGTCTTCCCCATGACTCGAGCCTGCCCGCGATCTCCGACGACAAGCGGCAAGAGTGTGTACGCGCCGGTCGGGCGGTGGTCGACCTCACCGACCGCGGCCTGCGTCCTCGCGACATTGTGACCCGGGCCGCCGTCGAAAACGCTATCACGACGGTCATCGCGCTCGGAGGCTCCACCAACGCGGTCCTTCACCTCCTCGCCATCGCGCACTCCGCGGGCATTCCGTTGAGCCTCGATGACTTCACGACGATCGGGCGGCGGGTTCCGGTACTCGCCGACCTCAAGCCCAGCGGTCGATACCATATGGCGCATCTGTCCCGGATCGGCGGAATCTCGCCCCTGCTCCGCCGCCTTCTCGACCGCGGATATCTCGATGGCAACTGCATGACCGTGACCGGTCGGACGCTCGCCGACAACCTGAGTGACGTCGCTCCCTACCCGAGCGATACCGACGTCGTCCGCGACTTCGACGCCCCAGTCAAGGCCGACAGCCATCTCCGGGTGCTATACGGCAGTCTCGCGCCGTCGGGCGCCGTCGCCAAGATCACCGGCAAGGAGGGCGAGCGATTCGAAGGGCGCGCCATCGTGTTCGAAGACGAAGAAACCGCCCTCCAAAGCATCCTTGGGAATCGGGTTCAAAATGGACACGTCGTCGTGATTCGGAACGAAGGCCCCGTGGGTGGGCCCGGCATGCGCGAAATGCTATCGCCGACGGCGGCGGTCATGGGACGAGGATTGGGTCAGGACGTTGCCCTGGTCACGGATGGTCGTTTTTCGGGGGGCAGCCACGGCTTCGTCGTCGGCCACGTGTGCCCCGAAGCAGCCCGCGGGGGACCGATCGCGCTGGTCCGCGACGGCGATAAGGTGAGCATCGATGCCGTCGACGGCAAGATCGAGCTTCACGTGCCTCAAGAAGAGCTGCAACGGCGGCGCGCCGCGTGGTCTCCCCGAGCCCCGAAGGAGACCCGCGGCGTGCTCGCCAAGTACGCTCGCCAGGTCACAGATGCGTCGACGGGCGCCGTGACCGACAAGTTCGATTGACCTTAGCGCATGGCTAAGGTGGGGTCTCAGGAAATGAAGTCTTCGGCCGGGTGTACCGACGAGCTCGTTGTCGCGAAGGCTGAACCTCACTCAATATGCCGTGCTGTGCGTCAGGACATTCGGGACGAAGACCGACGAGATAACGTCGCATTAGATGTAAGACCTGGACTTTGCGTCACCCGCGTCTGCGACGCTATATCGTACGCATTCGTCCCGAATGTCTTGCGCGGTAGCAGGGTCGTGAGTCGAAGCTCGGCTCCGACGCTCGCGCCCGCGTTCGACGGACCACCGCCCGCCACCTGCCCGAACGTTCGGCCCATCGTGACGTTGTACGACATGTGCGCCTACGACGGCGGTCGGTTCTGCAGTCGCATCCCAGAGTGCGCGGTGGTGGCCGTCTGCCGGAACGGTCCCGCGGTACCCGTCGTCGAGTGAACCGCCAGCGGTGGTTGCGGGCGCGCCGGTTGTGATATTCCACGTTCGTCAAGAGGCGAAACAATGATCGACGAAACCGAATCCGTTGCTTTTCCTAGTCCTAGTTCTGACAACGATCCCTGTCCCACCTGCGGCCAGAAGACGCTTGAGGGATTCGGAGGCGTGAACTGCGACGGCTTCGCTGATTTCGGTTCGGGCGGCGGCTTCCACTGCCGTGCATGCGGCTGGCACCACGAGGAACGCAACCCGTAGCGATCGGCTCCCTACGTCGCGCAGGACAGCACGCCTTCTTGCCGAAAGGGACTGGACGCCAGCCGCCATGGCCGACGTTCATCTGATGAGCTCCCGCCGGAGAGGTGACGAGAACGAGGCGACCGTAGGCCGGCGCAGCGAGGGTTCAAAGGCCGAGCCGACGGCCCACCCGATGCCAGATTCACCAACCGCCGAGCCGACGGCCCACCCGATGCCAGATTCACCAACCGCCGAGCCGAACACCGAGCCAGGCCAGCCACGACGTCGCGACCGAGGTGCCCGCCGCCCGCATCGCGTCGATGAACAGACGGTCCGCGTCGGCGCGGGTGACGGGTACCAGGTCGCCGACCTCGGTTCACCAGCTGGCGGTACGCGTACATACACGTGCCACCGCGAAGACCCTTAGACCATGGCAAAAGCTAGCGGCATGCGATTCGTCGACCTGGCAAACCTCATTCAGAAGCAGCCTGGACCCGTTCGAATCGTTGCGATCGACGGACCTGGCGGTGCCGGGAAGTCCACGTTTTCATCTCGACTGTCTCAGGCCCTCAACGGTCACCGGTTGTTCACACAGACGATTTCTCGAGCGCCGACAACCCGGTCAACTGGTGGCCTCGTTTGCTCGAGCAGGTGATCGAGCCGCTCTCTGCCGGGCGCATCGCTCGGTATCAGCGGTACGATTGGGCGACCGGAGCACTCGCTGAGTGGCACGAGCTCGAACCCGCCTCGGTCGTGATCATCGAAGGCGTCACCGCTGCGCGGAGAGAGTGGCGCTCCTCTCTTGCTTTCATCCTTTGGATTGAAACGCCGCGAGCCGAACGGCTCCGTCGAGGACTCGAGTGCGACGGGCCCGAGGCGCTCGGGGATTGGGGGCGATGGGGCGCCGCGGAAGACTCGCACTTCGAGATGGATCCGACGCGGCAACACGCGGATATCGTTGTTGATGGCACTGCCCCAATTGGCGACGAAGAGTTCACGACACTACAGCGTACAGCGTGAGCCGAAGGCCTTTTTGGGTCCATGGCGGTACGGCCGTCGCCGTCTGGCTAACGTCGGGCCGTAGGGTTGCTCTAAGCCAACAGACGCTCAGGGCCAATGGTTGCGCAGCCAGCGAAAAGCGCGTCGCAACTCTGCTGTGCCGTCGCGGTCGTACCATTTGCCGTGCGCAAGGAGCACGCGCTCTGGCTGCCAAGAAAGCATGCGCCCCAGACTTTTTCTCGCGGCCTCTCGGTCCCGAAACGTGGCCCGCAGGTCTACTGGTGCCTTGCCGTCAGGGTGCGCGGCACCAATGAGGCGAACCAACCAGGAATACGGCGGTCGCATCGCGTCCGATTCGAAGTTCTCGATGAGATCCGTCAGCACCAGTGTGCGCGAAGCCTTGTGGAAGAACACGATCTCCCGCATCACGTTGCTGCCGCGAAACAGGAGCTGGTCGATTTCATCGCTCCACTCCTGCGGGCTGACGTCGGCGCCATGCTCGTCGACGAGATCGCGATCGAACGAAAGGGGCCGCTCGTATCTCGCCGCGCGCTCGCGCACTCCGGGGGACGCCCATGTGACTGCACCTGGGTATCGCGCCTTCCACGCCGAAATGCAGGCGTAGTGCAGAAAGTTGGGGCTCACGAGGTGTTGGACCTCTCCGAGGCTGTCAATCGACGCGAACAGCTTAGGCGGCGCCTCGATCGGTGAGTGAATCCAAAGGGCTCCGTTCGCGAGCCTCACCACCGTCATTCGGGTCGTAAACGGGAAACGGAGGCCGAGTGGAAACGACATCTCGATCACGGGTCCGTCCACGATCCACACGCAGGGCGCTACCTCTTTGGGGACGAAGAGTGGCTCGTAGAGACGGCGATAGGCCCGATGCATCCTCATCGGACGGTCCAACTGCTCCGTTTTAGTCGAAGGCACACGCCTCGACCCTAGCCCAAGCGGCCATTCTTTTCGAGAAGGAGCTATCGAGCGGGCGGGTGACCGCGCTGCACAGTGCAACACGTGTCCAAGAATGTGCAAATTCCCTCCGCATCCTTTGCGAATAGCGAGAGGCCGACAACGCAGCGTAAGCGGGCGGAAGTCTCGAGATCACCAGCGTAACGCCTCCACCGCCCGCTGTAACTCAAGGGGGGTCGACCTGGAAGTAGGCCTCGGTAATAGCGAGTGACGCTGGCCGAGCTGCTGCTGGATGACTTTGAGGTCGCAGCCGTTGCGGCGCAGAGTGTTCGCGTGGGTCCGCCGAAGCGAGTGCGAACTCGCGTGCGCGACCCGTGCCTCCCGCAATATTCGCTTCAAAAGAAGATGCGCGTTCAGGTACTCATCGGCTGCGAGGGCCGGACCTGTGAGGGAAACAGTGGCGCACCGGGCTCCACCTTGTCGCGCTCAGCGAGGTACGACCTCAACACCGCGACGCACTGCTTGCTCAGTGCCACGGTTCGCGACCGCTTACCCTTGGTCGAGTGTTTTTCGAGCCCTTCGTCTTCACGCCAGTGATGACTTCATCCTGCAGGGGCCAACTGGCCGCCAAACCAAGAGGGGTCCCTGCAGGGTCCTTTCCCTCGTCAACACGGTTGCCTACACGACCTCGTGCTCGACGGCCACTTTTTTGATTTCTCGGCCAACGGGTCAGATTTCTGCGTTTCTCAGTGGTCAGCAACACTACGAATGGTGTCGGCGCCACCGCCACCATCCGGTCAAGGCTCAGCATGCCGCGCTCTGCCGACGCGTTCAGGGAGGTCGTTGGCATGGCGATGAAAGGCCACCTATGCGCGCCCCGCGTAGCCACGGATCGGATAGGGGTTGAGGAGCTCAGCCAGGGGCACCTCCTGCGGCAGACAACGGACGGGCACCTCCTCCAGCAGGGTTGCGCAACCGCCGTCCGCCCGTGGACGGATCACGACGAAAGCGGCGCCGTCGGTTCGCAGACCCACGGCGAAGGGGTCGTTGCCGGCCTCTCCAAACTGCATCGAGCTGTTCGTCTGCAGCGATGCGTCCGGATACTCGCAGCGCCGCCGAAGTTCGCCGCTCGGCATGATCTCGAAGAGCACCGGGTACCGCGCGCGCGCGCCTCGCGGTCGCTCGTTCAGCGTCGCCCACCGTGCGTCGGGCGCAATCTCGAAGTTGAGGCGCTCGACGGCATCGTTGTCGAGGAGAAGACGGTCGACGGCGACCGGTCCGTCGACCCCTCCGTCTGCGGTCCGCGCGTCCATCGCGCCTGCGTCGCCTCCGGGGGAGCCGGCGTCCTGCGCCGCGTCCGGCGCACCCGCGTTGGTGTCCTCGGATGCGTCGCAGCCGACAGCAAACAGCGCGACCAGCACGGAGCGGACGAGCGAGAAGATCCGCGGCGGCCGTCGTCGGTTGATCGTTCCAGGAGCCCGGGAACGCAGTGAAGGGCCGGACGTCGACATGGGGGCGAAGCGATAACCCGCCGCCTTCCCGGAAGTTGCGCGGGCTCTTCCTTCTTTGCGAGGTGCGCAACCCAACGAAAATCGCTCTATACTACACCTAGGGGCCTATTGCACTTGAAGCCCCAATATGTAGAAATATTCCGGTATGCAAAACGCTTGGAACGAGCTGCTCGTCGGTGCCTTTGGCGAGCCTTGGATGCACGAGCCTTGCGAGGAGGTCGTCCGCAGGATCAAGCGGCGATCCAGTCGAGCCCGGATCGAGGACGTCGTTCAAGACACCCATGCGCATTCGATCGAAGACCTGCTTCAAGTCGTCGGCGAGGCTTTCGCCGGTCGCGCGTTTCGTAGGATTCGAGCCGATCTGGACGATGCTCTGAATCGGTTCCTCGAGGGTCGAGCCCGGGGCGAAGGGAAGCCCCAAGCCCCGAGGAGTCGCCCGATGAGCCTCGTTCCCCCGGCCTCTTCGTCCGCGGCGCCGTTAGAGGCGATCGAGAAGTTCTATTCGGAAGTGCGGCGAAGATGGCCATGCCTGAGCGAGTTCAGACTCGGCGACTTCCTGGATTCAGATGCGGACGCGCATCGGCGCTCGCTCGCCGCTGCGGTGGCCGAAGCCCGTTCAGGGCAGCTCGCGCCCCACGAGTGTGCCCAGCTTCTGGATGTGCTCGCGGGTCTCACGAGGCTCGCTCCCGAAGAGGCGCTCACGCCGCCCGATGATCCGGCGCTGGCCCGCTTGGACGGCCTGCTGGCCGGGCTCGAAGCGGAGCTCGGGCCCAACGTCGTGCCGATGAATCTTCCTCTGCGCGCGCAGATCTGCGTGGAGGATCGAGGGCGACTTCATATCCGGGTCGATTTTTGGCGCCCGGCCTCGATGCCCACGGTCGTATTTCCGATTCCGTGGCGGGGTCCGCTTGGGCGCGTCGATGTCGAACTCGCTTCGGGCCCGGAGCTGAGCGAAGGCCCGGGGATCGATCTCGCGATCGGCGCGGCCTGTCGATTGCTGCGTCAGAACGCTCGTTCCCCGCAGGCGGACCAGACGCACGCGCTCAAGCCCTATCTCGAGCAGGCGCCGTGGGAGATGCTCTTCGACCATACGCCGGAAGCGCAGCTCGAAGGTCCGGTGAGCGAAATGTGGTGGTCGATCGACCCGGATGACCTGTTCGATATCCGGCTGCTCGTGCGGCGCCGGAGTAAACGTCCTCCGCATGACTGGTTGAAGCTCAAGCTGGCCAAGGCGGTCGACGTCCAACAGTGTAGCGTCGATGCGACCGAGCGCGCGATGGCCGGGCTCGGTCTCCGTTCGGAGGGCAGTTATCGCCCCTACGACTTCGATCTCGGTCGATGGGCCGCAATCTACGAACACCTCGTGGGCCACCCGCGGGTCTGTCTCGATGCCGACCCCGACCAGCGCATCCTCGTCAAGAGGGACCGCGTACGCTTGGCCCTCGCGGCGTCCGACGAAGGATGCTATCGGCTGGAGCTTCGGTTTGGCGACCGCCACTTGCTCGGTCGCGAGCTGCTGGTCGTGGGGCTCCTCAAACTGCCGAACGGATTCCTCTACTTTGACGAGGAACAGCTGACGATTTGGGTGATCGACGCTTCGGAGCAGATCATTCGCTCGGCCGGACGCATCGACGCCTTCATCCAGCTCACCCCCGAAGAGATCCCGGCCATTGTTCCGTGGATCCTGAGTCGTGCCGAAGGCCTGGGCGCCACGATCGACGGAGGCGCGGCGCTTCGGGAAGACGAACTCGAGGTGGTCCTTCAGCTGGAGCGAGACGGGGAGGACGTCACCGCTCGGCTGGGGCTCGCCGCCCCCCAAGTCGACCGTTCTCTATTCTTCCATCCAGGCCAGGGAGGCACCTTCATCGCCGGCGCGGCTGGAGACGTCGCGAGCATTCGGCCGCGCGACCCGGCGGTCGAGCGAGCGCACCTTCGGCGCTGGCTCGACGGTCTGGACGAGGCGTCTTGCCTCGCGAATCGATGGACGGAAGACGGAGGTGCGTCTCGACTCGAGTTCGAAGACGCCTTGTTGCTGCTTCAGGCGGCCGCTGAGCAGCCAGACTTACGCCTGATGTGGACATCGAAACGCAACCTCGGCGTTCGCAAGGACACGGTGGGCTCGGACGCGCTTCGTCTTCGCCTGTCCGAGGGCATGGATCACTTCCTGCTCACGGGGTCTCTATCGCTGGATGCCAGGCAGGTCACGCTCGGCGAGCTGTTCGATGCGATCCGTCGGGGACGTCGCTTCGTCGAGGTCGACCGCGACGTGTTCGCGGCCATCGACGAAGAGCTCCGCGATCGGCTGGCCTCGGTGGATGCGGTGGCTGTCGACAGCGCAGACCACGTGGCCGTCCCCGCCGTCGCTGCGCACCGGCTCTTGGACTTGGCGACGCTCACGCCGCAGGTTGAGTTGACCGACCGTCTCATCGAGGCTCGTGACCGGGTCGAGCGGGCGAGGGCACTTCGACCCGAAGTCGACCCGCGATTCAAGGCTTCGCTCCGCGACTACCAGCGCGAGGGCGTCGTGTGGGCCCTCCGCCTTGCCGAGCTCGGTCTAGGCGGCTGTCTGGCCGACGATATGGGGTTGGGAAAGACGGTCCAGGCGTTGGCCGTCTTGGTCGCCCGCGCCGAAAAGGGCCCCGCGCTCGTCGTTGCACCCACTTCCGTCATGAACAACTGGCTCCGCGACGGCGAGCGGTTTGCGCCGTCGCTGCGCATCCGTCTTTATCATGGGTCGGGTCGCGCACTCGGGACACTCGAGGCCGGCGAAGTCGTCGTCACCAGCTATGGCGTCGTACGACAGGACCAACAGACACTGGCCGAACGTCGATTCGCGACCATCGTCTTCGATGAAGCGCAGGCCCTCAAGTCCGCGGACAGCCGCACGTCGCGGGCGGCGCGTTTACTCGATGCCGAGTGGCGACTGGCCCTGACCGGAACGCCGGTCGAGAATCACGCGGGCGAGCTCTGGTCCCTCTTCGAGTTGCTCGCGCCGGGAATGCTCGGCAGCAAGAAGGCCTTCGCGGCCCGCTTCGGACCCTCGCGAGACGCCGGCGAGGAGACGATCCGGCGACGGCGGTTGGCGCTGGCCATCCGGCCGCTCGTCCTCCGCCGGACCAAAGCGCAGGTGCTGCCTCAGCTGCCCCCGAAGACCGAGGTGCGGGTCGACGTCCTGCTCAGCGCCGCCGAGCAGCGGCTGTACGATGCCGTTCGAATGAAGGCGCTCGCTCGGCTGCACGACGCGCGGCCGGAGCAGTCGCGAGGTCAGCGCCATCTCGAGGTGCTGAGCGTCCTGATGCAACTGCGACAGCTCTCATGCCACCCGCGTTTGTTCGAAGCGAGTTCGCCCGTCGCATCGAGCAAGCATGCGCGCTTGCACGACCTGCTCGACGAGCTCGTCGCCGAGGGTCGGCAGGTCCTGGTCTTCAGCCAGTTCGTCCGACAGCTCGACCTGGTCGCCGACGTGCTGGCCAAAAAGAAGATCCGGTATGAGCGCCTCGTGGGCGAGACTTCCCTCAAGCGCCGGCTGGAGGCCATCGAGCGCTTCAGTGAAGGCGATGCTCCGGTGTTCCTGGTGTCGCTGAAAGCCGGCGGTGTCGGTCTCAACCTGACCGCAGCGGACACAGTCATTTTTCTCGATCCCTGGTGGAACCCGGCCGTGGAGGCGCAGGCCGCTGACCGAGCCCATCGAATCGGGCAGGTCAAGCCCGTGACCATCTATCGCCTGGTCGCCTGCGGGACGCTCGAGGAAGAAGTGATGGCTCTGCAGGATCAGAAGAAGAAGCTGGTCGAAGACGTCCTCGACGGAACCGATCACGCGGCAAGCCTCGACACCGACGACCTCCTGAAGCTGATCGGCAAACAGAGCGCGTAGTGCGCATAGCGAGCGGAGACGGGTGGTCCCTGCTAATGTTCGATGCATCGAACACTGACGTCCGGGAAGTGCTCGCATGCAGCACGGCTCTTGGCTCGGTTCAGGCGCAGCCGGAGGTCCCACATGCCTGCTCCACCGCGTCGCGGGTCGCCCACAGCGCGTCCTTGTCGTCGTGACTCGAGGCATCCGGCAAGAAGCCCTCGACTGATTGAAGTACGGGTGCGGAGTCTGGTCACGACGGCCCGAGTACATTCGAACACTTGTCCAACCAAGGCCGCCGGCCAGCCGGTAGAACGTCATGTGACAGCCTCTCAACGAGAGGCTTATCGGTGCTCGCGTGGCTCATGAAGGCGTCTACGGCCTTGGAAGTTAGTCAACATCAAGACCCTGACGGGGCTTCGATGTTGTCATCGCTCCTAACCGGAAGCCAAAGCGAAGATAAGTCGAGGTCAAAGCCAACGAACGGTTGAGCTTGGACGGTCGCGGTCTCCTCAAAGGTCTCGATCAGCAAGTAGCCGCCCTCATGGCGTTCGTAGACCTCCAAAGTGCGAAGAATGGGATGAACGAGCCACACGAAAGCGATGCCTGCTTCATGGTACAGGCGAAGCTTCTTGATGCGGTCCAGGCGCTCGGTGCTCGGCGAGAGAACCTCGGCCACCCATCGCGGGACCTCC
>CAZFIV010000113.1:0-24659 GCA_964519665.1 uncultured Myxococcales bacterium
CAAGGGGCTCCTCGGTTTCAGGGGGCGACCCTGCGCCCTGCGGAGCGCAACGAACATCGCCGAAGATGACTCGACGAATTCTGACCCGTACTTCCCAGCCGGGACACTAGGGTGAACCGCGGGTAGCGGCTTGCGTCATCGGGCGAAGAGCACTCGTGAGCCGAGGTGTTGCAGTGCTAACTCACGCGTTGCCGATTTTGTCATTACGTGTTCCTGGGGAACGAATGCGAGTATCGGAACGCGCTCTTCGGACCTCGCATGGCCGAGGCCGATCGATCGTCGCGCGAGTCCTTGCGCCGAATACAAACTCGACGCAGTGCGAACTCGATGGCTCCTCAAACCCGCGTAGAACGTATGCGGAAGGCGTTGGTCGTCCTTTGAAGAGAGCCGGGTCGACTTGACTCCGGTTCCAGACCTGGCCATGGTGGCGCCAGGTGGAAGCTGGATGCGGGCGGTGCGTTCGTGATTGATGAGGCATTGATATTCCTCAAGGATCACGTCAACGAGCATCTTCGGGGCTCGGAAGGCGAATCTTCAGAAGACCGCGTCGTCTTCGTCGACGGCGAAAAGCTTGATCCGATAACTTTCCGCCTGAACTCAGTCACTTTGATGTTGGTGGGAACGGAGCAAGAGCGAACCCTCAAGTCTCCCCAGCCCTACGTTAGGCTCGGGCCTGACGGAACGCCGAGACGCGTCGAGCCCGACATCCGAATGATGCTCTATGTGCTGTTCGTGGCCCGCTTCAAGAGCTACGAACAGGCGCTCAAGAATCTGTCACGCGTCATTCAGCACTTCCAGGCATTTCCGGTGTTCGATGCCCACAATGCGCCGTCGCTCAGCCCACGGGTAGGGCGACTCGTGATGGAGATGGTCAGTCTCTCGTTCTCCGAGCTCGACCAAGTCTGGAATGCCCTCCGAACGACGTACCATCCGTCGGTCGTATACAAGGTCTCGATGCTCGTCTTCCGAGACGAAAGCGTTCGTCCGGTCACCGAGATCACCGAGTCGGACTTCGACCTGCAGCACCGGAAGGACCGGGGATGAAATATCAAAAGCTGCTCACGCTAAGCGTAGAGCACGATTATTTCGACTCTGGCCTGTGGCCAGCGCCCGTCTTCGTTCCGACGGCGGCCGGTGCGAAGGCTCTTCGGCGCCTCCGGGCAGAGATCAGAACGCGTGGCGCCGTGACCACCGTGTACGTACCCGTTGACGAGGCCGGCGAACCGAAGGTCCCATTCCCAGAGGCCACCTCGATCGAGCTCGTGTGGAAGAATTGGCCCGCGAATGTCGGCCGCTTCACCGATCTGACGGCGTGGATGGCCCGGCGTCCGGTTCGGTTGGTGAACCAGGCTCCTGCTCCCGGTGATTTCATTTCCAGCGAGGTCGCGCTCGACGTGGTTCGGGATACCGAGCGGGTGAACGAAAACTTCGTCGTTGGTTCGCCCAGTTCGGCCGAAGAACTACCGCTGAAGGGAAGGCCGGCTCCCGGAAGCTCGGTGGCTTCGATCGTCAGCTCCGGGCCGGCGATCACGGACTACCTGCCGAGCAACAACCTCATCGTGGTGAATACGCGAGGGTGGTCCAAGGGTGATGAATTTACGGTCCAGTATGACCAAATGAGAGGGCTGCCCCCCTCCGCGCAAGCGATCGTCGAGATTCGAGGCATAAGTTCGGCTTGGCTTCAAACAGCCCCCGTGCGGGTGATTTTTTCTTTCAAAGCGAGGTCGGCATACTGGGTCTATTACGTGGTGACCAACGGCCGACCGAGCGACCCGCCTTTTCGCATCATTGACCCCCGAGACCCGGTACGACCACCGTTTCCAGAGGACCGCGTTCGGGATCTCGTAGCGGCGCCCGACTCGTCGGACCCCGTGGCAGCGTCTTTAGCGGAATCATTTCCGACTCTGCGGCGCCTGCGTTATTTGTCGGCCAATCTTTTTACCTGTAAAGAATCTCCCGGGGTGCGTTTTCAGCTCCAGCGTGGAAACGAACGGATTTTCCGAGCACTACCCCTTCCGACCATCGAGAACGCTTCGTGGATTTATGATCCAGCGGTCGGGCAGAACAATAAGCTCGACACGAACTACCAGATCATTCATTGGGTCGCTAACGCCGGATAGGCGGCGGAGGAGGATGACGTGAACTACTTTACGCCAGGCGTATACGTACAAGAAATTGCAAAACTACCGCCGTCGGTGGTCCCGGTCGCAACCGCGATCCCCGCCTTCATCGGCTTCACCGAAAAGGGGGCCGGCAAACTCGAAGAAGTCGCCAGCCTCATCGACTTTCGAAATAAGTTTGGCGGGCCTCCCATTCCGGATATCAAGGTTTCGGTGGGCGAAGGCGGCGTCGTCGAAGACGTACCGATGCCTGAGCTGAAGTACAATCTCTACTATGCGATGGTGATGTACTACCGCAACGGCGGTGGCCGCTGCTACGTCGCGTCGGTGGGCGACTATAATGCGTTCATGAGCAAAGACGCGTTCCTCGATGGCCTTCGGAAGATCGAGGCCGAAGACGAGCCGACCATCCTGGTGATGCCCGACGCGATCAACACCAACAGCTCCGACGACACCTACGGCGTGTACGTGCAGGCGCTCACGCAGTGCAGCAAGCTGCACGACCGCTTCACCCTGATGGATGTTCGCGACGGCGACGTCGACCGGTTTCGCAACGGAGTAGGCACCAACTTCTTGAGCTTCGGCGCCGCCTACCACCCGTACCTGATGACCACCATCAACCTCGAATACGACGAATCGCGCGTGATGGTCACGACCCAGGGCGGCAGCAGCCAGCCGGATATCGGCGACCCGCTCGACCCGACCTTCCCGAGCAGCGAAAGCAGCGGCGGCTCGGAGCAGCCGATGGCCGAGCTCGCCGAGAGCAACACGGGCCTCTACAACAGCGTCAAGGCCGCTCTGCAGAAGCTCCGGGTCGAGCTTCCCCCGAGCCCCGCCATCGCCGGCGTATATTGCACCGTCGACCGCAATCGGGGCGTGTGGAAAGCGCCGGCGAACGTCAGCCTGGCGGAAGTTCGGGCCCCAAAGATCAAGATCTCGAGTGAAGAGCAAGCGCTCCTCAACGTTGATGCCACCAGCGGCAAATCGATCAACGCGATCCGCGGATTCGCGGGCAAAGGAACGCTCGTGTGGGGCGCGCGAACCCTCGCGGGCAACGATAACGAGTGGCGTTACGTCAACGTTCGACGTCTGTTCCTCATGATCGAAGAGTCTGCAAAGAAGGCCACGGCCTTCGCGGTCTTCGAGCCCAACGCGCCTGGCACTTGGCTCAAAGTCCAGGGCATGATCGAAGCGTTCCTGTATGGCCTGTGGGACCAAGGCGCGCTGTTCGGTAGCTCACCGGAACAGGCGTACTCGGTTCAGGTTGGTCTCAATAAAACGATGACTCAGCAAGACGTGCTCGAGGGCCGCATGATCGTCGAGATCGCCGTCGCGGCGGTGCGTCCGGCGGAATTCATCATCCTGACCTTCATGCACAAGATGCTCGAGGCCTGAGCCTCAAGGCTAGATGGACTAAAGGAGCCGGATCATGCCTCTGTCTACTGACGAAATCAAAAATCAGTATCCTCTTCCCGTATACAACTATCGCGTCGATATCGGCGGCGAATCGATGGGCTTTTCGGAGGTTTCGGGTCTCAGCATTGGCTTCGAGACCGTGACCTACAAAGAGAGCCCGGTCGATGGAAGTGCGCCGGGTCCACGTGTCATGCACATGCCATCGCAGTCATCCGACACGACCCTGACCCTCAAGAAGGGCATCATTCGCGCCGCCAGCGTGCCGAAGCTGTACGGGTGGATCAGCCAGACGACGATCAACCTCATCGAGAAGAAGGACATCATCATCCAGCTTTGCGACGAAGAGGGTGCGGCTGTCGTGACTTGGAAGGTCGTCAACGCCTTTCCGACCAAACTGGACGCTCCGACTTTTGATGCCAACTCGAACGAGGCGGCCATCGAAAGCATGGAGCTGAAGGCCGACAAGGTCACCGTCGAGGAGGCCTAGTCCAGTGGCCGAGTCTCCGAACGACCAAAAGTCCCGCTACCCGTTGATGGCCTATAATTTTAAGGTCTCGATCCAGGGGAGCACGATGGGTTTTTCGGAGGTCTCGGGCCTGAAGCGAGAGTACGAGACCGTGACTTATCGTCACGGTCTCAGCTTCGTCGAGGGGGAGGTTCTCGTCCGGTTTCGAGTCGATAAGTATGAAACGATCACCCTGAAGCGAGGCACCCTGCGCGGCGGCAACGCTCTGTATGATTGGCTCGAAGCTGGCGATGAACGTTCGGTGACCGTGAGCTTGTGCGATGAAGGCGGGTCTCCGGTGGTGAGTTGGTTCATCGCGAAAGCGGTTCCGATCAAGCTGGACGCTTCGTCGTTCAGTGCGACATCCACTGAGGTCTTCATCGAGACGCTCGAGCTCATGGCCCGAGGCGTCAAACTGGAGGCGTGAGGTAGCGACCATGATGATTCTTCCTGACCCTTTGATGAATCATCGGTTCGAGGTGACCTTCATGGTGGCGGGCATCCTCCCCAACCCGGTGGATATCCGTTTCCAGCAGGTCCGTGGGCTCGAGCTGCGGGTCGAAGCCCGGGAGACCGCGGAGACCGCCACGACCCGGGACGGCAAGCCCGTGTCACCGAGCGAGGCCGCGACCGGGCGATTGACCTTGGAGCGCGGGGCCACCACGAACTCACCGCTGGTGGCTCAGTTCATGGTGGAGATGCACCTTCGCCGTTTCGAGCCGTCGACGATTACGGTGATTATGTTCGATCAGAACGACATCATCGCGGGCGCATGGTTGTTCGTTCGCGCGGTTCCGGTTCGGTGGGCGGTCAGCGACTTCGACGCCAGCTCGCCGCAGATTCTGATCGAGACGATGGAATTCACGTACGGTCGATGCATGATTCTGAGGCGATGAGCGATGCCGATCATTATCGAAGAGTTGGTCGTCCGCTCGGTGGTGAGTGATTCGGACTCGGAGGAAGGCGAGGGTGCAGCCAACGCCCTGTCCGACGAAGCGCGCCACGAGATCATCGAAGCCTGTGTCAAAGAGGTCCTCCGAGTCCTCGAAGACGCCAAAGAAAGGTAGGGCGCCATGCTTCCCGGCGGCTCCGCACTACAGCGACTGGAGATCCAGGCCTTCGACAACCCCGATCGCGACGGCAGTTCCGAGAGCTTCGAGGTCGCCTTCAACCCGGCGACCGTCAACATCCGCTATGGCACGACCCTCGCGACCAACCCTGGTGTTCAGGGCAGCAGCGGTCGCGCCCGATACGTCAACTCCCGCCCCACCCAGGTTTCTTTCTCGATCTTTCTCGACGGCTCGGGGGCCAACAACAGCTCGCCCGGGGCCACCGGCGCGAGCATTCCAACGAGTGGTCGAGACGGAGGCGGCGGAATGCCGACGCCGGTGCCGGGTGCAAATGGCGGCGACGTCTCTTCGGAGGTCGACCGATTTCTCGAGCTCTGCTGGAAACAAGACACTTCGAAACACGAACCTCGACACCTGACCATCGTCTGGGGAACGTCCGGCTTTCCGCTTCAAAACTTCAAGTGTCGGCTCATGTCGGCCGAAGTTACCTTCGGGACCTTCTCGGCCGAAGGGGCGCCTGCTTACGCGCAAATCGAAGCGGTGTTCGTCGAAGATCGAGCCCCGGAGGAGCGGAGTTCGCCAGACCTCACGCATCGTCGGACGGTTCTGGCCGGGGACACTTTGCCTGCGATGTGCCGGGAGATCTACGGCTCGTCCAAGTATTACATCCGCGTAGCCCGCTATAACAAGATCGATAATATCCGCGAGATCACTCCCGGTATGCAGATCCATTTTCCCCCGCTCGCGTGAGCGCGCGACGCTGAGTCCTCATGACGGCAACGGCAACGATCCTCAGCGGCGGCAACCCCATCGGGGCCGAGTTTGCGTTGATGAGCGTCGATGTGCAGACGCGCATCAACCGCATCCCGCGGGCCAGGATCCGGTTCGTGGCGGGTCCGTCGGCCCTCGAGGCGTTCGCGCTCAGCGACGACAGCAAGTTCGCGGTCGGTGAGGAGTTCGAGATCAAGCTCCGGCGCGAGGGCGAAGATGATGCCACGGTGTTCAAGGGCGTCTTGGTGCGGCAGTCGGTTCAGTTCGGACGGGAGGGTGAAACGCTCGAGGTCGAGCTCAAAGACAAGGCCCACAGCCTGACCGTGGCTCGTCGAAGCAATGTGTTTCGCAACTCGACCGACGACCAGGCGATCCAAGACATCTGCGACAATGCGGGGCTCACGGCCGATACCGGGTCGGCGACTCAGCCCGAGCACGAAGAATTGGTTCAGTACCAGGTCAGCGACTGGGACTTCATCGTGGCGCGAGCGGATGTGCACGGGCTCGCGGTCGCGGTCGAAGACGCGACGGTCGCGCTCAAGCCGCTCAAGATCGATGGCAGCCCCAAGATGACGTTCCAGTACGGGCGTACGCCCGCTTACGACGTCGACCTTCAGGTCGACGGCAGCGGCCAACCCGAGGGCGTCGAGGCCATCAGTTGGGACGGTGAAGCGAGGGCGGTGAGCGCCCCGACGGCCGGCGAAGAGCCGGGCGCGTCGCCCGGAGGAACCTCGGGCTCCGACGCAGCCGGCGCGCTGTCGGCCCCTCCGATGACCTTGGTGCACGCGGGAGCGGTACTCGAAGACGAGCGAGCGGCCTGGGCGAGCGGTCGATTGGCGCGGCGACGACTGTCGGTGCTTCGAGGGCGCTTGTCGATCCCCGGTGATGGTTCGTTCAAATTGATGGATGTCGTCGAACTCGAAGGAGTAGGGGCGCGCTTCGATGGGCAGGCTCTGATTACCGGCGTTCGACATCGCGTAGATGCGCGGGGATGGCAGACCGACCTCGAGATCGGCGTCGATCCCGAAGCGTACACCGAAACGACGAACGTCACCGGCGCTTCAGCCAGCGGTCTCATTCCCGGCGCCGGCGGTTTGCAGCTCGGAACGGTCGAGAGTCTCGAGGACGAAAGCGGCGAGCTGCGGGTGCAGGTGAAGTTGGCGGCGTTGTCCGGCGGCGACGACGACATCGTTTTCGCACGCCTCGCTCAGGCCGACGCCGGCTCTGGGCACGGCATGATCTTTCGCCCCGAGGTGGGTGACGAGGTCGTTGTCGGGTTCGTGAACCAAGACCCGCGCTTTCCGATCGTGCTCGGCGCGCTTCATAGTTCCGGCCAGGCGCCGAGCGATGACTGGATGCCGAGCGAAGACAATGAACGCCGCGGCATTCTGACCCGAAGCGGCACCCAGCTGACCTTCGTCGACGGCGACAATGCATCGGTGACCATCGAGACTCCAAGCGGCAATCAGCTGGTGGTCGACGATGAAGCCGAAGGGATCACGATCAAAGACCAGAACGACAATAAGATCGTCATGAACGCCGACGGCATCACGATCGAGAGCGCCGCCGACCTCAACATCAAAGCATCCGGATCGATCAAGATTACGGGCAGCGAGGTGGACATCGAATGAAGACGATTCGACTCGAACTGACCGTGGCCGAAGCCAATCTGATCGTCGAGAGTCTCGGACAAATGCCGTACGTGCGGGTGTTCGAGCTGATTCAGAAGCTTCAGGCACAAGCCCAGCACCAGTTGAACCAAGAGCAGGCCGGCGCCGAGCCCCGTCCGCTTCAAGGTAACTCGGATGGAGGACATTAGGATGGCGAACCCAGATCGAGACCGTTCCTACCTCGGAACCGGGTGGGCCTTTCCACCGACGTTCACTCGCGGTGGGGGCGAAGTCCACATGCGGTCGGGGGAAGATGACGTCCACGAAGCGATCTACGTGTTGCTCATGACTCAGCTCGGCGAGCGGGTGATGCGGGAAGACTTCGGAGCCGACACCAATCGACTCCTTTTCCAAGAGCTCAATCAGGGGCTCATCAATCGGACCTATCAGGCCGTGTCGCACGCGATCGAGACCTACGAGCATCGCGTGCGGTTGGTCGACGTCGACCTGTCCGATACGAACGTCAACGAGGGCACTCTGGCTGTCAACGTCGTCTACGAGATTCGGGCGACCAATTCTCGTCACAACATGGTGTTCGACTTCTACCTGAACGAGGGCCTCGGCCTGCAGCCGCCGGCGGCCGCGCCGCCGTCGGAGTGATCTCGCCATGGCCGACTACGTGCTCATCGATGGGGACACGGCAGTGTTCATGCCGAGCTTCGGGGCGGCCACGGTCGTCGTGCAGCCCGGTACGCTCGCCGGCAGCGGGCCGCCTACCATCGGTGGCAAGCCGATCTGCATCGAGGGCGACGAATCGAGCGTGTCGGTTCCCGGCTGCATGTACATGACGCCGCAGCATTCGATTCCCGGCGTCGGCACCCTCGAAATCAAGGCCTTGGCGTCGGATCAGGTGGCGACCAAGACCACGATCGCGGGCACCCCGGTCATGCTCAAAGGCGGAAACTTCGAGGCTGTCTTCAAGGTCGATAGCCCGGCCATGCAACCCCCGCCGGGGCCGGGGAGCCCGATTCCCGACAGTTCACCGGACTACTCCGGTCAAGGCATGTTCATCAACTCGAACCAGACGATTCGAGCCACATGACCTCGGAGGTTTAGGAGCGCCATGACCACTTCCCTATCCGACCAGGAACGGCAATTCCGCGACGGCATCAGTCAGCGGCAACGTGGTCTCCGCGCGCTCGACCCGACGAAGGTCGCCGTCGACCAGCGAACGCTTGCCGACCACCTGCGATTCGTCCATCGACTGGCGACGAAGCTCAAATACTTCGACCACACCGATCAGCCCCAAGGGTCGTGGGCGGGGCTCGTCCCTTCGGCGCTCGAACCCGAAGAGCTCGCCAAGATCATCGATGCGTACGCCGAAGATCTCGAGCGTCGGCTGCCCGATCCCCCGTCGTGGTTAGGACGCCCTCACTTCGCGCTGCTGGCCACGTTCCTGCTGCTCCTCAGGCACGGCCAGCGGCACCTCAACACCTTCGCCGAGCGACACCTCGACTTCTTCTTGAGCGAGGTGCTGCGTATGCGGCCGCGCACCGTTCAGGCCGACGAGGTCGCGGTCATCTTGGAGCTCGCGCGGGGCGTCCGCGAGGTCGAGCTCGAAGCGGCGACCGAAATCAGGGCGCAGGGGCCCGCCGGTGAAGAGCGGCTGTATCGCACCCAACACCCCATCCTGGTCGGACGAACCGAGGTCGCGAGCGTACGGACGCTCGCCGTGGACGTCGAGACGATCGGCTTCGACGAGCTGTACCAGACCGCCAACAGCGCTGGTGAGCTCATCCTGGACATGCTCGGGCTGGTCTTGGGCGAGCCCGAGCCGGGGGATGCCATCCCCGACTTCCGGCTGGTGCGCGGCGGCGAAGTGGTTTGGCGTCGTCCGGTCGACCTCGAGTTGCTGCGCGACATCAAACAGCAGGCCGACTTTCCCGACCAGAAGGTGTTCCTGCGTCCGTTCGAGTTCCGTCGCTTGATGAAACTGATCGCTTACCGCGACCAGCGGCGAGAGGATGAAGCGGTCAACGAAGTGCTGAGAGCGTCGCAGCTGACCTACCGCGTGACCACCGGGAATTTGCAGCGGTTCAATGCCGAGCTCGTCGCGGAGCTCGGCATCAACTTCGCCGAAGACAGCATCGAAGATGTGGAGTCCCTCGACGACGTCTATATTCATCGCGATCGTCCCGAAGTTCGCCAGATCATCGAGCAGCGCCTACCCGCGCCCCTGCGGGATAACTTCGTGGAGGTGATGAGCAACAAGCGGCGCATCGAGGCCGAGTGGGGCCAGGTGAACCAGCTGTTGAAGCGCGCTTATCGCGTCAAGAACGAGGCTCGAGCCGCGGAGTACGACCCGATCTTCATCGCCGACTTCGAAGGGAACCTCGAGCAGGCGGTGGGCGAGTTGTCGTACGAAGGGTTGGGCGACACACCCGAGCCGATCACCGACCTTCGGACGCTTTACCAGCAGCTGCTGCGGATCGAGGAGCACTTCTATCTTCGATTCGAGGAGGTCGCGTTCATCGCCGGCTTGGCCGCGCGGTCGACCAAGTTTGGTCGGGCCGATTTCAATCGGGTGAAGCGACTTCTTCTCAAAGCCCATCGCGAACGAAGCGAAGGAAGAAGTCGCGAACAGTTCGTTCGCATGACCGATCGCGCTCGGTCGAAAGACCGCCTTTCGGCGCTGATTCGAGAGGCGCTCGACGTTCCGCAGGACGCGCTCGAGGTCCTGGTCGACGAAGCGGGGCGAGTGCTCACCCAGGCCGGTGCGAGCGACGAGGCGTCGCGGCTGCTCGAGTTGAGCCAACGCGCCCAGGCGGGGCAGGAGCTTTCGTCGACCGAATGGGAAGACGTCGCCGAGAGTCTCGCTTTCGCGCAGAGGGCGCGGGTCAGTGAAGACCAGGCCGGGCCACGGAAGCTCCGTTGGCTCAACCTTCACGGCTGGCTCGACGCCCGATCGGTTCAGAGCCAGACCGGCGTTGGTGGCAGCGCGTGGAAGACCTTCGGCCGGGTTCCCAGCCAGACTCGCGACGTGGTTCCGGTCACCGACATCGGGTGGGCCTTCAGCTCGCCTTTGCTGTTGCTGACCGAAGGAACTCGAACGATCACCCTGACCTTGAGCCTCGAGAATCTTCGGCTGCACAGCCGGGTCAAGGGGCGAGCCAATCTGACCGATGCGAAGGCTGCGACGCAGCTCGAGTCGGCCATTCAGGCCGAGTGGGACGTCGACATCAGCACCCTCGACGGATGGCACGCCTTTGGTCAGAGCCGGGTCGTCCCCCGGGTCGACCTGAGCGACCCGAAGCGAGAAAAGGTGACGTTGACGATCACGATGCCCTCGGATGCGCCGGCGATCGAGGCTCCCTCACCCGATATGTTTCCGGGCGGAACCGACTGGCCCGTGTTGCGGATCCGTCTATCGCAGCGGTGGGACGAAGAGCTCCGACCACCCAGATTTAGAAGGGCTTACTTCGACTATCGGCGAGTTCGTCTGCTGGCGATTCAAGCGGAGGTCGAAGCGCTGGGGCTGAGTTCGACTCTGACCGCCGAAAGCGATCGAGGGCCGGTCGATCCGAGCAAGCCCTTCTTGCCGTTCGGTGCAGAGGCCACGACCGGCAATCGCTTGCGAATCGGGCATCGCGAGCTGGCGGCCAAACGCCTTACGCGGATGGCATTTCACCTGCCGTGGGTCGCCGGTCCGCCATCGATGAAACAGCACTATCGGAACTATCCGTCCCCCAAGAGCCTCTACGCGGTGGCGGTGAACATCATCGACGCGCGGACCCCATCGTCGTTGAAGAGCCGGTCGGTGCCCGAACCCGAAGGTGCCAATCCGATCTTTCAAGCCCGAGGTACGAGTGACTACGACGCCTCTGCGCCCACGGTGGTCGCCATCGAAGACATCGATCTTTCGCATGGTCGGAATCTTCGGCCCCCGGAAGGTCGGCTTCAGAACTGGGCTCGCTACTACGAGCTCGCCTTGCAGGGCGACTTCCGTCATCGCGACTACCCGGCTGCGGCGGCCACCCAGGCTCGTGCGCTCGCGGTCTTCGCCGCGCGCCCGGACTCTCGGATCGAGGACCCGGCGACGGAGTTCGCCATTGTGCCGCCGTACACACCGGAGCTCGAGAAGCTCAGCATCGACTATCGGGCGAGTCTCGAGGTCAACAGCCTGCGAGGCTTGAGTCGGCCCGAACGGATCTTTCACGTGCATCCGTTCGGAACATCGGACGCCGTGACGACCGGTGATCACGCGTATCTGTTTCCACGGTACGAAGACCAAGGTGAGCTGTACATTGGGGTGAAGGCGCTCGACCCGCCCCAGCGGGTGTCTTTCTACTTCGAGATGGCCGACGGCAGCGGCGACCCCGACGCCCCGCCCGTCGAGGTCACCTGGAGCGTGCTCGATGGCCAGGGATGGAAGGCCCTGCCGGAAGGCGCGATCGAGCGAGACACGACCCGCGGCCTGCGGGCGAGCGGGATCCTGGAAGTCACTCTGCCCGAGGTCGAAGCGAGCGACTTGCTGCCCCGCCGGTCCAGCCCCAAGGTCGCCGAGCCCGACCTGTACTGGCTGCGCGCGACGATCGAGCGCTTCGCTCGGGGCGTGTGCGACAGCATCGATATCTGGCCGAACGCGGTGGTGGCGACGGCCGACCCGTCCACGATGGCCGAGACCGCCGGGCGCCTCACGCCTGACAGCGTCAAGGGCCTTCGAAGGGCGCTGACCGGCATCACGAAGGTACACCAGCCCTCGCCGTCGGCCGGGGGCCGTCCTGCGGAGTCACCCGCCGACATGCGGGTGCGGGCGGCGGAGCGCCTGCGCCACCGAGGACGAGCGGTCACCGCCTGGGACTACGAACGGCTCGTCCTCGACCGCTTCCCTCAGATCTTCAAGGCGAGGTGCATATCGGCGGCCGAACTTCATGACGATGAGCCGCCCGGGTCGCTCCGGGTGGTCGTCATTCCCGACGTGCAGGGGCTCGAATCTCTCGACCCGTTTCGGCCCCGTGCACCGGTGCACTTGCTCCTCGAGATCGAGGAGTACCTGAAGAGCATCAGCCCCCCGTGGGCTCAGATCGAGGTTCGAAACGCGCGGTACGTCCCAGTGCGGGTGCACGCCGCCCTCAAGTTCCGCCCCGGCGCCGACGCTCGGCGGTCGATCGAAGATCTCCAAGACCGCGTCAATCGGTTCCTGTCGCCGTGGGCCTATCCGGAGGGGGGCGAGGTGATCTTCGGCGGAACGATCTACGCGAGTAGCTTGGTCGACCTCCTGGAACGTCACGACGCGGTCGAATACGTCGCGCGCGCGAGCTTGGTGCGCGATCCGGAGGGTCCGGTCCCCGACCAAGTTTTCGGTCGAGGGGTGGGGCGGTATGTTCGATGCCACGACCCGGATGAGGTCCTGGTGGGTGGTCTTCGCCACGCGTTCGTGATCGCTGCCGACGTGGGCGAAGTCGAAGAGGACTTCGTCGGCATCAACTACATGCAGATCGAAGTGGATTTTCAGGTCGGATGATGAAGGACGAAAGCAACTCGATATCCACCGCCCCCCTCGAGCATCCGTCTCAGGACTTCGAGCGCCTGCGACAGGAAGGTATCGGGTACATTCAGCGCTTCGCGCCGACCACCTGGACCGACCATAACGCCCACGATCCGGGGATCACGATCCTCGAGCAGCTTTGCTACGCGATGACCGACTTCGGATATCGCTGCGGGCACGGCATGGCCGATATGGTCGAGCCCGACGAATACCTGCGCGGCTCGCTGCGTGGCCCCCGCGAAATGCTGACCTGCGACCCGGTCACCGACAGCGACCTGCGCAAGGTGGCGCTCGATGTCGACGGCGTGCTCAACGCGTGGGTCGAGCCCGCCGACGAGTCATCCCCGACGATGTGGTTCGACAGCAGCTCGGGCGAGGTTCGTCTCGGCTCGACGATCGAAGGCGGGGTAGCCGACCCGCTTCAGATTCGCGGTCGCTACCGGGTCGTCGTCCAGCCGGCCAATGACGAGCAAGCTCGTTGGAGTCGCCGGGTCCGGGAGATCCGCAAGTCGGTGACCGAACGCCTGCACGCCTGTCGAGGGCTCGGCACCGATTTCGAACCGGTGAGCGTCCTCGAGTGGCAGGACGTTCGTATCGCCGCCGATCTGGAGGTCGGTACCCTCGATAACCTCGACGCCCTGCTCGAGAAGATCCAGCTGGTGCTCACCGAGTTCATCGAACCTCCGGTGCGCCGAACCGTGCCGCTCGAGGCCGTACTGGGCGGCAAGCCGTCCGAAGAGGTGTTCGACGGCCCACCGCTCACCCAGGGGGCCATCGACACCGCGGCGTTGGATCTCGCGCCCCGACGCCGCGCCATTCGGGTATCGGACCTCGTCCGCGTCCTCATGGATCTGCCGGAGGTGCAGGCGGTCCGGGATCTCATGCTCTCGACGCAACCGGTCGACGACGCGGGCTCGACCATGCTGTTCTGGGAGTTGCCCCTGAAGCCTCGGCAAGTGGCGCGCTTCGACCCGCGTAACTCCCGGATCCGGCTGACCCGAGGCAAAATCAGTCAGAATGCTCGGCCGCGGGCGCCCGTGCGGTCGCGGCCGGTGCCCGCGGCCGAATCGCGGCCGGCGGTCCTGCGACTGTCTCCTCCCCCGGGGACGTTCCGCTTGAAAAGACCGTACCTATCGGTTCAGCACCACTTTCCGGAGGTCTACGGCATCGGCCCGTTCGGCTTGCCGGAAGCATCGGCACCATCACGAAAGGCGCAGGCCCGCCAGCTGAAAGCGTACCTGCTGATGTTCGATCAGGTGATGGCAAGCTACTTCTCTCAGCTGCAGAACGCCCATCGCCTGTTCTCTTCGGGATATCGGCAACCGCAAACCTATTTCCCCGAACCCGTGGTGGACGACCGGCTGGGGCTCGACGAAGTGAGAGACCGGGACGCAAGCTCCTCGTTCTGGTTGCGTGCCCAGATCGAGAGCCTTCCTGAAGCCTACGAGCGGCGGAATCGCTTCCTCGATCATCTCCTGGCTCGATTTAGTGAAGACCTCACGGATCTGTCCCTCGATGTGTTCACTCGGCGCCAGAACCAGCCCGACGTGTACACCGAGCTCGCCAATCAAAAGCAGGCCTTTTTAGACGCGTATCCGCGGATCAGTGGAGCGAGAGGTACCGGACTCGATGCCCTACGTCCGGCCGAGGAGACGCGCGGTGCGTACGAACTGCCGGCGGGCCGGTCCGGACTCGAAGAGCGGGTCAGGCTCGCGCTGGGGCGCCCCCCGGAGGTGCCCGGGTTCATGGTGATCGAGCACATTCTCTTGCGTCCGGTGGCCGAGGACGACGTCGAAGATCCGGAAGTCGGACGGACTCCGCCGGTCTTGGTCGCTCGAACGCTGTCCGAGCCCTACAGTCTGCGGGTCACCTTCGCGCTTTCCAGGTCGATGCTGTCGTCGACCAGCAAAGAGCTGGTGGAGCGGGTGGCCAGGAACGAAACGCCGGCTCATATCCGGCCCGACTTGGTGTGGCTCGACAGTCGCCGGTGGACCGATTTCGAGCGCGCGTATCACTCTTGGCGCCAGAGTCTGATGCGATATCGTCAAGAGCGCCTCGATGGAACCGTCAGCCGAAGTACGCACGTGTTGATGCGGCTGTGGCGTGACGCGCTGATCGAGAGTCTCGAGATCGGTCAGACTTATCCTCTGCGGGACGTATCCGTCCTCCAGACCGACATCACCGTGACTTACCGATCTCCGGCCACGATTCCGATCGCGCCTACGCAGCCGGGGGTCCGATACACCTTGCTCAAGGACGGGGAGCCGGTTCGCAGCGAAGAAGAGGACGTACCCGACGCGTTCGTGCACGTCGACGGCAACGGCGCGGAGGCCATTCTGCGCACGCCGAAGATCACCGACACCACGACCTTTCGAATTCGGGCGACGAACCTCGTCAGCGGCCGAGAGGTCCTGCTCCGAGACTCGGTTCGTATCGAGGTCGGCATCGATGACCGCGTGCCTGTTCGGGTCAATGCGCCCTTCCTCGACCCCCTCGATGAGCAACCACCGAGCGATGCGCCTCGGATTATCGACTTCGGCGGGTCGGTCGAGGTCCGCCTTCTCCGGCCGCAAGAGAGCGTCAACTATCACGTCGTCGCAGCCGCACCGGGCAGTACCACGGCGCCCGACTACCGCGTTTCGGATTTCGTCCCCGGTGTGAGAGGCTCGATCACGATCACCACGGAGCCGTTGGAGGACGACGTCGACCTTTGGGTCATCGCCGAGCGGACCGACGGCGATGATCGCCGTCCGTTGGCCACGGTCGTCCCCATCAAGGTTCGAGCCCGACGAGACGTACCGGTGACCGCAGCTCCGATGATCTTCGATCCCCGGTCGGCGCCGACGGTCGAGCTGCCCGAGACGCAGGCGGACTATACATATCGAGCGTGGTACCGCACCCTGACCGACGACGATTTTCCGTTCTCCCGGGAGCTCGACGCCAAGAGTTTGTACGTCGACGTGCCCGGCGAGGCCGAGCCGCTACAGGTGGTCCGACCCGACCCGATCGCGTTGGCCGGTGCGCTTCGCCTAGAGGCAGCGACGGGCCCCGACGCGTCGGGCACCCGTTATCAACCGCTCGCAGAAGTGCAGGGGACGGGCGGCCCGACCTCGCTCAAGATGGAGCGCCTCAACCAAGACACGATGGTCATGGTCGAGGTCCGCAAGCGGCACGTTCCGGGTATCAGTGGCGAGTCGGCCATCCTCGTAAATCGGCCGGCGCTGTTCTTGGTTCGGCCAGAGCGGCAGCCGGGCCTCGTGGCCACGGCTTTCGTACCCGAGACCGGGCTCGCCGCCACCATCGAGTTGAGCGGAGGCCAACAAGGCGTCCTCTATCGTCTCGAGCGTGACGCGCCATCGCCCCGACCAGCGTATTTCCATCGGTACGAAGGGCAGAGCAACGTGGGGCTCGGTCGACTTCGAGTCTCCCGAGACTTTGCGGTCACGCGTGATCGGGTGGAAGCGCCGATCGTCAACTACGCGTCGACCCGCCCCCTCAACCCGACCGTCGACGTCGAGGGATCGCCGTCGGGGCAGTGGCAAGTCTTTGCCAAGTGGGCACGAACGGGTGTCGCCATCGAGCTTCCCGATCCGCTCGTCATTCCTGAATTGCCGGTCTTCGAGGTGGTCGAGGCGGCTGGAGACATCGCGGTTCGGCTCGCCTCCACCGACGACAGCCTCCGCTATCGCCTGCGCGTTGGCGGCCGGCCGTTAGAGCCGGTCGAAGGCACCGGTGGCGAAGTGACGCTCGAGGCAGAGGCGGTCAGCCGGCTCCGTCGGATCGAGCTGATGGTCGACTACAAGACGCCGCCGGTCATCGCCGCGACCCTGGTCATCGTCCTCGCTCGTCCCGGGGCCGCTCCGGCGGGCGGATGATCGGCGCGCATCGCGTCCGGCGGATGGTGGTGGAGCTGAAGGTGCCCACCCGCTATCACGTAGCCCCGGTTCGGGCTGCGATTCGGGCCGCGATCGAAAAGGCGCTCCCCGACATCCTCCGTGCGGTGGATCCGGGGGGAGGCGACTCCATGGAGGTCATCAGGATCGGTCGAGCGGAGATCGACCTCGGAGTCATCGACTTTCGGCGCCTCGAAACCGAGATCTTTGCGCGCCTTCAAGAGCCTTTGGCCGAGCTGATCAAACACCATGCGCCCGTCCGCCGAGACCGTCCGGCCGGGGCGGACCGAAGCCTGCCGCAATCGGTCGAGGTGTGGCTGCGGCAGATTCTGCCGTATGGGACGGTGCCCGCCGGTTGGAGGGATCTAGGGGTGAGCACCATCGACGCCGCCGTCGCCGAGCTGCTCGACCGCCGACCCGAGTCAGCGGTTCGAACGCTGGCCGAGATCGCCGGTCGATCACCGACGGCGCCGGTGGGGACAGCTTCGGCCGCCGCTGCCGAGGGGCGGTCGGGTGTGACTTCGGAGCGCGGGGGCGCCGCGGCGACCGTGCCCGAGCGCCTGGCGCGGGCGCTGACGCCGTCAACCCATGCCCGCCTGCGGCGGGCGATCCTGCAGCGCCTGGGCGACCAGCTCTCGTCGGCGCCGCTCGCTCTGATGGGGCGATGGGGCGAGCGGACCGCCGCCCGCAATGTACATACTCGAAGCGAATGGCTGCGGGCCGCTCTCGAGTGGATTTCGACTCGAAGATTCGTGAAGTCCGCTGGTGACCTGATCACCTTCTTGAACGGACCGGAGGTGGCACGGATCTCGTCGACGCTGGGCGGGGACCCAGGGCACCGCCGCACGGTGATCGACGCGGTCGAGCCCGGCCTGCGGGAGCAGGCGGCTCGGAGCCTCGCGAACGACGCGCGGGCGCTTCTCGATAAGGTCGACGGCCATTTCGAGGAACCGGTGCCAAGCTGGCCGGGTTCGACGCGGCAATGGCGGTCGCTGTGCCGGCAGGCCTGGGCCGACGGCGCGCTCGCTGCGTTCCTGTGGCCCCGGGCCGAGGAAGCCGAGCTGACGTCGGTGTACGTCGACGGGCTGGCCTGGTCGTCGAAGGTCGCTTCCGCTCGGCTGTACGCCCGTCTCGACGGTTGGGCGGCGACGATCGAGCGGACGGAGGCGGTCTCGCCGACGCATCCTCGGGGCGCGTCCCCGTCCGAAGATGAGGTTGGAGCCACCGACCCGGCCCGAGCTCGGCCGGCAACCGACGAGCCCCCGGTCGCCCCCGACCGGGTTCCACGTCCTGAGCGACCGGAGTCGGAAGGGGGCGACGCGCCTCGGTCGGCGGTCGGCGAGGATCCGGACATTGGGCTGACGGCAAGCGATGGTCACCCGACCGATGGCGCTCAGTCGGATCGAGGGTCTCCGGAAGCGTTCGAGTCGAGCGGCGCGCTCGACCCGCCGACGCCATCGAGGCAGGCGCCCCCGGAGGCCGAAGGAGGGCGTTCCGAACTCGGGGAGCCCGATGCTCGACTCGGAGATCCGCCAGGCCGACAGTCGCCTCGGGCCGAAGAAGCCGGCGTACGGCCGACGGACGAAGGACCGGGAGCCCCGAGGGATGCGTCGCCGCTCTCGGACGCGCTGTCGTCCGCTTCGGGTCCGGCTTCGGATCCGGCCGCCTCGGTGCCGGCAGGCGATGATCCGAACCCGCCGAGGCGAACGGATCCCGTCGCCGCTCCTTCGCCGACCCACCGTGACCTGGCCGATGGGGTAACTCGGATCCCGCCGGACGAAGCGGCCGCGACCGTCGACCACTTCGACTCGACCGGGTTCGAGCGCGACCGGCCACCACCGCAAGGCGATATCCCCTGGCGAGGGGATCGCGAAGGAGAAAATCGTCGCGACGATGTGGTCGAGTCGACGGCCCTCCAACAGCCTTCACCGATGTCGGAGCCAGCGGTTCGCTCCGACCAAACCGTGCCTCGGTCTCGACCGTCGGCCGAACCGCGTCCAATCGATCGGTCGGCTTGGCACGGGCCCGACGAGGTCAGCGTCCCGAACGCCGGCCTGGTGGTCCTGTGGCCCTTTATCGGGCATTTCTTCCGTCATCTGGAGTTGGTGCAGGGCGATCGATTCGTCAGCCCCCCCGCCCGTCATCGCGCGGTCGGGCTCCTCATGCACGTAGCCTCGGGTGACCGGTTTCCTAACGAGCTCGAAAGCCCGCTGGCTCGAGTGCTGTGTCATTTGCCTTTCGACCAGATATTGGCGTTCGAGACCGAAGTGACGGAGCGAGAGGCGACCGAAGGCGACACCCTGTTGCAGGCGGTCATCGCGCAGGCGCCGACGCTACGGACGCTGACCGCGGACAGTCTCCGGGGGACCTTCCTGCTGCGTCCCGGTGTACTCTCCAAGCAGGGGCCGGCCTGGAAGCTGCAAGTGAACCGCAAAGACCATGACATCGTGCTCGAACGAGTTCCCTGGAGTTATCAATGGGTTCGATTGCCTTGGATGACCGCCCCGATCGAGGTGATGTGGTGACCGGCGTACGCGACCAATCGACGATCTCGAGCGCGATCAGCGCTGACATTTCGGCGGAGATGGCTTGGCTGGCCAAAGTCGCAGACGTCCGGTTCATGCTGTACTTCGGCAAGGAAACGGCGGTTCGCGACGTGCGGGAGGTCCTGCCGCCCGACCTGAAGTCGCCCGCGTTCGTCCGTCTGATCAGCGAGCGGTCCGCGACCTTCGAAGAACGGCTGGCCATCGCGCTGGCCCTCGCCTGGCACGTGCAGCCCGAGCTGCTCGACGTCTTCTTCATCCGCAATGAGACTTTCGGTCGATCCTTTTCCGAGTTCGGTGGGATCGCGTCGAACGACGGACCGTTCAAGCCGACCGGGGACACGCTCGCGTTCCTGGCCGCCGGGGCCGATATCCCGCGCCGGTTGAGCGTGCGTCGGTTGCTCGAGCCGGATCACTGGCTGGTCGCCGACCGCATCATTGCCCCGCCGAGCCGGGCCGACCAGCCGCCCATGAAGAGTCCGCTCGAGCTCACCGGGGAGTGCTTGAGCCTCCTGACGACCGGGCACTCGGAGCGCCCGGACTTCGGCGTCGGGTTTCCCGCCCAACGAATGGAAACGATGGCTGAGTGGCACGAGCTGGTGCTCCATCCTCATACTCAGGCCCAGGTCGAAGAGATCGGCGCGTGGCTGCAGCACAAAGACGTTCTCATGAACCAGTGGGGGATGGCGGCCAAGCTTCGGCCCGGCTATCGCGCGCTCTTCTATGGACCGCCGGGGACGGGCAAGACGTTGACGGCGTGCCTGTTGGGCAAATCGGTCGACCTGCCGGTGTACCGGGTCGACCTGTCCCGAGTGGTGTCCAAGTACATCGGCGAGACGGAGAAGAACCTGGCTCGGGTCTTCGAGGAGGCGGAGCGGCGGGATTGGCTCCTGTTCTTCGACGAGGCTGACGCCTTGTTCGGCAAGCGGACGGAGACCAAGGATGCTCACGATCGGTACGCGAACCAAGAAGTGTCGTTCTTGCTGCAGCGACTCGAAGTTTTCGAGGGACTGACGATCCTGGCCAGCAACCTCCGCGAAAACATCGATAACGCGTTCGTTCGGCGGTTCGAGTCGGTGGTGTACTTTCCGATGCCCCGACCCGAAGAGCGTGTTCAGCTGTGGAAACAGGGCTTTCCGGTCCCGGCCACTCTCGACGAGACCGTGGACCTGCACAAGATTTCGGAAGAGCACGATCTGTCGGGTGGCGATATCATGAACGTCATCCGCTATGCCGCGCTCGAGGCCCTCCGGGGGGGCAATCGGCCCATCACCGGAGACGACCTCATCAAAGGGATATATCGTGAATACAGAAAGGACGGGCGGTCGAGCTGACATCAGCCGCCGCGGTCAAGGGGAAGCGTCATGGCCGATACGAAGAGCCGCGTAGATCTTAAGTCATACTTCGTCAAAAACGCAATTCCGACCCAAGGTCACTTCGAAGAACTCATCGACGCGAGCCTGAACCAGCGCGATGACAATATCTTCAAGGATCCCAACGGCCCAGTGAGTTTGGTCGGCTTCGGCGACGAAGGCAGCCGGAAGAAAGTCTTGCAGCTGTTTAGCCATCGCGAAGACCCGGGTCCGACCTTCGTCCTGAGCCTTCGCCCACGCACCGATGATGCGGATCCGGAGACCGGTCGCCGGGGCCTGAGCATCGGCAACACCGTCGGTAAGAGCTTCCTGTTCGTCGACGCCGACCATGGAGCGGTGGGCGTGGGTACGAGCGACCCGGCGCCCAATGCGCAGCTTCATGTCATGGGGCGGGGCTCCAATACGGCCAAGATTTTCATCGAAGGCGGCGAGACCGACGACCAGACGATCAACTTCCTCCAGACCGGAATCGGGCAGAAGGCGGTCATCGGTTGGGACACGATCGACAAAGTCCTGAAACTGACCGCCGACAGCACCTTCCGCGGCGAGACGGGCATCAGCATCACGGCGGAGGGCAACGTGGGCGTCGGCGAGTCGCGGCCAGCGGCGCGATTGGAAGTCAAAGGTGATCTCAGAGCCACCGAAGGGGCGCTCTTTTCGTCGATCATCAGCATCGGGCGCGAATCGCACGGCCGCTTGGAGCGGCCTTTCGAATCGATCCAGCTCGACCGGCTGAACGTCTTGCGCATCTGCTTCGCCGAAAACGAGCGATTCACCTTCGACAACGAAGGCAACTTCGAGGCGAGGGGGAACAAGAAATTCCGGATTGACCACCCGGTGGCGCCCGAAGCCCGGGACCTCGTGCATAGCTGCATCGAGGGTCCGGAAGTCGCTGTCTTCTATCGTGGCGAGGGTCTCCTCGACAGTGGTAAGGCAGAGGTGGTGCTGCCCGCGTACTTCGAAGCGCTCACGCGCCCAGAGGGCCGCACCGTGCAGCTGACCCCGAAGCTGACCGATGGCGAGACGGCGTCGGTGCTGGCCGCGTCGGCGGTCGTGAATGGGCGCTTCCTGGTCAAGGCCATCGGTGAAGCTCGGCCGGAGCAGCGTTTCTACTGGGAGGTCAAGGCGGTTCGCGCCGACCTCGCCCCGCTCGATGCCGAGCCCTTCAAAGATAGGAAATAGCCCCTCGGGTCATCGGCGCGCCAGCCAAGCCCTCAGTATTTGGGCCCAGCGCGACAACCTGTCAAAATGGGGTCGCCCGTCGGAGTTGTCGCGGGTGGCGAAGGAGCGAGATGGCGAGCTTTAAGATCGAAACCTCACAGACCGAGCTCGACGTGGTCGTCGGCCGTCCGGTCGAGATTCTGTTTTCAGTGACCAATCTGGCCGACGAGGCGACCGACGGGATGATGACCGTAGAGTGGGTCGACGGTTCGGGCCGTCCGGAGTGGGCGGCCGTCGTCAGCGGGAGCAATGTGCGGTTCTCGCCCGGAGGGCAACGCGACATCACGGTTCGGATCGAAGTCCCAGCCGGCACGTCCGACGAAGAGATCGCCAAGGCGCGCGAGCTCGCGCTCGTCGTGACCGGCGGGATCGATCAAGAACAGCCGGACCGAAGCTATCCTATCCCGGTTCAGGTCTCGAAGCCGGATCCTGGGCGGTGGAGTACGCCGGTCATCATCGGGATCGGGGTGGCCGCCGCTGTGGTCGTGATCGGGTTGGGCATCGGAATCTATTACTGGCTCAGCGATCCGGGTGGGGCGCTCTTCGCGCCCTGCGCGGACGCATCCGACTGCCAGAAACGGTACGAGTGTTCCGAGCAGCAGTGTCTGACGCCGCTCGAAGGCCGATGCAAGGATGACAAAGAGTGTGTCTATCCTTTCCGATGCGACGGGCGATGCCGCGCTCTCAAAAATCCGGAGAAGGTCACGCTCGGAGTGGGCGATACCGACCGGGTCGTGGTCGTCAGTGAGGCAGGGGCGGTCGTCGTTCAAAAGCGGACCGCCTGCTCGATCACCGCCGAGAATAGGTGCGTGTGGGTCAAGCAGTTCGATCCGGTCACGAAACGCTTCCTGCTGCTCCAGGCCAACAAGTATCTGGGCACCGACGGAGACGGCAACGTGGTCGCGGACCGGGATGCTCGTAACCCCAATGTTCTATGGCTGATCGAGCCGGTCGAAGGTGAGGAAAGGAAGTTTAGCTTCAAAGCTCCCGATGGGCGCTTCCTGACCGTTCGAGGTACGACGGTCCGGGCCAACGCGAGCAAAGCCGGCGACCGCGAGGAGTTCACGATGCCGCCGGATGAAAACTGAGACCGGGCGGACGGGTCATAAGACCGGCCCGACCTCAAGTTGAGTCCGGGCAGGCACCTTACGCCGTACCCGTTTCCGAAGACCTCGGTCATCGGACGAATTGCCGACTTTCATTGCACGGGACAAGGGCGCGCTCTTCGCCAACGTCCTCAAGGAAGCTGGCTACGCGCCCGAGGAGATCGAAGCGCTCCTGAAAAACGGTCCCACCGACGCCGAACGCCGGCTCTTGGCCCAGGTCATCGGCCGGCAGATCGGGGATCTCGAGAAGGCCACCGGCGCCCAGGAATCGGCCGTCGTCGAGCAAGCGGGCGCCGCACAGGCCCTCACCGACCTCGCCCCGGCGATCGGGGACGCTCTCGAAACGCAGGCCGAGCCCTCGGCCAAGGTGAAGGAGGCGCTGGCGAACCTCCAGGTGCCCACGACCAGCTCTTTGACCAATATGTTGATGCTGGGGCCCGACGCGGCCCGTGCGGCGTACGGCGCCGAGCTGGTGTCGAAGTTCACCGCCCGGATCGACCCGCAACAGTGGATAACGCTCGAGGGGCGTCCGGCTTGGCTGCTCATAAGCCTTCGGCCGCTACAGACGGCCTCCGCATCGGCGACAATACTCGGCGTCGGTCGCGTGGCCCTCGAGCTGGCACGAGCTACAGTGTCGGCTGTTGGCGTGGGCTCGCGTAGCCATTGCGACCTCCGCGCTCACGATACCCGTGGGCACGGCGATGACTCCGTAGCCCAAGATCATGACGACGGACGCGAGCAGCTTGCCCAAAGGCGTCGACGGCGTCAGGTCACCGTAACCGACGGTGGTCAGGGTCACGATCGCCCAGTACATGCCGTCCGGGATGTTGTTGAACCCGTGCTCGGGCCCTTCGATGATGAAGATGGCGGTACCGATGATCAGGACGCCGGACAGCACCGAACCGACGAAAACGGTGATCTTGAAGCGGGAGGCGGAGAGCGCGCGCAGCAAGACCTCCCCCTCCCCGAGAAAGCGGCCGAGCTTCAAGACCCGAAAGACTCGGATCAGTCGCAGGCCTCGAATGACCAGCAGGGCCTGGCCACTCGGGAAGAACAGACTGACGTAGCTCGGCAAAATGGAAAACAGGTCGACCATTCCGAAGAAGCTCAAGGCGTAGCGCGAGGGCCGGGGCGAGGCCCACAGCCGCAGCAGAAACTCCAGGGAGAACAGCGCAGTGAACCCCCACTCCACCTTCACCAAAAGAGGCCCGTGCGCTTGCTCGACGGTTGCGACACTCTCGAGGACAACCGCGCTGATGGACGCTACGATGGCCAAAAGCAGCAGGACGTCGAAGACCTTGCCGGTCGGCGTCTCGGCTTCGAAGATGATACGATAGACTTTCTGTCGCAACTCGCTCACGCCGCGATATTCGCCATGTGCGGGACGGACGCAACACCGAGACGCACGAAGGCGCAGCGAGGACACTTGTGTCCCGGTTGGGAAGTACGGGTCAGAATTCGTCGAGTCATCTTCGGCGACGTT
>CAZFIV010000114.1:0-24077 GCA_964519665.1 uncultured Myxococcales bacterium
GCGCCCAAAGTCCGCTTCTTTGTCACGCTTCGCTCGGAGCAAGTCTCCTAGAACAAGCGGCCACCTTCTTCGCGAAGAAGAAGGCATGAAGTTCGCGTTCATTGCAAGCCAAGCTGCACGTCACGGCATCGGCGTGTTGTGCGCACTCCTGGTACTGGGTGTCTCGAGGAGCGGCTTCTACGCGTGGCGCGAACGCACGGCGTCCGCGCGCGCGAGAGAGGATGGCCGGTTGCTGCTGTTGATTCGGAGCATCTTCAAGCGCTCGCGGGGCACGTACGGCGCGCCTCGCGTTCACGCCGAGCTCGTCGCGATGGGCGAGCGCGTCGGCCGCAAGCGCGTGCCCGGAAGACGCCGAGACGATCATCAAGCGCCGATTAAGGCTCGAGGGCGCCGGTCGCACCGGTCTTCGCGGGTGCCGCCGGGCCTCGGGGGCCGCCTTGGGCCGGGGCCGGGCGCCCGGAACCCGCAGGCTTACGGCGCTCGGAGCGCGGTCGTGCGTCGCTCCAGTGTGGGTAGTCGCGCCGCAGTTTCTTTACGCCGAAATGGGCCTCGATCCATTCGATGACCTCGGGGGTCAGGCTGAGATCTCGGCTCTGATCGGGGGCCGACAGGTCGGCGGTCCACTCGGCGCCGTCGGGCGCGGTGAGCTTCAACTGGCGGGGAAGATTGACGACGAACAGGTCGATCGCATCGCCGTCATAGTGGTCCGATGACCTCGCACCTCGCTTGGTCGCGTAGACGACCCCGTACGTATCGGCGAGCTGCCGGGCGGCGTCGACGGTGGCTGTCCACCCGTCGGGATGCCGCCATCGAATCGGGACGTTCAGGCCCCAGGCTCGGTTGTACCTCTTCAAGCGTTTGATGTGTCGGCGGAGCTGGCCCCTGGATTGGGCGCGGCTCAGGAGAAACGACCCGTACAACAGATAACCGCGTTCGCGTTTACGTACCGTCGATTCGACGACGAGCATCGCGCCTTGCGCCTTCAGCTGCTCGATCAGGAGGCGCATACGGGCCGCGAAGACCGGGTTGGCGGCGGCCAAGGTCTCCAGTCGCCCTTCTTCGGTCTCTGGCTGTTGATAACGCGCCGCCCAGTCAGGCCCGACCACCGCCCCGTCGGGCGGCGGCGTCAGGTCGTCCTGCGGCTCCGGTTCCTCGAGGGGAACCTTGTCGATGGCGCCGTAAAGGCGCGGCCGATCGGTCCTAAAGATGTCGTCGGGGTGCAGCAGCACCCCGATGGCGCGAGCTCTACCGGCGGGCAGGTGGGCGGGCGTGGCTTCCAGGTCCGATCCGCTCCGCAGGAGATCGTCGACGAACAACAGGAAGTCTTCGACGTCGACCGGGCGCTCGAGGGCTTCTCGAATACCTCGCGTCAACGGCTCCTGCTCATCGATGTTGGACCAGGCGGTCAGCGTCGAGCCGTCAACCCACTGTCCCGCCAGGCTGATGCGCCCTTTACCGAGCTTGGCGCCTGCTTCACGCAGCTTCGAGCGTATGCTCGCTTTGGGCGTCAGCACCTCCCAGTCTCGGTTCGCATCGAGGGGCGACGAGCCCAGGAGCATGACGGATAGAACAGCGACCCACACGCGGCTGGAACGTATCAGGCCGCCTGACGAGTTCGCAAAGAGTCTGTGACGCTTGTCTCGTCCGCTATCACGTTGGCATTGCCGCGCGCTGCGGTGCGAGTAGAGTCGCCCCGGGGGCGATCGGCGCTAGCGGGATGGACCCGCCTGATTCGACCGCTCCGGATGAGTATTCACAGTTCACCGTTTCACCGTTCGCAGCAGCATCGGCTGCGGCGACGTCAGGGAGGACCCGCTTATGTCCATCTTCACTCAGACCGTCACGCGTCTTCGAACCCGCACTTGGTCGCGCTTCGCTTCGGTAGCGATCGCGGTCACTGCCGTGAGTCTGGCGAGCTCCGCGAACGCGCAGAACACTGGCGAGGACCCACATCCCGAGGTTCCGGGCGGCCCGGACTTCAAGTCGGGCGTGGCGAAGCAAGCCGGCACCGGCGGAGACATCGCCTATGCCGAGGCGGGCGTGCTCGAGCTCGGCGGATCGGGCAGCTTCACCATCGACGACGAGGTCATGATCCTCGGCCTGGCGCCGTCGGTAGGGTGGTTCGTGATCGACAACTTCCAGTTGTCGCTGATCACGCAGCTGACCTACTTCGAGCCCGACGGGGGGGACAGCCTGTGGACCTTCGGCATCTTCGCCGAGCCCAGCCTTCATCTTCCGATCACCAATCGAGTTCTGGTCTTCGGCGGTGTCGGCCTCGGGGCGGTCGTGAACGACGATGACGTGGGCTTCGGGGTGCGGCCTCGCATCGGCTTCGACATTCTCGTTGGCCGGTCGGGCATCTTTCGCCCGGCTTTCGACCTCACCTGGTCGTCGTCGGACGTCGTCAACCAGTCCGGGACGACTCTCGTCGCCGTTCAAACCTCTTACGGGATTTCGTTCGGTTATCTCGTGATGTTCTAGTCAAACGCTTATCAGATCCAATCGAGGACTGAGAGCCGTTCGGATTTCGGAACCCGTCCGGTCGTCCGTCGAACGGTCGTACGCCCGGATCCGGGGAGGGCGGCCCCGCTCGTTCAAAAGGGCAGTCTTTTCGGGGCGCGATGGTTGGTACGCCGTTCGCTTTGACCGCGGCCGTGGTCACGCCCCTTCGGAAGGTTCCGACTCTCGCCCCACCGTCGCATGACGCCCCGCCGACACCGGTCGGCCTGGCCAAGATTCGCTCCGATCTCGCGCCGTCGAGGGCGCGGTCGGACCAAGGTGCCCTGGTCTGCTCGCCGGCCAACGGCCCGAGCGTGGCCTTCTCGCATCGGCAGGCTGGCGCCCGACCGATGCGGTTGGGGGCGGAGAATTCGAGCCCAGCGCCGACGTTGGCCGGCCCGGGGGCTGCGGGTTTCGATGGCGGCGAGCGCCTCTCGATGGGGGGGCCGGCGCTGCCCGCAGTCGCGCTGCGGGCGGTTTGGTCTCAGCGCAACCGTTCGCGCCCGCGGGGGAGCCGCGCCGAGTGGCGAGGTGAGCGCTGCCCGTGGCCGTCCGTCCGGGACACGTTAGGGTCCAGCGGAGTGCCGATGCTCGATCCGCCGGCGGGCCAGAGCCACCTCGCGCTGATTCACCGGGGCCTGCAACGGGTCGGCGCGCGCCGAATCGAGCGTCTGCGCCGCCATCTCGATCGGGCGGTCAACGGCGCGCCCCATTTGATCGCCCTGCGGGAAGGCGTGGCCGAAGAGCAGGCCGACGCCAGCGCCGCGTTCAGTCGGCTCGACGCGGTCGCCCGGTCGACCGGGGGCGCCGATGACGAGCTCGTTCGAGGCCGGGCGCAGGCGCGCTTCGACCGAGCGCTCGAGAGCCGAGCGCACATCGACGGGGTGATCGCGCGTCAACAGGCCACCGACGCCCGGCGGGCGTTGCGGATCATGGAAGAAATGCGGGCCGAGTGGATCGCGACCCGCCCGCAGGCCGAAGCCGAGGGCGCGATGGCGAAGATCAGCGTCGGGCCCTCGGCCGACGAGCACCGCGACATCATCCTCAGCGCCTGTACCGACTTCGTTCGGCTGGTCGAAGTGCCCCCCGGCGTTCAGAAGATCCGATTCGTGGCGGCGGCCGGTCGCGCGCGGACGACCCCCGACCATACGATCGGCGTCTTCGAGCCCGACGCCGCCCAGGTCTTTCATGAGCTGGCTCACGTGGTCGAGATGACGACGCCCGCGCTGTATCGAGCCGCCGTCGATTGGCGTCGAGCCCGCGCTCTGCAAAGCCGCGGCGAGGTCAGGAGCACTCCGCTCCGAACCATCGATCCCGACGGGGCGTATCTGGCCAGCGAGCGCGCGGTCGAAGACGACTTCTTCGATCCGTACGTCGGTGCGGAATACGAGGCCGAAGGGGTCGCCACGACCGAAGTGGTGGCGACGGGGCTCCAACACTTCGGCTCGCCGGCCGAAATGCTGACGCTGTACGCGTCCGACCTCGAACACTTCATGCTGATCGCGGGAGCGCTGGCGTCATGATCCGTTACGCCTTCACCAACCGCCTCGGATACGTGATCACCGTCGGGCTCGACACCCACGCGCTCGATGAACCGGCGACCCTGGTCTACGAGGGCGAGCCGGCCCAGATCACTTCGGTTCGACGAGCGGTCGAGGCCAGCACCGGGGTGCGGGCGGTGCGTTTGAACAGCCGCACCACAGCGCGCGACTTGCGCCACGCGGTGACGTTCGATCACGGCCTTCAGCCATTCCAGCCGCGCCTGGTTGAAGGGCACGAAATCCTACGAACGAATCTGGACGGGTGATCGCTTCGTCATGCTCCCGATGTGCCCGACCATTGCCCGATGATTGCCCGATGATTGCCCGACGCCCACCCGCCTGCTACGCCCAGCCTCATGTCGGTAACGCTCCTGGTGATCACGGTCGGTCTCGAGGTCCTCGCCGCCCCCAGCGCCGGGGCCTCGTTCGCCCCGAAGCTGTCGTGGGGGGGCAAAGCCGTGATTCGGGGCGAGATGACCGAGCACAACGCCACCGAGCCCGAGCGTATCGCTTTTCAGGGGTCGATGCGGGTACGCCCGATCAAAGGCGGTGGGCGTCAGTTCGCTTGGGACAAGACCACGACCGAGGGCGTCACGCTGAAGGCCCGAATCTTTCGCGGGGGCTCGTTCGACGCTTCGGATGTGGGCGTGGTCACCAAAGTCGTCGCCGATGAGGTGTTCGACCCCGGCGAGGTCAAGATCGCGCCGTCCAGCCCGGAAGAGCGGGAGGCCCTCGAGCACATCATCGGCTTTTACCAGCGCCTACGCTGGCACGTGTTGCTGCTGAACGGTCTGGCGGGGCGGTCGCTGGCCGTGGGCGAGACCCACCACGAGACGATCCGGATTCCGTTTCGTGCCGACGAGGTCGTCGAGATCGCCCTGACCTACGAGGCGGTCGCCATCGACGAGTGCCCGGGCGGCATCGAGGTCGCCGACTGCGCGCGGGTGCGAGTCGAGGCGACCTACGACAGCAAGCCGGTCTTCATGGCCGGCCCCAAAGACACGACCCCCGACAACGTGCTGGCGGTTCCGACCGCCGCGATCTACGAAGTCACGGCGCAACGTTCCTTGCGGCGCCCGGTCGCCATGAGCGGCGAAGAAAAGCTCGCCGCCCAGATCGACTTCAAAGGGCAGCGGGTCGAAATGGCCGGCAGTCGAGCGAAGCTCGAGGTGTCGATCACCTGGCTGGCGCGGTGAGCGCGGGCCGGAGCCATGTTCACGAGTACCCGGATGGCGCGACACCATTCGACGTCACGTTCCGGCGGCTCAGGTCATCCAGACGCAGATGCTAGCGGCGTTGTTTTCGGAGAAAGTGAATGGCCCGACGGACGTACCGGACACATAGATGGGGTGAGTCGTCGCCGTTCGACCGAGACTCTACTGCTGCGGCCTCACCCAGTAGTTGATGACCTCGAACTGCTGGCCCGACGCTGGATCGTCGTAGACATAGTTGAAGAGGCCGAACCGGTAGGCGTCGGCGGGGAAGTTGCTGGCGGGGAGCTGGGCGACGCTGCCCTGGTAGATGGACTCTTCGCCACGACCGTAGGCGATGGTCGCGTCGGTGCCGCCGCCGATGCTCAATCCGTTGATCACGCCGCCGGCGTTGGTGCGAACGTCGAGCGTGGCGCTGAGGCTGTAACTCGAGCCGTTGGTGACTTCTTCGAACACGTTGACCTCGGCGGTGACGAACCCCGTGCCTTGTCCGACATCGACTTCGTCGGACATCAGCCCATCGTACTGGCTGAGCAAGGTGTTTCGCTCCGTTATACCGGGGTAGCTGAGTGGGTCGCCTTCGGTGTGGCCGAACACCCGGTTGTCCACCTTAAACGACTGGTCGTCGACGTTTTCGTTGTAGAAGTCTCGGTCGACCATCACGCTGATCGGCTCGCGGGGCAAGCGAACCTGCACCTGGCCGCCGACCAGCTCGGGGTTGGGATGGGAGAGAATGGTGTAAGTATAGATATCCAGCGGCACGGTCGTGAAGATCACTGAGTCCTCGATAGGACCAGTGGTGTGCACCACCCGCTTGGTCACCGTGTAGGTGTTGTCGGTGAACTTGCGGAAGTCGGCCTGGACGTTGAGCACGGCCTCGGCACCGCCGACTTTGACGCCGAACGCCGAGAACTCGGCCTCGTAGCCCACGCTCCGACCCACCGACAAACTCCAGGCGGTCTCGGTGGAGGCGCTGGCGCTGACGCCCTTGCCGAAGGCGGTCCGGCAATCATCGGTGTTCTGGCCGAATTGGGCGCTGCATGGCGCTGCCGCCAGCGCGGCGATGATCAGCGGCTCGGTGAACAGCAGCCGGTAGCTGCCGTCGGAGTACCTGAGCGCGAGGCTGTCGTCGTTCACATTGGCGGGGATCACTTGGGGGCGGATCAGCTCGTTGTTACTGTTGGTGAACTCGGCCGGTATCGTGTGAATCTCCGACCACCCGTCGATCTGATCGAGCCCCCAAACGTGGATTTGTGGCGGCGACGTGACGCTCTGACTGTAGTAGACGATGTCTTCGCGTTCGTCGGAGGTCACGTCGCCCACGGCCATGGATGAGCTGTTCCAGCTGAAGATTCCGGAGCTACTGGAAGTGGCCGGCCAGAACAGCTCTTCTTTGGGAATCTGATAGGCAACCGTGAGACCGATATGGCCGGCGTCCTCGCGCAGGTCCTGGTAGATGAGCTCGTTGGCCTGGATCTCCTTGGCGCCGTCGTCGTCCACGTCGGCGGTGTTCACGTGCAGATAGGTCAGATAGCGGTTGGCTCCGCTTTCGCAGGCTCCGTTGACTCGCTGGTAGTCCTCGCGGTGGGCGCGTAACACCGCGAAGTCGTGGGCGGCGTCGTCGAGCACGGTCAGCAGGTAGTCGGCGTCGAGATCGCATTCGTTGCCGATCTCGTTGAGCCCGCCCAGGACCACCTCGTCGACGTTGTCGCCGTCGACGTCGCCCAGCGCTACGTCGGCCCCGCGAGCACCGACCGTGCCAGTGGCCAAGGCCACCGACACGTTACCGCTGTCGAGCTCCGCGAAGTTGGCGTTGGCATCGTCGTAGATCGCATAACGCGCGACGCCGTCGTTATTGTTTAAGCCCAGATTCGACTGGTACTCGTTCTCCACCACGGCCAGCTCGTGCGCGCGGTCGAAGTCCAGATTGCCGGTCTCGACGGCCAGGATCACGCTGCCGTAGACCGCTGGACTGAAGCTCTTCGGGCTGCCGGTATTGGCGCTGACGGTGAGGTTGCCTCCGTCGTTGTCGAGCATGAGCAATGCGGCATTGCCGCCGTCGAGCATCATGGCCACCGCCGCCTCGGTATCACCGTCGCCGTCGAAGTCGCCGGGGGCGACATCGAAGTTCAGCGCTACGGCATCGGAGATCAACGTTGGCGATCCGATCGTATGGCCGTCGACGTCGTCTTGCACCACCACGACGAAGACGCTGGTATCCGTGCGAGAAGTATCCCGGTACACCACCAACATTTCATCGCGGCCGTCGCCGTCGACGTCGGCCGCGGCACCGGCCCGGGCGTAATCATCGCTCGTCCAGGGGGTCGCGGCGGCCTCGGGTGCGAACAGTGACTCGGTGGTGAAGGTGTTGTTGGAGCCCGGGACGATCTCGGTCACAGCATGGGGGTTGGTCGCACCCAGGGCTGGATCGTCGAGGGTGAAACTCAGGGTGAACAGCTCGTCGAACTTGTTGATGGTTCGGGTAGAACCGAGGGGCGCATAATCGTCGGGCAGGTCTTCGGTGGTGTCGTCGTCGATCTGGACCTGGCGAGTCGTCTCAGTGGTGTCGATACCCAGGTCGTTCAGGGCGCAACCGATCGTGTCGGAGGTATCGCAGTCGCCTCCACCACTATCGTTGTTGTTGTCGCTCGAGGAATCGCCGCTGCATGCGGCCAGGACCACAGCGCTGACAAAGAGGGGTACGGTCCACACGGGGGCTCTAAGCGCAGGCATGACACACTCCTTCGGACTCCTTGATTTGGATGTCCACGCTGTGCGGGGGCGGGTCTGCACAGCAATGCCACCGACAATACAATGTTTCATGGATTCGACGCAAAGCTGAGGTAGGGTCGTTGCTTCGCGCCTTTTGCGTCTATCTGGCCGTCAGGGAATCAGCGATGGCAGGTCTTTTTCGATCGGCTCGGCGATGGCTTGGGGGATGATGCCGGGCCGAACGGTTCGGTCGGAGCGCGCATAGTAGCGGGCCTCTTCGCCGTCTCCTAGCTTGAGGAGGGTCGTCGACCCGAGGTCTTCGCCGGCTAGGCCTTTCCAGTGAACTTCGAGAAAAGGCTCGGCCGGCTCGAGCTCGGCCAGATCTTCGGGATAGTCGCTAATGGAGATCTGGCTGAGCTTGATCATCAAGCTACCGAGCTCGGCCTGCCGTTCGTCCTGGCCATCGAGACTCCAGTACGCGTTGCGGCGGTCGGTCGGGTTATTGTGGGCAAGGTCGGTCCGGCGGCCGTTCGTCACCAAGGTCACGGCCCCGACCTGGTTGAGCGGCTTCACCAAGATGCGGCGCTGCATCAACTGGTTTTGCGCGAACCGCAGCGCCTTGAGCTTCGTGCCCGCCAGCAGGTAAACATCTTCGCCGTCGGCGAGGCGCACGTAGTTGTCTTGGGCGCCGGGCGTGGTTCGGCCCACGTCGAAGATCCGAGCTTGCCCCCCGGCCTTGACGGTCAAGCGTCCCGCGGGCCGCTCGAGGCCCATCTCCCGCAGCTCTTCGACGCCGAAGTTCTTCCCGAGGCCGCGTAGGGCAACCACCGGGGCGAACTGGGCGGCGAGCCGCTCCGCCTTGTCGTTGGCGACGAAGGCGCGCTTCCGAGCCCCTCGAGTGACCTCGAACCAGCCGTACCGCGGGTCACCGCGAAGAGAGTAGGCCACCGTCTGGGTCTTGGTGACGTACTCGATACCCTCCAACTTGGCGGCCGGAACATCCCACAGAGTGACTCGGGCCGAAGGCGCCTCCGTCTCTTCGTAGGTCCAGGAGCGGTAGGCCACCACCAGCAAGACGAGCAGGATGACTCCGAAGATTCTGACTTCTCTCACTTCTTACGCCCCCTGTTCCGCGTGGCGAGCGCCCCCAAGACGAGCAGCAGGATGGGTGCGACGAAGGTCGTCGCCAAGAACGCCAGCGCATCGTCGAGAGTTCGGCGGGCAATCCGAACGTCCGCCTGCTTGCTGACCGGCACGAACGACTCCGCCCCCGGCTCCAGCCAGTTGAGAACGTCGGTGAAGAACTTCAGGTTGAACTTCGCCAGGTCGAACAGCTCGTCGCTCATGGCGTCGGCATCGGCGAGGACGAAGACGCGCCCTTCAGCCCCTGTTGCGGTGGTTGACGTAGCGGTGACCGCCGCGGCCAGCCCGAATCCGGTGGCGACCTCCTGCGGATCACGCCGTCGGTTGCCGTTGGCGTCGGCGAACGCGTCTTGACGGGCGGTCAGCACGATATCGGTCTTGAAGGCGGCTTGCCGGGAGGCTTCGGCCCGGGCCAGCGAGCCGGCCCGAAAGAACAGCGCCCCGGACCGGTCGGCTTCCCGGGTCATGGTGGTCACCGACGCGTGGGTCGAGAACAGGTTCGACACCATGTAGCTGGTGTCGGCGGCGTTGCCTCGGACCCGCAAACTGGAGCGCGGCGCGACCAGGGGGGTCTTGTCGAACGCGAGGCCCATGGGAGCGAGCAGACCCGCGAGCGGGTCGCCGGTTCGTTCGGCCTCCAGGGCGACGAAGAGGCGGGTACCTCGTTTGATGGCCGCGAGCAGCACACTGACTTCGGCTTCGCTGAACGGGCGCTCGGGGCCGATGATCAGGAGCAGGTCGGCGTCGGCGGGGATTTCGAGGGTCGAGCCGAGCGCCGGCGACCACGGCTTGATGTTGTACTGCTGGGTCCGCAGAAAGTCCTCGAGCTTTCGGGTGCCGGGCCGGATGTCGCCGGGCGGTGCGCGCCCGATCGCTCGCTCATCGTGCCCGGTATAGAAATACGCGTTGCGTTTCGGTCTGGTCACTCGGATGAGGGCCTTGACGAAGTTGACATCGAAATCCAACAGTTTCTTTTGGGCTGCCTGCTCGGTGGTGCCCACCCGGATCTTGGCGGTCTTCGTGTCTCGATACACAGCCACGTAGCCGTTCTCGGAGACGGCCGCGGCGCTCGCTTGTTCAAAGGCGAGGGCGTGGTCGAGCTGCTCGACCCTGAGCCGCGGGTTCAACACCTGAAGCGGTTCGAAGTACACCCGCAGTCGGTCGGCGACCTCGTTGGCCCGCGGAAAGAACATCCGGACGGTGACGTCGCTGGTCAAGTTGCGGACGGCGCGCTGGGTTTGCGGGCTGGCCTTCACGCCGGTATCCGACCCGAAATCGAGCTTTTGGTCGTTCCGCACCGCGACGTAGTTCGCGAGCATGAGGATGGCTATGAACAGCGCCACCGAGAGGCCGCGGGTGGTCGCGTGCCGAATCTGCGCGTGCTCGTAGCGGTCGACGTGGGCGACCGAATGCACCGCCAGCTCGAGGGACAGCAGCGGCAGCGCCGAGATGGCCAGCAGCAGCGGCCACAGCACCCACAGGACGCCCCGGATCCGCTCCGTCGTCGGGTCGTCGCCCGACAGAAACACGGTGACCAGCGCGTATATCAGGAGCGCCGTCGCCACGCCGAGCGTGTACAGGAGCAACCAGCCCCGAACCGACCGTCGCTCGAACGGCGAGGGCTGGCTCGGCGAAGACGTCCACTCGGTGGCCCGAATCGCGATGGCGAACACCAGCAGCGCCGCCGCCAAGGTCGCCCCCCCGATGCGGTATGCGTCGTACGCGGCCAGGGTTCTCTCGCCCAGGAACAGGGCCACCAGCGCGAAGAGAACCAGCCACGACGGCCAGAGTCGGTGGATGCGCGCGGACGATGCCATCAGGGCCTCCATCGGCGGGTCTCGAGCGCGTTGCGTGCGAGCATCAAGAACAGGAGGGTGACCGAGACGTAGTACAGGATGTTGGCGGTCGAGATGACCCCGTCTCGGAACGGAAAGAAGTGCCGCCCGTGCAAGGTCATGCCGGCCACGACCTGCCCCAGCCAGCCGTCGACGATGTCCGCGGTGGTCCACAGCAGCACGCCAATCCCGCACAGCACTAGGCTGATCACGACCGCCACCAGCTGCGAGCGCGCGACCGCGGACCCGAACAGGCCGATGGCGACCCCTGCCGACCCGATGAGCATCAGGCCGACGTATCCCGCCGCGATATGGCTGATCGAGATGCGGCCGCTCACGTAGACGCTGATCGGCATGTACAGACTGAGCAGCAGAAAGGTCAAAACCGGGACCATGGCGCCGAGATACTTGGCCAAGACAACCTGACCTTCGGTGAGGGATGACGTCGCCAAGAGCGGGTAGGTGCCTTGCGAGCGCTCCTCGGCGATCTGCCGGGTCGCCAACAGGGCCGCGCCGACGAGCGTGATGCCGCTGGCGAGGTGAATGAAGCGATGCAGGATCTCGGCCGACAGCTGGCCGCGGAGCCCGATCGCCCACACGTTGAAGGCCAGCCCGAGCACGAAGAGCAGGCCCGCGGTGATGATGTACCCGCTCCAAGTCGATGCGTACTGGCCCACCTCTCGACGGGCGATCAACAAGACGGCGGAGGCGGTCGAAGGTCTCGACGGCGGGTTCGTCGACTCCGTCATGACTTTTCCTCGGTCAGCCGCAGGAAGACGGCTTCCAGCTCGCGCTCGTCGGGCTGCAGGCGGGTCAGCTCGAGGCCGGCTTCGATGACCGCTCGGGCCAGGCGATGGGGCTCGTCGTCGGCGAGGGTCGCTTCGATGGCGTGGCCACCGTCGAACCGCTCGACCGAGGCCGAGGTCAACACGGCTTCCTCGAGGAGGCGGTCGACCGTCGACTGGACCAGGGCCTCCTCGCCGACCACCCGCGCGATGAATCGGGGGCGCACGTCGAGCTGACGGCGGAGCTCGTCTTCGCTGCCTTGGGCCATCAGCTCGCCGCGATGAATGATCAGCAGCCGGTCGCAGGTCTGGCTGATCTCGGGGAGATTGTGGGTCGAAAGCAGAACGGTGTGATGCTCTTTGAGGCGAGTGATGAGGGCGCGCATCTGCTTGAGCTGGGCCGGATCGAGTTGGCTGGTCGGCTCATCGAGGATGACCAGGGTCGGCCGGTGAATGATCGCTTGCCCGATCCCCACCCGCTGCCGGTAGCCATCCGAGAGCCGACCGATGCGCTCGTCGCGGTAGGGGCCGGCGTCGATCATTTCGATGATCTCGTCGACGCGCTCCGGTACCCGATGCCCGAGGCCGCGCAGGCGGGCCGCAAAGGTCAGGTAGCCGCGGACGGTCATCTCGTCGTACAGCGGCGGGCGCTGGGGAAGAAAACCGATCCGCCAGCGAACGGTGTGCGCTGAATCGGCGTTCATCTCGCGCCCGTCGATGTAGACGCGGCCGCTCGATGGAGCCAGCTCCCCGGCCAACATGCGGAGCGTGGTCGTCTTGCCGGCGCCGTTTCGCCCGAGAAACCCAACGATTTCCCGGTCGGCGATCTCGACCTCGAGCTCGCGGACGGCGCACCGACTTCCGTAAAATTTGGTCAGCGATTCCGTACGAATCAACCGTGTGCCTCCTCGGACCACTCGGGTCCCGAGGCGGCTATAAAGATTCGCTGTCGGGGCCAGTCAAGCGTCCGTTCGCGGTTCAGCCTCCGGCATCCGCAAGCGTGAGCCTTCGCCGGCTCCGTTAGGATTGAACGGGGCTGGGCTGTCGTGTGGCGACGTTCGCGCGACCGTCGTGACGAGCCGCACTCGTCTGTGACGTGGCCCGCAAGGTGGTGATTTCGCGTGGCCCACGTCGAGCGAATAGCGTTTCAAATGTTGGTCGCATGCCGCTGCTGGGTGCTGGTCGTTTGGTTCGGCCGAAGGCGCCGGCGGCTCGCCTGTCCGGTTGGTCCGGACCGATGCGGTCGAGTGCGTGCTTGCTGTCTGTTGCAAAGTTGGCTTTTCCTCCTGGTCGCCCTGGGTATAGTAGGACCATGCGTGGCACCTCCGGCCATATAGAACGCGCCGTCATCCATAGTTTGGTCTGCGGTGACCGTGAGCGCTTCGAGCTTCTCGAAGGTCGGACGGGAGCAATAAAGGTTGCGTTGCAGGCCAGCCTTCAGGCCGAGGGGGCGGCAGACGAAGTGCGACGACTGCTCCAAATGATCGTCGCTTTTGAAGAGAAGCTGGCTTCTCCCGGGGTGGCGGAAGGCCTCCGCAACATCCTGCGCTCCGACCCGGATGCAATGGATTTGGTCAAGCGGGAGCTCTCGATAGCCGGGGTTCGTCGGCTCACGGACGTGCCGGCGGTGGCGCGGGCCAACGCGTTGCCCGCTGGGGCGTCCAGTGCTCGTCCTGCTCGGCCCTCGCCGAACGCGCCGCGCCCCACCTCGACCGCGGCTTCGTCGGCCGTGGTTCTGATGACCGCCTGAGCTCGGCCGCCGGCCTCCCTTCGATTTGACCGGCGACCCGAGATGTCGCACGACTCTCGCGATGTCCATGTCGGCTGCACCCCAGGATCTCCGGCGCGCAGTGGCGAGCGCGCTTGCGCTCGAAGAGCTCCAAACGGCGTTCGGCGGCCGCAAGACCACAGTGGTGTTTCCCGACGCTACCCGGCCACTCGATGCCGAGGCGGTGCTCGACCCGACGATTGCCGCGCTCAAGGCCGTTGGGGCCGAGGTGACCGTCGTGATCGCGTTGGGACTGCACCGACCTCTCGCGAGCGCGGAGCTGGCGATGATCACCGCGGTCACCGACAAGCATGGGGCGGCCGTCTATCAGCACGACCCGACCGCAGAACTGGTCACCGTCGACGAAGACGTGAGAACGCCGGAGGCACGCCGTGCCGGTGTCGGGCCCCTGCCGGCTCGCTTTCATCCGATGGTGGCCCGCGCTGAGGCGCTGTTGGCGGTCGGGCTGGTCGAGCCTCATCAGTACGCCGGTTTTTCAGGGGGCGCGAAGGGGATCGCCGTCGGATGTGGCGCCGCGGAAACGATCAGCGCTCTGCACGGGCTCGCGTTTTTGCGCAGCCCGGAGACCCGTATCGGGCGAATTCGCGACAACCCGTTCCAAGGGGCGTTGTGGCGCTTGGTGCGTGACCTCGGGCCGATGCGGGGCTTGATGGTCGTGCCCCCGGTCGGGCGGGAGACCTGGACCGCCTTCGCCGGCCCTCTGCAGAGCACGTTTCAGCGGGCGGTGACGGTCGCTTCGGATCGCCTGTTCGTACAGTTGGATGAGCCCCGTTCATGGATGCACGTCGTCGTGCCGCCGTCCAAGGCGACCAATTTCTACCAGGCGTCCCGAGCCGCGACGTACATCGCGCTCGTACCCCAAGCGGCGATCGTGCCCGGCGGGTGGGTCGTGTTGGAGGCCCCATGCCCGGAAGGGCTCGGGACGGGCACCGGTGAGCTCGCGTTCGCCGACGCCCTGCGCCGAGGACCGCAAGGGCTCAAGGCGGTGTTGGCCAACGGAACCGAGCAAGTGGCCGGCGGTGCCCAGCGCGCTTTTGTTCTGACCCAGGCCCTCGACCGGATTCGGCTCGCGCTGGTCGGGGCGCCCGAGCTCCCCGAGCTGAGCGCATTCGGGGTGCGGCAGTATCCCGATGTCGCCGCCGCTCGTGCTGCTTTGGGGCTCAAGGGTAGGGTCGCAAAGATGGAGAACGTCTTTCACGCCGTGCCGGTGCTCAGCAAACCTCGCGCCTGAGAACCGCCAGGCTGCGTCTGAAACCCTGCTCGGCACCCGCCCCGCTAGCGCGGGAATACGAAACTGAGGTGAACCTCGCGCCGCTGGATCTTCCAGCCCTCTTCGGTGTGGACGAATCGGTCTTCGTACTCGGCGACCGCTTGCGGGCTCCGGGCCGGTAGGGGCCCGGTCCCGTCCTTTCGACGGGGCTCCGAGTATACCAAGAAGTACGACAGTCCTTTCGCTTCGCGTTCACCCGTGCGCTCGATGTGAACCGTGGTCATCAAGTGGCGAGTCAAGCTGCCTCGAGCCCGCTCCTGCATCAGGGCGATGATCGCCGCGCGTCCTTCGACTTGGTTGTCGGCGAACACGAACTCCGCGTCGGCCGCGAACAGGGCACCAAACGCGTCGGAATCGATCCGGTCGCGATGCACGGCGTACGCTTCGACCAGGGCGCGGCACGCAGTGATGACCTCGATGTCATCGCTCATCTGCGGCTGGGAGGCGGAAACGGCCCCATCAGCGCCATTCGTGAGGGCAGCGGCGTTCGGTCGGCCGGACTCTTGCGGCTGCGTCGCGGGGCTTGCGGTCCGGGGCCCGCGGCGTTGATCGGGACGATGAGCGGGACGCTGATCAGTGCCGTGATGGGGGCTCGCCGTCGTACAGCCCACTAGCAGGGCGACGGCTGAGATGGTCGTCGTCAGGCTCGATGCGTTCATCGAGCCCAAGCTGCCTCAGCTTGGGTTTTCTAGCCAGTTACTCTCGAGATCGATGGTGATGTAGATGTCTTCTGATGGGTTGACATCCTCCGGGTTCAGCTCGACCCACAACCCGCGCGCGCCCTTGGCTTTACCGGTCTGGGTGACCCGACCCTCCGCGATAAAGGCTGTTTTCCCCGAAGGACGAATGGCGCGGATCTGAAGAGGCGTGTCCGGCACCATGAACACTTCGGTCCGGAAGAAAACAGCTTGTCCGCGGGCTTGGCGGGCCCGCAGCCGATCGAAGTCCCGCTCCGACTTGAGATGGACCCGAAGCTCTGGCCGCCCCACATCGAGGGAGAGACTGTCATCGTCATCGGTGGTCGGTTCCGGCCCGGCGTCCGCAACCTCGGCGGCGCCCGAGGCCTCGTCGGAGCTCGGACCGGCGATCCTTTCGAAAGCGGCATCGACGTCCGAGCTGTCGACGATCGGGGCCATGTTGGCCAGCGGCAGTCGCTGGGTGAGTTGGTCTTCGGAGAGTGCCGCGAGTCTGTCGGGGGATCGAGACTCGTCGGGGGATCGAGGCTCGTCGGGCCCTGGCGAAGGGGCGGCCGGTTTCAGGGTTTGCGCAGGGGGCTGAAGTTCTTCCGTGGCCGTCGGGAGCGCGACCTGTTCGTCCGGTGGGCGGCCGATCGGAGGGTTTTCGTGCGCGGCTCGGACGGTCTCCCGCCGCACTGCGTTGATGAAGGTGTCCCACTCGGACCGGACCTCGGGGCCGTTGCCGAACAGTTGAACCCCTACGCCGGGATGTCGACGCGGATCACCCTTCGCCTGTACGACGTGCACGGCCATGCCGAAGACCCGCAGCTTGGACCCCGTCGGGAGCTCGAGGTCGATCTTGACCAGATCGCGGAGGGGGGGAGCTTGGTTCGTTTGGAAGAACAGGCCGGTGAAGCTCACATCGACGACTCGGCCCTGGACGCTCTGTCGGCCCTGAATCATCGTGGCGCAGACGTTGACCGAAAACCGCTCGTACCGGCGCTTTCGCATATCCCCGACCTGCGGCTCGGCGGACCGGCTGGCTGTTTCTGCGCGACTCACGCCCACCTAAATATCGGGGGTCGTTCGGGAAGCTGTAGATGGGCCGCGGTTACATCCACACCGTCAGACCCAGGGTGACCGCGTCCTGAGACTTCGCGGTGGGTAGCGAGTCATCGTGATCGTAAAAGAGGCCGCCCTGAGCCTCATCGTGTCGGTATTCGAGACGGATGGCGGTGTGCTCCACGGGGCGCACCTCGACGGCGATCGAGGCCGCGGCGACCCAGTCGGGCAGCCCGAAGAACAGCGGGCTGCTGGCCCCGTTGTCGTCCTCGGCGGCCTGCTCTCCGAAGACGTCGCCGCGAGCGGCGACCGACACATAATCCGACAGTCTAACCCTCACGTAGGCCGCGCCGGCCGCGTACCACGCGACGCCGTACTGGTTGGGCTCGAGCCCGAGGTCCGCTTGCATCGCGACCTCCAGCCACTCGTTTATGGGCAAGGACACCCATACGTCGAAGTGGTGGAGCCACGCGACGTCGAGGTCGAGGTCGTTGCGAAGATCGTCGGGACGCTCGATGCCCCCGTAGTACAGGACCTGCCACTGCCCATCGCCGATCGGACCGGCGGCGGTGACGATGATCGACTTGGCGTCGTTGGTGTCCAACGCACCACCCGCAAAGCCGTTGACGACCCACAAGCCGAGCGTGTGGTCGTCACCCAGGTCGTAATGGACCCGTGCCCCAAAATGGTAGAACGGAAAGATGTAGTTCAGCCAGGAGCTCGACCAGAGCCAGTTGTCTTTCTCGGCGATGCCTTCGATGCCGATCGGCGAGACGAACAGACCCGCATCGAAGGTTAGGTTGTCGAGCTCGAAGCCCCCGTGCGCGCCTCGCAAGTAGCGCCAGACCGTCGAATCGCTCCCGCCGACGAGGCCGTCGGGGCCCGGCGGAAACGTCGGCTCGCCACTGTAGATGGTGGTGGGGGTGAGGCCGAACCAGGGGGCGACGTACACGAACGCGGCCCCGTATCGAAGCTCAAAGCCGATGGACGCGCCGGAGATGGTGATGCTGTTGTGCCTCGAGGCGAAGATCCGGGCGTTCGAAATCCCTGAATCGGGGTTCTCGAATACGAACGAATAGTAGGCGCTCGCGAATCCGTCGACTTTCAAGGACAGCGGCGTGTCCGCGACGGTGGTCTTGACCTCGAACGCTGCCGCGGTGACCGGGGCCGCGAGGAGCCCGAGGACGACCATGCTCGCGATGGCGGAACGACGATGGGTGATGGTCGGCATGCCGAAGGGGTAGGCGGGCCTCGGGATCCCGTCAAGACGCCGGACGACGACGTTCGAGCGGACGCATACCCGACGGTTCGTAAGGCGAAAAGCACAAATGATTTCCAATGCCTTTTGATGGTGTCGAGGTTGCGCAAGGCCTCGCTATGGCCATTGAGAGCACCGGGCGACCTTCAGGCCGCCTGAACAATCTTCGCAGCACCTTCCAATTCGTACGGCAGGCGCGGATCTCATCGACCCGGGTCGGATTGACGCTCGTCGTCGCGCTCGTTTTGAGCGCTTGCGGCGAGGGCACCGGTGGGGGCGAGCCCGCCGGTGCCCTCGCCGAACGCTTCGTGGGAACCGTCGGGCCCGGCGGCCGCACGGTTCGCGTCCGCGGCGCGTCCCTCACGTTCCCCCCCGGAGCCGTCTCGTCGGTCGTCGACGTCACCATCGAACCGGTGTCTGCCCCCGATGTACCCGGCGCCGATGGGGGCTGGTATCGGATGGGCCCCGCCGGCCTGAACTTCGAAGTACCGGTCGAGATCGTCCTCGATGGGGTGGCGAGAACCGACGAGCTCATCAAGGTGGTGGCGGGTGTCGATCCGGCCGATGACCCCGTGGTCGGCATCCAGACGCTTCCTCAGAGCGACCTGGGAGGCGGCCAGCGACGCGCTTGGCTCGAGGGATTCTCGACGGTGGGGCCCCGGCGGATCTCGATCGCCGGTGCTTGCCGGGAGCCGGTGTCGCCGCAGATCACCGGCGCCGGCTACGACCGGTGCCGCGACCTGCTGACCCTGGATTGGATGTCGAACGACCCGGTGTGGGTAGAAGTCGGTTATCGGGCCGGGGGCCCGGAGCAGCCCGTCACTTGGCAACGGATCTTCGTCGATCAGCTCGGCGGCCCACTTCGCGTTCGCCCTGGGGCCTACTCGGGGTCGTCCGAGAACCCGAATACGTTCGTGTTTCGCGTCTATGGCAGCCGGACTTGCCAGAATCAGGCGGTCCTCTCTCCTCCGGACAGTACCGAGATTTTGGCGCCCCTCGATTTCGAGCCCCGCCCGGTTGAAGCGCTGACGGTCCAGCGCGCCGGGCAAACCGTCCTCCTCACGTGGGCGTGGGCCGCTTCCGAAGCCGGGGGGCGATCGCCGGACGCGTTCGAAATCCAACGGACGCCCGGTTGGCCCGACGGCTCGCGCTGGGTGTCCGCAGAGGCACGTCGATTCGAAGACCGCGAAGCGGACGGCCGCGACTACGCCTATCTGGTCCGGCCGACTTGGAATCAGCCCGGCTGCTCGGCATCGACCGCTTCGGACTGGGTGTCGGCTCGGGCCCGCCCGGTCGGACCGCCGCCCGCTGGCGACGAGGTGACGCGCACGTGCGGACGCCTGCGACTGACCGCCTATCCCTCGTTTCAAACGATACGGCCGCAAGCCGACCCGTGTCGCCAGACGGGCGCGTGTCCCGACGCCCAGATCGTGATGACCGTCGAGCAGGTCGAAGGCCTGCCGCTCGGTCCGATCGGGGTGAGCGTGCTCGGACCGAGCCCGCTCACCGAAGGCGGTTTGGTCACCATCACGTCGTCATTCATCGACGGGCCGACCTATTTCGGTCGACCGACGGCGGAGCTGTCGGCGCCGGGCCTAGCCGTCGTCACGGCCACGATCAGTATTTCGGCCCCGCAAGACATCTTCGACTCGGCGGATTCGCTGCCCGCGACCTGGTTCGTGCCGATCGGCGCGGTCGACTGCGTGCTGCAGACCTGGGTCGAGGTCGAGCCATCGTGATGGCTTCCGGCCCGCCGGTCAGCGCCCGTTGGGGGGCTGGTGCCAGGGCGGGGGCGAGAACGCCGACTCGAGAAACGCTACGAGGACCCGCACCTTGGCGGGTAGCAAGCGCCGGGATGGAAACAAAAGGTGCAGGTGAGCGTCGAAGTCGGTGGCGGTCACGTCGTACTCGGTGAGCACCCGCTCGACTCGGCCGGTCTCGAGCGCCTCGGCGGCCAGCCAGGCGGGGACCAGCGCAACCCCGAGGCCCTGAACGGTGGCCTCCATCAGTAGGTCGCCGTTATTGGAGGCGACGCGGCTTCGCACCCGGACCGCGCGAACCTGGTCGCCCCGGCGCAGACGCCACACGTCGGTGGCATCGACGTAGCGAAAGACCACGGCGTCGTGCGCTTCGAGGGCCTCGGGTGTTCTCGGGGCGCCCTGCCGCTTGAGATAGTCGGGGCTGGCGCACAAGATCCGGTCATTGCGGGCGAGTTTCTTGGCCACGAGGCCATCGTCGCGGACATGGCCGGCTCGAATCGCGGCATCGTACCCCTCACCGACCAGGTCTACGTAGCGGTCGTGCAGGTCGATTTCCAGGTCGAGCCCGGGGTGGGCGGCGAGGAACGGCCCGATCAGCGGAGCGACGTACCGCCGCCCGAGGGCCACTGGAGCGGACAGCCGCAATTTCCCCTGCGCAGTGCTCGTGTATTCGGCGGCGGTTCTCCCCGCGTCGTCGAGATCGTCCAGGATGATCCGGGCGCGCTCGAAGAGAACGGCCCCGGCCTCGGTCAGCGACAGCTTGCGGGTCGTGCGCGACAACAAGGCCACCCCGAGCTCGTCCTCGAGAGCGGCGACCTGCCGGGAGACGGACGATGGCTTGACCCGCCACGCGCGAGCCAGCGCCGAGAAGCTGCCCAGCTCGACCGACCGCACGAAGACCTCGACCCGCTTGGGGTCCATGGAGAGCCGCGGCGCCATCGCCTACGCCTACCAAGCCCGAGGCCCGCGCGCAGCGGAGATGTCGGACGCCGGTTGCGGTCGGGGCGAGCGGCGCTGGCATCGGGGCGCCCAGCTCACTACAGACCTGGGTATGAGCCGAGTACCTGAGATCCGGCAGCGCAACCTCAATTCGGCCCCCGTTCGGTCCGACGGAGCCTACGTGCTGTACTGGATGGTCGCGTTTCGACGAACGCAGCACAACTTTGCGCTCCAGCGGGCTGTCGAGTGGGCGAAAGCGCTGAAGCGTCCCCTGATCATTCTCGAAGCGCTTCGGACCGACTACCCGTGGGCCAGTGACCGGCTCCACACCTTCGTGGTGCAGGGGATGGCGGAACAAGCCGAGCGGCTCGATGGGCGGGCCGGCGTCGCCTATTATCCCTACGTTGAACCGAAACAGGGCGCTGGTCGTGGGCTGCTCGCCGCGCTGGCCGCTCAGGCCGCGATCGTGGTGACCGACGACTATCCGTCGTTCTTCATTCCCCGGATGTTGGCCGCCGCCGCGGAGCGCCTCGATGTGTGCCTCGAAGCGGTGGACAGCAACGGCATGCTTCCCCTGCGAGCGCCCGCGACGGTCTTTTCACGGGCCTTCGACTTCCGCCGCTATCTGCAGAAGAACCTGGTGAACCACCTGGGCGACCTTCCGGCCAAAGATCCCCTCGCGAGCCTGAAGCACTCGGAGCCGGTTTCGTTGCCGCCCTCGATCACCCGCCGGTGGCCGCCGACCGCGCTCGCCGTCCTCCAAGAACCGGGGGCGCTCATCTCGAACCTTCCTCTGGACCACTCGGTGGAGGTCGCGACGTTCGTCGGGGGCGCCGCCGAGGCGCGTCGCCGGGCCCGGGCGTTTCTAGCGGACCGCCTCGAGGCGTACGGGGAAGGGCGAAACCACCCCGATGAGGCGACCTCGAGCGGTCTGTCGCCCTGGCTGCACTTCGGGCACATCTCGGTGCACGAGGTCTTCCGCGACGTCGTACACCGGGAGCAGTGGTCGCCCGAGGCGGTAGCGGCCAAGGCGACCGGCAGCCGGGAAGGCTGGTGGGGCATAAGCAAGGGGGCCGAGGCGTTTTTGGACGAGCTCGTGACCTGGCGAGAGCTGGGCTTCAATATGAGCTCCCGGCGGCCCGATTTCACGGAGTACGACAGCCTGCCCGAGTGGGCGCAAGCGACTCTGAGCCAGCACTCCGACGACCCTCGTCCTCATGTCTACGACCTCGAGACGCTCCGTCGAGCGGCCACCCACGACGCGGTGTGGAACGCGGCCCAGACCGAGCTCGTCCGTACCGGCCGGATGCACAACTACTTGCGCATGTTGTGGGGCAAGAAGATCCTCGAGTGGTCGGCGCGGCCTCAAGATGCGCTCGATGTGATGATCGAGCTCAATAATCGGTACGCCCTAGACGGCCGCGATCCCAACTCGTACTCGGGCATCTTTTGGGTGCTGGGGCGGTACGACCGCGCTTGGGGGCCGGAGCGGCCGATCTTCGGCAAGATCCGTTACATGAGCAGCGACAACACCAAGAAAAAGATCCGGATGACCCGATATCTCGCTACGTTCGGCGCCCAAGGTCGCGGTCGACAAGCCGCGTTGCCGCTATAAACGATGAGCTTGCCCGGTACCGTCACGCCCGAAGCCGCCGACCGACAGGCGGAGATGCTCGGCAATCGGGTGAAGAAACGCTTCCGTCGCCACTACCGACACTTCGAGCGACAGGGGGTCGAAGCTTTTCGACTGTACGACCGCGACATTCCCGAAGTGCGAGCGGTCGTCGACTGGTACGCCGGCCACGTCGTCGTCGGAGCGTACACACGGGCCCAGACCGACGCCCTGCCCGATTGGCTCGATCGAATGGGAGAGGGGGTACGGGCCGCCCTCGACCTCTCTGCCGACTGTGTGCACCTGAAGTCTCGGCGAACCCAGCCGGCCCGAGGACCGCGATACGAGCGCCTCGGCAGGGGCGGGCGCCGCTCCACCGTTCGGGAGGGTCGGCTGTCGTTTTGGGTCAACCTCGACGATTACATCGATACCGGTCTGTTTCTCGATCACCGAAAGACCCGCGCGATCGTCGGTGCTCTCGCCAAAGATCGCGAATTTCTCAACCTTTACGGGTATACGGGCAGCTTCACGTGTTATGCGGCGGAGGGTGGAGCGCGGTCGACGACCACCGTCGATCGCTCATCGGTCTATCTCGAATGGATGGACGACAATCTATCCCTCAATCACCTGAGTGGTCGGCAGCACCGGGCCGTCGAGAGCAGCGTCGAGGCGTTCCTCGCCCGGGCGCGTCGGGAGGGTCAAAGGTGGTCGCTGGTCGTTCTCGACCCGCCGTCTCGATCGACGGTCGGAGGCCCCGACGGGCGAGGACTGGACCTCGCTCGGGACTACCGATGGCTCATCGAGCAGGTCGTAGCGGTCTGTAAGTCGGGAGGCACCCTCTTTTTTTCGTTCAACCACCAGCGGCTCGACCCAGACCTAAGGGGACTCGGTGCACGGGTCACCGAGCTCACCGAGGAGACCGTCCCCGAAGACTTCCGGCCTCACCGACCGCACCGGACGTGGCGGCTGGATTTATAGGAGCCGCAGGACACGCCGCCCGCGAGCGGAGCTTGCGACGGTATCGGAAGGCCAGGCTCGCCGAGTCATCCGAAGGCCCAGCTTTCGAAGCGATCAGAAGGTCAGGTGACGAACCGAGGTTTGAAGAATCGATGCCGCTCGGGCTACAAGGCGGGATTGTGAGGACCGTCGGGTACTTTTTCTTCAATATCGTGCAGGCGATCTTTCTCGCCGCCTGGTCGATGATCTGGATGTCGGCGGCCGCGGTCGTCGCGGCATTGTCGCCCGATTGGCCCCTGGTGATGGCTCGGAGGATCTGGGCGCCGCCTCTGATCTGGGGCAGCGGAGCCCGCGTCCGGATCGCGCCCGGCTACGAGGTCGACCCCAATGGGACGTACATCTTCATCATGAATCACCAGAGCATGTTCGATATCCCGGTCGCGATTCGCCACGTGCCGGTGAACATGCGGTTCGTCCTCAAAAAGTCGCTCCTGTACGTCCCGTTCCTCAACCTGTACGTGTGGCGGACCAAGATGATCTGGGTCGACCGCCGCAACCGCAAGCAAGCGTACCTGAGCATGAAGAAGGCGGCTCAGCGAATCCGTGAGGGCATCAGTATCATCGGTTATCCGGAGGGCACTCGGCGAAGCGGGCCTATCCGACCGTTCAAGCGAGGTGTCTTCATCCTCGCGCAGGCGTCCGGAGTGCCGATCGTCCCGATGGCCATCGAGGGTTCCGGCGACGTGCTGCCGAAAGGGGGCTTCAGCATTCGGCCGGCCGAGGTTCGCTTCATCATCGGCGAGCCGATCGACACCTCCGAGTACGGCAGCAGCCACGCCGAGATCGACCGCTTGTGCCGAACGGCGCGGCAGGCGGTCGGCGAGCTCCATCAGAGGATCGGCGGTGAGGGACTTCGGGACGACACCAGCAGCCAGAAGGCCGCCTGACCGATGGTGCTGAACCGATGGTGCGGAACCGATGGTGCGGAACCGATGGTGCGGAACCGATGGTGCGGAACCGATGGTGC
>CAZFIV010000115.1:0-23511 GCA_964519665.1 uncultured Myxococcales bacterium
CGGGCCGATTCCGGCGCGACAACAGCACGCTCCAAGTGAATCGGCGCTCTAGGCCCGAGCTTAACTCGGTTGAGCCACCCGAAGAGCTGATCGCGCATCACTACAATGCGCACCCGCATCGGCGCGGACCGGCCCGGCGATCATGGGCTCACGCGGTCTTCGTCGACGCAGCGACCCGAAGGTCGAGCTCCCGAATGGCCGCCTCGCGCATCTTGAACTTCTGGATCTTGCCGGTCACGGTCATCGGAAAACTATCGACCAGGCGCCAGTAGCGAGGGATCTTGAACGTGGCGATCTGCCCTCGACAGTAGGCTTCGAGCGTGGCCTCGTCGACCTGGACCCCCTCTTTGACTTTGACCCACGCCATCACTTCTTCGCCGTACTTTTCGGAGGGCACTCCGATGACTTGAACATCTTCGATGGCCGGGTGTTGGTACAGAAACTCTTCGATCTCCCGCGGGTAGATGTTCTCGCCCCCGCGAATGATCATGTCTTTGATCCGACCGACGATGTTGACGTAACCGAGCTCGTCCATGGTCGCCAAGTCGCCCGTGTGCATCCACCTCGCAGCGTCGATCGCCTTGTTCGTCGCCTCCGGATTGTTCCAATAGCCGAGCATGACCGAATAGCCGCGTGTACACAGCTCACCCTGGCCTCCGCGCGGAACGACGTTACCGGTCTCGGGATCGATGATCTTGATTTCGACGTGAGGGTGAACGCGACCGACGGTGCCCACCTGTTTTTCGAGCGGATCGTCGACCGCCGTTTGGGTCGAGACCGGGGACGTTTCGGTCATCCCGTAACAGATGGTGACTTCGTTCATGTTCATCAACGCCTTGGTCTTCTTCATGACCTCGACCGGGCACGGAGAACCGGCCATGACGCCGGTCCGCAAGGATCTCAGATCGATCTCACTCAGCCGCGGATGATTGAGCATGCCGATGAACATCGTCGGCACCCCGTACAACGAGGTGCATCGTTCGGCTTCGACCGTTCGCAGGGTGGTTTCGGGGTCGAACGCCTCGCCCGGAACGACCATCGTCGAGCCGTGCGACACGCAGGCCAGATTTCCAATCACCATTCCGAAGCAGTGATAGAAGGGTACCGGAATGCACACGCGGTCTTGTTCGGTGTACTTCATGGCTTGGCCGCAGAAGTAACCATTGTTCAGAATATTGTGGTGCGACAGAGTGGCGCCCTTCGGTGCCCCCGTGGTTCCTGACGTATATTGAATATTGATCGGTTCGTCGAAGTGGAGCGTCGCCTCCACTCGCTCGACCTGCTCCGACGTCACGCCAGCGGCGGCCTCGATGAGCATCGACCACTCGTCATCGAGCACCATGGCTCGTTTCAGCCCCGGCAGCCGGTCTCGGATTCCGGCCAAGACGGGCTCGTACTCGGTCTCTCGAAACCGTTTCGCCATCAGGAGCAGGCTCACCCCCGACTGATCGAGCGCATACCGAAGCTCCGACGCCCGGTACGCCGGGTTGACGTTGACCAGGACGACACCGAGCCGGGCGGTCGCGAACTGCACCAAGACCCACTCGAAGCGGTTAGGGGCCCAGATGCCCACCCGGTCGCCCTTTTTGACGCCGAGCCCGAGCAGCCCCCGCGCCACGAGGTCGACCTGTTCCCAAAGCTCACGGTAGGTGGCCCGGTAGTTCTGGTGACTCACGACGAGTGCGTCCCGGGCGGGCCATTTCTCGACGGCTCGCCGAAGACTCTCGCCGATCGTCTGGCCCAGGAGGGGCTGAGCGCTGGTTCCGGAAGCGTACGAGGGGTCGGTCATCACGCCAAGCGTAACCGACCGCTGGTACCACCGAATAGGGCCCAGAAGGAGTGAAAGGGTTTATTCGTCGGCGGCGTGTTCCGCGAGATCTTTGAGACTGACGTGGGCCAACGCTGCGCGGTGCGTCGATCGCAAGAACACCCGAGGCGCCGCGCCGGCTTCGAGCGCTTCTTGCCATCGAGACGCGCACACACACCACCGATCCCCTGGCTTGAGACCGGGGAACGCGAACTCGGGCCGCGGCGTGGACAAGTCGTTGCCTTGCGCCTTCGAGAACTCCAGAAACTCCGCCGTCATTTGGGCGCACACGGTGTGGGACCCACCGTCGTGGGGCCCGGTGTTGCAACATCCGTCTCGATAGAAACCGGTCACCGGATCGGAACTGCAAGGCTCGAGCTCGACCTCGAGAACGCTGACTGAGGGAACTTTGCTCATATCGGTTGATTAAAAGACTTCGACCCGAAGGGCCAGGCTCATCGACGCGGCGTGGATGGCCGCTGTATTGCGCCCCCACACCGTGTAATCGTAGCCCGCGTTGAACTCGAGCCGGTCGGTGGCTCGAAGGATGAGCCCGCCGCCGACTTTGAGCTCGTTTCGGACCAGCTGGATTTCCCTCAACAATAGGTTGGTGGTGCCGCCGTACTCGGTCGCGGGCAAGGTTGGATCCTGAGCGGCCACACTGATGCCGATGACCCGGCCGTCTTGGATCGAGTAAGCGATCTCCGCGCCCCCATAAACGAGGAACCTCCGGGTGATGGCCTGACCGACCCGCCCGAGACCGGTGACCTGGTCGCCCGCCCCGCCAAGGCGGAGGCGGTAGGCCCCGCTCAACCGAAAGAAGGTGCCGCTGGAGAGCGCGTACCCGAGCAGAAGCCCGCCGTGCAGGTCAACCTGCGCATCCCCGAGGGTCACGTCGTCCCGAACGTTTTCGGGCGCGACGAAGACGTCGACGTTCTCCAGAAACTCTTCTTGGGTCTCTGGTCGCTCCCCAAACGTGCCCGCGGGGCCCTCGTAGCCCGTCGGAATCTTTACCCCGACCTCTGCGGTCAAAACCAGTGGACCGCTGATGATTCGATACCTTCCGGCAGCCCGGATGTCGGCCACCCCGGCTCGGGTTTGGCTGAGGTCGATGACATTCTCCTGGAAGAAATCGAGGGGGGACGGCTCATCGGGCGGAGCATCCAACAAGATCACCGGGTCGGCTCGATAGCTGACCAAGGTCAGCGGCACCGATATCTCGAACTCGAGGCGGTCAGTGATCCCCAAGCGGCCGCCGACGGTCAGGCTTGATGAGCTGAAGTTGCCAGCGAGCGGAAAGACCTGTGCGCCGCCCTCGTCGAGAAACTCTCGGTCGGCCGTCTGAAACGAAAAGCCGGTCCAGAACACGCCTCTTCCCTCGGGAAGGGTCCACGGCGAAGCCTCGGACCGCTGCGAAGTGAGCAGCACGCCGAGAACCCCGGCATACGCCAACCATCGTTGTCGTCGCACGCAATCACCTCTCAGAATGTAACGAAGTCTGGCTCCAAATCCGAAGGGCGCTCCTCGGCGGGCGCCTCATCTTCGGGAGGCTTGTCGCCTCCGTCCTTTTCCTTCGGCCGCGACCCGTCAGGCGCCTCCCGATCGGCGACTTGGGGGCCCGCCCCCTGGTTCGCTTCATCCGCCGTTTCCGAAGGTCGTTCCGGCGGTCGGTCCGGAGATCGGTCGGGGACCGACGCCTCGGGCCCGGCGACTCCGGCGGACGCTTCGGCGCCACTGATGGCATCGGCGCCACTCATGGCATCGGCGCCATCGGTCGCATCCGCCAGCGGCGATATTGGACCGCCGTCCTCACGACCGGACGCACTCGTCGAAGCTGGCACCGTCTCGTCGACGGACCGACCGTCGGGGTCCGGCGCTTCGGTGACCGTCGAAGCGGTCTTCGCAGGCTGGCTCGGTCCGCCTCGGTCGGCTGGCCGGGCTGGTGAGTCGACGTCGGCCGAGGCCTCGCGAGACCGCGAGCGTTCACGGTCGTACGATTGCGAAGCTTGGAGAGCCTCCGGGCCCGGCCGGCTGCGCGGTCGACGCGTCGAAGCCTCCGGCGAACGCCGTGACCGCTCTTCGACCACCTCGCGCTCCACGATCGTCCTCTGCGGTAGGTCGACCAGGGGGGGATCACCCACCTCCGTGGGCTCCACGGACTCTGCGTCTACCCTATCGACACCGATGGCTCCGGTGCCCCACGGAGGTCTAAGGTAGACCAGTCCGAGCCCGACGACCACCGCCAAAGCGGCCAGCGCGGCCAGTGACAGCCGCCAGCGCCGAACCGAGGGCGCACCATCCGCCGGTCGCGGCGCCCGCGGTTCGGGGATCGGCAACGGCGCCGGCCGAGAGATGGCGGCCGCACTATGACGGGCCGGCTCCGTCGATGCGTACCCCACGACCGACGACGTTCGCAACTGGGGGTCGGAGCCCCGTACCCGGTCGCTCAACGAATCGTGGTCCGCCCACACATGCGCATTCGGTCTCGGCTCGGCCGCAACCTGGCTGGACAGAGCCGCTCGGAGCGCCGACTCGGTGATGACCGGAACCAACACCTCGTAGAGCTCACCCGCGTCCTGAAAACGTTCCTCGGGATCCTTTTCGAGGCAGGTCTCGACGATGTCGACCAACCGGTAGTCGACATCGGGCGCTCGGCGGTCGAGCGAGACGTGCTGCAACGTGCACGCCTTGAGAACCGTGTCGTATGGCCCATCACCGTCAAACGGGAGCGCTCCGCTCAAGATGTAATAGAGCATGACGCCCGCCGACCACACGTCGGACGCCGCGGTGACCGAACGCGCATCGGTGGCCTGCTCGGGCGCCATGAAGTGGGGCGTGCCGAGGCCCATGTTGGTGGTCGTTATCCCGGCCGCGTTGAGCTGTCGCGCGACGCCGAAGTCGAGCAACTTTACTAACGGCGACTCGTCCTCCGGCGCGTGTAAGAAGATATTGTCGGGCTTGAGATCTCGATGGACGATCCCGAGGTGGTGCGCGGCCTGCAGCGCATCGAGCGTCGCGCCCACGACTTCCAGCGCCTGCGCTACCGTCAAGTCGCCTTGCGTCAATGGAGGTCGGAAAGTCACCCCCTGCAGGAGCTCCATGACCATGAAAAGCCCGATGTCCGGGTCGTGGCCCGCGTCGAACACCCGGACGATGCCCGGATGCCCAACCTGCTGGACCAAGGTCACTTCTCGTCGAAAACGCTCCGCGTTGACCGCGGCCTTCGCCACGTGTGGGTGGACCACCTTGATCGCCCGGGTTTCACCCGTGTGCTCATCGAGAGCCGCGAACACCGCTCCCATGGCGCCGGAACCGAGGCTTCGGTGGAGCCGGAACCGGTTTGCGACGAGCTGACCGGAGGCCAGCGCTGTTGGTTCGATCTCCACCGGAACGTGATCCTATACCTTCGAGGTCACGAGTCCGGTGGATTCTTGCGCAGATAAAGGCAACCACTTAACAACTTACCCGGCCTACTCCTGCGATTCACCCTGCGCTGACACGTAGCGGACATACGCGTCGTATCGGGTTTGCACGGCTCTTACGTAGCCGACGGTCTCTGTTGCCCGTGCGTATCCGTAGCGGGTCCGCTCATGCCAACGCCGGTCCATCTTGAGTTTGAGCGCCTCTTCAACGTTATCGAACCACTTGTTGGGGTCTCGCTTGGTCCACTCGGCGAGCATCCGGGCATCCCGGATGTGTCCAAGGCCGGCATTGTAGGAGGCGACCGCGAAGCGGATCCGCTCCCGCTGCGGCACGCCGTCCTCTTCGAAGCGCCGAACCAGACGACGCAGGTATTTGGCGCCGGCCATGACATTGTTGCGAGGACCGCGAATGTCGCGGTAGCCGACCTCCCGGCCCGTGTTGGGCAGCACCTGCATCAGGCCCACCGCGCCCCAATTGGACCGAGCGTCCGGGTCGAATCGAGACTCGGTATACGCGACCGCCGCCAGCAGGCGCCAGTCGATCCCGTGGATTTCGCCGGCTTCTTTGAAGAGCTCGTCGTATGGCGAAATGCCTCCGGCATCGTCGGCCCGGTACTCGACGTCGCGAGCTCTGCGCGCCCCGAGCGCCGTCGGTCGATAGTAACGAAGGTACAAGATCTTGATCAGGCCGTTGCGCTGACTCTTTCGAACGAAGGCATCCGCGGCCGCATGCAGGTCGATGGCCCCCGGATGAACCGCCCATGCCTTCTCGCGCTCCTCACCGAACGGCAGCGCCGACTTGACCTGCCATCCCCCGGCTTGCGCAAGCTCCAACAGGTTGTCGTCGATGATGATCGCTTCGTAGTGCCCGATCGCCACCCGACGGGCCGCTTCTTCCATCTCGGCGTCGTCCTCGATGAACGCCAGGCGCAACGGACGCCCCAATTTCGACTGCAGCATCAACGCATCGCGATGCATCGTCGAGCCGCGATTGACATGAAGTACGAAGTTGTCGAGGTCGTCGAGACTCTCGAGCCGCTTCGGAGAGTGCTCGTGAACGGCGATAACCCGTTTGGCAGTGCTCAAAGGAAGAGTGAACCGGACCTTTTCGGCCCGTTTGGGCGTCTTCGACATACCCGCGGCGATCAGGTCGCCCTGCCCGGTCAGAAGCGCCCGGATCATGGCCGTCCGGGACGGCGGGACGACGATCGCCACCCGGACCCCCAGCGAGCGTGCGAACGCGTCGGCCAGCTCGTACGTAAAGCCTCGTTGCGCCCCGCGAGCGATGAAGTAAGACGCAGAGTTGTTCCGGGTGATCACCCGGAGCACGCCGCGCCGCTTAATCCCTTTGAGGTCAGCGGTGTACCGAAAGCGGGTATGGCGAGTGAGGCTGAGCTCGAGATCCGTGAGGTCGTCGCCGGACGATTGCCCCACTTGCCCCATCATCAGGGCGAGCATCGGTGCTAGCACAGTCACCCCTTCAATATGGCGGGGACCGCCGACGGAATCGAGGGGGTCACTCGACGTCGATCCATCCGACCCGGGTGTCCGCCAGCGCGTCATCCGAAAGACCGCGACGCTCCCGCGGGTAGCCGAGCGGGGTACCGTACACGACGAGTCCATCGAGCTCATGCCGACCCAAGACGTGCGTATGGCCGTATACGGCGATCTTGACCTTGGGGGAGCTGCGGATCGCCTTGCCCAGACCGGCGCTGCCCATGAACGCGCAAAAATACTCCCAGGGCATCGTGCCCGTGCGGGAGACGACCTCGTAGAACGGCTGGTGATGGGTCACCGCCACCACATTGTGAATGTGATCGTCGGCGTCCATCTTGCTGAGATGCTGCTCCAGCTCTGCCTCCATCTGGCGAGCCACCAGCGGATCCGGCATCAGGTTGCCCTCGGCGTCCCTAAACGCGATGAAGCGCGCGTCGCTCCACATCAAGCCATCGAAGGTCTTGAGGGCGAGCGCCATATCGTCCACCTGCGCTCGAAACTCCGGCGCCATGAACGAGTAGTCGTACCAGCCGCACGACCCGACGATGGCGGTGGGCCCCAGCACCATGGGCTCGGCCGGTAGATAGTGCGCCCCGGCGCCTTCGCACACCGCTTTGAGCTCGTGATGATAGCGGTGCCACGTGTTGAGCTCCGCGCGCCCGGCGGCCAGGGGCACGTCGAACCAAAGGTCGTGATTCCCCGGGATGTACGCGACCTGCGACGCGACCTGCTTGAACGCGCGTAACGCGCGGTCGATGCGTTCGTCCTTGTGGCTAACATCCCCCGCCACCACGACCACGTCGGCCGCGCCTTTGTGAATGGCCACCGCGAGTTTCACAACGGCCTCTCGGTTCTCCACGAAATCGGTATGCAGGTCGGAGACGGTAGCGATGCGCACGGTCACCTTGCTATGGTGCCGAAGCTAACCGTGCAAGTCCGAGCGGAGGACCTTCGGGCCATCGTGGCCCGGCGAACCATTGATATGGTCGCCCGGCCGGGCGCAAGGACGTACCTTGCCCTCGACCTGGAGCTCAATCAGCCCCTACCCCTGAGCGTCGCGAGCCGGCTCGAGGCGGAGGTCACCGCCGCCGGATCCAGTCCTCCGCCTGGTATCGTGACCGCGACGGCCGTCCAGATCTTCGGCGATCGGATACGGTTCGAGCTGGATCCCCTGCAACCGCGAGCGATCCGGCTGGAGACCTTCGGGGCCGCCCTCGGCTATTCGGGCGCATCGCTGCGCCCGGGCGCTGCCGGCTCCATCCTGCTGACCGTCGCGTCGCTCTTGAGCCACCTGGCCGAGGGCGCACGCCTCCGTCCGCATGGCGAACTCCATCAGGGCGTGATTCTGTTATCGCCGGGCGCGTCGGTGGCCCTGGTGGGCAGCGGCTATCCGGTGCTTCAGGCCTTTCTCGCCGCTCCGGCGCCCAAAACCCTCGAAATCCCGAAAGCACCCGAGGTGCGGGCCGGAGAGCCGCCTTCCCCGGTTTCCGACGTTTACGCCCTCGGCGCGCTCTACGCGCAGGTCCTCGCCGGGCGGCGAGCGTCAACGCCGGGACCGACCGCGGTCCCCGACCCCCGACCGGGCCTTGTTCGACTCCTCCGGACCTGTCTCGACCCCAATCCCCACGCTCGTCCCCGCGACGCCATCGCTTTCGGCAGTCTCCTTCAGGAAGAGCTTTATACGTCAGGGATCGCTCTGGCGGCCGCCCCGGAGCTCGACCAACTCCTGCGCACCTACGTCGCGAAAGCGGTCCCGGCGGGCAACACGGCGCTCCTCGACGCGGCTTTCGCGCCCGAGGTCTTGGAAGGTTACCTCTTTGGCGACATTCCCGCCCTGCCGGCGCAGTCGACCGGCGCTCGCGCACCCGCCCCGCCCAACGGACCAACCTCGGCGCCGGAGGGCGTCGTTGCCGCGCCGACCGCTCCTGGGTCAAATGTGTCTGCGCCTCCGATCGGTCCCAACCCCTGGGTGGATATCCTAGGCAGCGGAGCCGACCTCGAGCCGACGTCGGAGTCTACCCCTGCGGCAGGCCACGGCCGCGATGGGTCGCAGGCTTCCTTGCAGCCGCCCATCAACGACCTGACTTTGGAGGCGAAGAAGACGACAGGTCCCTCGCCACCGCCCACGCCGGAGGCCCGGGAGGCCCGATCCGCCGGTCTGCGGCTGCCCGGCGCCGGCGGCCCCAAGGGTGCCCCGTCAGCGCGCCCGAACGCGGTCGACCCATGGATCGCGATCGACCAGCAGTCCTCCCGCCCCGTCCAACAAAGCCTCCCCCGCCCCTCGCAGCCCAATGCGCCCCCCGATGGCGCCGCTGCCGCGGGCGCGGGACCTCGGCTGAAGATCTCGGCGCCACCCGCGGCGGCTACGATTCCGCCCGAGAAGCCCGGAACCTCGCGGATCGTTGTAGCCCTCCTGGGTGCGGTGGTCATCGGCCTCGCCATGATGGCCGCCCTGGTCTACATGCGCCCGTCGACGATGCCTCTCGAAGACCCGTTGCCCACGGACCGTCGGCCCTCGGGTGATTCGGCCGCGGCCCGCCACCCGGATGCCAGCATGTCGGTGACCCCCGGTGGGGCGCGCTCCTGGCGAAATCTCGACGCCGGTCAGGCGCCGGCCGAACCTCAACAGATCGGATTCGTGTCCGTGATGAGCACGCCGCTCGGCGCCCAAGTCGAGCTCGACAATGTCTTCCTAGGGATCACGCCCATCGTACAGCGGCGACGACTCCCGCGCACCGACTACATCCTGAGGGTGACCAAGGAGGGCTTCAAACCCTGGCAGAAGGTGGTTCAGCCCGATGACAACGGCGGCCTCAACGTGACGGCGGTGCTGGTCGAACAGCCCCAGTGACGAGTACTCGACGACGGGAGGCCGACCGCGGGCGCTCAGCGGGCTGGCTTGGCTGGCCGCTGCTCGCTAAGGCCGGCGCCCCCGGGGCCGCGGCGGCGAACGGAGGACCTTGCGGGCGACCTTCATGGCGGCCTGCTTGTAGAGCTCTCGGGCCACCTTGATGTCGTAAGCGAGCCACCGGGTTCGGTTCCTCAAGAGCCTCCAGTCTACCTTCTTGGGCGGCTCGGGCTCGGCGCCCTCGTCGAGGGGCACGCCGAGCTCGCTGGGCTCGTCGTCCTCGACCAGGCTCTTGGTCTGCTCGTCGACGTCCATCTCGAGCTTGCCGAGGGTCTCCTCGCATTTCACGATCGCTTTACGGAGCTTCTCGAGCTTGGCTCGATGCTGCTTCATCTTCGACGGAAGATACTCGGCCGACCGAACGGTCTGAAGTTTCGCGCTTCCCAGCGCCCGCTTGAGCTCCTGGATTGTCTCTTCGGTGATTCGAGGGTCGTAGGCCTTTCGGTCCGTGACGGCCCCGTACAAAACCCGAACTTCGGCGAAGGAATAGGTCAGCGCCGCGCCGGCCTGTGCGAAGTAGAGGTCGTGGGTCTGCTCTGCTTGCGCAGGCGCGGTCACCAAGGTGATCGCGGCCGTCAGCAGCGCACCTCGAAGCAGGTAAGCGGATTTCATGTGAACCAAGTCTCCTATCGTCCGTGACACAACCGTCCGACGTCAGCGGCCCGCGATATCATCACGGACCGCCGCGCACATACCGGATCACCGGCACACGAACAAGCGAAGGGGCCGCGGGGGCTGTCTCAAAAAGCCGACTGGCCCGCCGCGCTGACGATCATTCTTGGTCTTCTTCCGCCTCATTGTCGTCCTCGTCGGCGGTCGACGAGGGCGTCGGATTCTCGGGGCCCAACGCTGCGGTCACCAGGCACTGAATGATGGCGTCGAGCGCTTCGGCCCGAGCCGCGTCAACGATCCGTTGGATTTCACGAGGCAGAATGTAGATGTAGACCTCGGTATCTTCATCGGTGTCCGCCGAAGCGCCGGTGATCTCGGACGCCGGCACCCGCAGAGCGAGGACCCCACCTTGGCGAATCTGAGCCAGAGCGGCCTCCAACTCGGCGATCGACTGACCGATGGTGAGGGTCACCTGTGAGAATTTCTCGCGGTTCGCCAAGAAGATCTCTTCGGGGAGCAACACGCCCTGGTCGAGCGCTCGAACCGGGAACGGACTGGCGAATCCCATGACCTTGCGCACATCCGGGATCGGCAAGGAAGCGGTCTGAAAGCCCCCGATCTCGGCGGTCAAACGCTCCGCCAACGAAGCCTCTCCGCACGCCTGCGCGAGAGAGCGACCGAGAGCCATCATCTCGGGTAGCCCCCGCCCTTCCATTCGAATGGCTTGGGCCGCGTCGCGCACCTCTTGCTGGGTGAGCGCGTCGGTGAACACCTCTCGCGATCGGGCGGCTTCGTCGGTCATTGGCAGACGAACGGGGGGTACCATCTGGGAGCGTCCCCCACAAGGGCCTACTTTCGAAAGCTCCCTTGCGCATAGGGCCTCCGCCGCCGAGAGACCCTCTTCGTTACTGTGGGGAGGAGCGATGTTAGAGCTGCCCGAAGGCCAGTTCGATGCTCGCTATCGGCAGCCACTCCGCGGCGAGGCGAACCTTCTCCAGCATCGACGGGGCCGCGTCGACGCCGGGGCCGGCGTCGGGTTCAGGGACCTTGGCCTTCGTTCGGGCCAACGCCGCTTCTCGAGGGGACAAGAACTGGCTATCGAGCAGGACCTGTAAAAACGCGTTCTCAGCATCGTCGCTTGGGGGGACCAGAAGCGCTTCGGCCGTCGCCTGCTCGGAACGAGGCGTGCGAGACCGGGTCGACGAGGGTCGCCGGTCGGGGGGCCGGCGGGGCGGCGGAGTCTGGCCCGGCGGAGTCTGGCCCGGCGGAGTCTGGCCCGGCGGAGTCCGGCCCGGCGGAGTCTGGCCCGGCGGAGTCCGGCCCGGCGGTTCGGGGGGACGATCGTTGAAGCCCGGGATCTCCAGGATGACCGGGTTGGTTCCTTCAATGATTTCAAGAGCCTCGACCGCAGCTGACCTGCCGGAAGGCGGCGGTTTGACCGGTGCTGGTGCGTCGGGCCGCCGCCATCGCTCGCTTGGAACCGGTCGGTACACCGGCGTCAACATCGGTTGGGTTGGTCCTTCGTCGTCGACGGCTCTCTTCTTGGTCCTCTCGACGGCCCACAGCGGCGGAGCATCGGCCCCATCAGTTTCGTCGTCGCTATAGGACCCAATGCTCCGAACGGGCGGCAGCTTCGGCGAAGGCGTCCACGGCGATTCGGGGCCTGGCAGCCACGGAACTTCGGTTGCGTCGGGAATCGCGTCGGATCTCGGCGTCAGACTCTCGAGCGCCTCCTGCAAATCCGCTTGCGCCGCGCTCATCCTTGGCGGGGGCGGAAACCGCGGCGGCGGCGTGGGCTCTTTCCAGGGCCCGATGGCTCGGCGCAGCCTTCGAATGGTATCGTCTGGGGGGCCCAAAACGGGTGAAGCGCCACGCGACGCTCCGGCTGAAACCGAGCCCTCCAGCTGTCCGGCGGCCGACTTAAAGCACTGGGGTGCTGGCGAAGGCCCTGCGGCCGGCCAAGGAGCGATCGGAGGGAACGGTACCCGACTGACCGCTGCGGGCGCGTAGGCGCCGGTCGTTTCTTGCACGCCAGCCCACCCGGGAGGAGCACCAAACGTGCCGGGCGAGCTCGCAAAGTAACGGCTCGGTCGCTCTGCTTGGCGCATCGCCGAATCCCGGCCACCCGTACCGAGAGGCCTCGACTCGCTGTCCGCCCCGGCGAGCGCCACGGCAGTCGAGACCCGCGAAAGCCGATTCGACCCCGGGCCCAGGAGCTTCGCACGGACCGTCTCCACCGGCACCGACAACACTTCGCCCAAGGCGGAGGCGATGGTCAGGGCGGCCTGCAGGTCGCTCCAGGCTCCCAACCCGACGGTGTCCCCACCGTCCAAATGAAGGCCAGCCTGCCAGCTTCCTTGTTCGCTGATCAGACGAATCCTCGCCACGCTGGCGAGCGGATAGGTCGCCCGAGGCGTCTCGGCGAGGCTCGATTCGGAACGGCAGTAAGAGGAGCCGCCGGGCGGTCGGATGTGCAGAACACGCCGGCGCAGGTCGACCCGCACGACAGCGCCCTCGCGACGAACGATCACCGAACCGTCGGGCAGGAACTTCAGAGCCATTCGTACCCCCTTCCTGCGAACTCGCGCCGAGCTGCACCGCCCTCCCGGTTGAGCGTCTCGGCTAGCTGCTACAACCCCCTCGGTGGGGATGTTCATCCCTACGCTCCAGAGACTCGTCATGCCAACTCTCGTGCCCGCCCTGCGCGCCATCCCACCCGCGGTCGTCGCCCATCCGACCGGCGTAGCGAGCGCACCCCGACCTTCTCCAGAACGATACCCCCAAGGGTCAGCCGACGAGGGTAGTCCCTCGCCGCGATACGACCGTTCCCTCTCCCGGTTGCTCGCAAGCAAGACCCCCCCTAGCTTGGCCGCGTTGGCCGCGCCCCCTGACATACGCCCCGACCTCGCCGAGCGCTTCCGCCAACTCGAGCCCTTCGACCACGCGGAGCGGTTACTGGTTCAGGCTCTGGTCAACAAGCCCAACCAGCTCGAGCGACGCCACGAGATCACGCTGCGCATCGCGCTCAACCTCGCCCGCCTGTGGATCATCCACTCGCGCGGACAAGACCTAGCCGTCGGTCCGTTTTTGGGAAGCTTCCGGGAGCGAGTCAGGCGACTCGCCGCAACCCTGCAACCGAGCCTCGATCCCCAGACTCTAGGCTCGGACGCTGTACAGCTTCATCCCCACCTGACCGAAGCGCAGGATAAGTTGCTGGCCCGACACGTGGGCCGCCTGTCCCGAGAGGAGCTCGACCGAGAGCTCCGAAGCAAAGCGCTGGTCCTCGCTTTGGGCGGCGGCGGCGGTACCGGCTTCGTCCATCTCGGCACGTTCTCACTGCTCGAAGAGCTCGGCGTGCGTCCCCGATTGGTTGCCGGTACCAGCATCGGCGCCATTCTGGGCGCCTTCAGAGCCCGCGAGCTCGGCTACGAAGACGACACGTTCGAGAAAGTAAGCAACAGTCTGTCTTTCAAGAAGATGTTCGGCGTCTTGGACAGCGGGACTCGGTACGCCATGCCCGGAGCCCTACGATTGCACTTGCGGACCGCGCTGTCTTCGTTCTTTTTGAACGAGGTCGGCGAAACCAAGCGGCTAGACGAGCTCGAGATTCCATTCATTACGCAGGTGACCGGCGTTCGACGCGACGCGGCCCGGGGAATCGCGAGATATGAAAAGATATTCCGGCAAGAGCTACGCTCTGGCGCCATCGGTCGACTCCTTCACGTACGCGACTTGGTCGGACATGGCGTCAAGTTCATCACCGAACTGGCCGGCACGCCCGGTGCGCTCAAGCCGATCGTGCTGGGAAGCGACCGAGGTACCGAAGCCTTCGACGCGCTCGATGCCGCTGGCTTTTCGGCCGCCCTACCCGCGCTCATTCAATACGATATCACCCGTCCGGACGCCCGGATGCATCGAATGATCGAGCTCGTGCTGCGGCGTAGCGCGGTGGATTTCTTGGCCGACGGCGGCATGATCGCCAACGTGCCCGCGCGCGCTGCATGGGAATATGTTCAGTCCGGTCGTCTGCGCACCCGCAACGCGTGCATCGTCGGGTTGGATTGTTTTGCGCCGACATTTGGACGGCATATCCTGTTTCTTCCGCTGCAGCGGATCGCAGCGGAGACCGTGGCGCGCAATCGACCCTTTTCCCAGCTCATGTTCACCTACCGACGCACCCTCTCTCCGACCGTATTGGTGCCTTCGGTGAAGGCGGTTCAAACCGCGGTGCGCAACGGAAGACGCGAGTTTTCGCGGGTCGCGGGGCTGCTGCTCAAATTTGTGGAGCCGCTCACGGAACATCCGCAGTCTGTTCCGACGCCGCAATCGTAATGTGATTGACTGCGTTGGTGGTCCGGGTGTTCTTGTAGTCGCTATGCCTCAAAAGACCCGCATCTGGATGAACGGTGAAATCGTGCCTTACGAGGCCGCGACGACACATGTCTTGAGCCATTCACTCCACTACGGTCTCGCGGCTTTCGAAGGGATCCGGTGTTATGAGACCAGCGACGGTCGCGCCGCGATCTTTCGACTCCGAGAGCACATCACGCGACTGCTGCAGTCGTGCCATATCGCCACGATCGATGTGCCTTACACTGCTACCCAGCTGATCGAAGCGACGCAACAAGTATTGCGAATCAACGAGCTGGGGCAGTGTTACATCCGTCCGCTTGTCTGGCTCGGTGAAGGCTCGATCAAAGTCGCCGCCGTCGACAACAAGATCAACGTCGCGATCGCCGCTTGGCCTTGGGGCGCATACCTAGGCCAAGGCGCCCTCGAGAAAGGCGTCCGCTGCTGCGTTTCGAGCTACACGCGGATCGGTATCCGTTCGCATTACGAAAAGGCCAAGCTGTCTGGGCAGTACGTCAACTCGGTGCTCGCCAAACGCGAAGCCGCACTGAACGGCTATGACGAAGCGATACTCCTCGACGGGCAAGGCTATGTTGCCGAGGGCACCGGCGAAAACGTGATGATTGTTCGCGACGGGGTCATCTACACGCCGCCTCGCGGTGCATCGATCCTCGCCGGCATAACGCGCGAGAGCCTGCTGCAGGTCGCCCGCGCGGAAGGGGTCACCATCCGCGAAGAGAGCATGACCCGCAGCGACCTCTACATCGCCGACGAAGTATTCATGTGCGGGACCGCGGCGGAGGTCACACCGGTCCGAGAGATCGACGGTCGTACGATCGGATCCGGTTATCGCGGCCCCGTCTGCGAGCGCATGCAAAAGGCTTACTTCCGCGTCGTCCGCGGGGAAGACGACCGATTCCTAGATTGGCTGACCTACCTCTGATGGGGGATAGGGCCGAGCCGGGTTGAGCTCAATCCCTTCCTGAGCTCCGCCGTCACAAAAAAATTTCAAACGTCTGATAAGCCCATTCGGGGGGTCGTTATGGGCAATAATCCACGACTCACCGCGTCGAATTCGCAGTGCAACATCGTTCTTGATGCTTGAGTGTGAAGTAGGTCTTCAACCCACACCAGCGCAAACGCAAGATATTCCATGACTTCGCGTAACCAAGGGTATCCATCGAACTCACCCATTGGCTCTGCTATGGATGGTCGGGTGTGCGCTCTCAGGCCTTATCGTCAAAAGGCACACACCGGGGCCTGAGTTGACAGAGGCGAAACACGCTAGATAACGCGGGATTACGGCTACTTGGCCGGCATTCGGTTCGTGGACGCGCGACCGCCTGACTTGGGGAGATACGACTCGATGGCAGCTATGCGAGAGGTCTTTCGGGACATTGATGACCGCACGGAAGATCTGAGGGACTTGGCGAACGCACACCCTCGACTATGGTGTGACTTTATCTCACACTTCGAATACTCCTGGATCTATCACGAGAACGCTCTAGAGGGCATCGTTCTCACTCACGCCGAGGTCACGAGCGCTCTGAGCGGACGCCCGATCGCCCCGGATACTTATAGCGACATTCGGAACATGAAGGTGGCGGTCGAGCTGGTCCGCAACGAGGCCAAAGAAGGTGGACGCGTCGATATGGCGCTGCTGCGCCGTTTTCATTCGTCTTTCGGCTCCGACAATCCGGCGTTCGAACCGGCCCGGTACCGAAAAGATATTCCTCTTCACCGAGCTTATTTCCACGACATCGCCCAGCCCTCGGATATTCCTACTCGGGTTGCCAAACTGTTGGATTGGTCGGTGAACAACGATCCCGAAGACGACGACGCGGTCCGCTTCGCCGCCCACTTCCATCACGAGTTCATGAGCATCTTCCCGTTTGCAGAGCACACCGGTAAAACCGGGCGACTCGTCGTCAACTACATCCTCATGCGACACGGCTACATGCCGGTGCTGTTCCACGCGACGGAGCGTCAGCGCTACTACGACACCTTGCGACTGTCGCGCAAAGAAACCGAACAGCTGCTTATCGAGATGATGGGTAACACGATCGATAACGGCGTCCGTTATATTCAAAGGCAGCTCGAAGACCAGAAGAAGCGGGCGTTCCGCCAGGTCGGCTGATGCGCACCCTCCTGCTGGCCCTCGGCGTGCTGGTCGCCGGCGGGCCAGCACCGGATCCCCTTCCCGAGCCCCGTCCCGAGCCTCTCTCCGAGCCGATCGCCGAACCCTACTCGGGCCTGTTGACCAACGACATGGACGAGCTCGCGTCGATCCTGCGTACGCGGGTGGCCACCCTAGACTTAACGATCAAGCCACGGGAAGACATGCTGGTCGATCCCGTACGCGTGGTGTTCGGGATCGTCGTCGACGCCCGGACCGTCGCCACCGTGGCTCAGCTCTGCGTCGACGCGGAAACCATCGTCGTGCAAGGGCCGAAAGGCCGCTTGCCGGGCCGCATCCGTCTGGTGGACCTCGAACGAAGGGTGGCCCTGGTGCGGACCGACCGACCGCTGTCTGACATCGGCCTGGTCGTATCGAAACCGCTCGCGCCGCAAGACCGGCGAGAGTACGCCGACGTCTTCGCCCTGGTGAACACCGACCCGGGGGCGGGTGTTCTTCAGGGCGTGCTCACGCAGGTCGGCCGCCAGCCGGAGTACGAAGGCCATCCTCGAACCAGCCTCGTTCTGTCGTTTGGAATGCCGGTGTTCGACGGCTACACCCGCTGGGTCGGATACGCCCGGACCGTCGCTTGGGACAACGACCGTCAGATGCTCATTCCACCCGATAAGGTCCGCTTGGCGCGGACGTCTACCGCGATGAGCGACCGGCCTTCGTCGTCGGCGCCTGAAAAGCCGACGCGCCCCTGGTGGGCTCGATGAGGCGCCCGAGCTCGCCGAGCAAGTCAGGCACCCGAGCCAGCCGCTCCGCCGCGTCAGGGTGACGTTCGCGATAGGTTCGGCGGGCCGCCTGAAGCCGCGCCTTTTCAACCGGCCACTGACCACGGGCCAGGTCGAAGTATCGGCTCGCCTCGACCCGATCGCCAAGCCACGCATGGATCGCCGCCAATAGCCGCAACTCTGGGAAACACCCGTGCGGAAACTGTTGGCTCAGGGACCGCCGCCGGCGTTCCTCGGCGTGCTGAAGGAACGCCTCCGCCCGGCTCTCGCCATCTAGCCAGGGCAGACCGTCCTGCAGAATCGCCGCCGCCAGCCCCTGCCCGGCTTGTTCGAGGCTCTCGGGGTCGTTCAGAAAGCTCCACCAGCGATCGGCGGGATCGGTGCCGACCAGGCCAACCCGGATCCAGCGGACCGCGTCGTGGGCATGCGGGCCCAGCGACGGCCGAGGAATCCACCGGATCTCGGGGCGGAGCCACTCGAGGTCTAGGCCGAGGTTGGCGGTCATCCGACCGCCGTAAATCGAATGCTGCAGCTCAACGATCTGCGTCACGGCCCCGACACGCCGGACGAAATGACCGCGAGGCCCCTCGAAACCTGCCGCCTTCAGAGGGGCGGCCACGTACCTGCGAAAGGCTCTCAGCGCCTTCGCCTTCGACATCGGCCCGCCATTTCGATGGAGCCCTATAACCGATAGCGCCTGGACCATCATCCGCTTCGATCGCCGAACCGTCCGACCGGACGCGCCAGGGACGTATTGACCGAACCACTCATCAGGTATACCCTATAAAACACCCTGCTGCGCATATTTGAGGACGACGCTCAGCACACCGGCCAACGCATCCATCCGCGTCGCCGCGGTCGCGTCCGTCTTTTCGAGGGCCGGCTGCCCTCGGCTCAGCACGTCGGCGGCCCAACTTAATCCCGCCTGTGTATCTCTGAGTCGCTGCACGGTAGCAGCGTCGGCCCGTTTCAAGACATCGGCCAGCGCCTCTTTGATGACCCGGAGGTCCTCGGCGAGCACCGCCTCGGCGGGGAGCTTCTTGGCGGGGAGCCCCTCGGTGCCGAGAGCGGTCGTCGCCAGCGTCAACAGCTGGGTTGCGTCGCGGCGAAGGTCAACGGCCGACACCTTCGCCGGTGCGCTCTCGAGAACCTGCCGCAGCTCACCCTGAAGCAAGCCCGCGTACGTCTCGAGCGGCTGAGCGGGCGCCGCAGCGCCCGCCATCGCCTTGACGAGGACTCCGAGCGCCTTGTCTTGGGCCTGAAAGCCTTCCGCGGCTGCCAACCGGGTCAGGCCGGCCTCGATCACCCCCTGAAGGCCGGACTGCTGAGAGGAAAAACCCTCTTGAATCTCCGGGAGAGGGATTTCGTCGGGGTCGAGACGAAGATCGTCGGTGACCCGCTCGACCGGTCGCGCGAGGCCGGTCTCCTGCGACCGTCCTCTCTGTTTGACGTCTGCTGGCGAACTGCCCACTTTCATGTGTCCGCCCCCGATTCTCGACTTTGGCATGCTCGAACTCCCGCTAATGGAGATAAATTAACTACATCGTCCTACCGTAAGCAAGCCGCTCACGTGGCTAGAAAGGCCTCGATGGATTTCCGGCGAACCGGGTCGGCCATTCGATTGGCTGCATCGGCCAGGTCAGCGCGCGCTTCGACCATCCGGCCGAGGCGGAGCAAGAGGTCTCCGCGGGCCAAGAAGGCCTCGCAGGCCACTTCGTTGCGCCGATCGTCGTGGCCTGCGAGTCGGATCGAACGGGTGAAGGCCCGATAAGCGTCCTGGACTTCTTCGTTGAGCGCCGCCGCGTGCCCCCACATCAGCCGGTAGACCGGGTTTTCGGGCTCGATATCCACCAGCACCCCGAAGGCCGCCTTGGCCAACGGAGCCTTGCCACTTCGGAGCATGGACATTCCCAGCGCGCCCAAGCCGCGCCGCTCGGGCTCGGTCAGCCATGGGAAGTCGCGGACTTCGATCTCACCGCGGATGAGCCTCGCAAGGTTTTGGGCGACCTCGCGGGGGCGAACGCTCATGCGGCGTCTCCTGAGGCGTACTCGCGCAAGAAGGCGTCCTGATCCGCCCAGCACCGGCGAGCTTCCCGGCTCCAGATGATCGCGTTGAACGCGTGGTGGCCATCGTACCAGCGAACATCGAAGGGCACGCCGCGCTCTCGAAGCGCCACACCGAGCCGCCGGGTGTCGTCGGCGATGGGGTCGAATCGACCGCACGGCGCGAAGACCGGCGGTAGAGGCCGCTCGGGCGGCGGCGCCTTCTCCAGCACCCGCAGCGGGTCGGCCATCGCGAAGCGATCAGGGTCGCCCGAATCGTTGGGCAAGTAAGAACGGCAGATCGCCCGCAAGCGAATTCGAACCCATCGGGGCAAGGCATCTTGCTCGAGATAGCGCTCCGGTCGACTCACTTGGAGCAAACCGCAGGCCGCCACCACCGCCCGCGGTCGGTGGCCGAGCGCATAGACCTGCTGCGCATAAAGCTCCGGCCGCCGCCACGCACCCGCAACCGTGAGGGACAGCGCCAGGTTGGCACCCGCCGACTCACCCGCGAAGACCAGACGATCGAGGTCGCCCCCGTATTGTCGAGCGTTGGCGACCACCCACTGAAGAGCGGCCGCGGCATCCTCGATGGCGGCGGGAAACGGATGCTCGGGTGCGAGGCGATAGTTGATGTTGAACACCAGCCAGCCTCGGCGCGCGTATCCGTACCCGAACATCCAGTGGCTGTCTTTGGATAGGACCCGAAAGCCACCGCCGTGGATGTACAGCACGACGGGCAGTGGACCGGAATCGTTCGCGGGCCGATAGATGTCGAGAGTGTGGTCCCGTCGGCCATCCGCCAAATACGGCACGTCGCGGATGACCTCGACCCCATCCTTCCATCGCCGCGCCTCCGGATGAAGCTCGCTTACCCTACTCAAGCCCGTGAGGCCGTACTTAAACGCGCCGTTGTACAAGCGCATGAACCACGGGCCCGGTCCGGCGGAGCCGGACGTCCCGGCTGCGCTCGCTATGCTCGCTGCGCGCTCCGCTTGCCAGTCATCGGGTTCCGGTCCGGCGGAGCCGGACGTCCCGGCTGCGCTCGCTGCGCGCTCCGCTTGCTTCTTCATTGCTCTCCTAGGAGCTTGCGGAGTCCGCCTACGGCCTGCTCGACCGAGTGGGCAATGTTCTCGGGCACGTCTTCCTCGAGGAGGATTCCGTAGAGGCGCTCTGCCATGTTCAACGCCTTCCGAAGGCGCTCGTTGGGGTCTTCCTGCTTGGAGGCGGCCGCATCGGGGGCTCGGTCTCGCACCAGCTTCTTGACCGCCGCCGCCGCGGGATCGTCTCGAAAGACCTGGTCGCGGATCTCGAGATAGTCGCTCTCGGAGAGATTGGGGTTCTGGCGTGCCTCGGCGAGAATGTCGAGCGCATGGAAGTTGGGCAGGGGTATCGGCTCACTCTGGTCGTAGGTCGGATCACCAGGACGAGGTGCCCGCTCCGCCTGATCGAGCAGCGGCCGCTCATGGCTGTTCAGGAAGTCGTACGACCGCACCAGCTTCTGGCAGGTCTCCCGCCGCAGATGAAGCTCGTGTTGGGCGTAGGCCTCGAACGTGCGGTATCCCCACTCTCGGTACGCGCCCGCGTTACGAACGTGGGCCAGGTGCTTGGCCAGGTGGATCCATGAACGCTTGAAGTCGATGGCGGACTGCAAAACGATGAAGCGCTGGGTGCCCGGCTCGAGGGAGCGCAACCGCGCGGCCATATCTTGAACGGATTGGGTCTCCGCGCCTTCGACGCCTTCGGTTCGTTCGGCCGTTTGAGGCCGCGGCTTCGGCTTTCTAGCAACCTTCGTCCCCCGGCGGGTCGAGGGCTGCGCCGGCGCCGAACGCGGAGTCGGTCGCGAGCTCTTCTTGCGCTCGGGCTCCTTGGCCCCACGGCTGGTCGCCTTGCTCGTGCGGGCGGATGCCCGACCTGTGCGGCGCGCCGCGCTCATCGCAAACGGGCCCGCTCGATCGCGACCGGCTTCTCGTCGCGCTCAACGCCTTGGGCGGCCCCGTCCACCGCCGCATCGGCGAGCTGAGGCGTCACCTCGACGAACGCGTGGGTCTTTCGGAGCTGGACCCGTCCGACGTCGTCGACGGCACCGCCACCGGCGGTGTCGAGCACGAGCTGCGCGATCATGGCCTCGTCATACCCATCGGTGCTCCCGCGGTTGATGAACAGGCGCGCTCGTTCGGCCGTGTACAGCGCCGGCGCGGGCGCGGCAGGGACCCGTCGAGCCTCGCGCGCATCGACCTCGTCGTCATCGCGCGATCGGCGCCGCTTTTTGGGCGGGCTCGGCTCCTCATGGTCGTGCGTGTCGTCGACGCGTACTTCTCCGTCTTCGTCCTTGTCTTTCTTCTTCTTTTTCTTCTTCTTGGGTTTGCGGTCTTCGTCTTCGTCGGAAACCGGAGGTCGCCCGAGTTCGACCGGCATCTTCGCTCGCTCCTCCTCGAGGGCCGAAAAGTAGTGCTTGAGGAGGAAAGCGATGACCTCGGTACCGACTTCGGTTGCCTTGAGATGATCGGCCAACCGGAGAAAAGAGGTGATCTCGGTATCTCGGGCCACCTCCACCAGCTCTTGGGCCACCCGCTCCGCTTGCAGCTTGTTGACCTCCTCGAAGTCGGGCAGCGTCCGCTCTTCGAACTCGATTTTGAAGCTGCGCTGGAGCTCGGTGTACGTCATCTCGTCTCGGCCGCTGACCAGCGAGATCGCCGTCCCTTTTTTGCCGGCCCGGCCGGTGCGCCCCACCCGGTGCAGATACACCTCGGTAAAGTCAGGCAGCGAGTAGTTCACCACGTGCGATAGGTCAGAGATGTCGATGCCTCGCGCGGCGATGTCGGTGGCCACCAGATACTTGAGGTCGCCCGACTTCATTCGCCGCATGACCTTCTCGCGGTCTCGCTGTACCAGCTCGCCCGACAGAGCGAGCGCATGCAGGCCTTGCCGGCGCAGAAAAGCGGCTAGGATGGAGCAGTCGTCGCGGGTGTTGCAGAAGATGACCGCGTTCTCGGGCTTCTCGACCTCGAGGACGTACAGAAGGTTGCGGGGCTTCGGAAGCCGGGTATCCGTCTCGTAGGAGACGTTCTTGATGCCCTCGACGGTCAGCTCGTCGCGGCTGATGTCAATGACCTCCGGCTCCTTCATACAGGCGAGCGCCGTACGCCGGATCTGGTCGGGCAAAGTGGCGGAGAACAGAAGGGTCTGCCGCTCGTCCGGCAGCTGCTTCAGAATCTCGGTTACGTCTTCCCAAAAGCCCATCGAGAGCATCTCGTCGGCCTCGTCGAGCACCGCCATATGAGCGTGCACCAGCCGCAGCGTACGACGCCGGATGTGGTCGAGCACGCGGCCGGGGGTGCCGACCACCACGTCGGTTCCGGCTTTGAGGCTCTTCAGCTGAGGCGCCATCGGGGCGCCTCCGTAAATCGGGAGCACCCGGACGCCCTTGGGATCCCCGAGCTCCGCGATCTCTTCGGCGACCTGCACCGCCAGCTCTCGGGTCGGGCACAGCACCAACGCCTGGGGATCGGTCGCGCCATCCATGTGGATCTTTTCGACCAAAGGCAGGCCGAAGGCGGTCGTCTTGCCGGTCCCGGTCTTGGCCTGGACCATGAAATCGCCACCTCCGAGGACCTGCTCGAAGACCGCGGCCTGGACCGGGGTCGCGTATTCGTAGCCCAGCGCCTTCACGCCGGCCAATGCTTCGGCGGAAAGGGCCATATCGGCGAATCGCCGGCGTTCCGGTGAGTTGGTCGAGGCGCTCACGAGGGGCTCGATATTGTTGAGGTTCTCGGTCGAGTCAAGCCAAGACGCGGCCCGCTCCTGACCTGGATCGGAGAATCGTGCCAAACTCCGTTTGGCCACCGAACATCTCCTGGTCCCGGCTGCGAACTTCTCATCGCTCCGCAAGCTCCGCTCGCGTTCCTAGAGCGCCGATTCACTTGGAGCGTGCTGTTGTCGCGCCGGAATCGGCCCGT
>CAZFIV010000116.1:0-23335 GCA_964519665.1 uncultured Myxococcales bacterium
TCAACACCCCCGCGAAGGCGAAGCGGTCGCGTGCGGTCGAGGGAGACGCTATCCTTGAGACCCTCGTGAGCCAGCGCAGCGGTCTGCCAAGGCCTCCCGTCGATTCCGTCGTGCAATTGCATGGTCCTGCGCATTGGGGCGGGCACGGGCGGTAGCGGCGTCGTCGCCGACTCGCTCCGGTCCCGGCAGCAGTTGCTCGCCGAGAACGCCATGCTTCGTCAGCAGGTCATCAACCTGCGGCGCGCCGTCAAACGGCCTCGCTTGACCCCGGCAGAGCGCCTACTACTCGTCATCTCTTCTTGCGTCACGAAACGATGGAGGAGGGCCCTTCACATCGTTCAGCCGGACACGCTTCTTCGATGGCATCGCGACCTGTTTCGCCTTCGCTGGCGATTTCTCTCCCGGCGCAGCAAGAAGCGGCAGCCACGCCTCGACGCCGAACTGATCGAGTTGATTCGGCGTATGGCGTCAAACAACCATACTTGGGGCTGCGAGCGAATTCGAGGGGAACGGCTCAAGCTCGGGTGCCGAGTCGGCAAACGAACGATCCAGAGGTACGTTCGGGGCATCAGGCCAGATGTGGTCGCCATCGGCGGCGGAGCGACCGTCATCAGAATCCCGCCGTCCGCGCCGAACTGTAACGCGATCTGCGAACGGTTCCTCGGAAGTGTTCGCCGCGAATGCCTGAACCACATCCTTATCCTGAGCGAAGACCATCCTCGAAGAGCGCTGCGAGCATTCTGTGCGCATTTTAGTATGGGTCGTCCACACCAAGACATCGGTCAGCGCGTACCCGCTGACAACAAACGACCTCGGCTTCGCGGCCAGGCCGAGAGCGCAGGTGCAGTTGTCGAGTTTCCCGTGTTGGGCGGGCTTCATCACGAGTATCGGATGGCCGCCTGATTAACGTCCTCGGCGAGGATGACCGAAGGAGCCAGGACGACCAAGATTTGGCCGCATTAAACCAAAAACGCGGCCAATTGTTCCTTGCGTGGATCGTTTTGGCCAGATTAAACACTAAAGGTGGCCAAATCGATCATCGGACGGCGTCGTGAAACGGCTCTGCTTGATGACGTCCTTCAATCGGATCGCGCTGAACTCGTCGCGATCTACGGCCGCCGACGCGTCGGCAAGACGTACCTCATTCGGAACTACCTTCAGCCCCGCGCCGGAACGTACCTGGAAGTGACCGGCACGCTCAATGGCGCTGCGGCCCTTCAACGTCGGCGATTTCGAGAGGCATTGGAAGCGTCCTTCACCAACGACCAGGTGTTGCCTGATTTGCCCGATTGGGAAGCTGCCTTCGCCTACCTCACGACGCTGATCGAAGCTCGCGCCAAGGCCCGCCCGCGCGAGAAGATCGTTCTGTTCTTCGACGAGCTGCCTTGGCTCGCGACCGCGCGGTCTCGGCTTCTGGAAGCGCTGGACTACCACTGGAACCGGTGGTTGTCTCAGGTGGATCAGCTTAAGGTTGTACTATGTGGAAGTGCGGCCTCGTGGATGCTCAACCGTATCGTGCACGCCAAGGGTGGGCTCCACAATAGGTCGACCCGCAGCCTCCGTCTCGAGCCGTTTACGGTGCGCGAGGCCGCCGCATACCTCAAGGCCCGGCGCATCAAGCTCACCCCGATGGAGATGCTCAGTCTCTACATGACGCTCGGCGGTGTACCGTACTACCTCAACCTCGTGGAGCGAGGACGGTCCGTGCCCGACATCGTCGGTCGTCTGGCGTTCGAACGCGGAGGGCCACTGCAGGCCGAGTTTCAAGACGTTTTTCGAAGTCTATTTGCGCATCATGACGAACACGTTACGCTCCTTCGTGCGTTGGCGAAGCGGCGTGAGGGCCTCACCCGAAACGAGCTACTGGATGCGACAGGGATGAGCTCTGGCGGGGGCATGAACCGCCGGTTACAAGAACTCGAAGAGGCTGGTTTCATTGCCCGAATTGAGCCGTATGGGGCCATTAAAAAGAACGCCATGCTCCGCGTCGTGGACGAGTACTCGCTGTTCTACCTCAAATGGATAGAACGCGCGCCCAAGGGGGTGCTCGCTCGAGGCGGCGCTGGTCATTGGCGCAGCGTCAGCCAAACCGCCGCGTATCGCGCTTGGGCCGGCTACGCCTTCGAAAGCCTCTGCTACAAACACGCGCTCGAGTTGATGCGCGCCCTTGATATCGAGAGTCTTGTCACTTCGGTCGGGACGTGGCGGCATGTCCCTAAAGGCCGATCGTCGACGCGAAAAGGCGCGCAGGTTGACCTACTGTTTGAAGGGCGGGACGGCGTCATCCACCTGTGCGAGATGAAGTTCGTCGGCGAGCCCTTCGTCGTCACGCGCGCCTACGCACAATCCCTTAAGGAGAAGGTCCAGATCTTCGAGACGCACGCCAAGGTGCGGGGGCGCATCATCGTCACTCTCGTCGCTCCTCGCGGCCTCAATGAAAACACATGGTCCAAAGGTCTCATCGATCGAGTCCTCGACAGTGATGCGCTCCTGCAGACGTGACGATTTCACGTGGCTCGCCAAAACTCCGAACATGCTGCAGTTACTTGGATTTCCGACCTCTATGCGTCCTCGAATGGCGGAGCCTACCGCTGTGATTCGCGCCCGCGTAGGGCATGAACGTTTGCGCACCCAGGTTGTGCACTTGAACGGCGAAATCGACGGGAGATCCGGGCACGTCGCTGGGCGTCGGGATATCCGAGACAAATCAAGGGCAGCGGATCGACGGTCATCAAGAATGTCCGTCTTCGCACGCGCGCCGCCGGATACCCCTTGTTTCGAGGCCCCGTGAGAATCTGTTTATCAGCAAACCGCCATTGCGTGGTTTACGATATGCTCCATCCTCGTCTGCCTAACTAGGGGTTTTGCGAACAATATCGTACACTACGCCAGATTCTCGCCCGTCGACTGATCTCGCTTGACGGCCTCGACTGCTCAACACGGCCGCGTTGTGAACGCGGGCGGCCCACGATTCGGTATCCAAGAGATCTCGGCTTGTCACGGATGCTCCATCGAGCTGGGTAAAGGTGGGGACGACGTATGGAACGTTTTCAGATCGTTCGGCTAGCTTTTCTGATCTTGGGAAGAATCGATTCACCACTCACGCACGTCGGACGAACGCCGGCGAACTCGGGTAGAATACAGGAGCAGCAACGGATGCAGTGCAGCTCGGTCTCGTCGTGTGTAGTTCGTGCCCACGGCAGCCAAACGTCCTGATGGAGCCGATGAAGCGCTCACTGCAACCGCGTGAAGCCTGAGGATCAACATGACGATGAGAGCATTGATTGTCGAAGATGAGGCCGTTCCCGCTCGCCACCTAGTCGACATCTTGATGCGGGTCGGCTACCAAGTGTGCGGCGTCGCGGCCGACTACGACGCCGCGGTATCACTGGCCCACCAGGAGAATCCGGACATCGCTTTGCTCGATGTGCGGCTGCGGGGAAAACGAACCGGGCTCGAGGTAGCGGACTACTTCCGACAGCATTTCCGGTTGCCCATCGTCTTCCTGACGTCCCTATCGGACAGAGACACGATCGCCCGCGCCCGGGCGTTGAAGGCCAACGGTTTCATCGTGAAGCCGTTCACCGAGAACATCGTTTACGCGGCGACGGAGACGGCGTTCGGCAACTACGTTGAAGCCGCTCAAAGCGAGATTTGCTCGATACCAAACGAGAAATCGAGCACTTGCGGTCTGGCGCCGCACGTCCAGCGTCGGGTGCGTGACCACATTGAAGCGAACTTCCACGACGACCTGCGTTTAGACGCGCTTGCGGAGATCGCCGACATGAGCCGGTTTCATTTCGCGGCCATGTTTCGCGTGTCTTTTGGCGAATCGCCTCATCGCTACGTAATTCAGCGTCGGGTGGCCAAAGCCTCCGAGTTGCTCAGGGACACCCATCGCCCGATCATCGAAGTCGGCCAGGAAGTTGGCTACGAGAACCAGAGTTACTTCACCACCCTCTTTAAGCGCGAGACTGGTCATACACCCGCCGCATATCGGAAGCGCTTCGGTACCGGCGCTCAGCACGAGTCCGACGGATGCGAAGGGGTTTACGAACCTCGCTGAGCTCAGTACTGAGGGCATCGACAGAGCTTCGACACGGCGGGCCCATTTTACCCAAGAATAGAAAAGTACTCGAACGATCCGCAAAGCCTAGGGACATCATGGTCAGTACGATGGTCTCGATTGAGGAATCGACCATGGTGACCGTCTCGAACGCAGAACACGATACTTTGACCTCATTGATGGAGCGCTACGTCGACGGCGACTTGGCCGCATTCGATGCGTTGTTCGAGAGGTTGCGAGGTCCGCTGACGGCGACCCTGCGCCGCCGGCTGCGGACCGAAGATAAGATCGATGACGCCATTCAGAATACGTGGCTCAAGGTTCACAGGTCGCGTCATCGGTATCGCGTAGGCCGTCCGGTTGTACCTTGGGTGCTCACTATCGCCCGCAACGTTGCGATCGACCATCTCCGTTCCCGCGCAGCCCAAGAGCAGGGCCTATCGCCGGAGGAGGCTCATAACATCCCCGACCGCGACGTGTCGGCCGACCGCGGCTTGCCGCACGATGAGCAGAAGACCATCTCCGCCGTGCGCGAAGCCGTCTCTAAGCTTCCGCCCAAATCACGGGATGTGGTTCGCATGCACAAGCTAGAGGGGCGTTCCATGGCGGAAATTGCCCGCACGCTCGGCATCTCCGAAGGCGCGGTCCGCGTGCGCGGCCACCGAGGGTACAAAGCGCTTGGCAAGCTCCTTAGCGCATTTCGACCCGACCGAGCGACGGAACACTAGGCGAGCGCTCGGAACAACGCATCCACGTTTGCAACACCTCACCCATCCGCGTGGTTCCGGTCTATGTGCGCGTGCGTGAGAGAGCTTCGAGGCGAAGCGACCAGCGTGTTGTAAGTCCTCCTTTTTTTGCTTTGTTCGGACAATTTTCTTATCTTGGGGAAAAGGCAATGGGGCGAGGCAGGCTCGCACAGGAACGCTTGCGTCCCCTCCAGCGGTCGATATCCTCGCCGAAAGGAGCATCGATGACGCCAAGCGCACCTCCTGCTTTCGTAGCAATCTACGGTCGCCGCAGGGCGAAACGCGTCTTCGACGATGGCATGTGCACGGATAACCCACACTCATTGCGAAGAACACCCAGCCGCGATCTGCCCTGGGTCCGAGACTTCAACCGGATTGACGCGACTTTGTCGTGTGCGGGCAATACGGCGAGAGGCATGGGGTGGTCGCTCGAGGTCGCCTCCGCCGCTGCTCCGCTCCGGAAAATGACATGACCATAAGAGCATTGATCGTCGAAGATGAGGCGGTTCCGGCTCGCGACCTGGCCGACATCATCATGCGTCTTGGCTACCGCGTGTGCGGTGTGGCCGGCGACTACGAAACTGCAGTATCGATCGCGCACCGGGAGATTCCGGACATCGCGCTGCTCGATATTCGGCTTCGAGGAGAGCGGACCGGGCTCGACGTGGCGGACTATCTACGGCGCCATTTTCGACTACCGCTCATCTTCCTTACTTCCCAGTCCGATAAGGACACCGCAGCGCGGGCCCGGCTGCTGAAGGCCAACGGCTTCATCGTGAAACCTTTTACCGAAAATATTGTCTGCGCCGCGATGGAGAACGCCTTCGAGGACTATATTCAGGAAGCCGCGAGTGAGGAAACGGCGCCGGCGGCCACCGGTCCGGCTCCCACCGGATTGGCACCCATCGGTTTGGCTCCCACCGGTTTGGCTCCCACCGGTTTGGCACCGAACGTCGAGCGTCAAATTCGCGACTATATCGAATCACATATCCATGCCGAGCTACGCCTCGACGCGCTGGCGCAGCTCGCCGGTATGAGCCGGTTCCAATTTGCCTGCGCGTTTCGTGTCTCGTTCGGCGGCGTAACGCCTCACCGCTACATCATTCAGCGCCGCGTGGCCAAAGCGTCCCAACTGCTCCGGGATACCGATCGTTCGATTGTCGAGGTCGGCCGAGAAGTAGGCTATGAGAACGAGAGCTACTTTACCACGCTGTTCAAGCGAGAGACGGGCCATACGCCAAAAGCCTTTCGCGGGCGCTTTGGCGGTGGCACATCGAGGTCGTGATCACTCGGACGAGGGGCGTTCGCCAGCGGCCTCGGTCGAGCCCGACGAGAAGCGAAAGCCACCTAAGGGCCGGGATGATCGTGTCCCGGATGCCGTCAAAATAGACGGGCGCATCCGGCTTTCGAGTGGGCCGTGGTGAAGATGAACCTTATGAGTGTAGCCGACGGCGGATGCAGGATCGTGACCTCTACGCGAAGCTCCTTGGTCTGGGCCGGCCCTGGGAGGTCGCCGTTCTGCGCTGACGTTCAACTCGCCACGGGGGGATCGAGCCTGTCGGCGAGCTCGCGGAGCCATGCGAGGTGGTCGTCCTCGGGCATTCCCTGGTCGCGTACGAGGGCGATCGCCGGGCCTGCTCGAGGGCTGCGCGCCGTGTCGCACGGTCCGCGGCGTCGCCGAACGGACGCCGATTGGAGCCAACTTAGGTGAAGGCCGCCGTGAGTGCGGCTTCGGCCCGTTCTCCGATCGGACGCGCGCGTCGTTACCGCGGCTGTGTCTCCCTACCGGAAGCGCCGATATGAATCTTCCATGCTTGTGCATTTGGCATCTATTTTTTCGAATGCTACGCTTCCTCACGGCATGTTGAGGGAAGTCATGCGGCGAGAAGTACAAGCGCCACAGCACGCTGCGCTGTCCGGCAGCGGCCGGGCGCTAGCGCTCCGGGCTCTGTGTCATACTGATGGTTAGGCGCGCTCGGTTCCTGTGGGCGATCGTCCTCGTCCTGGCCCTCGGCGTCGCCCATGCTGCCCCGGGCGAGGCCACACCACAGATTGAAGCTCGGCTCAACAGCGCGGTCCGTGACAAGGCGCTCGAAGATAAGCTAGCTGCCTCGAGCGGGATCCAGGCACTACAGCTCGTTGACGAGAATGGGCCGAGGTTGCTTTATCAGGACGCCGCTTACACCCGGAGCCTGATGGAAGAAGGGTTGGCAAGAGCGGGCGACGTCGAGGCCCCGGAGCTCCGAGCGAGCATCCTGCAAGTTGTCGGCGTAGCATTTCAGTTCGAAGGCAGGTTCGACGAGGCGCTGGCCGCCTTTGAGCAGTCGATTCCTTTCGCTCGGGCGGGATCAGACCCGATCCAGCTGTTGCGGGCATACGGAAACATCGGGAACAATCATCAAGAATCTCAGCGCTACGGCGAAGCGCTGAAAGCTTACCAGGCAGCCGTCCGGGTCGGCACGCCCCTCGACAATTCTGAGATGCTTGGCCGCCTGATGCTCAACATCGGAACCGTGTTTGGGGCTGCCGAAATGTCAGGTCGAGCGATCGAGTATTACGAAAAGGCGGAGAAACTCGCGACGAATCCGATGACGACGCGGCAGGCACGCCTCAATCTATCGGAAGCACTGATGATGCGTGGCCGTGTCGAGGAAGCCGATGCGGCCATGGAGCGGGTCGAGCGGGACGGCACAGACGGGCTAAATCGGTATGAACGCGGCGAATACCTGGCCGCCAAGTCTAGCTTGGAACTGAAGCGTGATCCGCTGAGCGCAATCAAATATGCCAGCGAGGCGGAGTCCATCTTTGATGCTCTTGGGTCTCCGAAACTCGCGGCCCGCGCCCGGTGTATCCAGGTCGAAGCGCATGCGCATGCAGGAAATATGCAGGAGGCGGAAGACCTTCTGGAGCGCTGTTCAAAAGGGACACAAGAGACGAGCCGGACCGACTCCGGCGCGCGTGTGCATCTTGCTCTTGCTGAGATCTATGCTGCTTCGGGAGAGCACGAGAAAGCTGTCCACCATTTCCAAGTTGGAGTGAAAATCTGGAGCGAACTCTCGCAGAGCGTGATGATAATGCGTGAGGAGCTGGCCTTTGCCGATGTGCAGGTTGCTCTGCAGCAGGAGCAAGCGTCCTTGGAACAACAGCGCGCGCAGGTTGCCATGCTCACAGCTGATCGACGGCGCTTGCAAGGATACGCGGCCAGTGGCTTCGGTATCCTAGCGACTGCCATCGCGGTACTCCTCTTCATAGTATTCCGAACACGAGTCTTTTCGGTCGCTGTTCTCGAGCGGAGCATCCAGGACCGCGAAATGCTGCTCGCAGAGATAAACCACCGGGTGAAGAATAACCTCCAAATCGTAGCCAGCCTTCTTGGGCTTGAGCGTCGCCGGATGTCGGAGGAGGATGATGAACGCTCTGGCATGCGGGATATGCAGGCCCGGATTTTGTCGATGGCGTCGATCCATGAAGGTCTTCAGGAGGTGACGCATGGCGACCATATTGAGCTCGACGAGTATCTCTCTCGTCTGGCGAATCGGCTTAACAGCCTCTACGCCCCAGAATACCCAGTCAACTTCGAGATGACGATATCGCCAACGATTTCAATGGAGAAGGCCGCCTCAATCGGTCTGATCGTTTGTGAACTGGTCTCGAACGCCTCCAAGCACGCCTATAACGAGGAGGGGCCGATCCAGATCAGTCTCAATGAGGGCGGTCGTGCGCACGAAGTGGTCGCCTGCGTCGAGGACAGTGGCAAAGGCCTCCCAAAGGATTTTGGTTTGAGCAACGCGCAGTCTCTCGGCCTCACGCTGGTCTGGGATCTGGCCGCGCAGATCGGGGCCCGGCTTGAGGCGGGGAACAAGCCCGATGGAGGGGCGCGCTTCTGCCTCAAGTTCGAGCCCGATACTGAAGACACTCTGGCCGCTTCCTGAAACCGCAGGATTGCTCGCGATTTCAACCGACATAGAGCGGCGCCTGAAGACACTGGACGTTGTGAAGACCGATGAGCCCCTCATTATTATCGGAGCTGTCGAACCCGACATTCGGGCCACGACGTACGAGCATCGGTACGACCTCGCCGTGCCCCGTCGTGACGACGGTTTGATCGTCGTGTAGCGGCGGGCAGCGATGGCGGATGTCAGACGTCGACGGTCATGGACGCGATCGGAGAGGCGGGCGGTGCTGGAGCGAGCGCAGGCGATGCGGGCGTCAGGGCAGCGCTGGGCGGAGATCGCACGGGAGATGGACGTGTGGCCGAGCTCGCTGCAGCGCTGGGTGGAGGCGCTCGCGGCGCCGTCGCTGGTCCCGGTCGTAGTCGAGCAGGAGTGAGCGCACGAGCGGCCACCGCCTTTTCCTCGGAGAGTCGCCGCGCAGCCTGCCGTCCGCGGCAGCAGCAGCTTCAGTCCATCGGGAAGCTTCGAGGCAGAAGGCGCCCGAAGCCTCTTGGTGAGTGCCATCTCCAGCTCCTCGTTACGCGCAACGAGGTCCGTTACGAGCTTGACAACGTCCTCCTTCGCGCCTTCGTCGAGAAGGCTCCGCAAGACATCGAGGACCGGCCGGGCTGAACCTGGCTGTGCGGTGGCGGCGATCGACGGCCTGCTGCGTGTCGAGTGATACGCGAAATAGGCGTGTGAGTCACTGTGGGGGCAAGCTCGGCCCGTTCTCCGCTCGGACGCGCGCGTCGTTACCGCGGCGGTCCGCTCCCTACTGGGAACCACTGTGCTGATCAGCGTGGCCTCCATTCATAGCCTCGATCTATCTTCGATTACGGCATCGGCGCGAGCGACGCCGACCTGTCGCGAAGAACGCACAGCCTCGACTTGTCCCTGGTGAACGACCTGGCCCGCCAGACCGATGCGACTTGTCGTCGACAGAGAATCAGCCGAGTGGGCTGGCCTGGTCTCTCGACGTAGCTTCCGCCGACGCCCTTCAGACTTCGGCATGATCATGATAGCGCGACATCCCCTTCTATATTGTGTGCTGTAATTTCGGGCCCCATGGCTTGATGACCCCTCCTTAGCAAAATCCCAAGAATAAGAAAAATATCGAACGTTCCCCAAAGCTCAGCTCCCCTCGAAGGCGTAGGGTCTGTTTCAGAAGATTCCTTCGGAGACTTAGTCACCAAGCTTTCGAGACACTCTCGACAGCGAAGGGGCCCGAAGGAACTTCTGAAAGCCTCCAGGCTTCAAAGCCGGGGGAATGTCGTCAAGGAACGACTCAAGGAGAATAGGAATGATAGGCACACTAATCCAACGACTTGTAGGGACCGCATTTATAAGTGCGCTCATGGTAGCGGCCTCCGCGGGCTGGAGCCAAAGGGCAGACGCAAACGAGGGCGCATATCGACTGAAGAGAGTCAAGAATCTCATTTGCAGGAACAATGGGAATGCTCGCGCCCGACGAGGTTTGGTTAAGGATTACGTGGCAAGCTTTACCGAGCTTACCGCTTTCCCTCCCTACACGGAGGTCTTTTCCAACTCGACCGAAGCTGAGGCCTACGATTTTCAAGAGGAATACGTAGCTGCGCTCATTGACGGTGGCGAGGTTCTCAGCGGGTATAAATTGGGCTTCACTGGCCTTGGTCCCCGCCCTCTTGGAGCCACCCGGCCTGTTTACGGCCGTCTTTTCGAATCTCTCGAGTTCCCGAACGGAGGGTCCGCAAGTATCAGCGAAAATTTTGCCGCTGGCGCTCAGGGTATCGAACTCGCCGTTCGTTTTTCGAAAGACGCGCTCTTCAAGACCAGTGATTTCCCGTTGTCCGAAGATGAAGTCCTTTCGCTGATTGATGCTGTAGCGCCGGCTTTCGAAAATCCGGACATCTCATTCTCGGGCCCATTCAACTTTCTGGACCTCATCGCTCAGAACACCGCTAGTCGATTTGTTGTCCTGGGCGACTTCGTATCGATCGACAGCATCCCGGATATCGATGACATACCAGTGACAGTCACCTTGAATGGTGAAGTGGTTTTGCAGGGTTCGACTGCAGATGCGCTGGGCAGTCAATTGACTGCGGTGCAGTTTCTGTTGCAGCAGTTGGCTGAAGAGGAAATTCCCGTCCGCAAAGGCGAAATTCTGGTCACCGGCAGCCTAGGAGGGGACCTGGATCTTACGGCCGGGACTTTTGTGGCCGACTTCGGTGGAGTTGGTCAAGTCAGCTTTACTTTTACTGAATAGTCTATTGAGGGCCTCATCTCCGAAAGCGAGAACTGTGATCTAGAGTCATCAACCTATTCGATGTCACAGTGTCGGGCCCCATCGAGGGGCCCGATGCTCCAACCAACCTCCAGGAGGAACAGATGCAACGAAGAACAGCATTCATAGCCATTACTTTGACCTCGGTCCTCGCCCTGTCGGCAGCGCTCGTGCTCCGGGCGGAAGGCGGTTCGGGCAACAAACGCGCCTACAGCTTCAACAAAGCCGGAGAGCTCGTGCGGCCGACCGGGTATCGTGAATGGGTCTACGTCGGAACCCCGGTGACCCCGAACGACCTGAACGATGGGAATGCCGCTTTCCCGGAATTCCACAACGTCTACATTGAGCCGTCGGCATGGCGCGCCTGGAAGCGGACGGGCCGCTTCCCGGACGGGACGATCCTGATGAAGGAGCTCGTGGGGGTCGGAAGCAAGACCGCCGTCAGCGGCAACGGATACTTTCAAGGCGACTTCGTCGGCCTCGAGGCCACGATCAAGGACCGGAAGCGCTTCTCGAAGGAGCCGGGGAACTGGGGCTATTTCTCGTTTTCGACAAAGGACCACAAGTCGCTCACCAAGACCGCGACGGCGTTTCCGACCGGCGCTTGCAACACATGCCACCAGACCAACGCGGGCGACGACTTTGTCTTCACACAGTACTACCCGGTCCTTCGGGCCGGGAAGAAGGCCGGCAAGAAGGCGACCGGAGGCCACGATGACCGTCTCTAAGAAGACGCTGGCGCTCGGTGGGGTGATGGCGTTGGTCGCCGTGTCGCTCGCTGCGGTGCTCGCAGTGAACGCGACGGAGGCGTCGACGAACGGAGACCTGGCGCTGCCAACCGACTTCCGCACGTCGATGGTGCACCTCGGTTCTTGGTTCGTGCCCGCTGGTGATGCGTCTGGCTTTCACGACGTGTACGCGGATCGACCGTCGGTCGCACACTATCGGCGGACGGGTAAATGGCCCGACGGCGCCAAGCTCGTGAAGGAGCTCCGGGCCAGCAAGGCAGGCACCTACACGACGGGCGCCGGCGTTCACCGGGCGACGCCGTCGATCAAGCAGTGGTTCGTGATGGTGAAGGACGCCGATGGCTCCGGCAAAGGCCCCTTGTGGGGCGAGGGATGGGGTTGGGCGCTCTACAAGCCCGACCGCCCGACCGTCAACGTCGCCACGGACTACCGCAGCGACTGCCTCGGTTGTCACATCCCGGCGAAAGCGACCGACTACATCTATGTCGACGCCTACCCCACTCTAGCGCGCCCCCAACGCTGACCCTCGGAGGCTCGACGAGCCCCCCCCGAAGGCGTCGACGTCGAGCAGCCAGCTCGGCTCCTCGATGGGCTCGACCGCCGCCGGGTCCACGGTGGATCGGCCAGGAACCAGGCCCCACCGAGCCGTCACCAGCCCCGCCCCCTCGGGCAGGACGAACACGTGCTCCGAGAGCGCGTGCCGCACGAGCTCCGCGAGGGGCGTCGAGAGGACTCCGCTCACCTCTGGGCGCACCAGCACCGGCAGGTCGGCGAGGTTCGCACCGCTGACCCGATCGATGTAGCGGACGCCCAACCGGTCGATCACCTTCGGGTCGACATCCTCCTCCAGGGCGAGGAGGACGCCGCGGAAACGCGTGAGGAAGTCGTCGCGGCTGGTATAGCGGCCCGTCTCGAGCGCCAGGAAGTCGGGGGCGCAGAGGATCACGGCTCACCTGCCCCGAAGTCGCCCCTCACAGGTCCTGGACGGCAAATGACCTGCTCTCTTGCGCAAATCTGATTTTGGGCATATGCACATAATTGAGGAGCACGGTGCCGAGACCACAGAAGCAACGGCGGTGTCGAGTCCACGAAGGCGACCGGGTCTTCAAACCAGCCAGCATTCCTCTGCGTACGCTGCGAACCGTGTCGTTGGCGCTCAGTGAGCTCGAGGCGATGCGCCTATGCGATGTGGACGGGCTGGATCAGGAGACTGCGGCCCAGCGAATGGGGGTGTCTCGAGGAACGGTTCAGCGGCTCCTCAAGCGGGGTCGCGCGAAAACCGTGGGTGCCATCCTGCGGTCGGACGCGCTCATCATAGAAGAAGGAGAGCATCATGAAGATCTGTATACCGACCATCGATGACGGCGGGTTCGAGGGGATATTGGCGGAGCACTTCGGCCGGGCGCCTTTCTTGACCATGGTCGACGTACCAAAGGGTGAGGTGCAAGTCGTGCGCAACCCTGGCTGCCACTCGCGAGCCCACGAATGCCACCACATCCCCGTGCTCGCGTCCCACGGTGTGCGGGCGATTGTGTGCCGTCGGCTAGGGCGTCGGGCGCTGTCGAGCCTCAACGCTTCAGGCATCAACGTGTTCGAGGCCCCGACGGACGCATCTGTCGGACGGGCCGCGGCGTTGATGGAGGCTGACGAGCTTCAGCCGTTCAGCCCTCGAGACCAATGCGACGAAGTACACCGGGGGCATGGGCGGCGGCAAAATGGGGCATGCCGTGACCATCACGAGTAGCGTCGCTCGGCGGACCGCATTGCTCCTGCTTCTGGTGGGAATCGGATGTTCCTCGCGCGCTCCGAACTCTGCGAGCTCGGACGAGTCCGTCCGCGCCGCGCTGGAGTACCTCCTTTTGCCGGACAAGGCAGCCAAGATCATGGGGCTAAGCGGCCCCCTGGCACGACCGGTTTCGGTCATCAGCGAGAAGGCTGAGCTGTGAGGACACCGATATCGCTCAATCACAAGAGTCGTAACTAGAGTCGACGCCGATGTTGAACGCTCCCTCCAAGGGCGCAAAGGAGACGAGAATGTCATTGAAAGTTGGTAGTTATCTTATCGCCGTTAGTCTTGCGCTAACGCTTTCTACGGCGGGCGAAGCCGTCGCGGCTCCCAAAGACGATCCGGTGGTGGTCAAGGTTTCACAGTCAGCCAATGATCTGCACAGCGTCTTTATGGCACTCAAGCTTGCGACGGCAACCGCCAAACGAGGCCACCCGACGACGCTGTTCGTCAATCTCGAGGCCGTACGTCTCTTTGTGACCTCTCAACCCAGCAAGCTGCGATGGGGAACCATGGATATCAGCTTTTCTGACCTGTTGGACGCGTTCAGGAAGGCTGGCGGACAGATTCTCGTCTGTCCGCATTGCGCCAAGGCTGCGGGCATCAACGCCAAGCAGCTGGCGCATGGGGCGAAGATCGCTTCTGAGGACCAAGTGGCCGAGCTCTTCTCGTCCGCCGGCAAGGTCATCGACTACTGAAGCGGATGGAGGAATGAGGCAGACGATGAGGGTACAACTGACGGCTTTTGGATTGATGGCTTTCGTAGCGGGGTGCGCGACGACCGATTCGTCGTCGGGCAAAGATGTGACGGTCGAAGAGATTGTACGGGCCAAGCCGAGCCTCGTGAGAGTAGTCTACTCCGGCGAGCATGCGCGTGTGCTACGTGTTTCTCTGCCACCGGGTGCTGACCTCCCAGCGCATGAAGGGAGGCGACGCCTGATCTATTCCCTAAGCGACTACACCATCGAATGGCGCGAAGGCGACGGGCCCGTCGAGACGAAGAAATGGACGACGGGAGACGTGCACGTCCACGAGTCACTGGCGCACCGGGTCCGGAATATTGGGTCGACCCTCGTCGACTATCTCGTGTTCGAGCGCCTCGACTCCACGCTTCCCGATTCGCCATCGGTCAACCGAGATATCGACGGCCCGGTAGTCTCCTACGCCGATTCGTACTTCCGCGTTCGCAAAGTAATCCTCGAACCGAAGGCTGCGATCAACGCTCACTCCGGCACGCATCGTGCGGTCTACTCGCTCACCGACTACACGGTGTCGTGGAACGCCGACGGCGAGGTCTCCGAGAAGGCTTGGTCGAGGGGTCAAGCCCATTGGCATGCGCCCGGTGAACATGCGGTCGAAAACACCGGAGACACTACCGCAGAGTGGATTGTGGTCGAGTTCCTGCGGTGACCCCCAGATCGGTAAGAGAAACAAAGGTGTAGGCCGCTGTGAGGGCGGCATCGGCCCGTTCTCCGCTCGGACGCGCTGCCTGCGCAGGTTCACCTCACCCCGTGTTGGCTACTTTCGTCATCCGTCCTGGGTTCCCATTATTAGGCCGCCAGTTGGTACTCGTAGTGAAGGCCGTCGAGCACTGGGAGTTCAATAACGTTGCTCGGGTCCCCGGAGCGACTGGCCAAAGCAGTGGTGCGAGCGGCGGGGGCCTCTGGCCGATGCCTTGGTGCGGGCGCGCAGCGTTGAAATGCTCACAGTATGCCCGCAACGTGCGTCTCAGATGGCCGTCGCTCAGGATCAGAATGTCGTCCAGGCATTCTCGGCGAACGCTACCGAGAAAGCGTTCACAAATCGCGTTGCAGTTGGGCGCAGCCGCGCGCGTCTTCACGATGGTCGTGCCGCCACCCACCGCCACGGCGGCGGTGATGCGATTGGATCGCATGCGATTCATCCTTAGCCCGGCCGGACAAAGCGCGCAGCTGCGAACAGGAACGGCGAACGAGGTCACCGCTTGGACGCTTGGACCATCGCAGCCATGTCTGAGCCGGAAGGGCGACTGTGGTCTCTGTCACCAGAACACTCAAAGCGCCCATCAAGGTTTGACCCGAGAATTGACCCCGGAGCGGAGTCGCGACCAAGCCGATCGCTACGAGCGCAAGAAGAGCCGACCGTTCCCGAGGAGCAGGTCAGACGGTCGAATCGTCGTGGTCGTTCGTTTGGGCGCCCGCATCGTCCGCCAGCCACTCGGTGAGCCGACGGACGTATCGTCGATTGCGACGTCGGCTCCGAGCGGGGTCGGCACGCCAACCGCTTCGCTTGTCTTGAACGACCTCGGCCAGGTCGTCGGCGCGCTCAGCGCCGGAAGCGTCAGAGGGGCGGGTTCGTCGAGGCACGGCGTTCAAATAGAGCAAGCGAGGCGCCTGTCGACGGGAACTTGGCACGAGCGCTCAAATAGATTTGTGGTCTGCGGCCAACAGGCCGGGCTTGCCAGCTGGGGTGCGGCTGAAAACCCTCGTGTTCGGTGGCTGGGTCCGAGACGATGCTATCGCCGTTCGGAAAGGCGACCGTTCACGCCGAAGAAGCGCTCCGGCGTCTTCTCCTTGCCGCCATGTTCGATCACCCAGGCCAACTCTGACGACAGCGGAGAGCCGAGCGACTTGAGCTTGGCGAGGTCGGCACGGGCGTCCTCGGCACGGTCGAGCTGCATCAGCAGGACACCGCGGTACATGTACGCCTCGGGCATGTCGGGTTTCATTGCTATCGCCCGGTTATAGTGCTGAAGCGCGCGCGAATAGTTCTTCGCGCCCTGCTTGCGCAGGCAGTAAGCGAGGTTGTTGTGTGCCTCAGCGAACGGACGGTCTCGCAGTGCGGCCTGAAACTTCCGTTCGGCCGCGCGAAACTTCTTGGAGCGCATCAGACGGACGCCTTGGTTGTAGACCTCGACGGCGGACGAGCGTTCCGGTTTTTCGTCGCTAGCCCCAGCGAAGGCCAGTATCGGGGAGGCGGTCACCACGGCGACCAAGAGAAAACGACTAAGCATGCCAGCCTGCTAGTCACTGACGGGCCTCCGCAGAAGTCGTGTTTCCACTGAGCATCGAGACTGGGAGCAAGCTTAATTGCTCAAAAATCTTGTCATCGGGCGACGATCGCTCAAAACCCGAAATGAACAGGTTGGTCGCCGGTTCGCTTTCGTTGTCGTCACCTTGGTGCCTCGCGCGAGATCCGGACATAGCTGCGGAACCGTCCGCACTGGTCGAGGTCGGAGGCAGGGGCAACATCTTCGTGGACCTAGCGCGGCTGGCCTCCGCCGAGTCGTTCACCCATTCGGAATCGGACCGCTGCCGATGAGGCGGAAATCCCCTTCACATTCACAGGCGTGTTATCTCCGCAGGGCCGAACCAACGACGGTCGTAGCAGGAACGCATCAACTCGAGCTGTCGTCGGCCGACGCGCCTTTGCCGCTCGATGAAGACGCGACCCGTAAGCGTTGGCGATATCTGGTCGAGGTTGCCCTACCAGCCGCGGCGCCTGGGCGTCAGTGGCCGGTTCTTTTCGACCATGGCTTCGCGTGGATTCTTCTCGACGTCGCGTGCGGCCAGCCTTGGCGAAAGTGCATACCGCCGCCGGCGTGGAAGAACGTCCCGCTTCCCAGCCTCAGAAAGGCGATCGACTACGGAGAATCGGTGCACACAGGTCGGCTCGATCTTGCGACGCTGAACGAACGCTCGCTGCGGCTGCGCGGGAAGCGGTAGTGGCGCTCGGGCATCGGGGACTCTCTTCGTGCCGAGCGACGAGTTCCGACCGAGGCACGTCACGCGAACGATCGCCAAGCGAGTCTCACCACGATGCCCTCGTGCTTGAAAGCGTGGTCTAGCGAGTCCCCTACCTGTCGTCGGGGCTCTACGTCATGCTGTGGTACACGATCATTCCGCTTCGCAGCGGTCGCGGGTCGTCAGCGACGCGGAATGATCGCCTTGATTTGCTCGCCGTCGAGCGCGCCTTGTTCCACCAGTGCTTCGACCGCCTTGGCGACGATGGACCCGCGGTTCCGGACCATACGCTCTGCCGTCGATAGCGCGTGCGCCACCGTCGCTTCGGCACGTGCCGGACCAGCGATCTGTAGGGCGAGATCGGTCGCCTTCCGCAGGTCGTCGAGGGCGCCCGGCAGGCTCGAGCGGTCGTTGACTCCCATCGCTCGCTCGGCGGCGATACCCGCGAGCACCAGCATCAGCTCCCCTTCGAGCACGGCCCGGTCGGACGCCGTCTTCGGTCGGCCTTGGGGCAGCAACCGCTTGCGCAGCTCCGTGTGGGGGGCAGGCGCCAGCTGAATCCGAACGACATGTCGTCCCAGTAGCACCGCGACCAGCGCGTGGCCGATTTCGTGGATCGCGACCCGCTCGATCTTCACGTGGCTTGATGCTCGGTTTGTCATCTAGCGATCGTCGTTTCTGCGCTCCGCCAGGGGTCGCCGTGCTGTGCTTCCCGGGATGCTATCGGCACCTTTTGATTCCAAGGCCCGCTATCCTGCCTTTTGGTCAGTCTAGGCACGCCATGCAATGAAGATCTTTCAACCGAGCGTGGTCCCTGCCCTGCGGGGTAGAGTAAAGCAACGGCGGACGTCTGAATGTAGATGCGCCTCGATCCTGGGCGCCCAATCCCATAGAGGTACGAATGCGCGCGGCCGCCATCGAGACGTGACGCAGGACATATAAATCGGCATCTTCGACCCAGCGCAAAGCGATCTCAAAGGAAAATCATGAAGACCATCTACCAAGCCCTCATCACCATTGTATCGGCGACGGTTCTTAGCGTTTGGACGTTCCGAATGAATTCAGACTCGATTTTCCGGGGCGGCAGCGCTTCTACGATGTTGGAGGAGTTCCAAGCGTACGGCCTCACGGAAACGCACATGTACATCGTTGGTGCGTTCAAAATCACGGCCGCCATCCTCATGTTGTTGGGCCTTCGGTTTTCCAGGCTCGTTGTCCCCGGGACGCTCGTCATGACTTTTTTCATGGTCGGAGCAGTCGCGATGCACATCCGAATCGGCGATGGGATCATTCCTACGCTTCCATCGACACTAATGTTGACGAGTTGTCTGAGTATACTGGTCCTTCATCGCCGCCTGTTGAGCCGATGAGTCACGTCGGAGTGAGTCTCGAGGCACGCTGGCGGCACCATCATTCCTTCCTTCATGCTTGATTTTCGTTGCGGGCGAAGACCCCGGTTGGCAACGGATTCAACATGAACAGCCCGCTTTGGATGCTGGTCGTACTGCCTTTCATTCTTGGAGACCGGCTCGATGACCCTGCTCAGACCTACCGCGGAGGTTGACCGTCTACACTCTCCCGAAGAGCTGCGCATCGCCATGGGAACGAAACTTCGAGGGCCGATCATACAGTGAATACCATCACGAGGATCGGACGCACCTTGGATCGAACAAGAATTGTCCGATCCCATGAGCCGGCGAGTCGCGACCGGGAGAGGGTGCCGAGGCCGTAGCTTTGCCGGACGGCGGCGGCCTCCACCATCACTACGAACAGCGCAAAGCAGCGTGAACGGAACAATAACGGCCCATACCAGGCTTCCGCGAACCGCTGCCGCTTCTTCCCTTCCTGTACCGGTTGGCCCCTCGCCGATCGGCGGGGCCGCCGCCCCCGCCGACCGCAGCAGCTGCTCCGCAAAGCTCCCTTACCCCGAGGATTCGTCTGACAAGCCAAGTGCGCATCCTTCAGCATCACCAAGGCGACCCGATAAACCTCCAGGCGGTGATGGACACTAGCGATGATGAGGATCAGCACCAGGTCGCGCTCATCGCTCCCGTCGCGCGGAGGCGACTGTCGGGACGTGCAGTACGAAGCCGGTGCCGATCGCCCCGGGTTCGTTGGACCGGCTCGCGCTCGTGCGCCGCGGTAACGCAAGTTGGGTTGCTTTCGTGACCGACGCTCGAAGGTGTCGATGACCAGCTCGCCGCCAAATCGAAGGTGATCCTTGAAGCGCCTTCTTCCTGCTTTGTGATGGGCGTTCACTTCCTGCCCAAACCCTTCACGCCGCCGCGGTGCTCTCACGAGTGCGCGAGGCCCTCGACGAGGTCTGACGTCAGCACCTCTTGCCGCGACCATTCAAGAGGGGCAATGTGCGGCCATGAAGCGCGGCGTCGGTCTCCTTCTCGTCTCCCTGCTCCTCAGCGCCTGCACGAGCTCGCGGGTGAGCGCTCCCTACACTCTCTATACCAACGGCCACTGGTGGAACGGCGGCGGCTTCGTCGCCGGCGAGCGAGCGGTCAGCGAAGGCAGATTCATCGAGGTCCCGAAGCGCGGGACCACGGTGACCGTCGTGGATCTCGAGGGCGCGCACGTGGTGCCGCCGTTCGGTGAAGCTCACAACCACAATCTGGATATCGACACGGGGCCCTGGGCGGTCGATATCATGAACCGTCGCTACCTTGCTGACGGTGTGTTCTACATGAAGAATCTCGACGCATATCCACCGCACATGATCGCCCGGCGCGAGTACCTGGCACGCGTCGACACCGTGGATGTGTCTACGGCCATGGGCGGCATCACCGCTTCCGGCGGCCATCCGGAGACTCTCTGGATGAATGTGCTCAGGCGGATCCGCCCTCACTATCGAGGGCTCGAGCTAGAGGACTTTCTAGGCCAGGCGTTTCACCACGTGTCTAACGAGCAAGAGGCGAATGCTGCCCTCGACACGCTGGAGCGGCAAGGCGCCGACTTCGTGAAAGTCTTCCAGGACTTCAGCGATATCCCGGGAGGCGTGCGGTTCCGAGCCGGCAGCACGAGCAAAACCTATAGTCTGTCGCGGGAGATGGCAGAGTACATCGTCCCGGCCGCCCAGGCGAGGGGCTGGCGAGTGTCCATACACGTGAACAGTGCGGCGGACTTCAGGGCGGCGGTGGCGATGGGAGCCGATGAGATCGCGCACCTTCCAGGCTATGCCTTTTCACCGGACCTCGACGTACCCGGCGCCTACCGGATCTCGAAGGCCGACGCCGCGGCGGCGGCGAAGGCGGGCGTGGTGGTGGTGACGACCATCGTGATCTCCCGAAACTACTACGGGAACGGAAAGGACCCGGTGACCTTAAAGGCGGTTCGCGATCTGCAGCGCGAGAATCTGCGCACGCTGCACGAGGCGGGGGTGACGATAGCGATCGGTTCCGATGAGTACGAGCACACGGTCAAAGTGGAGGTCGACGCGCTCCGCGAGCTCGCGGCGTTCGACGATGCGACGCTCCTGAAGCTGTGGATTGACACCGCCAAAGCTACGATCTTCCCCGAGCGCAACATCGGGTGCCTCGCCCCCAGCTGCGAGGGGAGCTTTCTCGCCCTCGACGGCAACCCGCTCGAGAGCTTCGAGGCGACGGAGCGGATCTCGCTGGCGATCAAGCAGGGCGTCGACGTGACGGTCCGTGACGGACGCGGGCGAGAGGCCGAGCGATAAGACCGTATGGCGTGACCGAGCTCCGGCAAAATCTCCTGCCGTAGCGGGAATCAGTCGGGGCCCGGTGGCAATGCCCAGCAGCGTGCCGGAGCATGACCCTCCTTGGCGCCGCGCTTCTTATGCTTGGCACCTGCGAAGGGGCGTGCACCGAAGAGCCAACCGTCCTGTCCCCCTCTCCCGACCCGCAGGGCCTTTGCGCGGAGCCGTCGGGGCCGTTCTGGCTCTTTTTGTCATCCGGCGTGAAACCGGGCACTTCCAAGTGTCTCGTCGTGGGGAACGGCAGCGTCGCTGCCATGGAGAGTTCTCGGGCCCTTTCGTCGGGAACATGCCTAAACCATCGACCGGGAGAGTCTACAGCGTGCTCCGGTTGCTCGAGCGAATCCTGGAGATCGTTAGCGGCGTCGTCGCCGACTCGCTCCGGTCCCGGCAGCAGCTACTCGCCGAGAACGGCGTGCTTCGTCAGCAGGTCATCAACCTGCGGCGCGCCGTCAAACGGCCTCGCTTGACCCCGGCAGAGCGCCGACGACTCCGCTTTAGACCGATCTTCGCGTTCTTCGTCGTTCGTTTCGACGATGGCGGGTCAACAATCATTCTGCCCCACCGTCCAGCGTCGGCCGGCGGTCCGGGTTTGTCGTCCTCGAGTCGCTCCCGGCTCGCTGCCAACGATAAGGCGCAGGGTGCTCAAGTATGCTTGGTCGCCCGAATCAGGCCGGGATAGATTGGGGATATGGTCGATGCGCCATCGCTTCACCCGGGACAAATCGTCGACACAGCCGACCAGCGCGTGGTGATGCATCGCGTACCGTGGTCTCACTTTGAGGTCATGCTCGCCCTGCGGGGGGACGCTTCGAGCCCGCGCATGGGGTACCTGGAGGGAGAGCTGGAGCTGATGAGTCCGTCCCGCGGTCATCAGAACGTGAAGAGCCTTATCGGGCGGCTAATCGAAGCGTACGCCGAGGAGTGAAATGTCCAACTGAACGCGTATGGAGCCTGGACCCTCAAGAATCCTTCCCGAAGTCGAGCCGTCGAGCCGGACGAGTGCTACATCGTCGGAGATCCGGACAAGAAGGTTTCCCCCGACCTGGCCATCGAGGTCATCTGGACGCATGGGGGCATCGACAAGCTTGAGGCGTACGCCGGGCTAGACGTTCCTGAGGTTTGGCTATGGAAGGAAGATATTCTGACTCTGTATGCCCTCGAGGATGGCGCCTATATCCCCATCGACAGAAGCCACCTGCTGCCCGACCTTGACGTGGCCTTGCTTGCGAGTCTCCTGAATCATGAGGACCAGACCCAAGCCGTCCGAACCTTCCGAGCATCGCTACGCTAGACCGAACCTCGAAGTTCGAGCTAAAGGCCATCGGTTGCCGTCGTTGATGCGGGACCACGGTCATCCGCAACCGGCAATGGCCCGACTGAACGGTTGTCGAATTCCACGTGTTGGGCGAACTTCATCACGAGTATCGGAGCGCAAACGACGGCGGCAACCTGCATTCCATCAGCCGCGACGTGCCTCGCGCAATACGGGATACAAGCGTGTGGAGCACTGTTGAGTGGGCTCTCTTCGGCCGGCCGTTCGATCGGCAGGCGACCCGTCAACAGGCGAAACAGCACTACGCCCAAACCGTAAACGTCGGCGGCCGAATCGCCTGCGTCGTCGTCGGGGTACCAAACCTCCTGCGGGTACAGGTCGAAGTGCATCGAAGCCGCGCACAAGGCGCCCCAGCTCGTCGAGCTGGCGCGCCTTCTGCGCGTGCTGCCCGACGCTGGACAGCCTCAGTTGCACGGCCACGCGGTTGTGAAGCTTCAGCCGTTCGAGGTGAAAGTCCGCGTCGAGCAGCGCCGCGTGCTTGTGGCTGGTCTTGGTCGCCCACACCAGCTGGTCCTGAAAGCTCAGGGCGGCCTGCTCCATACGCTGAGCCATCACGAAGCGCTGGTGCTCAGGAAACTTCTAGCCGCAGGGCGCAGGGTCGCTTGCGGACCTGATGACCGAGGACTGTGCCGAGCGCCTGCGCGTAGCGTAGGGGCGGTATGGTCTTGGTGCGCTCGAGAAGCCAAACCAGCATTTCGAAGGTCTCAATGAATATCGGTGAAGCGCTGCTCATAGCGCCAGAAAACCAGGAACCAGAATTTCAGGAATCAGAATTCAGGATTAGCCTGACTGGACGCAGCGAAATCCAACGTTGTAGCTCCGATCGGAAGGCGTGAACCTAAGCCGATTGGACGCGCGCACGCTCCACGGTCCGCTGTGCCAAGACCCGCCGCGCAGACTGCGAAATTTTCCGCGACCAATGTCGCCGTAAACATACCAATCCGCGGTCCACTCCCAGACGTTGCCGATCATGTCTTGCGCGCCGAAGGGCGAGTCGCCCGCAGGCGAGAA
>CAZFIV010000117.1:0-23216 GCA_964519665.1 uncultured Myxococcales bacterium
GTCCGGTCTGGCGAAGCTGGCTCTCCCGTCTTTGCTCGCTTCGCTTGCTGCGCGCTTCGCTTGCTGTTGGTGGGGGTCCGGTCTGGCGAAGCTGGCTCTTTCGTCTTTGCTTGCTTCGCTTGCTGCGCGCTTTGTTTGTCGGGGTTATCCATCGCGCTGGGGAGTGGTTTTGGGGGTTGAGTCGTCGTTTGCGGTGGGGTTCGGCGGGGCGTTCGGGGACGCGGTCGGTTCGGCCACGATTCGGTATTTGCGGCGGCTGTGGTGGGCGCGGAACCGCTCGAAGTTCGTTTTGCGAGCCCGCCGGTGAAGGAGGTAGAGGGCTACGAAGAGAAGAAGAATCAGGACGCCTTGCCAGACGATGGCCACGCGTCACGGTACATCGATCGGTCTCAAAAGAGCAGGACTTCGCCGGCTTCGATGCCGGATTCTTCCCCGCCCGGCGAACCGGTGGTCGCCGCCGATCTGTCGGCGCCTGACGCCGGAGCCTCTTTGGAGGGTACGGCCCCGTCCTGGGGACTCAGGTGGTCGATGTGGGCGCCCAGCTCGGCCATGGATCTGTTCACCAGCTCGAGCGACTGCGCCATCGGATCCTGAAACGCCAAGTGCGACAGAGCATCGTAGGCGGAAGTCATGATTCTCTCGACGACGGAATGGCCGTCGATCGGGTCGTCGTCGCCGCGGCGGTCCAACGAAATCTGCTGGTCGACGTGGGCCGCGAATCTCTTGAACTGCTGGTGCATCGCCCGGACTTGCTCACTGATGCTGGGCAAGAGGTGCTGGAGCTCTTTGGCCATCGTGGCAACCTCGGTGTTCGTCTGCTTGACGGAGACGCTGAGCTGCCGCATCTCGTCCGCGATCACGCTGAACGAGGAGCCTTGATCACCCAACCGGCTCGCCTCGACCCGAGCGTTTAGGGACAGGAGGCGGGTCGCGGATGCCATGGCTTGAACATCACGGCCCGCACGAAGAATGGCCGACGACTGGGCGATGGCCTTTTCGACGGTCTCTTCCTGCTTCTGGACGGCGGAGACCATCTCTTTGACCATCGCCGCGGCGAGCGATTCGCTGTTGGCCCGGGCCCGCTGTCGCTCGTCGATGTGCGCGACGTACGCCTTCGCCTCTTCGACGATCGTCTGCACGCACTGTCCGATGGCTAGAACTTCCGACTCGGTCGAACGCCGAATGGCGCGGATCCGCTCCTCGATGTCGTCGCTGCAGCGGGCGAAGGTCTGCTGCAGCGCCTCGACTTCGTTCGAAGCAGCGGAGGCCCCCGATATCGGACTCGGTCCGCTCACGCTGGGGCTCTGTTGGCTCATCGGTGCCGACTCATGGTCAGGAGCGAGTTCTAAGCCGCCGCCATCAATTTGTTGGCGGTCGCCACCAGCATCTCGGGCTTGAACGGTTTGACGATCCAGCCTTTCGCGCCGGCTGCTTTGGCCCGTTTGATGAGTGAGGGCTGGCCTTCAGTGGTCAGCATGATAATCGGAAGGTCAGCGAACTGAGCGTCGGCCTTCACCGCTTCGACCATCTCGAGGCCGTTCATTCGGGGCATGTTGACGTCGCAGATCACCATGCCGACCTCCGGGTCGCGGCGGATGGTCTCGGCGCCGTCCACGCCGTCGGCGGCTTCAACGACCTCGAAACCAGCCTGGCCGAGGGCGATCGAAACCTGTTGTCGCACCGCACTGGAGTCATCGACGACGAGAATCTTCCGCTTGCTCATGTCTCTCCTTTCAGTTCGGCCAGGGTTTTGGGAGTTGAGCTCAGAACAACAGGATATCGCCTTCGCGCTGGGCGGGCGTCTCCGCGTTGCCGATGGGTTGGAGCTCGATGTTGTCGTTGGGTTCCACGTCGAACCAGACGACCGCGCCTTCCGCTTGCCCCCGAAGGTGGAGGGGCTCGATGTCATCGTGTCGGGGCGCGGGGTCGAGCTGCGAACCCCGCATCGTGACCGGTGTGCTCAGGAAGATGGTGATGCCGTAGCTCAGGAGTCGATTCTTGATGCGGCCGAGCAGCTGATTGGCCAGCTCGCCGATCCAATCCTCCGACGACGCATCCCTGAACATCGGGGAGTCCAGCAGCGCTTGGGTGGCACAGAGAACCAACGTGCCTTGCAGCTGCTCGCCGGAAAAACCGATGATTCCGCTCACCACGAGTTCGTGATCGCGCGATGTCGGCCCCGTCTCCGGAGTGAGCAGAACGTCATAGGCGTCGAAGAGCTCGATGCAGCACTCGATCATCAAACTGCGGAGGTCGGATTCGGCGTTCGAAGGAGCCATCTCGAGAAATGGATATCGACCCCCAAGTCGAGATCTTCAAAAAACCAGCCGTTGCGATCTCGCCGATTCGAACGGTCCGAGCTCGGCTGCCCGAACCGATTCCGAGCTGGTCGAAGTCGGAAGGAGGGGTGGGGGCGACGAGGCCGCGCCGACCCATTTCGACGCGGCCTCCTCGGTGTCCGGTTCGCAGACTCAAGCTGTCTGGTTCGCAGACCGAGACGAAGTCTCAGAAGCTCACTTCGGGACGTCGGCCCGGAGCTTGAGGACCTTTCGACCGGAATCGTCGCGCGATTCACCTTGAGCCAGGGACTCGGGTCGCCCGGTCCTCGATGCGAGGTGTGTCAGCCGGCCGAAAATTGGACGGCGTTGCACCGGAGAGGTTCGATGTCCGTGCTATGTCGTTCGCACAGGCGCAGCGCGACTCGGACTTTGACGCTTTGGGGGCCGTGCCGGGTTCATCGTCGGCGTACGAGCGCCGGCACAGCCCGCGGGTTCCGCTAACCAAGCCGATCCGGGTCGGAGCGCCCGGAGGCCTCCCGAGGTCACCGGTCTCGGCGGCCAACCTTTCGATCGGAGGTCTGTTCATCGACGCCGACCGGCCTGTTCGGGTCGGAGCTCGGTTCTCGGCGCAGATTCCCCTCACGGAGGGGGGCTCGGTCTACGTCGAAGAAGCCGAGGTGATCTACAACCGCCAAGGGGGCGAAATCCCCGGATTCGGGGCTCGGTTCGTCCATATCAATCCCGCCAGCGAGGCGGCGATCCGAAGCGAGGTCGAAGCCCACGCCTGGCTCGTTCGAGAGGAGGATGGCCCATTGAGCTTGGTACCCATCACCCTCGACGAAGATGACGGCGACGAGGCGTCGACCTATCCGCCCCTTTCCAGGCCCGCGTCGACCTTCGACTCGGACCCACCTCGCGGAGATCCGGCGCCTTCATGGGTCGACCGTCTCCGACGGTGGGTTCGGTCTTCGACGGACGTGCCTCGAATCGGTCGGTTGGCAGTCGCGTCCTGGTGGAAACGAAGGGGACGGCGAATGAGTCGAATTCTTGGAGTGGCGACCGCAGCCGCCATTTTGCTGGCCACCGTCGTGTTCTTGTGGACGAACGCGCAACCTGAAGCCCTGGCCGATGGAGGGCGGGGCGCCGATCTCCAACGACTCTCGGAGGTTCGGGTCGAAGTTCCGAGCGATACGCACCGCGCGCTGATGGCGGCGGAGACGCCGGTCACCGAGGTGGTGCCCCCGCCGCCGCGGCGGGCGCCTCGAGTCAAGAAGCGGCCGTTGCCGCAACTGGTCGAGGTCGACGACGAGCCGCCGGTGGATCCGCGAACGGAAGGCGACGCGTTCGAATTCTCAGTGGCGCCGGGCGCGAGGGTGAAACGGACCATGATCTATCGGCGGCCGGAGCGGGTGGTGATCGACCTGCTGGACCAGCCGCGTCGGGTCGACGTTCCTCGGCGAGGGCAAGGCGGCATCGAGCGGTTCCGGGTTGGTCGTCACCCAGATTTTCTTCGCCTCGTGCTCGACTCCCGGTATCGCCTCAAGAAGGCTCGCGCGCGGGTCGTGGGGCGGACCCTCGAGGTTGAAGTCACCTACCGTTGACCGGCGGCCAAATCATACCGGTCAGCATCCAACGAGGGCCTTGCAGAACATGACCGACCAGCGGATGCGCTTCGAAGCGGGCGCCCACCGGATGTAGAATTCGCGCTGCGAAGCGATGACCGGGCGGGTCGAGCGAGATCTCAGCCTCCTGAAAGCCCAGGAACGTCTTCGTGAGCGGGTGCTGGCATTTGTACAGACTCTCTTTGGCGCTGAAGATCAAACGGCCCAGCCGACCCCGCTGTTCGGCGGGCAGCGTGTCGAGCCACTCTCTCTCCGCACCGGTGCACACCAGCTCTTCCAACCCGTCGGGCAGGTCGTCGTTGGGCTCGACGTCGATCCCCAGCCAAGCGTTCGGGACGCGGTGAGTAGCGGCGACGACACACAGACCACGAGTGTGGCTGATCGAACCCATCACGCCCGCGGGCCAAACCGGGCTTCGGTCGGGTCCGATGGGAATCGCCACCGCCGGATGTCCAAGCTTCGCGAGAAGTTGCCTCGCCAGCCGACGGCCGGCGGCGAACTCACGCCGGCGCTTGGCGACCGCCTTGGTCATGGCCGCGACTTCTTCGGGCCACAGGTCGTCGCTGGGGCTGTCGCTGGTGAGCGGAGCGATCGCGACCTCGACGCCAGGCCCCAAGGCCTGACGCAGGCGAGCCGTCAGCCATTCGAGTTCGTCGGCGGCAGAAGCGAGACCATCGGCGGGCGATTCCAACCCCCTCCGCTTAGGTAACCGGCGGCCGACGGGCAAGCGGCGGCATTGGGTTGCGCAGATTTGGATCGTCAGGCAGGGCAAGGCGGGTGTTGAGCGATCGAGAACGCCGACTCCTTCATCTCATGACCGCGATCGTGGTCGGGGATTGGGACGAGGTTCGTGCGGTCCGAGCCCAAGCCGAGCCCGACGAACCCGACCGCGCGTGGCGGGAGACGGTGTTGATGGTGCACCTGTTCGCGGGCTTCCCTCGGCAGGTCGAGGCGTATCAGGTTCTAGCGTCGGTGGGGGGGCTCGGTGAGATCACCGACGATGAGATCGAAGGTATCGGAGACTATCCGGAGCGGGGCCATCGGCTCTTCGATACGATCTATGGGGGACAGTCGGATCGGGTCCAATCGGTCTTGCGAGCGGGTCACCCCGATGTTCACCGCTGGATTTTGGGCCACGCGTACGGCCGGGTGCTGACTCGCCCGGGGCTTTCGGCTCGGACCCGGGAGCTGTTCGCCGCGGCTTCATTGGCGGTCATGAATCAAGACGCGCAGTTCGCGTCCCATCTTCGCGGTGCTCTTCGCTGCGGCGCGACGCCCGAAGAGGTCAACGAGATGCTTCGGGAGGTCGACCCGCGACTGGACCCGGAACATCGAGATCACCTTCACGCCATCGCGCAGCGGTTCACAGAGCGCTGAAGGGCGCCTGCCGTCGACGCTCACCCGTCCCACGACCACAGTAGGTCGAACGTGCCCGAAATGTACTGATCCAGGGCGCCGCCGGCGGCTGGGGCATCGACCTGACTCGGGTCGGGATTCAGCGAGAAAGCGTAGTGCATGTACTCGGTGCCCACACGGACCTCGAACCCATCGAGAAACGTCCACCCCAAAGCCAGGTGCATGTCGAAGGCACCATTGATCGAAGCATCAGGAAACCACTCGTCGTCGGTGATCGCCCCGGCGGACAGCACCTGCCGCCACGCCGCGCCAGCATACAGCTGCAGCCCGGCGGGCAGCGCGATCCGAGTGTCGGCCCCGAATCGAACGTAGGTGTAGTCGAGGCTCGGAACGAGCAGCGAACCATCGGGGATGTCGATCGAAAACGAATGGTTGCCGAAGGTGAGGCCGAGTCCGGCCTCATGGCGGCCCAAAGGCAGGCGCCCGCGGAGTCCTCCGAAGAACTCGGAGCTGCCGCTGTCGAAGTCGGTTCCGTCTTCTTCGTTTTCCGACGACACCCCGACAAAGCCCCTGAACCGGGCCTCGAGACCGATGTGGCGAACGAAACCAGTCGTGAAATGACCAGCCGGATACCATCGCACCTCGGCCGCGATCGCAGATCCAATCGGGAGCTCGTAAGGCCTCAGATCGCCGCGGGCGATGTCTTCCCAGTCATAGCTTCGCCTTTGAATAAGCATGCCGACGGCGATGGTCAGCGGGGTGTAGCTGCGTCCGGCTGGAGCGTCGGTGGGCTCGGCTACCACGCCCTCGATCCGGGGCTCGGCCGCATCGGTCTGCGTGGCCCGCTCCGCCGAAGCGCGCGAGCGCCGGGGCGCGGGCGGCGGGGCGAGACGGCTGCTGGCTGACGGCGGCACGCGAGCGTCGGGCGCTGGAGCCCGGGCGCGTCCCAGGGGCTCCTGGAGCAGGTCGAGCATCCCTCGGAGGGCGCTGCCCTCGCTGCCGCCTCGGCCCTCTACCGTGTCGATGATGCGGCCGTCATGACCACTGTAGAGCTGACCGCTGACCGCGTACCGGTTACGGCGGACCCGCGAGCGGAGCGACAACCACGCGGTGAGGCGAAGGGCGCGGGCCACCTCCATGCGGCCCTCGGTCGTGCGGAGGTCGGCCCCTAGGTCGGCCGCGGTCCGTTCGATCTGAGGAATCGACACCAAGGTTATTCGTCGCGCTTTGGCGATGATGCCTTCGAAGCGGTTGAGCGTCTGCTGGCCTCCCCGCACGTCGAGCAGGCCCAACCGGACCGGTTCCGGACTTCGGCGGGCCGGAGCCGCTCTCGGAGCTGACAGCACCGGGCGAAGTTTGGTGATCATTCGCTTCTGGATGAGATAGTCGATCCGGCTGACTTTCTTGGCTCGAGCGCCCCAGCGTTCGAGCCGTGCGCCGTCCGGGCCTTCGGCCTGAACGATCAACCGCCACCGTTCACCCTTGCGACCGACTTTGGCCCGGATGAAGCGGTCGACCCGAAGCTTTCGACCGACCTCGACGCGGTCTTCGACCGGGTCGAGTCCTGCTTCGCTGGCTGCGTTCGTCCAGTCCCCGTACCCGATGACCCGAAGGTCGCCTTCGCTTCGCAGAGCCCTCTCCAGGCTTGCTGCAATGTCGTCGGGAATCGGTCCCGCCACTTCGATGATCGCTACGGTCATCGCAGAGGCCGAGGCGGGGGCCGTGACGCACCCTACCAGGAGTCCGAAAAGGGGGCCTAACACGCCCGCGAGTCCCGACCGCCAACGTCCGATATCCGGCATCGCAGCGAACGATGCCCGCCAACCCCAGCATGAGCAATAGCGAGATGTTCAAGGCCGGGTCGGCGCTCGGGGTTGAGGCGTTGTTCGCCCGCCCATTCTGTGCGAGGTACTCCGGCATGGTCGTTCGAGGGCTGTGTGCGTGTTTGTTGCTGGCGATGGCGGCTACGGGTTGCGGAGCGTCGCAGGGACCGTGGGTCTGGGTTTGGGAGCTTCCTCCGCAGAAAGCTGAACCGCCCCGCATCAAGCCTGGGGATACACTCCAAGTTACCGTTCGGAATCAGGCCGCAATGAGCGGCCAGCTCAAGGTCCAGCCGAACGGCACCTACGTGCAGCCGCAGCTGGGGGCAGTGGTCGTGACCGGCCTGACCGAGCAAGAAGCATCGGCTCGGGTCGCGAAACTTCTGGAAGGCGTCCTCGTCCGGCCTGAGGTCAACGTGGCCATCGCGATCCCCGGCGACAATCGCCTCAGCGTCATCGGTGAGGTCACGACGAATGGCCGAGTCCAGCTGCGGCCGGAAGACGGGATGCTGGAGCTCCTTTCCCAGGTCGGTGGCCTCACCCAGTTCGCCGATCACGACGGAATCTATCTGATTCGAAAGAGTGGTAAAGCCACCCTCCGGGTACGGTTCGACTATGACCGACTGGTGGTCGGGGATCCCAAGTCGATCGGCTTCAAACTGCTCGACGGCGACGTGGTCACTGTAAAGTAGGCGCAACGTGTTCACGAGCAGCCTCGTCACCCTCGCTCTCATCGCTGCACCGAATGTTGACTTTGACGGGGGGGTCTCGACGACGGTAGCGGGCGGCACCAGTCCTGTTCAGCCGGGTGTCGATACCGGTAGCTCCCAAACAGTATCGGTTGAAGTCATTCCAAGCGTGGGCCTTCGCATCGGTGACGAAGGTTTGGTCTTCGGTCTGTCCTACTCGCCGCGTCTGTTCTACCGCACCTTCCTGGGCGATATCGAAATCGATGCGCTGAATGAGCCCCTGGTGTTGCACCGAGTGGCCATGAACTACGACCACACGCTCTCGCGGATCTGGTCGGTATCGTTAACGAGCGAGCTCGCGGTCGGCGAAGTCGATTTCCAGGTAGCGCCGGGCACGATCGGAGGGGCCTTCAATCCGACCACCGGCGACACTCCGGGCGGGGTCACCGGGAGCCCGACCGACGAAACCGGCGGTGCGCTCGGTCAGGCCCCGGCCGCGCAGGCCCTCAGTTCATTGACAGTTTCCGGAGCCTTCTCCCTGACCGGACGGCTGACCCGCCAGGTGGTCTGGGTTAATGACGTTCAGCTCAGCTACAACCGGCCGATCGGGGATTCGGAAACCCAAGAGGACGAAGACGGAAATCAGGTCGCCGTGATCGGTCAGCTTCCCGAGTCGGTCAACGTTACCTACACCACCGGCATCGACTACATTCTCGACCAAAAGAACACGCTCGAGCTCCGCACTAGCTACACGGCGAACTTCTTCGAGGCGTTGGCCGAGCTGGACACTTCGACCACCGCGGTCAATCGGTCGCAGACCTTTCACTCAGTCAGTGTAACGGCCGGTTATTCCTACGATTTCGCTCGAGACTCGACTTTTAACGCCTCGGCGGGGTTCCAGCTCGCTTTTGGTCAGGCAGACTTCGTGGGAAGTGGAGAGGCGGAGGAGGCGAGCACCGACGTCATCCCTCTGCCCACGGCGTCGCTCGGACTATCGTGGGTGCCCGTCAATCAGCGTGACTTCACGGTCAGCAACAATCTGACGGTCGGGGTGTTAGGAACGGTCGATCCTTTCCTCGGTACGTTCCAACCGCGCCTCACCTCGGGTCTCGGTTTTCAGTTAGGTTTTCCGCCCAGACTTTCGGTGGGCCTACGGGGTTCGTTCGCGATGCCGCTCGCGGCGCCCGAAGTAGGCCAGGGGGTTACGTTTGCCAGACAGTTCGCCGCCGGCGATTCTCAGGTGAACGTCACTTTGCCGGTCGACTACCAGTTCAGCGAAAGTGTATCGGCCGGCGTTGGGGGACGCTTGGTGTACCTCTTTACCCGCTTCGGGGTGCCCACCGATCCCAGCGTCGAGGACCCCGGTTCGGAAGTCGGTGACTCGATCATCTTCGAGGTCTACGCAACGCTGTCGTTCACGCTCTCGACCCTCCGCTGACTCGTCGACAGAAGGCGAAACGTAGGTAGCGCCCAGAGGAGACGGGCTCAGTCGAGCTTCGCCGGGACGTCGGCGTCGGGGTCGCGCAGGGTGAGGGCGGTCGTCACCACAGGATGGTTGCGCAGCTGCAAGAAAGCGGCGAGCAGGAGCCCCAAGAAGACTCCGCCGGCAAAGCCCATGATGCCGCGCATGACCATTTGCTTCTTCGTGTTGACGAACACGAGGCTTGTTTCGGCGATGATGTCGTAGCGAGCGGCTGCGGAGGCCCGTTCGAGTTCGAGTTGAATCTTCGTGTTGCTGAGCTGTTCGTAGATCCGCTTGTACTTCTGCTGGGCCGCCCCGTACGAGCGGGTGAGCTCCGCGTGCCGCGCCTCGAGTTCGGGCAGCCGCTCGACCTGGGCGCGCACCTTCTTGATGCGCCGATCGATCTTGGCCAGCTCTTTGCGAGCCACCCGCTCGCTCAGCTGGTAGCCCCGCAACTGGTCTAGGATACGGCGATAGGTCGGGTTGTACGCGGTCTTAGTCGTTTCGGCTTGCGAGCGTGCTTCTTTGGAAAGCCGCTTGAGCGCTTCCAGCTCGCGTTGGAGCCGAACGACATCAGGGTGCTGCGGACCCTTGCCGGCCGCGGTGGCTTCCACCAGCTGCTGATTCTTGATGGCGATGACGCCCCGATACGGGTCGGAGGTGACCGTCTCGGCCTCGATGAGCGGCTTCTCGGTCTCCATTTGACGCTCGCTCATCTGCTGTTGGGCGACCGCACGCTCCAGCGCGAGCTCCACTCGGCTGCGCTCTTGCTGAAGACTGAACAGCAGTTGGTACTTGGCTTGGGCCACGGTGGGCAGCGACTCGATGTTGGCCTTTTTGAACTCGAGAAGGGCGGCTTCCGTTTCGCGCAGCTCGTTCGACGTTTCGTCGAGCTGCTGCTGGAGAAACTTCGCCTCGCCGCTCATCACCCGAAGCGTCTTTTCGATCTCGCTGTCGAGGAAGATCTTTACGTGCGTGTTCAAGAAGGCGACCGCAAACCCCCCGTCGGCGTCGATGAAGGAACCGCGGTAGGTGTTGGGCTGGGGCGGACCGATACTTTCAAACGACAGCCGACCCTGAATTCCAGCCACCAGCCCCGGCGAGATATCTTCGATGCCGAGTTCTTCGAGCGTCTTCGTGACCTGCTGGTGCGACCGGAAGTTCTGTTGCGCCGATTTGAAGAAAGCGACGTTGCCTCGGTACTGCCCCAGTGGATTCTGGTTCACCGCCGGAACGAGGTTCGCCATGAAGACCGCGGTTCGTGCCGGGGGCCTAAGCTTGATCGAAGCCGCCCCCAAAACCGCGAACAGCAGGGCCAAGAGGGCGGTCACTTTCCAATAAGGCAAGAAGAAGAGGATGACCTTCTTGACCTTGCGAATGATCTCTTGAATGTCGATGCCGCCGCCTTCTTCCTCTTCTTCTTCTTGCAGGAGCACCGCGCGGCGCTCGTCATACATGCCGCCCATGTCGGCCATGTACGGATTGTAATGGGGGGCATAAATACCCTGAGGGGGGCTGCCCGGAATCGGTTCGGAAGCGACATCCACGGTCGTCGGTACGGGGCCATGGTAACCACGGGGCGTTCCGTGAGGGGGCGTCGAGTGAGGATTGGAGATCGGTCCACCTTGCCGAGCTCGGTTGAGCGCTTCCTGGGCGCCGGCCCGAAGAGTCTCGGGAACCGCGTCGTCTTCTTTGTTCGTGCCGCGGACGGTAACCGTCAAATTGCGCTTTTCCGCCGAGATATACTCAAAAACGGTCTCTCCGACCTGAATCAGGTCTCCGTCTTGGAGCTTGCGGGGACCGGTCAGCGGCTGGTTGTTCACGTACGTACCGTTCGTCGACCCGAGGTCCTCCACGAAATGCCGCCCGTCTTGCAGAACGACCTTCGCGTGCATCTGAGACACTCGCTCATCGAGCACCGGAATATCGATGTTCGCCGTGCGTCCGATCAGGTGTTCGGCCTTGTCTAACGCAAAGCGCCGCCCGATGTTCTCGCCCGAGCACACCCACATGTGGGCTTCCATTGGTGCCCCATGCTGGTTCTCCAGCATCACCATTGCCTTATGTTCCATGGTGTCGATTCGCATGTTCCCTTCATCGCCCGATGCGGACAAGCGTTCCGTTCATTGTTTAGGTCTGTTTATGGGTGACGGCCTCCAATTTCCCGTGACGGGGATAGGGATTGTTTGGAACAGTGCGTCATGATGATCGCATTCGTGTGATGACTATCGTCAAAGAGGCAATCATCGGTTATCGGGCAGCGCGAAGTCTGTCACAGACCTCCGACCTGGAGCACCCAACCAAAGAGGCGCGAGGGCCAGGGAAACGACTATGCATCGGCGAGACCAGCAGATTTTTCGCAAAGCCCTATTAGGATTTGACCTAATAATGACCGCAGTTGCGTTCCTGGGGACCTTCTACGTGCGTCAGTGGATCGCGATCGGTTCGCTGACGCCAGGGCTTTTACCCCCGTGGCTGGCGTCTCTCGGCATTCCGGTGGTCCGGGACGCGGGCCCGTACATGTCCGTCCTGATCGGGATCCTGCCGACCTGGGGCTTCGCATTTTATACGTGTGACACCACGGATTTCCGAAGTACCTATCGCGAGATCGCGCTGCGGTACGCCCGCGCGATCGGCATCGGAATCGCCATTTTCCTGAGCGCTTTCTTTCTTCTGAAGCTGCAGTTCATCGCCCGAACCTTCGTGGTGATGTTCGTGGTCGTGAATTACCTGCTCCTCATCGCGGGCCGATTCATCGTGCTGGAGCTGATCGCATTCGTGCGCCACAAGCGGGTCGATGGTCACCGAGTGGTGATCGTCGGCTGCGGCGATAACGGCGTCGCGGTTGCGAAGCACATCACCTCTCAGCCCCCGTGGAACGTCAAGCTCATCGGGCATCTGTCCGTCCCAGGGGATAATCCGAAGCATCCCGACGTCATCGAATACCTCGGAGAGGTCAGCGACCTACCCCATTTGCTCGATGCGACCCCCGTCGATGAGGTTCTGTTCGCCAGCCCCAACATGGATGACGAGATGCTGGCCGATGCCCTCCATGCCTGTGATGAGCGCGGCGTCGATGTCCTGCTGCCCCTGCCGCCGAGCATTCCGCAGCGCTCGCGCGTCGAGCTCAGCACCATCGACGGCTTCGACACCCCGCTGCTCGGCCTGCGCCGCACGCCAACTTCCGAGGTCGGCATGGCCCTGAAGCGCATGATGGACATCCTCGTCGCTTCAATCATGCTGGTGCTGGCTTCGCCGATCATGCTGCTGACCGCCCTGGCGGTGAAATTTACCTCGGAGGGCCCGGTTTTCTTTAAGCAGGAGCGCTCCGGTCGGCAGGGCCGTCGGTTCATGATGTACAAGTTTCGGTCGATGGTCGTGGACGCCGAGAAGCGCAAAAAGGAGCTCGCCCACCTCAACGAGATGAGCGGCCCGGTTTTCAAAATCCGCCGCGACCCGCGCATCACCCGAGTCGGTCAGATCATCCGAAAGACGTCGATCGACGAGCTCCCGCAGCTGTTCAATATCATCAAGGGCGATATGAGCCTGGTCGGCCCTCGACCTCCCCTTCCGTCGGAGGTCGAGCAGTATAAGCCCTGGCAACGTCGCCGGTTGTCGGTGAAGCCGGGCCTGACGGGTCTGTGGCAGGTATCGGGTCGAAATAACGTCGATTTTGAGGAATGGATGGCGATGGACCTCCGATATATCGACGACTGGTCGCTATGGCTCGACATGAAGATCATCCTTCGGACCGTTCCCGCCGTTCTGTTCCGCGCCGGCGCCAGCTAAGCGGCAAGCCGACAAGAGCGCAGAACGCGGACCGCGTAGAGGGGGCCGTCCGGCATGGCCGGCGAACAGCGTGAGTAGCGACAAGCTTCGAGTGGCGGTCATTGGCGCCGGGGCCGTCGGTACTCACCGCGCCGCAGCTGCCGTCCGTCACCCTCGTTCCGAGCTCGTGTGGGTCGTTGACCCCGACGAAGGCGCCGCCCAGCGCCTCGCGGACCAGCACGGCGTGCCATTCGCCCGCGAGTGGTCACCCCTGTTCTTAGAGGCGACCATCGACGTGGCGGTGGTTTGCACGCCGCACGTGTCCCTCGCCGAAGCATCGATCGCTGCCCTGAAAGCGGGCCGTCATGTGTTGGTCGAGGCCCCGATGGGCCGAAACGTCTCCGAGGCGGTCGCCATGAGCGAGGCCGCCACGGCGGTCGGCTGCGTCTTGAAGATCGGCCTTCATCACCGATATTATCCGGGCCTCACCCGCGCGCATGCCTACTACTCGGAAGGGGTTATCGGTGAGATCATTCATATCCGAGCTCGGTACGGGCACGGTGTTCGGCCGGCATCGGTCGGCCACGGGGCGGAATGGTGGCGAGAAGACCGCGAGCTCGTCGCTGGCGGCCAGCTGACCGACCATGGCCTTCACGTCGTCGACCTGGTGCACTGGTTCGCGGGTGAACCCAAAGAAGCGATCGCGTTTCTTCAGACCGCCGCCTGGCCGATCAAACCCCTGGAAGACAGCGCGTTCGCAATGCTGAGATTCGAACGCGGAGCGGTCGCGATTCTGCATACCAGCTGGACCGAGTGGGCCGAGCACTTCGAGTTCGAGGTGACCGGAACTCAGGGTTCACTGAGGGTGGAGGGCCTCGGGACGCGGTATGGTCAACATCGATTGACGGTGGCACGTCGCCGGACCCTAGGAGACCGGCCTTATACCGAGACGACAGTGTTCGACGACGACGACCTATCTTGGGATGCCGAGTGGGCGGAGTTCGTCGCGGCGGTCGAAGATGGGCTCCCATTCCACGGCTCGCCCTATGAAGGCGTCACGGTCATGAACATCCTCGACGGCCTCTATCGGTCGGCCGAAGCCAACGCGGTCGTCCCACTGTAGTCGGCTCCTCAGATCGCGGAAGATCACTCACGCTCGGGTGGCTTCGAAGCCCGAAACGATGTCGAGCAGCTCGGCGGTAATGGTGTTCTGGCGGGCCCATCGAAGCTGCGCCTTGAGTTCGTCGACCCGCTCCGCAAGGTTGCGCTCGGCCGCCTGCATCGCGGCCAACCGACTGGCGTGCTCGCTCGCCAACGATTCGGCGCAGGCCCGAAAGAGGGAGACGACGAACAGATGCCGGAGCAGCCGTCCGAGCAAGGCTCGGGGCTCCGCGGTCATCGTGGGCAGGCGACGTGACGGCCACGGTCGACCCGCGAATTCCCGAACGCGGGCCTCCGACAAGGGGAGCAGCTCTACCACCTTCGGCACGACTTGCCGGTGGACAGTTCGGTTGTGGAATAGGAGAACGCGGCCCCGTTCGGGTTCGTACGTGAGGTCTTCGAGCGCAACCAGGATCTCTTGCACCGTTCGCGTGATATGGCCGGCGGAACTGGGGACTCGAAACACCCGTTCGACCGACGCGCCCACCGCCGACAGGTCGGATTCCAACCGTGCCCCAACGGCGATCAGACGACCGACTTCGGCGCCGGCGAGATGCTCGAGCGCGAAAGCCGCCACGTTTTCATTGAAGCGGCCGCACAGTCCGTGGTCGGAGCCGAAGATGACGGCGGTGGTCCGCTTCGGGGTCGGTGTCTCGGGCCGCGGCGATGCCGCTCGCAGAGCGACTTGCAGGCCGAGTTCGACGGTGTTCACGTAGCTGGCAAGCGCGACGACGGCTCGCTCATACTGTACGATGCTCGCCGCCGACAGCGCTTTCATCGTGCGTACGAGTGTCTGCAGGTCGTGCATGCTCGCGAGCTGCCGACCGAGCTGCTCCAGTGACTTCACGTGGCCTCCCGCGAGAAGGCGCTGAGCGCGTCGACGCTCGTCGCTCGGAGGACCCGCCACTGGGCCGCATCCAGGGAACCGTCCGTTCCGAGAAGGCCGCACAGGTCGGGTAGCTCGGTGTTCACTCGCTCCCGCACCGCTCGTTCGGCGGCGGCGATGTCGGCGAGGGGAATGTCTGTCAGCAGCCCAGCGTCGGCGGCGGCCAGCGCCACGACCTGATCGGCCACCGAAAGAGGCTGGTTCGGGGGTTGCTTGAGGATCTCGCGAACGCGTTGCCCTCGCCGCAGCGTCTGTCGAGTAGCCTCGTCGAGGCGGGTGGCGAAACGCCCAAACGCCTCGAGTTCTTCGAACTGAGCGTACGCAAGACGCAAGCTGGCGGACACTCGGCGAAAGGCGGCGAGCTGGGTCTTGCCGCCGACCCGCGATACGGACTTACCCACGTCGACGGCCGGCAATACTCCTTTTCGAAAGAGGGTCGGGGACAGATAGATCTGCCCATCGGTGATCGAAATGAGGTTCGTCGGAATGTACGCCGAGATATCTTGCGCCTGCGTCTCGACGATCGGAAGCGCGGTCAGTGATCCACCGCCACGCTCCGGTCTTAGATAGGTGGCTCTCTCGAGCAAGCGGGAGTGAACATAAAAAATGTCACCCGGGTATGCTTCGCGCCCCGGCGGTCGCCGCAGCAGCAGTGACAGCTCCCGGTAGGCACGGGCATGGCGGGTCAGGTCGTCGTACACGATCAGCACGTGTCGGCCCTGCGCCATGAAGTATTCGGCCATCGTCGTCGCGGCGTAGGGCGTCACGAAGCGCAACCCAGGCGGATCGTCGTCGGAGGCCACCACTACGATCGTGTTGTCGAAGGCCCGATGTCGCTTGAGCGCGTCGATGACCCGCGCGACCGCCGTGCCGCGCTGGCCGACCGCACAGTAGATACAGATGACGTCGGTGCCGCGTTGATTGATGATCGCATCGAGGGCGACGGTGGTCTTGCCGGTCTGGCGATCACCGATGATCAGCTCGCGTTGGCCGCGGCCGATCGGAACCAGCGCATCCACGACCTTCAGCCCGGTTTGAAGCGGAACGGTCACCGGCGCGCGTTCGATGACCGTGGGCGCGTCCCGCTCGATCGGGAGGCGCTCGGTGGCGTCGAGCGGAGTCCCCTGGTCGAGCGGCCGTCCGGTCGCGTCGATCACGCGACCGAGCAAGGGTTCGCCGACGGGGGTGTCGGCCTCTCGGCCTGTCGCGCGGACGTCGACACCTGCGGTAAGGGCCTCGCTGTCCCCGAGCAGCATGACCCCGACCTCGGTGGGTTCCAGGTTGATCGCGACCCCGAGCACCCCACCGGGAAACCGCACGATCTCTTCGCTTCCGATACTCGGTAGACCGCGGACCCGCGCGATGCCGTGACCGATCTGAAGCACCTCGCCGACGTCCGTGCTCCGCAGGGCCGGACTCGGAACGGTCGCCAGCGCGTCGAGGTCGGCCATCACCCCGTCGAGGACGGACTGCAACATGGCTAGCTCCACTGCCGGGCCGGCGCCTCGAGCGCCGACCGAAGGTGCTCCAGGTGCGACTCGAGGTTCCAGCTCAGCCGAGCCCCGCCGCCGATGAGCTCGATACCGCACCCGAGCTCGGGTGCGTCGGCGTATCGAACCTCGATGTTGTCGCCCAGATGTTCATGCACAGCCTGAGTCAGACGTTGACGGTCCGCGGGCGCGAGCGGAAACGCGCTTCGGATACGCATCGGCTCCGAAGTGGTGGTGAGCGCGTGGCGGGTGGTCTCGTCGAGTGGCTCGAGGCGTCGGATGAACGTGCTCACGACCTGAGCCTGCAGGTCGGCGTCGGCGAGTTGCCGAAGCACCCGCCCCATCAAGGTCTGAACCGCGTCGACCGACCGATGCCGGAGGTTTCGCAAGAACTCTTCCTTCTCTTGCTCGACCTGCAGCCGCCAGCTGGCCCGCGTCTCCGCGACTTCCATGCGGGCGGTCTCCAGCCACCGGCGCTTCTCACGTTCGGCGGCCTCGGCGGCGTCAGCGAGCAGTTCGTCCCGCTTTTTGGCGAGCGCTCGGCGCTCTTCCGCGAGGTGCTCGGCGTCTCGGTCGGCGGTGCGCCGCCGTTCATCGGCCTCGGCGAGGTGGTTGCGGATCGTCGCCTGTCGCCGATCCATGGCCTCCAAGACCGGGCGATACAGGAACCGACGAAGCAAAGCGACCAGCACCAGAAAGTTGACGACCTGTGCGAAGACCGTGATCCAGTTGATGTCCATCGCTCATCCCTCGGTCACCGCCCGCCAGAACGGGTTTGCGAAGATCAGGATCATGGCGATGACGAAGCAGTAGATCGCCGTCGACTCGATCATCGCGAGGCCGACGAAGAGGGTCCGAGTGATGGTTCGTGCCTCGTCGGGCTGCTGAGCGATGGCCGCGAGGGCCTGCGACACCGCGCGGCCTTCGCCCAGAGCAGGGCCGATGGAGCCGATGGCGATGGTCAGACCGGCCGTTGCGATGGAGACCGCGGCGATGATCGATGTGACGTCCATAATTCATCCTTTCGTATCCGCCGAGGCGTCTGTGGAGGCCTCATGCGCGGAGGTCGCGGACGCGATGTAGACCATCGCCAGTACCGCGAAGATGTAGGCTTGGATCATGCCGGTCAGGAGGCCGAGCAGCTGCATGACGACCGGGAACAAGAACGGCGTGAGCGTGACGAGGATGGCCACGATCACCGTTCCGCTCATGATGTTGCCGTACAGCCGCACCGCGAGAGCGAGCGTGCGCGACAACTCCCCGATGATGTTGAACGGCAGCATGAACCAGGTTGGTCGAACGTAGTACGACAGGTAGCCAACGAGGCCTTCGCGGCGAATGCCATAGAACGGCACCGCGACGAAGACGCAGATGGCCAGCGCGACCGTCGTCGATAGCGAACCGGTCGGCGCGATGTACCCCGGCACCACCATCAGCACGTTGGCGGTCGCGATGAACATGAACAGCGTGCCCACGAAAGGAAGGAACCGACGCGGCGACCGCTGGCCGATCTGCTCGATCTGCTCATGGATGCCGACCACCAGGCTCTCCAGAAAGTTCTGCCACGGAGATAGCTCGGTCGTGGCCGTCAGGCCGCGGGTAGCCAGCCAGCACGTGCCGACCAACAAGACCATGATGGCCCAGGTGAAGACGATGGTTGCGTTGATCGACAGCGGGCCCCAGTCGAAGATCACCCAACTGTCCGGGCTGAGCATCATGCCGCACCTCCGCGGTCACTCATGACCCATTGGAGGAGCAGGATCCGACTCCCCAAGAACCCGACGGTCATCGCGACCAGTGGACCGAACCCGAGGGTCGCCACAGCCGCGAACATGGCCATCGCCGCGACGAGGCGCGCGAAGGTGCCAACCATAACGCGCGCGCCGGCCGGAGGCCGCTCGGACCACCTCGCGACCTGCCGCCACAGGGCACCGAAGTAAAAGAGACCGAACACGAAACCGAAGACGAAGGCGGTGAGGATCATTTGGGGGCCTCCTGTCGAACCCAATAGGCCGCGACGGCGCACCCGAGTCCGACGCCGATGATCAGGAGGGTCAGGGTCCAGGACACCTCTGAGGGCCAGCGTTCGTCGAGCCACCGGCCGATCGCGGCGCCGATGACCGCCGGAACGGCCACCGACCAACCGACGAGCCCGAACATCCCGAGCCCGAACCATACCGAGCGATGGCGGTCTCTGCGACCGCGCGCCTTTCGGAGCGCGCGCTTGCGAACCTGACGGCTCAGGTCGTCGGGGCCGGCGCGGGGCGGGTCATTCATGGCTCAGCTCCTTGAGTTCCATGAAGCCTCGGAGCGTTCCCGCTTCGAGGCGGGCCAACGCCGTGCGCGCTCGGCGCTCCGCGTCGTCGAGTCGGAGGAACCGGTCTCGCACGAGGGCTTCGAGTTGCTCGATTTCGGGCCCGCGGGCGGCGTTCGGGGTACTGACCCAGACGTCTTGCCCGCACTTCACGAGCAACGCAGTGTCGGTCGCTACGAAACTCTCCGTCTCGCGAAGGTCGACGAACGAGAGGATGCCCGGGACGAGCGTGGTGACCAGGTCTACGTGGCGCGGTCGTAAGCAGAAGGCCCCCTCAGGGGCCTCCGCAAGGACCTTGACGACCGGCTCGTCGACGAGTACGTCGGTCGGCAAGATGACCTGCAGACGCATGTGGGTGGTGTCGCCGTCGGACGTCATGGCGACTCTCTCGACCGGGGGCTCCGCGGGGGAAGGTCGTCGAGCGACCCGATCATATAGAAGGCTGATTCAGGGAGATGGTTGAGGTCGCCACTGAGGATCTGAGCGCAGTCGTCGACGACCCGTTCCCGGGCCACGCGGCGGCCGCCCTTGCCCGTGAAGTGCTCGGTCGTGAAGAACGGTTGGGTGAGATACCGCTCGAGTCGTCGCGCCTGGTCGACGGTCTGACGATCTTTTCTTGAGAGTTCCTCGAGACCGAGCATCGAAATAATGTCTTTGAGCTCCTCGTACTCGGCCAGCGTCCTTCTCACCTGTTGTGCGACATGGTGGTGCTTCGCGCCGACCACCGCGGGCATCAGCATTTTGGAGTCGGCCTGCAGGGGATCGATGGCTGGATAGAAGCCCTGGCTGGCTCGACGGCGTGACAGGACGATCGACGCCGACAGATGCGCAAAGATGTGGGTCGCCGACGGATCGGTCAGATCGTCGGCCGGAACGTAGACGGCCTGCACAGAGGTCATGGTCGCCGAGTGCGAGCTGCAGATCCGCTCTTGCAGCGCGGCCAGCTCGGTGGCCAGGGTTGGCTGATAACCCACGCGTGAAGGAATGCGGCCCATCAAACCCGAAACCTCGGTGCCGGACTGAACGAACCGAAAGACGTTGTCGATCAACAGCAACACGTTCTTCCGGAGCACGTCACGAAAGTGCTCGGCGACGGTGAGGGCGGCGTGGCCGACCCGAAAGCGGGCGCCCGGCGGCTCATTCATCTGTCCGTAGATGAGCACGGCCTTCTCGAGCACCCCGGATTCGGCCATTGCCCGATACATCTCCTCGGCTTCCCGCATCCGCTCGCCGATCCCACAGAATAGACTTACGCCCTCGTGGTGTTCCGCCATGTTGTAGATCAGCTCGTTGATCAGCACGGTCTTGCCGACACCGGCGCCTCCGAAGAGCCCGGCCTTGCCTCCCTCTTCGAGCGGCGCGAGCAGATCGATGGCTTTGATGCCCGTTTCGAGGATATGAGTTCCGGTCGCCCGCGCGGCCAGAGGGAGCTGAGGACGATGGATCGGCCACCGCTCCCCCTCGATGGCTGGGCCGCCATCGATCGGGTCTCCGAATACATTGAGCATACGGCCGAGCAGCGCATTGCCCACCGGCACGTCGAGGGTGCTACCGGTATCGAGGACGGTCATCCCGCGCTGAAGCCTCCGAGTTCCGTTGAGGGCGACGCAGCGGACGGTCTGGGTGTCGAGGTGAGTCTGGACCTCGAGCACGGTCGAAAGTGACGCGCCGGTCCGAAGCCTGCGGTGGCGAGGGGGCAGCTGCGCGCCGAAACCCACATCGACCACGTTTCCACGGATTGCGGTGATGCTTCCGGGGGCCTGTTCATTGGTGGCCAACGAGCGCATGCGTCGATTCAAAAATGCATCGGACGTGCCAGCGCCGGGGTCAGTCGAATGCGTGCCGTATGCAACCGAAGCGCGGCGTTGGTTACCGTCGAGGAACGAAGCTTGCGCCTGGTCCACCGCGGTCTCGCGCGGCGGGGACGAGCCGGTGACGTTCGCGTTCGGTCGACGCCAAGTATCGAGCGGTATCGGGAGCAGTTATGGTGAGCCGGTGGTGCTTCCGGCCTGGCCCGTTGCCGTTTCGATCGGTGTATTCGTCGCGTCGGCGATCGTGCTCGTGTGGATTGGACTGCTCTTTGCGCGGGTCGTGGACCGGCTGGCCGACCGCACGGGAATGGGGGAAGCCGTCGCCGGCGCCGTACTGCTGGGCGCCAGTACCTCACTGCCCGGGCTGATCACGACGGTCATCGGCGCGATCGGTGGTAACGCATCCTTCGCGGTCAGCAATGCGCTCGGCGGGATTGCGGCGCAGACGATGTTCGTGGCCCTCGCTGACCTGTCGTATCGCCGCGCAAATCTCGAACACGCCGCAGCTTCGGTCCCGAATCTCCTCCAGGCCCTCGTGCTCATCGCTCTCGGGGCGCTGGTCTTCATCGGGATCGTCCTGCCCGAATTCGCGATCGGCGGTGTTCATGTGGTGACGCCGCTGCTGGTGTTGACGTACGTCGGGGGGCTCATCATTACCCGTCGTAGTCACGAAGAGCCCATGTGGTGGCCCCGTCGCACGGTCGAGACCAGGGTCGACGTTCCGAGCGCCAGCCAAAACGACGGACCGGTCCTTCGATTGTGGCTTCGGTTTGCCGTCATGGCGGGCATCGTCGCGACGACCGGTTTCCTCGTGGGCCATGCGGGTCTGTCGCTGGTTCAGGAGACGGGCATCCGGGGCAGTGTCGTCGGCGGGCTGCTTACCAGCGTCGTCACCTCGCTTCCCGAACTCATTACGGTCATCGCGGCGGTCCGGATCGGCGCGTTGACCCTCGCGATCGGTGATATCGTGGGCGGGAACACGTTCGACGTCCTGTTTCTGTTTGCTGCTGACGTCGCGTACCGGGCCGGCCCGGTATACGCGGCGGTCGACGCCGGAACTCAGTTCTTGTTAGCGCTCACCATGCTGATGACCGCGGTGCTCGCGGCGGGTTTGGTCGCCCGCGACAAGGCGGGGATCGGCTTCGAAGGGGTGTTGCTGCTCGGCCTGTATTCGATCGGCGTTGCGGTCCTCATCTCGTTGTGAGGGAGGCTCGGGCTTTGCTTCGAATCTGCGGTACGACCGTGGGATCGCTGCGCAAGCTCCGCTCGAGTACTCGCCGTCGAGAGTTTTGGGTGGATGACCCCCGCCGTCGAGTATTAGGCGCGGCCCCGACTGATGCCCGTCGTTACCCCGCCGGCGATGATGTGCGCGAGGCGGAGGGCCTCGGGCAAGTTGCCGTGGAGGGTCGTGACCGAAAGGAGACGCTGAGCCTCGGCGAGGCTGAGTCCCGCCCGTTGGACGAAGACGTCGCGGATAGGTTCCATGGGTCCGAGCCGCTCGATCAGCCGCCACTTTGTCGCGCCCCCCGGAATGCTCGTCTCGAGCGTGCGTCGGATTCTCTGAAAGTTGGGTTGCTTGCGCGCTACGACCAACACCGGCACCTGGAGCCGTTCGCTCAAGCCGACGACGTCGACCACGTTGAAGCCGGCCACCGCGACGCCCTGCAGCAGGACTGCTTGCACGTGGCCGTCGAATTTGGAGCCCAACACCAACTCGGCCATCACTCGGGTCGAGTTGACCCCGTCGCGCCGAACCCGGCCCGAGACCACCCCGTCGAGGCGGGTTCGAGAGCACACGGCGCCGATAAGGCGAACATCGCCCCGGTGCGTCCTCGAAAAAGGCGCGTCGTCGAATCCGATCACGTTGCTGAGGCGCGGGGCCACCTGAGCGTTCAAACTGCCGACCGCATCTGGTTCGTACCTGGTTCGGTGAGCGGTAAGCCGGCCGGAGCCCACACGACGGGCGGTACCATCTGGTTCGAAGCTCCTTAACGTAGGTGCCGGATGGTGCTGGACACCATTCGCACCTGAAGAAGCTTGGTTTCGACGTGCACGAGGAACCCGGTGCGAAGCCCCTGGGGAAAGAACAAGTCCATGCCCGGTCGGTTGCATACCTGTGTTCCGTTGTCACTCAACGGGCGCGAGCCAACGACGCTCGGCCGTCGACGCGAGAGGCGGCGGGATCGTTGAGCAGGGCAGCTGGCTCTCAGCGGATGTCGGGCGGCAAGAAGTGTTGTCGCGCTTCCTCACTCGCCAGAACGCCGGGCGAGTAATGCGGCCGAAGGGCGGCGTGGCGGCCCTCGGCGAGCCAGTCGGCGTTGCGGGCGACGAACGCAGACCAATCTTCCCCCGCCGACCGTCGCTCGACGATCAGCATCAGGAAAGCCACCGTGATCGTCTGGTGGTACTTGTCCTCGGCGACGACGCGCCGCGTGAAGGCCTGCAGCGCCGCCGCGAAGCGCGCGATGCCCTCTAGAGCGCCGATTCACTTGGATCGCAGTAATGTCGCTGGTTCTCACCCCGTCTGCTCGCCGCGCCGCCTTCGGCTTTCGTCGGTT